>JAFWVQ010000035.1 GCA_017523925.1 Clostridia bacterium
ATTTGGGCGCATCCGCATAAGGATAAACAGCCTCAAAAGGCATCTTTTCGCGCCATACTTCGTTGAAAATGCTCGAAAGACCACTCCGAGTCTTTCTCCGCTTTTCGCCTCGTCTGACACGAAAATCTGCTCTTTTTAGGCGCTGCGCGGTTTTCAGCCGAAATCTTGAAAAAGAATGAGCTCCGGGAATACGAACGGTATTCCCGGAGCGTTTGCATTAGAAAAAGTGTTATACTCGGCTGAAAACCTGTATCTCCTTATGCGGACACGCCCTTACGGCGCTTTTGGAAGCAGCTCCACCGTAACTATCTCCGGCGGATTGAATACCCTCGGGATAAAGCCCTTGTAGCCGTCGAGACCTGCGCCGATTATCAGCTCGGTGCCGTTCACGCTGAAGCTCCCTCGGTCGAACTCGGGGAAGGAGCGCCCCATGGACCACAGCGCGCCGAGCCCGAACGGCAGCGCGACAACGCCGTTATGCGTATGTCCGCTCAAAACAAGGTCGATCCCGCCTATATCCGCCTCGTCGCTGTATTCAAAGCCCTCGGGGCGGTGGGAAAGAAGGATGCTGAAGCGCTCGCCGTCGGTGAATTCGCTCAGAAAGCTGCCGATCGCCTCAAACTGCTTTTCGGTGTAGACCTCGTTTTTATATGTGAAGGCATACAGCCCGCCGATGCGCAGCGCGTTTGAGTTGATCTCGATATCCGCATAACTGCGCTCGAGAAAGCGTGCTCCGGTGCTCTCGAGCCGCCTTACGAGCGGGGAAAGCTCAAGCCCGCGAAGCAACTCGTTTTCCGCAAGCTCGTACAGGTAAAAGTAGGCGGGATAATCATGGTTGCCCGCAGAGAAGAAGGTCGGCGCGATCCCGTTCAGCCGCTCGAGCAGGCTTTTGAAGGCGGCCTCCTCCCGCTCGGTGTAGTCGGGCTCGAGCATGTCGCCGTTCACGAAAATCAGATCGGGCGATTCGAGCGCGGTCATGTCGATAAGCTTTTGGTTGTCCTCATCGAGCTCATTTCGGTGAAGATCGCTTATCATAACGATGCGAACAGGGGAAACGAGCTTCGCGCTCGAAAGCGAATATCTCGCGACCTCGGGCTCCTTGTTCGAAAGCATGGATAACAGCGCGGCTGCGATAAAAGGCGCCGCGATGATGAAAAGCACTGCCGCAGCCTTCACGAGCCATGAGGGAACAGCCCGGCGCTTCTCCGCGCCCGCTTTTTCGCGCCCGTGGGCATATTCGGCTGCGTTATCGGTAAAGTTCAACATGCTCACACCTCAATCGGTCCTGTGAAAAACGCTCTCGCACCTATCGTGCTTCTGTGAGGCGCATTAGCTCCTCGCGAACAAGGCTCGGCTCCCGATCCGCAAGCTCCCGCAGGCGCTCCAGTCCCTGCATGAGCTCGCGTTCGTTCACGTCCTTCGAACGGGCAACGCGGATAAACTCGTTTTCGGTCCTCTCGATGCGCTCGTCCGCGTTGAATAGCTCCTCGCACAGCTTCTCGCCGGCTCTGAGACCCGTGTAAACTATGGAAACGTCCTTTTCGGGCGTGAGACCGCCGAGCAGGATCAGCCTTCTTGCAAGCGCGTCTATGCGCACCGGCTCGCCCATGTCGAGCACGAACACCTCGCCGCCCCTCGCGTATGCGCCCGCGAGCAGCACCAGCGTCGCCGCCTCCGGCACCGTCATAAAGTATCTGCTTACCTCGGGGTGGGTAACGGTGACGGGGCCGCCGAGAGCGATCTGCTTCATAAAAAGCGGCACGACGGAGCCGTTCGAGCAGAGCAGGTTGCCGAAGCGCACAGAAGCAAAAACGGTGTTCGAGCGGCGAAGCATCATCCGCACGATCATCTCGCAAAGCCGCTTGCTCGCGCCCATGACGCCCGTTGGAGCAACGGCCTTATCGGTGCTGATAAGAAGCATCAGCTTCGCGGCGTATCTGTCTGCGGCGCGCGCCGTGTTCAGCGTTCCGAAAACGTTGTTCTTAACAGCCTCGCCGGGCGCCTCCTCCATCAGCGGAACGTGCTTGTGCGCGGCGGCATGGAAAACGCAGTCCGGACGGAACTCGGCGAAAACGGAATCAAGCCTCGCTTCGTCGCGAACGGAGCCGATGCGCACCGCAAGCTTGAGGCTCGGGAAACGCCGCTCAAGCTCGGCTTTCAGCTCGTAAACGCCGTTTTCCGCGATGTCGAAAGCGATGAGCACTTTCGGCTCGAATTCGGCTATCCTTCGGCAGAGCTCGCTTCCAACGGAGCCGCCCGCGCCAGTAACGAGCACGGAGCCGCCGCGAATATAGCCCATGCTGGCGGAGATATCCGCGCTCATGGGCGCGCGCGAAAGCAGCGCCTCCGTCATGGCGGGGTCAAGCTCGCTATTCATCATGCATGCAGCAGCGGCAGGGCTTGGAAATTCCATCGTATCAAACCTCATAGGCTCGGGTCTCATCGGGCTTTTGCGCGTCGGCGCCAGAACGCAGTGCGGCGGGAAAGCAAAGCGCCGCGCTCACGCAAGCCGTTTATATGCGCATTATAGATAATAGCGCCCCCGTTGTCAATAATTATTGACAAAGCCCCGCATTTGCAATATAATAATGATAATGCCGCAGGCTGTGCTTTTCGCGCCACGGCATCCATACTTGCTGTGATCGGGACAGGACGCGCAGTGCTTCGGCTTCAAGAGAGCCGCCGGAAGGTGCAAGGCGGCAGCGTGCGTGCGCAGTTATCACCCGTATGCTCCGCTTGTGAAGTTCGGATGCGCTCCGGATGCGTAGTGAGCGGCGGCTGCCTCCGTTACGGGCATTGAGTGCAGAGGAAGGCTGCGCATTTTCGCTCTTGCTTCCTCTGAATTCGGGTGGTACCGCGGTCAAGATCGCCCCGAGAAGGGGCGGGCTTTATTTTTTTAGTGAATAGTGAATAATGAATAGTTAATAGTGAATAGTTGAGGATGAAATCCCTCCGGGATTTCTTGCAATAAACAGAATTATTTTCATTGGAGGATAAACAAAGTGTACAAAAAGGTTTCTACTTCTCTCGACTTCGTGCCGAGAGAGAAGGAAATACTGGAATTCTGGAAGCAGAACGGCATCTTCGAGAAATCCGTGAAGCAGAGCGAGGGCAAGCCGCCCTACACCTTCTACGACGGCCCGCCGACCGCGAACGGCCGCCCGCATATAGGCCACGTTCTGACCCGCGCGATGAAGGACATCATCCCGCGCTACCGCACGATGAAGGGCTTCGACGTGCTCCGCAAGGCGGGCTGGGATACCCACGGCCTGCCCGTTGAGCTCGAGGTCGAAAAGGCGCTTGGGCTCGACGGCAAGGAGCAGATCGAGGGCTACGGCGTGCTTCCGTTCATCGAAAAATGCAAGGAGTCCGTGTGGAAATACAAGGGCGAATGGGAAGAGATGAGCGACGAGGTGGCGTACTGGGCGGATATGGAAAATCCCTACGTCACCTATCACGACGACTATATCGAGTCCGTCTGGTGGGCGCTCAAAACCATCGATGAAAAGGGCCTTCTCTACAAGGGCCATAAGATCGTTCCCTACTGCCCGCGCTGCGGCACCGCGCTCTCGAGCCACGAGGTCGCGCAGGGCTATAAGGACGTAAAGGAAGTTTCCATCTTCGTCACCTTCCCCGTCAAGCCCGACGCCGAGCACCCCGCCTTCGACGGCAGCGAGGAGCTTATCGCGTGGACGACCACTCCCTGGACGCTCCCCTCGAACGTCGCTCTCTGCGTCAATGCGGATGAGGATTACGTTATAGTTAAGAAGGATGAAAGAAAGTTCGTGCTCGCAAAGGCGCTCGTTGAAAGCGTTCTCGGCGAGGAGACCACCGAGCTTGCCTGCTTGAAGGGCTCCGAGCTCGTCGGTCTTGAGTACGAGCCCCTCTTCGATTTCCCCGTGAACCATAGGGGCAAAAAGGGCTGGCGCATCGTATCCGATCCTTACGTTACCTTGACGGACGGCGCGGGCATCGTTCATATCGCGCCCGCCTTCGGTGAGGACGACGCAAAGGTCGGCCGTGAGTGGGAGCTTCCGTTCGTTCAGCTCGTGGATGCGCGCGGCAGGCTCGCCGGCGGCACCCCGTGGGACGGCATCTTCGTTAAGAAGGCGGATAAGCCCATCATCGAGGATCTGCGCGAGCACGGCAAGCTGCTCAAGGAGCTTCCTTATGAGCATAGCTACCCCTTCTGCTGGCGCTGCGACACTCCGCTTATCTACTACGCGAGGGAGAGCTGGTTCGTTAAGACCACCGCCGTTAAGGGCAGGATGGTCGAAAACAACCGCAAGATCAACTGGATCCCCGAGTCCATCGGCGAGGGTAGGATGGGCAACTTCCTCGAAAACGTCATCGACTGGGGCATCAGCCGCGAAAGGTATTGGGGCACTCCGCTTCCGGTTTGGATGTGCGACTGCGGCCATTACCACGTCATGGGCAGCCGCGAGGAGCTGAGAAAATACGCTCCCGAGGTACCCGAGGATATCGAGCTGCATAAGCCGATGCTCGATCCGATCACCTTCAAATGCGAGAAATGCGGCGGCACCATGCGCCGCGAGCCCGTGGTCATCGACTGCTGGTTCGACAGCGGCTCCATGCCGTTTGCCCAGTGGCATTATCCCTTTGAAAATAAAGAGGAATTCGAGCGCAGATTCCCCGCTGATTATATCAGCGAGGCGGTCGATCAGACCCGCGGCTGGTTCTATACGCTCTCCGCGCTCTCCACGATCCTCTTTGATAAGCCCGCGTTCAAAAACTGCATCGTGCTCGGTCTCGTTTGCGATAAGGACGGCAAGAAGATGAGCAAGCACGTTGGCAACGTCGTCGCTCCTGCGGACGTGCTCACCAAGCAGGGCGCGGACGCCGTGCGCTGGTATTTCTACACAGCGTCGAGCCCCTGGCTGCCCAGCAGGTTCTCGGGCGACGCCGTCAGCGAGCAGCAGCGCAAGTATATGGGCACGCTCTGGAACACCTATGCGTTCTACATCCTCTATGCGGATATCGACGAGTTCGACCCCACCAAGCACAGCCTCAACAGGGAAAACCTCTCCGTTATGGATAAATGGCTGCTCTCGAGGCTCAACACGCTTGTTAAGACCGTGGATACCGATCTTGAAAAGCTCAAGATAACCGAGGCGGGCCGCGAGCTCAACCGCTTTGTGGACGATCTTTCGAATTGGTACGTCCGCCAGGGCCGCGAAAGGTACTGGGGCAAGGTCATGACGCCCGATAAGGAGGCCGCGTACATGACGCTCTACACCGCGCTTGAAACGCTCTCAAGGCTCACCGCGCCGTTCACCCCGTTCATGGCGGAGCAGATCTATCAGAACATCGTGCGCACCGTCGACATTTCCGCGCCCGAGAGCGTGCATCTTTGCAGCTTCCCCGTATGCGATGAAAGCTTCATCGATGCGGAGCTTGAAAGGAGCATGGACGACATACTGCGCGTTGTAACGCTCGGCAGAGCCGCACGGAGCCTTGCAAATATCAAGAATCGTCAGCCCCTCTCCGAAATGTTCGTGCAGGGCGTGGACGAGCTCCCAGAGATGTACACGAATATCATCGCGGGCGAATTGAACGTTAAAAAGGTAAGCTACGTTAAGGACGCTTCCGAGTTCATCAGCTACCGCGTCAAGCCTCAGCTCAAAACGCTCGGACCGCGCTACGGCAAGGTGCTTCCGAAGATAAACGTGCATCTTTTGCAGGAAGGCGTCGGCAACCTCGTCGTTGCCGCGCACGCAGCGGGCAAGCCCTATGAGTTCGAGCTCGACGGCGTGCAGGTATCGCTCCTTCCCGAGGACGTGCTTGTGGACACCGTCAAGAAGGAGGGCTTTGCAACAGCAGGCGACAACGGCGTTACCGTCGTTCTCAACACGCTTCTCACCGAGGAGCTGATCGAGGAGGGCTACGTGCGCGAGCTGATCAGCAAGGTGCAGACCATGCGCAAGGAGGCGGATTTCGAGGTCACGGATAAGATCGAGCTGACAGTTTCCTGCGGCGAAAGCCTGCTTGCACCGCTCGATAAGCATTCGGGCGAGATCTGCGCCGCCACCCTCTCCACAACGCTGCGCTTCGGAGAACCCGAGGGCGTTGTCAAGGAATGGGACCTCAACGGCGAGAAGGTAGTTATCGGCATCAAGCGCTGAAAACCGGCGCGATCGCCATGGAATATATGCCGTGCGTGCGTTTTGCCGCGCATGCACGGCTAATATGCGAATAAACGAACGGCAAGGAGCTGTTTGCCTGATGAAGCAGAAGAAAAAAACGGAATACCGCTTGAAGCGCGGTTCGGCGTGCGGCCGGGCTCGGCGTGCATGCACCCTCACCCTTGCCGCGCTCGCCGCGCTGCTGCTTGCCTCCTCCTGCGCGGGAGGGGACCGCGAGGCGGCGCAGAGGGCCTTCGATCGCGGGGCGGCCGCCTACGAAGCGCTCGATATGGACGCGGCAAAGCAGGCGTTTGCCGAGTGCTGCCGGCTCGACGGCAGCTTATACGAGGACGCGAAGCAGTATCTCGACGGCATCGCGCAGTATGAGTCGCTCTATCTTCAGGGCGTTGCCGCGTTTGAAAAAGGCGATTACAATTCGGCTTATTCGGCGTTTCTCGGCATAAAGGATTACCTGAACAGTGCCGATTATCTTGCGCGCATAGATTCGCTCAAGGCGGATTATGAGAGCGCGGTCGCGCTTTATGAAGCGGGCGAATACATAAGATCGCGCGCCGCGTTCATGCAGCTTGGGGGCTATCAGCGCTCCGAAGCATATGTTGCGAACGTGGATGCGATGATCGGTCTGTATAACGAGGGCATCAGCCTGATGAACCGCAGCAGCTTTCAAAATGCCATTCGCGCTTTTCGCGCGATAAACACCGCCTTCCTCGATTCCGAGGAGCTTATCGAGCTCTGCCGTGGCAGCGAGGGCGGCGAGACCGTGAAGCTCGGCGAGTACATCGCCGGCTACACTGCGGAGTACGGCGGCAGCGTGAATTTTGTGAGCATCAATCCGGGCATCCTCTTCGATATGAGGGACAGCAGGGGAGTGGTCATCTGCGGCGCGATGGACGAGAGCGGCGTGGTGCGCTATATCTCGTTCTGCATCCCGAAAACCGTGAGCGACAGGCTCGGAGCGATCGAAACCCGCAGCGCCCTTGCGCACTGCATCCGTGCGCTGAATCCGGAGCTTGCGGAGCATGAGAGCATCCTTGCGGATATCGAAGGCTGCTTCACCGCGCAGGGCGTAAAATACGGCTGCATGCGCGTGCATCTCGGCGATGGGATGGACGGAACCACTGTTCTGACGGCGGAATACGAGCCGTAACGTGAAAAAACGGCGCGTCAAGCCCGGCACTGTTTACAAACGCGCTGAAAAATGCTATCATATCCACAAAAGGAGGCGACAGAATGAATCTTCAGGAATCGGGCGAAATGTACCTTGAAACGATCCTCAGATTATCGGAAAAGAAGGAAAGGGTGCGCAGCATAGATATCGCCGATGAGATGGGCTATTCCAAGCCCAGCATCAGCCGCGCGATGCGCATTTTGAAGGAAAACGGCTTCATCGTCATAGACAGCCTCGGCGCGATCACGCTGACCGAGAAGGGGCGCGCTTCCGCCGAAAAGACCTACGAGCGGCACAGGGTGCTGACCTCGCTCTTCATTGGGCTCGGCATCTCGGCGGAGGTCGCTGCGGACGATGCCTGCAAGATCGAGCACGTCATCTCCGATGAGACCTTCGAGGCGATAAAGCGCCATATCATCGATAAAAAGGGCGGCCTGCCCGAGTGATCGGCCGCTCTCCGCTCCGCTAAAGCGAAGCTTGCGATCAAAGCGATCATAACGCGGGTCGCGAAAACAACGAATAAAGCTGCCGATGCTTCTCGGCAGCTTTTGCTGTATCCGGGTTTTCCGCTGTTACTTGACGAACAGCCTGCTCTGCTTGTAAACGTCGCCGCTGCCGAGCGTCAGCACGAGGTCGCCCTCGCGCGCGTTCTCTTTGAGATATTCGTTTATCTCCTCGAAGGTGGCGATGTACTTGGCGTTGTGCGATTCGCGGTTGATCGCATCCACCATATCCCTTGAGTGAACGCTGCCGTCGTCCGTCTCCCTGCCGGGGTAGATATCCGGCACGAGCACCTCATACGCGTCGCCGAAGCAGTTCATCTCTTTAAGAAACAGCGTCTTTGCGCGGGTGTAGCTGTTGCACTGGAACACCACGAACACGCGCCCGCCGCGGCAGGTGCGCACGGCGCTGTCCATCGCGGCGCGGATCTCCGAGGGATGGTGCGCATAGTCATGGAAAACCTTAACGCCGTTCCTCTCGCCGTAGAACTCGAAACGGCGCTGCACCGAATGAAACTCCGGCAGTGCGCGGGCGATATCCTCAAACTCAACGCCGTGCGAAAGCGCAACGGTCGCGGCGGCAACTGCGTTGAGCATATTGTGCCTTCCGGGAACGTTCAGCTCGATCCTGCCGAGCTTTTCGCCGCGGCGCATAAGGTCGAATGAGGGGCAGCCGAGCTCGCTGTATTCGATATTCTCGGGGTAATAGTCGGGGGAGAACGCCTTGTCAAGCCCGTAGGTGATCGTGCGCATGGAGCCGAACTCCGCGATGAGCGCGCGCACGTGCTCGTCGTCGCTGCAGCCGATAAGCAATCCGTTTTCGGGCATGAGCCTGATGAATTTGCGGAAGGCGTTCACGATATTATCGAAGGTTTTGAAATAGTCAAGATGGTCGTTGTCGATATTGTTGATCAGCACCACCGTGGGATGCAGCGTCAAAAAGCTCTCAACGTATTCGCAGGCCTCGGTGATGAAAAGCTCGTCCGACCCGATGCGGATGCCGCCGCCGAGAAAATCCACCATGCCGCCCACGTGCACAGTGGCATTTGAAGCCGCGATCTCGGAGATCAGCGCCAGCATGGAGGTGATGGTGGTCTTGCCGTGGCAGCCCGCGATGCCGATTACCTCGGCGTATTTCTCGCTGATGAGGCCAAGCGCCTCGCTGCGCTCGATCTCGGGTATGCCAAGCTCGCGCGCGTGCACGCGCTCGGGGTTATCCGCGGGGATGGCGGCCGAATAGACGACCGTGCCGCAGCCCTCAACGTTCTTTGCGTCGTGCCCGATGAAAACGGGAACGCCGAGCTCCGTCAGCCTCTCGGTGAAGGGGGAGGTGCTGCGGTCCGAGCCCTGCACCTCATAGCCGCGCTCGCGCAGTATCTGAGCAAGCCCGTTCATCGAGCAGCCGCCGATGCCGATAAAATGCACCTTGCCGGTGATGGTTTTTTTCGTTTCCTTGTTTGCGGAATTAGTCATGCTGACCCCTTTTTGCCTCCGTGCGGAAGCGGAATAGAATATTGAAGCGCCTCGGAATGCCCGGGGCGCACTTTCCAACACTTTATTATACTCCTTTTAGCGCTTTTTGGCAACTTTTTCACGAAAAAGGTTTCTTCGCCGGGTTAATGCTTGACAATTTCGCGCAATAGTAATAAAATATCGTGGTATAATTCAATACGGGCTGTGAAGGAAAGAGTAGGGCTCTTCCACCGCGAGGGAGATTCGATCGAAAGCTCCCGCAAGAGATACGCCGGTCGGTGCAAGGCGAAGCGGAAAGGGCTTGAACATGGCTCCCGAGCCCCCGGGGTGAACTGCTTCCGCTTCAGCCTCGGCGTGTGCGCACGTTACAGCGCTCAATGAAGCCCGCGTTTTTCGCGGGGAAATAGGGTGGTACCGCGTTTTGTTAAAGCGCCCCTGTGTCCGTTCGGATGCGGGGGCTGTTTCTTTCTTTAGTGAATAGTGAATAATGAATAGTGAATAGTGGAGGTTGAAATCCCAAGGGGATTTCTTCATAATTGATTCTTCATTCGCTGCTCGCAGGCGCCGAATCAGCCGCCCAAGCCGAAAAAAGAAAATACTTGCATAGGCAAAGGAAAAGGTAAAGAAAATGGAAAACAAGAAAGCACCGTATTACGTAACCACGCCCATCTACTACCCGAGCGCGAATCTGCATATCGGGCACACCTACTGCACCGTCAATTCCGATGCGCTTGCGCGTTACAAGCGTCTGACCGGCCACGAGGTCTATTTCCTCACCGGTGCGGACGAGCACGGCCAGAAGATCGAGCGCAAGGCCGAGGAAGCGGGCGTAACGCCGCAACAGTTCGTGGACGATATCGTCAAGGGCTTCCATTCCCTTTGGGAGCTGATGGACATTTCGCACGACGGCTTCGTTCGCACCACGGACGACTATCATATCGCCTGCGTGCAGAAGGTTTTTAAAAAGCTCTACGAAAAGGGCGATATCTATAAGAGCAGCTATAAGGGAATGTACTGCACCCCCTGCGAAAGCTTCTGGACGGATACCCAGCTAAAGGAATCCGGCGGCGTTTGCCCGGACTGCGGCAGGCCCGTTGAGGAGGTGCAGGAGGAGAGCTACTTCCTGAACGTTTCTAAGTACGCGCCACGCCTCATAGAATACATAAACGAGCACCCCGACTTCATCCAGCCCCCCTCGAGGGCGAAGGAGATGCTCAATAACTTCCTGCTTCCCGGTCTTGAGGATCTTTGCGTATCCAGAAGCACCTTCAAATGGGGCGTTCCCGTCGATTTCGACGAGAAGCACGTAATCTACGTTTGGTTCGATGCAGTTCTCAACTATCTCTCCAAGCTCGGCTATCTCTCCGATAACGACGAGCTGTACAGAAAGTTCTGGCCTGCAAGCGTGCATATCGTGGGCAAGGAGATAATCAGATTCCATACCATCGTTTGGCCCATCATGCTGATGGCGCTGGATATCCCGCTTCCCAAGCAGGTCTACGGCCACGGCTGGCTCGTGCTGGACGGCAAGAGGATGGCCAAATCCTTCGGCAACGTGGTCGATCCCGTTAAGCTCGTGGAGCGCTACGGCGTGGATGCTATCCGCTATTTCCTGCTCTCCGAATTCCAGTTCGGAACGGACGGCAATTTCAACAACGAGATACTTATCACCCGCATAAACAGCGACCTTGCAAACGACCTCGGCAACCTGCTTTCGCGCACCGTTGCGATGATCGAAAAATACTTCGGCGGCGAAGTACCCGAAGCCAAGGTCTATGTTCCCGAGGAGGACGACACGATCCTGCCCGCTGCCAAGGCGCTTGCGGGGAAGGTCGAGGACGCGATGAACGCCGTTCATCCGAACGAGGCGCTCGGCGAGATATTCAAGCTGATCAGGCTCTGCAATAAGTACATCGACATCACCGCGCCCTGGGTGCTCGCAAAGGACGAGGCCAATAAGGATCGCCTCGGCACCGTGCTCTACAACCTCGCCGAGTGCATGAGGATAGTTGGCGTGGCTCTCCGGCCCTTCCTGACGCGCACCTCACCGAAGATCTTCGCTCAGCTCGGCATCACGGATGAGCGTTTGACGAGCTTCGACTCTATCACCGAGTTCGGACTTCTGCCCGCCGGCACCAAGGTCGTCAAGGGCGATGCGCTGTTCCCGCGCATAGATATAAAGAAGGAGCTCGAATATCTCGAAGCCCTGCTGCCCAAGGCAGAGGAAAAAGCGGAGGAAAAGGCGGAACCCAAGGCGGAAAAGCCCGAAGCCAAACCCGCCCCCGTGCAGGCGGAGCAAGCGGAGGAAAAGCTGCCCGAGATCGGCTACGATGATTTTGCAAAGCTCGATCTGCGCCTTGCGAAGGTCGTTGCCTGCGAGGAAGTGCCGAAGTCAAAAAAGCTTCTCAAATTCACCCTTGATCTCGGCGGCGAACAGCGCACCGTGCTTTCAGGCATAAAGAATTGGTTTGGAACGGACGATTTGATCGGCAAAACCGTTGTCGTGGTCGCAAACCTCGCGCCCAAGGTGATGGCGGGCATCGAGAGCCACGGCATGATCCTCTGCGCCAGCGACGCGGGGGACGTGCATCTTTCCCCACTCACCACCATGAGCGAGATGCAGAGCGGCCTCAAGGTCCGCTGATCGCGCTTCGATAGGTATCACACATCCTTCATACCGCATAAGGCCGCCCCGCTTCGGGCGGTCTTTCTTTGCGCCTGCTCCCTTGCACCGCATGCCTTCGCGCCGGTCCGTCAAGCCCGCTCGGGGAAGTTTGCAATGGATAACTTTTCGCCGCTCAAACTGCCGAAAATCGTCAATTTTGCGCCTTGGCGCATAACGCGGGCCGAAAACTCGGCTCGGCGGGGGAAAGGGGGTCGATTTTCGCATCTGAAATGTCATATTAGAGGGTTGTCAAACGCATATTATTTGTGAATGGCGAAATGTAACATTGCAATTTTTGCATGAAATTTTTGCTTCTGCAGCAAAGGCATTTTGCTAAATCAGCAAAATTTTGTTGCGCATTCTGGATATTACGAAATTAAAAATATATTATTTGAAACGCCTCAAAAAGCATTGACTTTTGTTAGATAATGATTAAAATATGCAGTGTTAAAGGTATGCACGGCAGGGCGGTTCCATGCCGTGTGTCACAGACCGCGACAAACGGGATAGCGACCCGCTGCCGTGGTTAAATCTATTTTTATGGAGGTTATCTTATGAACAAGAACTCGCTCATCACCAAAGCCATCGCCGGCTTCCTCGCCGTGCTCATGGTTTTTGGCACCCTCGTCTCCCTTCGCGGCTTCAGCGTTGCTAAGGCCGAGATCGTAAACGAGGAGCCCGCGAAGTCCGAGCCCACCAAGTCAGGAGACGGCATCGGTCATCGCGTCATCACCCAGCAGGTAAGTTTCAGCGAATGGAAGCTCAAGGATCGTCCGGGCAACCAGGGCGCCGAATTCTATTCCGACGGCGCTTCGAGCAATACCTACATCGGTCTGTGGTATGATGGCGTTGAAGCCAGCTCCGCGATCCCCGCAAGGTCTAAAACCACCAGGGTATGGCTTGCTCAGAATCAGTACAAGAACCCCGGCGCATTCCAGGGCATAACAGGCGGTAAAATCGTTGAGTACTGCGAACCGGAAGGCGAAAGCTTCTTCGTGACCGATGAAAGCAATTTCCGCGGCTTCATTTACCAGGAAAACTACGGCCCCAACAAGAACTGGTGGCTGGATACCGGCACCTATTTCCCCGCCGGCAGCAGTCCGTGGAACTTCATTGAGAAGGTCATCTACGTCGGCACCAAGAGCAGCGACGTGAATGGCCCCTACCAGGCGATCGTCAAATACTTCAAGGATACCATCTACCCCAAGATGATGGCCGAGTACTCCTGGACCCGCAGCAGCGGCAGCTCCAACGGCTGCGCCATCCAGGTGAACGTTTCCAGCCCCTATTCCAATGAGAACATCGTAGAGTACATCGGCGTAAAGCAGGTTATAACCCACAAAGAGAGCTACGGCCACTGGTACGAGGCCGTTTGGAACGACGACAAGCAGAACCCCTCCACCCGTGACATGGAGCTCTTCGAGGATTATCTGCTTCCCGCGCTGGTTCAGTGCGCCATCTATGCGATCACCTGCGGCGACACCAACGTTTCCGTTGGAGGAGTCAACTTGCCCACCCAGCGCGAGATGAGCGAGCAGGTCGAGTACACCGGCAATACCGTTGCCCGCCGCGAGATCACCCGTGTAAAGATGTACAACGGCAGCACCTCAGCCTCCGGCTATGGCAGCGGCAGCTATGTTCGCATGATCGTTGACAAGATCCTGAGCATCGCAAAGGGCGTCGAAACCGTTCCCAATGCAAACAAGATCTCCTACTCCATGCCCGTTCATGAGGTAGGCCGAAACAACCCCGCCGGCAGCGATATCGTCGGTCCCAACGGCGAGAAATACGGCTACAAGGGCGTTTTCAAGGTTCAGGCCCCCGCAGTAACCCCGATAAAGGTCACCTTCCAGGGCGAGTTCTACGAGGGCGTCGGCACCGACGGTTCCCTTACCGGCCGCACCTACGCGCCCCATCAGATTTCGGGCGCAGCCCTTGAGAACTTCCTCAAGGTCACCCTTAACAACGGCGACTCCACCGTCGGCACCACTCCCCTCGGCGAGAGCGACAACACCCCCTGGCGCACCGAGTGGCAAAACCAGACCAGGGGCGGCGATTACTCCATCGGCGTAAGTGACCTTAACGATGAGTGGGTCTACCTCCCCGGCAAGACCACCACCGAGACCGATGCAAACGGCAACGTTACCATCACCGGCCGCTTCCTCTATAACCGCACCGAGGTCGGCATCCGCAAGAACTGGAAGAACAATATCACCGGCTCCACCACCGTTCCCACCGATGCGGAAGCGACCTTCAGGCTCAAGCAGAACGGCAATGACTACGGCGATGTCGTTACCCTTAATAAGGATAAGACGGCGCACACCTGGCCCAAGCTGCCCAAGTACATCCTCGGCGGCGACGGCATCACCAACCTCAGCGGCATCCAGTGGGAGTCGGACAAAATCACCCCCAAGACCTACGCCTACACCGTGGTCGAGACCGGCGCAACCAATGGCTGGAATAAGGACACTAACCCCATCGCGGATGCTAACGGCGTTCTCGTCTTCACCAACACCAAGAACAACGAGTTTATCGATATCACCGTTAACAAGGTCTGGAAGGACATGAACGGCAACCCCGTTTCTGCCCCGTCAGGCGTCACCGTAAAGGCCGACCTCTATCAGAACGGCGCTAAGATGGGCAGACCCACCAAGGACCTCAACCAGAGCACCAACTGGACCGGCACCTGGGTAAATCTTCCCAAGTACGATAACAACGGTAATCTCTATCAGTACACCGTTAAGGAATCCAACGTTCCCAACGGCTGGGCGAGCACCGTTACCAACAGCGGCCTTAATTACACCATCACCAACACCAAGACCAACGAGGAGTTCGATATCACCATCACCAAGAACTGGGTCGGCGGCACTCCCGATGCCGGCACCAACGTACAGGTCGATCTGTATCAGAACGGCGTTAAGATGGGCCGTCCCACCAAGGATCTCAACGAGGGCAACCGCTGGACCGGCACCTGGATCAAGCTTCCCAAGTACGATGCAAACGGCAACCTGTATCAGTACAGCGTTAAGGAGCTTAACGTTCCCGCCGGCTGGACTTCGATCGCTCCCGCGCCGCAGTCCTTCACCGACAGCAACCTTTCGCTCACCCTGACCAACACCAAGAAGAAGATCAATGTTACCTTCGTTCAGGAGTGGTACACCGGCGTTGACGAAAACGGCAACCTCACCGGCAAGACCACCACTCCCGATAACTACATCGGCGGCACCAACACCTACCCCAGCAGACCCGCTTGGGTGCAGCTCTACAAGGACGGCCAGCCCGTTGGCGAACCCATCCGCGCTTGGAGAGAGAACGACTGGAGCGTGACATACGGGGAGCCCCTTGACGCCGGCACCTACACCGCGCAGTACGCCTCTCCCGGCACTGACCACGACAGCAGGTATCATCCCGAGCAGTATGGTTGGCTCGAGCTTCCGAGCTACACCGAGATCACCGTTGACAACGAAGGCAACGTGACCATCACCTTCAAGGCGCTTGCCGACGTCGTTGACAGGACCGTTGATAAGTCCTGGGCGGACGAGAACAAGCCCAATGGCCTTACCTATACCGCAACCTCCGCAACCGTGGAGCTCAGGAAGAACGGCACCGCAGTTGAGAGCGTTGAGCTCAACGCGGGCAATAACTGGACCAAGACCTGGACCAAGCTGCCCAAGTACTATGTAAACGACAACGGCGTTGCAGCCGAGGCCGATTACGAGATCGTTGAGACCGCATTTGCGGTGGACGGCGAGACCGTTACCGAAGGCTTCTCCACCGAGTATGCTCTTAACGCCAGCACCAACAAAACCACCATCACCAACACCAAGGAGCAGGAATTCGTTGACGTAAGCTTCGTTAAGACTTGGATCGACAAGCTCGGCATTATCGGCCACGTCGATGATCCGAATGTCGAACATGAGAACGATGAATTTGCCGAGGCTGATCACCTCTGGGACGACACCCTCAACGCTATTCCTTCCAGTATCACGCTTCAGCTCTACGTAAACGGCCAGCCCTACGGCGACCCCGTTATCAAGAACAAGGGCGCACACAACTGGGCGAACCACACCTTCCCCAACCTGCCCAAGTACGACAGCGAGGGCAACGTCATCGCTTGGGATATCGTTGAGACCTTCGATAACCCCTCATGGGCCGAGGATATCTCCGGCCACAGCCGCAGCGTTGACGAGAACGGCAACGTGACCGTTAAGCGTTACAACAGGCAGAACTACTCCCGTCTCGTTATCACCAAGACCTGGGATATTAACGGCGAACAAGTTGTGCCCGAGCAGGATTCCGTAACCTTCACCGTCTATCAGTATAGAGAAGATGGCGACCATAAGAAAGTAAACACCTACACGCTCGAGAAGAGTGAGAACTGGACCCTCGTCATCAAGAGCTTCAATCCCAGGGAAGAGCTTCCCTTCCTCGATTCCGAGGGCAATATGCTCAGGTACTTCGCTCTCGAGGGCAGCTACGATGAGACCGTTTGGGCAAACAACGGCGATGAAGACGGCCGCATCTGGGTCGAGTTCGACCGCGACTACAAGATCGAAAACGGCAAGAAGGACGGCGCACTCGTTCTCCGCGCCGAGAACAGCAACCACCGCTCCTACTCCCTCGATAAGACCGCAAAGCTGACCGCGGACGGCACCTACACCGCCACCCTGACCGCTCAGTACAACGGTTCCACCCCGAAGGACGATCCCGATACCTTCGTATCCGATACCCTCGGCTTCGACTTCCACGTTGATCCCGCAACCTACTCCGGAGATAATGTGAAGCCCTACATCGAGAGGTACAATGACGACGGCACCTACACCCGCCTGACCCTCGACGACGACGACATCACCGACGAAGAGCGCGCTATGATCAACGCTCTCACCGTTGCCGTAGATACCTATGACCGCGGCGAAACCGTCTACACCGGCCCCCTTGCCGGCGTGAACGATACCTGGGGTCTCAAGGTGAACGTCACCGGCTTCGATCTTGAGAAGAACGGCTGCTATGTTGACGGCAGCGGCAAAGCCCACGGCTACAGGCTCGTGGTCGAAATCGAGAAGCTCCTCGCCAATGGCGACGCGGTCGGTAACGGCCTGCCCATCGGCGACAGGATCACCCCCTACGGCGAAGAGGAGCGCGGCGTCTGCGGTATCTACAAGACCAACGAAAACAACGCTCCCATGGTAGGCAAGCTCCGCACCAACGACACCGTGACCGAGCAGAAGCTCATATTCCCCAAGCCCACCGTCCAGATCCGCGAGATCCAGCAGGTTTATGACTTCGGTCTCCGCCAGAGGAACGACGATCTGCTCGACTTCTTCGGTCACGGCACCGAGTACAGCTTGGGCATGGGCGATATCTCCCACGTTCTTGCGCTGGACTTCATGTACAGGGAGCAGAACGCATACCACTACACCTATCCCTATAACGGTGCAGAAGGCAGGAATGCCGCTATGGACCGCATTACCTACACCAACGAATCCATCGCGAACGAAGAGTTCGAGGTTGGTCTCGTTACCTACTTCAACGGCGAAGGCACTCCCAAAGATTCCCGTTGGACCCCCATCGACGAGGACGGGGACGGCAATGTCGACAAGTACGAGTGGACGAATCCCACCGGCCACCCCGAGGTCGACAAGCACGCCTGCTTCGGTTACTTCGAGCCCAAGGAGATCTCCGTTCGTGAGTTCACCCTCGCGGCGCTGATCGAGATCTCGGAAGGCAGCTACGCATGGTGCAAGCTGATCTTCGTTCCCGCAACCAACGTCTACTACGAGGCTGAGGACTTCCTCAAGTTCGCAGATGGCAATGGCAGCACCGCTGAGCTTGGCCAGTGGTCCGCCGACGGCGACGCCAACTACAACGTGGAAGACCGCTATCAGCACCATTCCACCGGCGACCTGCAGCACGTCTACGGCTATGACGATGCTTACGACAACGGTCACACCGGCACCCAGCTCGACGGCCACACCGCCTACGATGCCTATGGCTACTCCAACGGCAGTGCGATGCAGGTCACTCTGGATAAGGATTACTACGATAAGGTAGTTGCCAAGGAAAAGAGCTGGCCTACCGCCGAGTTCACCTTCACCGGCGAAGCCTTCGAGCTCTTCTCCAAGACCACAGCGACCAGCGGCTTCTTCGCGGTCCAGGTCTACGACATGAGCAACAACCTCGTTCAGACCAACCTTGTTGACACCCGCTACTTCGGTGCTCACGGCAGTGACGGCGACCAGTTGGTCGATCAGAACGACGCAACCGGTAATCTCTACCAGATCCCCGTAATGCGCGTTGAAATGCCTGCGAAGGGCACCTATAAGGTTCGCATCTCCGCTTGCTACCTGCCCTTCTTCGTACCCCTCCAGCCCACCAAGGGCGGCATCACCATCCCCGGTCTCGAAGGCGTATTCACCCTTGAGTATGCTGCCGAGAGCGATCCCGAGTTCATCCCCGCTGCCACCAAGGCCGAGTACAGCTACCCCGCGATGACGATGACTCTTGACGCTGTCCGTGTTTATCACCCCGCGACCAACGAGCATCACGCAAGGTACCTCAAGACCGAGAAGCAGGGTCTGTATCAGCAGATCTCCGAGATCCTCACCGAGGATGATATCCCTGCAACCGGCACCACCGGCGGTATCTTCATCGACTTCATGCACATCCAGGGCTCCGGCGATCCGGTTCTCGTTGAGAATGACCAGGGCGGCTACACCCTCGCTCAGTACCAGAAGTTCGGTCCGAACTACGAGATGTACCTGCGCAACGGCAACGCATTCTCCTTCGTTCTTGAGAACATCAACTTCAGGGAGAGCCTGCACATCGCAGCCAAGGTCCCGTATAAGACCGGCGACAGCGACGTTAAGCTCAAGGTAACCGTCTACGGTCTCTATGAGGATGCAGCAGGCGAAGTCGAGCGCGGCGCAATGCACATCATGGATCCCATCGTGATCAAGTCCTCCACCGAGATGTACTACTCGCTGAACGATGCGCTTGTGTTCGACAACGGCCTCATCGCTCCGTACACCGATCCCGAGACCGGAGAAACCTACCAGCCCTTGACTTACAAGAAGAATCTTGTTATAATTGAGTGCGAATCTGATGACGATGCCGCGATCCTCTCTCTGACCAACGTTAAGCTGGTCGACAAGAGCGGCGCCCGTCCCGCTCTCACCGAGGCTCAGCTCACCATGGACCCCGCTAGCTACCAGATCGCTATGGCGAGCGTCTGCGGCATCATGGGCGACGTTAACGGCGACCAGACCATCGACATGATCGATGCTATCGCCACCATGCGTCACGCTATCGGCGGCACGCAGCTCAACAACTACGGTCTGTTCTGCGGCGACCTCGACGAGAATGCCTCTGTCGACATGCTCGATACGCTGAGCATCATGCGCGCGGCTCTCATCGACTGATTATAACCGGAGGAACTCACAATGAAGAAACACTACGTTAAGCCGGCGATCCTCGCAGAGGATCTGAAGCTTAGCCTCATCACGACCGCTTGCGACGTCGCAGCCGACGTTACGGCTCCGCTGGAAATAGGACTTGGCGATGGCATCACCGTGTTCGGTGGACCCATCCAGGACTGTTTCATCGAATATGACTCCCCGCAGGCAAACGGCGCAGAGCTCTGCAAGAACATTCCCGCTGCTGCGGATCTGCTCTTCGCCTCCCACTGATCGCCGACCCGGGCGGACTAAGCTTCCGCCCAATAACCTCCATCCACAAAGCCGCCGGCCTCTGGCCGGCGGCTTTTGCGCTGCACGGATCCGAACGAAACAGCAGCATGGATCATAGCTTGATACAGATAATAAAGCAGATGCTTGCTCAGAATGCGCCAAAAAGCAAAAGACCGCCTCGCAGGCGGCCTCTTGCCACAGTAAAACAGGAAGGAAATACATGAAAAGGAAACTCTCGTCAACCTCTTCCGACTATATAACGGAGGTTCGGTTGCTTCGGTTGACGCTTTTTGGCAAATCCATTTTCTTTCATAAAATCGCCGCATTTGCGCCATTTTTCTCCGAGTGGCGGTCAAGAAATTGGAATGGACGTTGACATAAAAAATATGATATGATATAATGAAACATCTCAATTGTGCGGCCTCGGCTGCGCGGAAAGGCGGTCTTATGACAGAAACCATCGCAAACGCTTCTGCCGTAAAAAGAGCAAAGCTCGGCGCTGTTCATCCGGCAGCTTCGGCGCTCCTGCTTGCTTTTTCCATCCTGCTTCTCGGCTCACCTCCTGTGCTGCTTCTCATGAATTCCAGCAGCCTGCAGGGGCTGCCGTTCATCCTGCTTTCAGTGCTCTATATCGCTTCAATTTGCGCTGTATTTGCATTTATCGTATTGAGCAGGCAGGCTTCTGCGCTCAAGCGTGAGTTGGGCAAGCAGGCGCTCACGGAGCTGTTTCCGAGCCTGAACCGCTTCGAGGAGCGCAAGGCGGCCTTCCTCTCCTTCTTCGGCATCTCTCCCGATTGGGATTATGCGCCGAAGGCCGAGCGCAAAGCGTTCTTCGTAAACACCGGCTATGGCGTCGTTAAAATGCGCAAGATAAAGGTCAAAAGACCCGTTCTGATCACATTGGAATTGGGGTTTGCAACGGTAGCCACGGGTATCATCCCAACCTTGATAACGATCAATGCGCAAGCGCTCGGTTGGTGGTTCTCGATCATGTGGGCGGCATTCTTCGCTCTGCTCGTGTGCGTCTATATCGCCGTCTGTATGCCGGAAGTTTGGCGCAAAGAGAAGTTCATCTTTGGCGAGGAAGCGTTTTACAGCTCACATCCGAGGCTTAAAAAGCTCAAGGAGCGCAGGGAGCAAAGGGCGCTGCGCATTGCGACAAAGGCGATCATGCCGAAGGCCGAGCGCAAAGCGTTCTTCGTAAACACCGGCTATGGCATCGTTAAAATGCGCAAGATAAAGGCGGGAACACCTGTTCTGCAAACGATCTTGGTCGCAATTCCGATGGTCATTGGCATAGTGATCATCACTCCGTATATCTTCACCATCGAAGGGCCGATGTTCATCGTTGCGCTATGCGGCTACCTGCTCGTGCTTGCGGGCGTGAATATCGGTATCCGCATTCCGTCGATACTCCGCAAAGAGAAGGAGTTGCTCGGAGACGAATTCTACTATTTCCATCCGATGCTTAAAAAGCTGAAAGACTTCAAAGACAGGCGTTCCGGTCGCCGCATAAGGAGCAATATGAATGAAAACGAAAAAACGAAGGGCAAGATCTTCTCGATAAATGCGACCCTGCATTCCCTGCTTTGGGTGCTCGGCATAGCGCTGTGCTTCTTCCCGATCTATCTGCTCATCGCATTCGCCGAGGACCTTGGCTGGTGGTACACCGTGCTGTGGGGCGTTTACCTCGGCTCAATGGCGCTTGCCTACGGAATCATCGACGCAAGAAAGCGCCGCCGTGTGGAGCGCATCCTCAAGGAGGACGCAAAGAACAGCGAAAGGACCCAGAGCGGAAACGTTCGCAAATATCAGTAAGTATCCGCAAATATCAGTAAATATCCGCAAATAACTGTAAGTATCAGCAAATATCAGTAAGTATCCGCGAATTGCGGAAATATCGGTAAATATCTGTAATGAGTGAAATACGCTCCGATACGACAAAAGACCGCCGAAGGGCGGTCTTTTGTCAACAGTAAAACAGGAAGGAAATACATGAATCGGAAGCTCCTCATTGCTCCTCTTCTGACTATATAACGCAGGCGGGCCGCATACGGTTGATTGTTTTTTCAAAATTATGCGGATTTTTGAAGATTTATGATTCGTTTCGCGCGCGATCTCAGAAAATGTTTCGGATAAGATCGGCAAGCTCACGCGCGTGCGTCTCCGGTATGCCGTGCCCCGCGCCCTCGATCGTGATATGCGAAGCGCGCGGGATCATGTTTGCGATATGCTCGGAGTGCTGCCTTGAAATGAAGCTGTCGCGGCTGCCTATGACCACCGTTACCTCGCTGATGATCGAGGCGAGCTGAGCTTCGGTGATATGCGGCTCCTCGAGCATCAGGCGCGTGAGCTCCGCCGCAAGCTCGTCGCCCTCCGCAAGCGCCTTTTTGTGATCGGCGGTCATTATGCGCCTTGCCTTCGGCGTCAGCCCGCTCGGGTCCGTGTTTGCGCCGATCGTCATCACTCTGCGCAGCCTTATCGAGCGCATCGCCATCATAAGCGCCGCTATCCCGCCGTCCGAATAGCCGATAACGTCGTATTCCGTTATCCCAAGATGCTCCATCAGCGCGAGCGCATCCGATGCGATCGCCTCATAGTTGAGGCTTCGGCTGCCATTTTCAAGCGGATGCGATCTGCCGTGCAGCCTCGAATCCATCAGCACGAAGCTCTTGATATTGAGCAGCGGACGAAGCACGCTTTCAAATATCTCCATGTCCTCGCCGTTGCCGTGCAGCATAAGTATCGGCGTTCGCGCACCGAATTTGCTTGGGTTCACAAGCTCGTAAAAGATGGATTGGTTGTCGTGTATGAATTCGCTCATGCCGATCCGGCGCTTTGCCGCTCCTTATCGTTTAGTATTGCTTTTGCGCGGTCAGCAGGCCCCGCAGGTGTCCGTTGATGCCGCAGGTGTCCGTTGGTATCACAAGTAACCGCCGGTGCCGCAGGTGTCCGCAGCATATCGCTCGCCCTACTAAAACGGAGCGGCAGGCGCCGCTCCGCAGATTCTATCAATGCTCAGTTTTTGTTGTTCCTGTTCCTGCGCAGGAAAGCGGGGATCTCGAGCCCGCCGCGATCGCTCTGATCGGGGCTGCGGCGCTCGTCCGAAGCACGCCTGTCCTCACCGAGACCGCGGCGCTCGTCGCTGATGCGCCTGCCCTGGTTCGCGCCGGCCTGCTCCTCCTCGGCGCGCCTTCCGCCGAGCGGGGAGGAATACTGCCTGTCGCCGTCGTAGCGATCGCCCCTGTCACGCTCGCTCCTTGCGGGGCGTGCGGGCTCCTCGGGATACTCGCTGCCGCGAATGCCCCTGGAATGAGCGGGGTTCTCGCCGCGCATGCCGAGGCCGGAGGGGCGCTCGTCGCGCATGTCGCGCACGTCACGGCGAACGGTCTCGCCGCCGCGGATCATGCCGGAAACGCGGTTGTTCACGTGATGACCCACCTCGTTGAACTCGTCGGGCCACTCGAAGCCGGTCGCGATAACGGTAACGCGAACGGTGTCGGAGAGGCTGTCGTCGGTGCCCATGGAGAAGATGATGCTCGCATCGGGATCGGCCGCCTCCTGAACGAGGGAAACGGCTTCGTCGATCTCGAGCATGCTGAGCGAGCTGTCGCCCACGATATTGATGAGGACGCCCTTTGCGCCGTCGATTGTGGTCTCAAGCAGGGGGCTTGCAACCGCCTGACGCGCAGCCTCAGCGCAGCGATCGTCGCCGGTCGCGGTTCCGATGCCCATATGCGCCATGCCTTTTTCGGCAAGGATGGTGCGCACGTCCGCAAAGTCGCTGTTGATCATGGTGGGATTGGTGATGATGTCGCTGATGCCCTGAACGCCCTGACGGAGCACGTCGTCCGCGGTGCGCAGCGCTTCCTCAACGGGCGCCTTGCCGACGATGGCGAGAAGCCTCTGGTTGGGGATCACGATCAGCGTGTCCACAACGTCGCGAAGCTCGCGGATACCGTCGATCGCGTTCTTCATGCGGGGACGGCCCTCGAAGTTGAAGGGCTTGGTCACAACGCCAACGGTGAGGATGCCGAGATCCTTGGCTTTCTTCGCAACGATGGGAGCAGCGCCGGTGCCGGTGCCGCCGCCCATGCCGGCGGTAACGAAAACAAGGTCCGCGCCGCGAAGCGCCTCTTCGATATCCTGGATGCTCTCCTCGGCCGCCGCTTTGCCGACCTCGGGCTTGGAGCCCGCGCCGAGACCCTTGGTGACCTTCTCACCGATCTGGATGCGCACGTCGGCGTTGGAGGTATTCAGCGCCTGCTTGTCGGTGTTGACGGCGATAAATTCCACGCCGCGAACGCCGAAGTCAACCATGCGGTTGACGGCGTTGCCGCCCGCGCCGCCGACGCCGACGACCTTGAGCTGGGCAACATTGCCGCGGTCGTTGTCGAGTTCGATTTCAAATGCCATAGTATCCAATACCTCCTTGAGTATTCGAAAATAGTTTTAGATCTTATGCTTGCGAGAGAAGGCGCTTACGCTGAAAAATTCCTTCACGCCGCTGAAGATGCGGTCGGTCGATCGCGCCGAGAGCGCGCTTTTTTCGGGCATGCCGCCATCGTAAAGCATGAAATGCGCGAGCGCGAGGGTGGGGGAGTGGCGAATGCCGTTCAGCCTGCCCGCACGGGGAGCGCCTGCGATGATGCTCCTTCCCGTTTTCTCGGAAAGATACTCGATGCAGCCGCTCATGCCGGAAACGCCGCCGCCTACGAGATGAACGGGGGAGCCGGCCGGAATCTCCGATGAAACCGCGTCGAGCGCTTCGCGGAGCCTGTCCGCAAATTCCTCGGCGCGCGATTCAACGATGAGCCGAAGATCGTCCGCGTTTAAATCCTTCGCCGCCGCCAAAGCAGCATCGCCGCCAAAGCGGTAGCCGCGCTTCAACTCCTCGGCCTCCTGCATGGGAAGCTCGAAGCCGTATGCGATATCCTTTGCAAAATGCGTTCCGCCTATACCGAAGGATTCCGTGCGGACCACTGCGTTGCCGCGGATCGCGGAAACGTCGCAGTGGGTGCCGCCGCAATCGATCAGCACCGCGCCGCCGAGCCTTGCGTTCAGCGGAATGGTGAACGACGCGCAGGCCATGGGCGAGGAGATGAAGTTTCCAACGCTCCAGCCCGCGGACTCCACCGCGTCCGTAAGGAGCGAAACAAATTCGCCGCAAACGAAGGCGTGGCAAAACTTTGCGCTGAGCCGCTTTGATTTGAGCCCGAGCGGCGAACCGCCCCCGCAGGGAAGCGCGTTCACTGCATAGTCGAAGGGCGTGGTGTGCATCAGAGTGTAGCCCTCGGGAGGCTCGATGTTCTCGCCTCTGTCGAGCAGCAGCTCAAGATCGGAGTCGCAGACTCTGCCGGATGGCGTGTGCACCTCGCGGGAGGTGACCGCGCTCAGAATGAACGGCGCGGGCACGCCTATGCAGATGCTGTGCGAGCGCAGAACGGATCGGGAGTACGCCTTGGAAAGCAGCTCGTCCACCGCCTCCAAAACAGCCTCGGCATCGGGCAGTTTCCCGATGGAGTAGCCCGCATAGGGGCGTGTATCGAAGCTGTTTATAATAAGCGCCCCGCCCTCAGCAGAGGCATCCAGAAAGGAGACCTTGCTCGAGCCGACGTCGATCACGAAGCTGCGTTTCATCAGTAAGTAAACTTCCGTTTGAGGATCGTGCGCAGATGCAGTTCGCTGGCCGCGCCGCCGTGGATGGCGGGGGAGCGAACAGGCGCATTTTCGCTGAAAAAGCAAAGTATGCGCAAGCATATACGCGGATTCATTATACCATAGTCCCGATATTTGGCGCAATACCAAATCATGGGGAAAACAAAAAGATTTTTTCGGTTTTTATTGCGCCGGTTCATGCGGCGCAGGCGGGATTTCGCGGGCTTGATGCGGCATCGGCTGCCGGTCGCGCCACTCAGCGCTTGTTCGGCGTGAAATCCACGATGCTCGAGCCGTTGAACACGTTTATCGTGCCGCCCTCCGGATAAACGGGAAGGAAGCGGCGGTAGGCCTCGCCCGCAGCGTACAGGCATTCGGACGCTGTGGTGACTGCGCCGAGCACAACGCGATAGTTGTTTTCGAGCCCGAGCACGGTGTACGCGCTGCCGGAAAGATCGATGTAGAGCGCCTTTTCGGCGATGTCGCTCGCGTCGATGGCGGCGATAAGCTCAATAGCACCAACGGTGCGAATGCTGCGCTCGGTCCTGTTGATATAGGTGCCCGGAGCAAAGCTGAAGCCGGAGAGGCCGCGCACCTCGAGCAAGCCCTCGGGCTTTTCGCTGCCAACGCTCAAAACGTATCCGTCCGCGCTGATGATGGTGCAGCGTCCGTTCACGCCCATGATCGCCGCGCGCGCCGCAACGTCCTCAACGGCGATCTCTATCCTGTTTGGAAACACCTTGCGCACGCTCTTGGTGCGAACGCCGTAAACGGAGTCCACGGCGGCGCTCAGCTCGGCCTGCTTATAGGAAAAGAAGCTCTTGCCCGTGCTGAGCCCGGAAAGGCTGACGAGCTGCTCCGAGCCGTACTGCTTCGAGCCCGTGACGGAGATAGTTTTAACGATCGTGAATCGGCGGAAGAGCGAGATAGCGGCGATGATGAAGAGTATGGCGAACACAACGGAGAGCACCTTGAGCAGGTCGCGCAGATTCTGCTTGCGCCTGCGCCTTTCGTGGCTGATCCCGCGCGCCTCATGCGCAAAGCCCGTATCGAGCTCCTTGCGCTTCTTTTTCCCGCGCTGCTTGCCCTTATCTCGGGCGGATCTTGACCTTGCATCGGTAGCGCCCGCTTTTTCGCCAGCGCCGGCGGGCGAAGCGGAAGCATCGGCTGCGCTTTGTGCGCTCTCCATCTCGAACACGGGATCCTCGGTCGGAAACCGCGTATCCCTGCCGCCTTTTTTGTGCAGCTGACGGGGACGTTCGCCGCGCGAACGCCTTCTGTCTATGCCGCTGCGGATGCGGTCCCCGTTCTTTTTGCCGTCGTTCTGCCTGTTGTCCATTTATCCCGTCATAGAGCGATGCTTTCGATTTTTCGGCCGACTTCGGTTTCTGCAGTTTTCGGCTAATGCGGCCGGTTCGCTCTTTTCGCTTGTGTTTTTTGGTTTGTGATTTCGATGATAGCTTGCGTTCGCTTCCCACCGCCGATCGGCGCGATGCTTCGCCCGCTGCTTTACTTAGCCTGCGCCCTTGCCGAGGGTTCCTCGCCGTCGCTTTTGAATGAGGGCAGCTTGGATACCTTCATGCTTCTTGAAACGTTCAGCAGTATGCCCATCGCTCCGAAGAAAACCAATAGGGACGAGCCGCCCGAGCTGATGAAGGGTAGGGACTGGCCCGTGGAGGGGATGCTGTTGGTAACAACGCCAACGTTGACCAAAACCTGGAGCGCAAGCGCGCAGGTGATGCCGAAGGCGATGAGGGAGCCGAAGCGGTCCGGCGCGGAAAGCGCGATGCGAATGCCGCGATAGATTATGAATGCGAACGCCGCAAGCAGCACCACCACGCCTATGAAGCCGAGCTCCTCCGCGATGATCGCGAGGATATAGTCGTTCTCCATCTCGGGCAGGAAAAGCAGCTTCTGCCTGCTGTTGTTGAAGCCCTGACCGATGAAGCCGCCGTTTGCAAAGGCGTACATGGACTGCACCACCTGGTATGAGCGCCCGGAGGTGTCCTCCCAGGGATTCCACCAGGCCCAGATCCTGCTCAGTCGGTAGGGAGCGACCAGTATGAGCGCACCGATGCCGACAGCGCCCATACCGGCGACCGAAAGCAGATGCTTCATGCGCGCGCCGCCGAGAAACAGCATTACCGCCGTCAGCGCCACGATGATTATTACCATGGACATATTGGGCTGCAGGAAGATGAGCGCGATATGAGGCAGCGTCATCCCTATGAGCACGAGAAAGCTCTTGAGCGAGCCCATTTCCTTGTGATGCGTGCTGATATAGTATGACATGCAGAACACGATCATGAATTTCACAAGCTCAGAGGGCTGCATGCCAAAGCTGCCGATATAGAGCCAGCGCTTTGCGCCGAGCACCTCGCGGCCGATAAGGAGCGTTAGCGCAAGCAGCGCGAGAACGCCGAGATAGGCGACTATCACGATCCAGCGGCGATGATAGAAATGATAGTCCAAATGGGAAACGGCGAACATGACCACGATGCCGATACCGAGGTAGATCGCCTGGCTGCGAACGAATTTCATGCCGTTGCCGTACTCGGAAAGCCCCTTATAATAGCTCGCGGAATATAGCATAACTATGCCGAAAAGCGCCACCGCACAAACAGCGAAAAAAAGCAGAAAATCCATTCCCTGCTTTCCCTCAGCCAAGGTCTCGCGGCGCCGTTTGCCCGCTGTGTTCCTGAATTTTATGGGGGTGACATTGCTTTCCATAAAGCCGTCCTGCCTTTATAACGTATAATAATGCTATGCGGCGGGAAGGAGGAACTGAACCGTTCCGCCGCACAGCATTTTGTGATCAGATGATAGCGTCTTCCTTCATTCCATTCACGATCTTTTTGAAAATGTCGCCTCTCTGCTCGAAATTATCGAACATTCCCCAGCTTGCGCAGGCGGGGGAGAGCAGCACCGCGTCGCCGGGCTCGGCGTATGAAAACGCGGAGTAGATCAGCTCGCGGAAATCGTCCGGGCAGGCGTGGATGCTCTCAAAGCCCTCGTCCGCAGCCGCCTTCATGATCGCTTCGGTGTTCGAGCCGTTGACCACAACGGCCTTGATCCTGCCGTTGAAGGCGCGGAAAACGGGGCGGTAATCGCTGTTTTTATCGTAATTGCCGGCGCCGAGGATAAGCACCGTGGGCTTGGTCATCGCCTCGACCGCCTTGACGGTGGATTCGGGGTTGGTGCCCTTGGAATCGTTGTAGAACGTAACGCCCTTGAATTCCCTGGTGAACTCGATCCTGTGCTCAACGCCCTTGAATGAGCGCAGCACTTCGCAAACGGTTTCGGGGGCAACGCCCATTGAAAGCGAGAGGCACACGGCGCAAAGCGCGTTCTCAAGGTTGTGCGCTCCTATGATGCCGAGCTCATCCGCGGGGATAAGCTCCGTTTCAACGCCGTCCATCCTGAAAACTATCATGCCGCCGCGCACGAATGCGCCGTTTTCGACCTCGTGCAGGCGCGAGAAGAAGAGCTTTTTGGCCTTGGTCTCGGCAGCGGCTACGATCGGATCGTCCGCATTGAGCACGGCGAAGTCCTTCGCCGTCTGATTCTCAAACATGCGCATCTTTGCGGCGATATAAGCCTCCATGCTGCCGAAGCGGTTGAGGTGATCCTCGGTGATGTTGAGAAGTCCTGCGGCGTTGGCGTGGAAATCAACGATGCTCTCGAGCTGCAGCGCGGCGGTCTCCGCAACCACCGTGTCCCCTGCGCGGGTCTCGAGCGCGTGCTCGGTGATCGGGATGCCGATGTTGCCGAGAGTGAAGCTCTTTCCGCCGACCAATGCATGATGCGCCTCGAAGATCTTGCCGGTGAGCGCCGTGGTGGTGGTTTTGCCGTTTGTGCCGCCTATGCAAACAAATCGCGTCCTGCGGTCGCAGAAACGGTAGCCGAGCTCTATCTCGCCGATGACCTCAACACCCATTCCGATCGCGCTCTTGACAAAGGGCTTGAATATGGGGATAACGGGGGAGAGGATCATCAGATCCGCCTCGTCAAGCAGCGCTTCGGGCGCAACGCCAAGTCGGTCGGTATAGCGCATGCCGCTGAGCGCCTCTTCAAGGCCGGGCAGCTCGCTCTTGAGATCGTTTATTATGATCCGATAGCCTTTTTTATAAAGCAGCTTCGCTGAGGAGATGCCGCTTTTTGCCATGCCGACTATCAGTGCGGTTTTTCCGTTTTTCTTGGGGGCTCTTTCCATTTTCGGATCCTCCTCGATATTGTGCGCTTGTTGGTTGAGTCATACTATGAAAAACCGATCGGGGATCCAAGATCCTTGAGGGATGTGCCGATGCTTATCTCTCAAAAACCTTAGCGTTGCCAAGTTGTTTGTCCGTGCCAAGCGCCAACCGGAATCACGGCCAAACTTCCTCCCCCGATCGGTCTTCAACGGGGGTAATGCGCCGTATCGCCGCTCACAGGAAGAGTGCGAGTGCGGCGAGACAGCAAACTGCGGTAACGATCATATAGCCCGATACGATCTTGGTTTCGGGATGACCGAGCAATTCGAAATGATGATGCAGGGGCGCCATCTTGAAGATGCGCTTGCCGTGGCGGAGCTTGAAGGAGCCAACCTGGAGCACCACGCTCACCGCCGAGGCAACGATGCAGCAGCCCATCAAAAGGAACAGGAACGGCGAACGGCTGTAAATGACCATCGCGCTCATTGCGCCGCCCAGTGCCATGGAGCCGGTGTCGCCCATGAATACCTTCGCAGGGTAGCTATTGCTCTTCAAAAAGCCGAGGCAGCCGCCCGCAGTCGCGAAGGCGAAGATTCCCATATTGAGCATTCCGTCGCTCTTTGCGATGAAAAGGGGTTCCCTTGCGCTGAAATCGGTGGTGAAGGCCTTTGCAAAGTAGAGGAAAAGCACGCCCATCGCCAGCGAATAGATCAGCGAGGTGCCGCCGAGCAGCCCGTCCAGACCGTCGGTAAGGTTAGCGCTGTTCACGATGGCGATCACGGTGAACATGATGAAGGGGATGTAGAACCAGCCGAGCTCGATCTCGCCGATGATCGGATCGTAGAGCTTTGAGCCGATATTCTCGCTCTTGTATGCATAGAGCGCCACAATGAGCGAAAGCAGGAACTGCGCGATTATCTTCTGATACGCCTTGAGTCCTAGATTATGCTTGGCCTTTACCTTGATGGAGTCGTCGAGGAATCCCACGAGCCCGAAGGCGACCATTATCAGGATGGCGGGCACGGAATACTCGAGCGCGATGTCGTACTTGCTTGAAATGAGCACTGCGGCGATGATGCCGATGATGAACATGATTCCGCCCATCGTCGGCGTGCCTTCCTTGGCGGATTTGGCGTGCGGCCCTTCCTCGCGCTCGACCTGGCCGTACTTGAGCCTATGGAGCATCTTGATGAAAATGGGGGAGATAGGCATGGTTATCACTGCCGCTTCGAGAAAAGCTAAGATCATCCTTTGCATAAGTCGTAAACCTCTCTGACGTAGTATTGCTTCCGTGGGCGCGAGCGAGCCGCGCTTCATCGTCAGCTTTTGCTTTCGCGCATCTCGTCAAGCAGCTCCGCCACGATGAGCTTTTCATCGAAAGGATGCTTAACGCCGTTTATCTCCTGATAGTATTCATGCCCCTTGCCGGCAAGCACGATGATATCGTCCTTCTTTGCCACAGAAAGAGCATACTTGATCGCCTCGCGGCGGTTTTCGATCACCGCGTGATCACAGCCGGTGCGCTCAACGCCCTCGAGCACCATCCCGATGATGCGCATCGGGTCCTCAGTGCGCGGATTGTCGGAGGTGACCACGCAAAGGTCCGCGCAGCGTCCGGCTATCTCACCCATGATGGGGCGCTTGCTGTTGTCACGGTCGCCGCCGCAGCCGAAAACGGCTATGATGCGGCCCTTTGCGAACTCGCGCACAGAGCTGAGCAGGTTGTCGAGCCCGTCGGGGGTGTGGGCAAAGTCGAGTATGACGGAGAAATCGAAACCGTCGGTGGGCAGGGTCTCCATCCTGCCGGATACGCTTACAACGCTTGCAAGTCCCGCGGCGATATCGTCAAGCCCGATGCCGAGCTTGATGCAGATGCCCGCCGCGAGCATCGCGTTGAACACATTGAACAGGCCGGGGATCGGAACGGTTATATGCTGCATGCCCATGGTGCAGATCATGTCGAACTCGATGTTCGTGGGGCAGATGTCGATGTTAACGGCGCGTATATCGGCGTTGTTTGTGCGAACGCCGTAGCGCATCGCGGGCAGATTCAGCCCGTCCAAAAGCATGTCGCTGTGCTCGTCGTCCGCGTTCACGACGGCAAATTTGCTGCGCTTGAACATGATCTTCTTGGCGGCAAGATAGTTTTCAAAGGTCTTGTGGTAGTCCAGATGATCCTGCGTGAGGTTCGTGAAGCCGCCAACGACGTATTCTATGCCGTGTACCCTGTCCTGATCGAGCGCGCTCGAGCTTGCTTCCATTATAATGATATCAACGCCGGCGTCCTTCATCATGCGGAAAACGCGCTGCAGCTCAACGCTCTCGGGCGTGGTGAGCTCGGTGTGGATGATGTGATCGCCGATGAGGTTCCTTATCGTGCCGATCAAGCCCACCTTCATGCCTGCCTTCTCGCAGATCGCCTTGACCATGTAGGTCGTGGTGGTCTTGCCGTTCGTGCCGGTGATGCCGACCACGGGGATGCCCATGAGCGGATGATCGAAGAAGTTCTCCGCGATCTCGGCCATGGCAAGGCGCGAATTCTTAACGATGATCTGCGGCACGTCGAACGGCAGCACCCTCTCAACGAGCAGCGCGGCCGCGCCGGCCTTCACCGCGGCTTCGGCGTATTCATGCCCGTCCTTATAGGTGCCGTTGATGCAGCAAAACAGATTGCCGGGCTTGACCTTCCTTGAATCGTAGGCGATCTCGGAAATATCCGTGTCATCGCCGATAAGCCTGTGGTCGATGTTTTCGGTCAAAGCGCTGATACGCATTTTTATCTCCTTCCCCGTTTGCGGGATCGTTTTGGTAATGCGGCGGATCGCCGCAGGTATTTCGTTTTTGTTCGTAATTAGGGAGCTAAGGCTGAGCGGGGGATGGCGGTCCGTATGGCGCATCCGTTTCAGAGGGCTCGCCCGTCGGCGCTTCCGTGGGATCTTCCGTCGGCTGCTCGGTCGGAGCCGCAGTCGGCGCGAGGGTCAGGATCGGGTTATCCGAGCGGAAGTAGACCGTCACCGTTGAGCCGAACTCGACCTGTTGATGGGCGTAAACGCTCTGCGCATACACCTCGCCGTAGGGATCGGCAGGCTCGGACTGCATCTTGAGGCCGAGCGCCTTGAGTGCGTCGTAGGCTTGGATGGGGGACATGCCGATAAGATTCGGCATCTCGACCATGTATGGCGAATCGGGCTCTTCGTTCATGCCCTCCCGGCCCGTGTAAAGCAGCACGGATGAGCCGTAGGGAACGAGCTGACCCGCCGCCGGGACCTGCACGGTAACGTGCTCGTCGGTTTCGTGGAGACCGTAGAGTCCAAGCTCGGAAAGCTTGTCGAGCGCCTCCTGCATCTCAAGCCCCACAAGGTTCGGGATCTCGACCGTGGTGGTGTTGAAATCGGTCTTCGGGATCCTTGCGTGCGTGAGTACGTCCGAAAGCACCCGGCGCACGTAGGGCGCAGCAACGGTGCTGCCGAAGATGGAGCTCACATGGGGCTCATCAACGAGGATGAGGCAGAGATAACGCGGTTCGTCCGCGGGTGCAAAGCCGATGAACGAGCAGATATAGCTGCCAACGGACACCCTGCCGTATTTATCGTATTTCTGCGCGGTGCCGGTCTTGCCGCCTACCGCGTAGCCCTCGATTTTTGCGTTCCTTCCGGTGCCGTTGTCAACAACGGATTGAAGGATCTTGCGCAGCTTGAGCGAGGTCTCCTCGCTTATAACGCGGCGCACGGGCGCGGTGTCCATCTCGTAAACGACCTTTCCGTCGTTGGAGATCACCTGATCCACGATGTACGGGGTGTGGAGCTCGCCGCCGTTCACCGCCGCAGCCACTGCCGCAGCAAGCTGTATCGGAGTGACCGCGATGCTCTGCCCGAAGCCTATCCTCGCAAGATCGTTCTCCTTTACGTACTTGCCGTTCGTCACTATTCCGCTGCCCTCGCCGGGAAGCCCGCTGCCGGTGCTCTGCCCGAGACCGAAGGCATAGAGGTAGTCGTAGAAGGTTTCGCAGCCCATCGAGAGCGCAAGCTGCATGAAGCAAACGTTGCAGCTGTTCTCGGTCGCCTCGGTGAGGTTCTGACTGCCGTGCCCCGCGTGCCTCCAGCATTTGATGCGTTCACTGCCGACGATATAGCCGCCGTTGCAGTAAAAATTGGAGGAGAGCGTGGTCGAGCCCGAATCGAGCGCCGCCGCAAGCGTGAGTATCTTGAAGGTGGAGCCGGGCTCGTATGCGTCGGTCACGACCCTGTTCTTCGAAAGCTCGGCAAGCTTTTCAAGATCGCTCCTCGGAGGGGCGTTGAGGTCGAGATCGGGCTTGGTGGAGATGGCCTTTATCGCGCCGTCGGTAACGTCGAGGATGATGCCCTGGGCGTTGGAAGCGTTGTTTACGGAAACGGCTTCCTCGAGCGCGCTTTCAAGGTAGCTCTGAAAATAGGAATCCACCGTCAGACGCACCTTGCAGCCGTCCTCGGGCTCGATGTATTCGATCGCGCTGTCCGGCAGCAGAGCGCCGGTGCGGTCGGTCTCGGCGATGTATTTGCCTTCACGGCCGGTGAGGTATTTGTCAAGCGTCAGCTCAAGCCCGCTCTGACCCACGTTGTCGACCGTGGTGAAGCCGAGCGTCTGCGAAAGCAGGCTGTGGTAGGGGTAATAGCGCTTAACGTCGGGCAGGATGCCCACGCCCCTTCCGAGCTGCAGTGCGGTCACCGCGTCGGCAGTCTCCTTGTCGACCCCGCGCTTGACCACGTATTCGCTGATGCGCTCGCTGTTCAGCCTTGAAATAAGATTCGCCTCGTCAACTCCGAGCAGGGAAGCAAGCTCCGAAGCGATGCGTGGCTTTTCGGCGGACTTGGCCGACTGCGGCCAGATAACGATCTTATACGCCGATATGTTCGCGGCAAGCTCAACGCCGTTTGCATCCACGATCGTGCCCCTCGAGGCGGCGATGGCGGTGGTCCTGCGCCACTGCCCCTGCGCCTTTTTAAGGTACCACCCTCGGGAGGATACCTGAAGGTGGAATATTCGCGCGATCAGCAGCAGAAATACCACTGCGAGAAATGCAATTAACCACGGCACTCTTCTCTTCAAGGATGCCGCGGGTACGAAGGCAGTTTTCGCCCGATTGTGCTTTTTTTTGCGGGTCTGTTTTTTTCCGCCGGGAATGGAATGGATGTTCATTGGGCAAAAACATATTCCGCGCCTTCGTTCGGAACGGACTTCCTTTCATTAACATAGTTAACGGAAACGGAATGAACGGCGGCGCGGCAAATATGTTTTTACGGCTGAACCTGAACGAGTCCCACTTCTTGAGCAAACTCAGCCGCGTTCACGACCGGTTTGGTGGTGTAGGAAAGCCCTTTGATTGAGTCGGAGGTGCTTTCGATGCGTTCGTTCAGTTCGTTTATATTTGCCTGAACTGCGGCGATCCCCGCGAAGCGGGTCACCGTGAAAAATGCCACCGCCGCAACCGCTATTGCGCAGCCGACCGCAAAGAGCTTCGGAAGGAACCGGTTTTGCCGGAGAAACTCGCGAAGGGAGAAGGTTTTCGCCTTGCGAGCCGCCTTCCTGCGTTTTTCGGCGTTCTGCGCGCTCTGCTGCCTCGGCTTTCCTGCCGGAGCAAGCTGAGCGGTGCGATATGCGTAATCGGAAATGTATGCAAGCGAACCGTTGCTGGGCGCGTACACGCGCTCCTTTTCGGTTGCGATGATCTCGTTATTCTTTGCCATGTTATTCTTCCCCCTGAGAATTTATGAGCATTTATCGATCGAGCTTTCTTGCCGCCCGCAGCTTCGCGCTGCGGGAACGCGGGTTGGCCTCAAGCTCCGACTCCGCTGCTGTAAGCGGTTTATTTGTCAGAATATCGATCTCCCTTTGCTTCCCGCAGGTGCAGATAGGTGCGCTGGGCGGGCAGGTGCAGGGATCATGAAGGGTCTTGAAGACCCTTTTCACCACGCGGTCCTCGAGCGAATGGAAGGTGATCACGGCGATGACCCCGCCGGGGTTCAGAAAACCCACTGCGTCGGTTATGGCTTTTTCAAGCCCGTCAAGCTCGCCGTTCACCTCGATGCGGATCGCCTGGAAGGTGCGCTTGGCCGGATGCTGGCTTTCGCGCCTTGCCGCGGCGGGCATTGCCGCCTTGATGATCTCGCTGAGTCTCGTGGTGGTCTCGATGGGGGAGGCTTGTCTTTCCCTCGTGATCGCGTCTGCGATGCGGGAGGCGTAACGCTCTTCCCCATAATACCTTATTATATCATACAGACGCGCCGTTGGGTAGGTGTTTACGACATCAAACGCACTTATATTTTGGCTTCTGTCCATCCTCATGTCGAGCCTTGCCTCGTTCATGTAGGAGAAGCCGCGGCTCCCGTCGTCGAGCTGGTGTGAGCTCACGCCGAGATCGAGCATTATGCCGTCAGCGCCGCTGATCCCAAAGGGGGAGAGAAGAGCGCGCATATCGAAAAAATTACCGTGTACGGCTGTAAATTTCGGGTCGCCCCCAAGCCGTTTTCCGGCCTCGAGGATCGCCTCGTCGTCGCGGTCGATCCCAAAGAGCCTGCTGCCCTCGGGAAGGTGGGAGAGTATGCCTGCGCTGTGGCCGCCGCCGCCGAGCGTGCCGTCTATAAATATGCCGCCGCGTTCGGGCCGAAGCAGCGTCAGCGCTTCGTTTAGCATGATCGGAATGTGGTACGTTTTTTCCATGACGGATCAGTTCGCATTGCCGAAGACCCGATCGGGATACTTCGCCGCATAGGATGCCGCATCGTTTGAGAAGTCGGCAACGCCGTAGCCGCCGTTTGCACGGTCGAGGCGCTCGGGATTCCAGATCTGGATATGATCGCCGACGCCGCAAAGAACCACTTCTCCACTCAGTTCGGCGTATCGGATCAAATGCTGGGGAATGAGTATGCGGTCGCTCTTGTCCACGGTGATATCCTCCGCGTTTGAGAGGATGAAGCGCTTTGCCCTTGCAAACGCGCCGTCCGTCATGGAAGAGCTTGCGATCGCGCCGTATGCGCCTTCGAAGGTCGCCGGCGTCATGAACTGCAAAAACTTATCCTCCGGATTGTCGCCTATGCCGAACATGACTACGAGCTTGTCCGGAAGATCCGATCGCCATCTGGCGGGCACGGTGATCCTGCCCTTGGCGTCGATCGTGTTCCGACTGTTGCCCTTGAACATGGCGTGCCCTCCTTCCGCGCGAAATCGGGGCTGATGCCCCACTTAATCTATCCTCGCAGCCCATTATAGCACACTTAGCCCCACAAATCAACACTTTGCCCCACCCAACAGTAAAATTTTTTTATTTTTTTCGTATTTTTTTGTTATCCTATTGATTTGACGAGCGCAAGTTGATAAGATATCGCTCGAAAGCGGCGCGGGCCGGGGCGCATAGCGCCGGGCATGAGCGCGGAAAACGGAGAAAAAGAGGATGAAACTGATTCTTGCAAGCGGGTCGCAGCGGAGGCGCGAACTGCTCGATATGTGCGGATATGATTTTGAGATCGAGGTCTCGCTTGCGGACGAGCATATTGCCGAGACCGATCCCGAAGCCTTCGTTTCAAGGCTTGCGCAAGCAAAGGCCGAGGAGGTTTTCGAGCGGTTGAGCGGTTGCTCGGGCGCGGAAGAAAACCCGCCGGAAGGAGAATCCTCAGGCGAGGATATCGCCGTGCTCGGCTCCGACACCATAGTATATCACAACGGGCATATAATTGGCAAGCCTGCGGATGAAAAAGATGCGTTTCGCATACTGTCGGAGCTTTCGGGGCGGACGCACGAGGTATATACCGGCGTTGCGGTCATAACCAAGCGCCTTCGCCAGGTCGAGTGCAGCGTAACGCGCGTAACGTTCGAAAAGCTGAGCCGCGAGGAGATCGAAAAATACATAGCTTCGGGTGAACCCATGGACAAGGCGGGCGCCTACGGCATACAGGGCCCATTCGGGATGTTCGTTGAGAAGGTGGATGGCAATTATTTCACCGTGATAGGGCTGCCCCTGCCCACCGCGTACAGGATGCTCGCTCGGGCGGGCGTGCTGCCGCGCGATTTTCGCTGAGAAGTGCGCGAACGGCAAGCTTCGGAGAATTTTTCGCGCAAAACTGCGATTATTAAAGTGCTGCCTTCGGAATACTCTTTATACACGGAGTATTTCGGAGGTTTTTATGTTTAAAACGGTCATTGGCATCGATCCGGGCTCGAGGAATAACGGTCTCGCGCTGAAAACGGGCTGCTTTTTCGAGCGAACGCGCCTTTCACCGGGCGCGGCGAGAGGCACGGGCGCGTCAAACTCAAACGCCGCGGGCATGGCGAAAACCAAGGGCGCGGCGAACCGGCTTGAAACGGCGAAGGCAGGCGAGGTTTTCGAGCTCGATCCGATCAAAAACGGCGAGTGCGCGAGCCTGCGCCTTTTCGGCGCGTTTCTTTTGGAGCTTGTGCAAAAATACGGCGGCAGACGCGCCGGCCCGCGCCGCACGGAGCTCTTCCTCGCTCTGCCCGGGGTGATGCCTCTCCAGCGGGTGCGCATTTTCGAGAAAGCGGCGTGCTCGGCGGGCTTCGCAGGCTTTCGCGTGCTCGAGCGCGCGCTGATGGGTGCGCTTGGCGCGGGGGTGGATATCGGCTCGGAGCGGGTGAGCGTGATCGTGGATATCGGAGCGCAGAGCGTGACCTGCGCCGCTGTCGGCTTCGGCGGCGTGCTCTTCGAATGCCGAGAGCGCTTCGGAAGCGAGCTTGCGGACAGGGCGATACGCGGTTATTTCGCCTCGGAGCATCGCGTTGCGATCGGTGCGCGCGTGGCCGAGCTTATCAAGCGGAATCTCGATAGGCCGGGCTTTGCCGTGGACGGCCGCTCCACGCTCGACGGGCTGCCCCGAGCCGTCAACGCGGATGCGGAGCCGGTTCGAGCCGCCGCGCTCGAGGGTTCAAAATGCATCGTGCGCTTTGCTGCGGACATGATGCGCCTGCTTCCGCCTGAGGCCAGCGCGGACATCCTCGATACGGGCGTAACACTGATCGGCGGCGGCGCGAAAATGCATGGACTTGCGGAACTTTTCGAGGCGGAGCTCGGCGGCGGTGTTCGGGTGCGTGCGGTCGAAAACGCCGAAACCGCCGTTGCCGAGGGGATGCGCCGATTCCTCTTTCTCGAAAACGACGGGCGAAGCGCGGGCCGGTTTGAATACGCCTGAATGCCCGGCACGGCAGCGGATGCAAGCTGTGCCGAAACGCCTGCCGGCGGCGCAGGCGCCGCGCTTTATGCGCAGGATCGCGGGGAGCGCCGGCGGAAAACGGCGCGGGTCTGAGGAAGCTGCGTCAAAGCCGTGCGGGATGCGTGAAGGCTTAGTGAAAAACCGCCGCAAACAAAGCCGATTTGGGTCTTTCATTCTTCCACTGTTCATGCTATAATTATAGTGGATATTTGGCGGCAAATGCCGAAGCGCACCGGTTCGTATGGCGGCGCGGATGCATCGGGCCGCAAAAGAAACAACAGCATCGGAGAAAAACGAAATGGCAGTAAGAAACATATTCAAGGACGACGCAAGCTGCTTATACAAAACCGCGCGGCCCGTTGAAAAATTCGATAAAAAACTGCACGCCCTGCTCGACGACATGGCCGACACCATGTACGCGGCGGAGGGCGTTGGGCTTGCAGCGCCCCAGATCGGCATACTGCGCCGCATCTTCGTTATGGACTGCGGCGACGGGCTGATCGAGGCGATCAACCCCGAGATAATCGAAACGAGCGGCGAACAGGGCGGCATGGAGGGCTGCCTGTCCTTCCCGAACCGTTCGGGCTACGTCGTGCGCCCCGACAGGGTCGTGTTCAGAGCCTATAACCGCGACGGCGAGCTGATGGAGTATGAATGCGAGGGGCTGCACGCACGCTGCGTCATGCATGAAAACGATCATCTCGACGGGCACGTCTACCTCGAAAAGGTGACGGAGCCGCCCGAGGGCTTCACCGAGGAAACGCAAGAGGACTGCGAAGAGGGCGCGGAAGAATGAGGATAGCTTTCTTGGGAACGCCCGAATTCGCCGTTCCTTCGCTTAAAATGCTCGTCGAAAGCGGGCATGAGATAGCGGTTTTCACTCAGCCGGACAGGCCGAAGGGCAGGGGCAAGGCCCTTGCAATGCCGGAGGTCAAGGTTTTCGCGCTCGAAGCGGGGCTGCCCGTTTACCAATTCGAAAGGATACGCTCCGAGGAGGGGCTCAGGGCGCTTTCCGATTTCGCGCCCGAGCTGATGGTGACGGCGGCGTTCGGCCAGCTGCTCTCAAAGGCGAATCTCGAGGTGCCGAAATACGGCTGCATAAACGTGCACGGCAGCCTTCTTCCGAAGTACCGCGGCGCGTCTCCGATACAGAGCGCGATCATCGCGGGAGAGCGCTTCACGGGCTGCACCACCATGCTTACCGATATCGGCATGGACACGGGCGATATACTGTTATATAAAGAGGTAGAGATAGGCGAGGACGAAACCTATGGCGAGCTGTATTCCCGCCTTGCCGTGCTCGGCGCGGAGCTTCTGAAGGATACCATAACCGCCCTTGAAAACGGCACGCTCACGCGCACTCCGCAGAACGGCGACGAGGCAACGCACTGCAAAACCATCAAAAAGAGCGAGGCGCAGATCGACTTTTCGCTGCCGTCACACCGAATACACGACCTCGTTCGCGGTCTGGACCCTTCGCCGATCGCCTATGCCAAATGCGGCGGCGACAGCATAAAGCTATTCAAAACCAAGCCTCTGAGCGAGGCTTCGCCCCTGCTTGATGAAGCAATGGCGGCAGGCGAAAACGCCTCTGTCGGCGAATGCGTTATCGCAAGCTCCAAGAAGGGGCTCGTCGTCAAAACGGGCGACGGCTATATCGAGATAAGGGAGCTGCAGTTCCCGAATGCGAAGCGCATGGACGCCAGGGCCGCGCTGAACGGCAAAAAGCTGCTCGGCGTGGTGTTCGACGCGCCCGAAAAGGCATGAGCGCCGCACCCGAAAACGGAAAAGGCCGCTATAAGGACGCCAAAAGCTGCCGGCGGCTTGCATACGACGTGCTCAAAAAGGTAACTGCGGACGGCGCTTTTGCAAACCTTGCGCTCAAGCAGGCGCTGAGCGGCGCGGAGAAGAGGCTTGCTTCGAGCGTCACCGCGCTCGTGTACACTTCGCTTGAAAACGCTTCGTATGCGGACTACCTTATAGCGCACTATGCAAAAGGACGGGTGCATGGAAGCATCAGGAACATCCTGCGCATCGGCATCACCGAGCTTCTGTTTATGCAGGTGCCGGATCATGCCGCAGTGAACGGTGCTGCGGAGCTGACCCGCGCCGTCGGCAAGGCTGGTCTCTGCGGCTTTGTGAACGGCGTGCTTCGCTCGATCGCGCGGGATAACGCCGAAAACAGGCTTTTCCCGCTTCCCAAAGACCCCGCCGAGCGGCTCAGTGTGCGCTTCGGCATCCCGAAGGGGCTTGCCGGAGAATACGTTGAGGACTACGGAGCGGATTTCGCGCAGGACATGCTCTCGTCAAGGGCGCATGAATTGACAGTGCGCGCACAGTATCCGTTCTCTGCCGATGCGCTCAAGGCGGAGCTTGATAAGCTCGATATCACCTATACCGTTGGAAAATACGATAAAAACGCGCTCGTGCTCGACGGCGGCGTGAATATCGCGGAGCTGAGCCTGTTTAAAGAAGGAAAGCTTGCCGTGCAGAGCGAGAGCGCGATGCTGAGCGTTCGCGCCTGCCGCGTGCGCGAGGGAATGCGGGTGCTCGATACCTGCGCCGCGCCCGGCGGCAAGAGCGCGTATCTTGCAAGCCTGATGAGGAACACCGGCTCCATCACCGCGTGGGAGCTTCATGAGCACCGCACCGAGCTGATGCGGGCCGCGCTCAAAAGGCTCGGAGTAACGAACTGCACCTGCGAAACGCGCGATGCATCCTCTGCCGAGGATAACGGCGAAAGGTACGACGCGGTGCTTTGCGACGTGCCGTGCTCGGGGCTCGGGGGCGGCGGCAAGCCCGATGCGCTGATACGGCGCACCGATGAGAGCATAGCGGAGCTTGCGGATATCCAGCTCAAAATACTGCTGAACGCCGCAGATCTCGTAAAGCCGGGAGGCGCGCTCGTGTACTCCACCTGCACCGTATCACGGCGCGAAAACGAGGACAATATTCGGCGCTTCCTTGAAAAACGCCCCGATTTTGCGCCCGAAAGCCTCGATCGGCTTATAAGCTGTGAACACGGTGTAAGCTGTGAAAACGGTGAGCTCAACGAAAACGCGGGAAGCGGGAATGCGGCGCTTAAAGAAAAACGGGGCAGGCTCGGCATCCAGCTTTTCCCGAATATCGACGGCATGGACGGCTTCTATATAGCCCGAATGATAAAAACGGAAACGAACAGTAAAGGTAAATGATAGATCTGTTATCCATAGAAAAACAAGAGCTCGAAGCGCTTCTGTCCGAGTGGAAGCAGCCGCGTTTTCGCGCCGCCCAGATAATGGACTGGCTCAAAAAGGGCGTTCGCCCCGAGGAAATGGGCAATATCCCAAAGGGAGTGCGCGAAAAGCTTGCGGAGCTGCCCTTCGGCGGCGTGAAGCTGATCGAAACGCTTCATTCAAAAAAGGACGATACCGCCAAGATGCTCTATGAGCTCGAGGACGGCAACATCGTCGAATGCGTTTTGATGCGCTATGGCTACGGCAACACGCTCTGCATCTCCACGCAGGCGGGCTGCAGGATGGGCTGCGCGTTCTGCGCTTCGACCCTGAACGGCAGGTTGCGCGATCTCACCGCCGGCGAAATGCTCTCGGAGGTGCTTGAAACGGAGAAAAACTTCGAGCACGGCGAGGACAGAAAGCGCACCGTCACAAACATCGTTATGATGGGCAGCGGCGAGCCGCTCGACAACTACGAAAACACGATCCGCTTCCTTAAAAGGGCAACGGCCGAGGACGGGCTGAGGATAAGCCCGAGGAATATCTCGCTCTCCACCTGCGGCATAGTGCCGAAGATAATGAGCCTCATCGACGATGCGCCGCATATCACGCTCTGCATATCGCTGCACGCGCCGAACAACGAGATCAGGGACAGGCTGATGCCGATAAACGCAAAATGGCGCATGGAGGAGTTGCTTCCGGCGGCAAAGGCGTATGCCGATGCGACGGGCAGAAGGGTCATCTTCGAGTATGCGCTGGTGGACGGGATAAATTCCTCCGAGCAATGCGCGCATGAGCTTGCTTCAAGGCTTCGCGGCATAAACTGCCACGTCAACCTCATCCCGCTGAACTCGGTCAAGGAGCGCTCGCTGAACGGCGTCACAAGAGCATACGCGCACACCTTCGAGGGGTATCTCAATAAGCGCGGAGTCTCCGCCACGGTGCGCCGAGAGCTCGGAACGGATATCGAGGGCGCCTGCGGCCAGCTTCGAAACAGGCGCATAAGCGAAAAAAACGCGGATTCGCGATCAACCGACAATACGGAGAACTGCTGATGATATTTGCACACAGAACCGATATAGGCAGAAGAAAAACCAACCAGGATTTCTTCCACGTGCCTGATGAAAAAGAAATGCAGCTTGCAATAGTAGCGGACGGCATGGGCGGCCACCGCGCAGGAGAGGTCGCAAGCCGCAAGGCGGTCGAGGCCATGCTCGAGTATTCGGAGGGTAAGCAGGCGCTTTCCCCTCGGGAGCTGCTTGAGCATGCCGTTTCGTATGCAAACCGCTCCGTATTCGAGCTTGCCTGCTCCGATGAAGAATACGCAGGCATGGGCACCACGATCGTGGCGGCGTATTTCGAAAACGAAAGCTTCACCTTTGCAAACGTGGGCGACAGCAGGCTGTATCATTTTAGCGGCGAAAGGCTCACGCAGCTTTCGAGCGATCATTCGCTCGTGGAGGAGCTCGTTCAGTCCGGCGTGATAACCAGGCGTCAGGCGGAGGGGCATCCGCAGCGAAACATCCTCACAAGGGCGGTCGGATGCACGCATTTCGTAAGCGCGGATATCGGCACCGTGCGCTGGAAGCGCGGGGATATCGTGATGCTTTGCTCGGACGGGCTGCACGGCAGCGTTTCCGAGGAGGAGATGGAGCGCATCATAGCCTCAAATGAAAACCTGCTTGATTCCTGCGACGAGCTGACCGAGACCGCGCTTGAAAACGGCTCGAGCGACAATATCACCGTAGTGCTTGTGAAGAATACGGGAGGTGCGGCATGATAGGCAGAGTGCTTTCCGAAAGATACAGGATAGAGAGCGAGATAGCAAACGGCGGAATGGCCGAGGTCTATCGCGCCTACGATGAAGCGGAGCAGCGCGAGGTCGCGATCAAGCTCATCAAAAAGGAGTATTGCGAGGACAAGGAATACATCAGGCGCTTTGAGCGCGAGATCAGCGCAGTTCTGTCGCTCGATCATCCGAACATCGTGCGCGCCTATGATTTCGGCGTGTGCGACGGCAGAAACTACCTCGTGATGGAGCTTGTGGACGGCTACACGCTCAAGGAATACCTCGAGCGCCGCGGCAAGCTTCGCCCGAAGGAGGCGGCGTACATCGCCTGCAAGGTGCTCGATGCGCTCGAATGCGCCCATGAAAACGGCTACGTCCACAGGGACGTGAAGCCGCAGAACGTGCTCATCTCCAATGACAACGAGATCAAGCTGACCGACTTCGGCATTGCAAAATCCAAGCAGAGGGTAACGAACACCTTCGACGGCAGCAAGATAATCGGTTCGGTGGAGTACATCTCCCCCGAGCAGGTGAACGGCGAGCCGGCCACCGTGAAGAGCGATCTGTACTCGGTCGGCATCATGCTCTATGAGATGCTGACGGGCGAACCGCCCTTCGACGGCGAGCTTGCCGTGAATATCGCGATGCAGCATATGAAGCAGCCGATACGCCCGCCCCATGAGCTGGATCCGAGGATCTCCCGTTCGCTCAGCGATGTGGTGCTGAAGGCCACCGCCAAGGACCGCAGCGCGCGCTATGAGTCCGCAACCGATATGAAAAGGGATATCCTGCGCACCTTCAGGCAGCCCAAGGGCAGATTTGCGCACGTTAAAAAGACGGAGCGAATGCATTACGACGGCGAGCTCGAGGACGACGGAAAATCCCGCACCAAGCTCAAGATCGGCCTCATCCTCGGCGCGGCGGGGCTCGCGCTGGCGCTGATCGCGATCATGTTCTTCTCGTGGCTTCGGATCTGGAACGGCAACGACGACAAGAAGCTTTCCAAGGTTCCGGATGTGCTCGGAAGAAGCGCACAGAGCGCCAAAAAACTGCTTGAAAACAGGGAGTTCAAGATCAAAATATCCGGCACCATGACCGATTCCGAATACGACGCCGGCACCGTATGTAAGCAGGTGCCGTCGGCGGGAACGGCGTTTGACACCGGCTCGGAGGTCGAGGTCTGGATCTCAAGCGGCACCGAAACGGTCAGCATGCCGAACCTCGTCGGAAGGAGCTTCGATGAGGATCTGGCGCTGCTGCTCGAGGCCTACGGCATAGGCATCGAATCCATAAGCTTCGATGCAAGCGTTTCGCCCGAAGGCAACGTGCTGTGGCAATCCATACCGGAGGGCACGGAGCTCGTCAAGGGCGACGAGAGCATAGCCCTTGAGATAAGCGGCTCAAGGGAGACCACCCTTCTGCCGATGCCCGATCTGAGCAAATACAAGACCGCGCGCAGGATAGCGGACGTGCTGCGGATCTACGGCTTTGAGGATTTCGTATTCAGCATCGAAAAGACCAAGGGCGGAGGCGTGGGCGAGCTGCTCGTTTCTTCGCAGCTTCCTTCGGCCGGCAAGCTCGTTCTGCCGGGCAATATCCGCGTTGATGTGATCCTTTCGCCCGATTGCGCAAAGGCGGCTGCGGACGTGGAGTTCTCCATCCCCGCAAGCCAGACGGGCGGCGAACTGAGGGTCAGCCTCTTCTCGGAAAACGGCGAATTCCTGCTCTATGAGCAGCGGCTCGAAAAGTCGGATGAGGCGGCCACCATCGCCTTCCGCGCACGCTATATCGAGGAGGGGAAGCACACGCTCGTGGTCAGCTCAAACGAAACCGAGCTCATGCGGCTCTCGGCGGAATTCACCAAGCCGTGATCGGGATGCGGTGAAGATAAAACCGTGATCATAAAACCGCATCAAGGCATCGGATAACACGAAATACGAACTGATTTCAGGAAAACGATTTGGAAAAGCAACTCAAACAAGGCAGGATCATAAAGGGCATCGGCGGCTTCTACACCGTGCTCATGCAGGATGGCTCAAGCTGCATCTGCAAGGCGCGCGGGCTGTTTCGCAAGCAGGGCGTAACGCCGCTCATAGGCGATGAGGTCGAGATCGAGCTCAATTCCTCGCAATCGCGCATGGACGGGCGCGCGGCGGACGAAGCGGCGGCTTCGGGTTATCTCGTGCGCATACTCCCGCGAAGAAACGAGCTTATTCGCCCCGCCGTTTCCAATATCGACAGGCTGTTCGTCGTGATCGCGGCAAGCCGTCCGCAGCCCGATCTGCTTTTGATAGACAAGCTCCTGCTCCTCTGCGAAAAATACAGCATAGACCCGGTCATAATCATCAATAAATGCGATGAAGCGGCAGCCGAGGATATCGAAAACCTCAAGGCGGAATATAAAAAAACGGAGTATCCGTTGTTCACGGTTTCCGCCGAAACGGGGGAGGGGCTGACCTTGCTGAAAGAAATGCTCCAAGGCGCGGTGATATGTCTTGCGGGGCAGTCCGCCGTGGGCAAATCCTCGCTTTTGAACGCGCTTATCCCGGGCATAAAGCTCGCTGTCGGCGGCCTAAGTGAAAAGACCGAGCGCGGCAGGCACACCACGCGGCATACCGAGCTGATACCGCTTCCCGAAACGGGCGGCGCTGTGCTCGACACGCCCGGCTTCAGCTTTCTCGATACGCTCGAGCTCGACGAGGCCGAGATAAGGCTGCTTTACCCCGAGCTGCGCGGTTTGGAAGTGAACTGCCGCTTCAACGGCTGTTTGCATATCACCGAGCCGGGCTGCTGCGTTAAAAAGAATCTGAACGGCGAAGATGCGCCGATACATAGAAATCGATACGAAAGATACGTTCGCCTCGTGAATGAGGCGATAGAAAGAAGGAAGCATAGATATGATTAAGATCGCACCGAGCATACTTTCAGCCGATTACGCCGCCCTCGGCAGCGCAGTGGACGCGCTCAAGGACTGGGGAGCGGACTACGTTCATCTTGACGTGATGGACGGCGCATTCGTTCCGAACATCACCTTCGGCGCGCCGATGACAAAGGCACTGCGAAGCCATACCGACCTCGTTTTCGATGCGCATCTGATGGTCGAAAACCCCGCAAAATGGGTGCAGGACTTCAAAAACGCGGGTGCGGATATCCTCACCATCCATATCGAGGCCGATCGCCACGCGCACCGCACGATCCAGCTCATCCGCTCGCTCGGCATGAAGGCGGGCATTTCCTTGAACCCGCAAACGTCGCCCGAGGCGATCTCGTATCTGCTTGAAGCGGTCGATCTTATCCTCGTTATGACAGTGAACCCCGGCTTCGGCGGTCAGAAGTTCATACCCGAAGCGGCGAAGAAGATCGCCGTTATAAGAAAAATGCTCGAGGAAAAAGGGCTTGCGGATAAGGTCGAGATCGAGGTGGATGGCGGCGTGAACGCCGAGACCGCGAAGCTCTGCCGCGAATACGGCGCAAACGTGCTCGTTGCGGGCAACGCCGTTTATTCTTCGCCCGACCCGAAGGAAATGATAAGGCTTTTGAGGGGCGAGTGAAGTGCTGACAGAGGAAAAAAACATCGTTTTAAAAAGCGGCGGCACCGCGCTTTTAAGAAATCCAAGCGAAAGCGACGCGCAGGGTCTTTTGGATTATCTTCGCATAACGGCTGGGGAAACGGATTTTTTACTGCGCTACCCCGAGGAATGCGATAATTTGTATTCGCTCGAGGGCGAAAAAGTCATTATCAACAGGATAAACTCATCTGAAAACGAGTTGATGCTGCTTTGTGAAGCCGGCGGCGAGATCGCGGGCGTTTGCAATTTAAGCTTCAATACGCGGATCAAAACAAGGCATATTGCGCGGATCGCCATCGCCGTGGTAAAAAAATACTGGCGGCAGGGGATCGGAAAGCAAATGATGAACGAGCTTATCTCCATTGCCGAGAGCAGGGAGGAAGTTTTACAGATAGAGCTTGAATTTATCGAGGGCAATCACCGAGCCCGCGCCATGTATGAAAGCCTCGGCTTCCGCATAACCTGCGTTCGCCCGAACGCATTCAGGCTCAAGGACGGCACGCTTTTGAACGAATACGCTATGGCGCGCCCCGTAATCCGGAAGCAGAATTAAATATGAACGCTGAAATAGAAAAAATAGCAATAAATAAAGAAAATACCCGGGAAAACGCGGAGCTTCTTGCCGAGCTTGCCGCGCTTTCAACCGAATGGGCGGGCGAGGGGAGCTGCGCGGGCTATTACCCAAACGATGCGAGCGAATACTTCGATAAGGAGCTCTATATCGCGCTTGTTGACGGAAAGACCGTCGGCTATGCGCTCGGGCATATCAAGGTGCTTGAGGAAAAGACCTCGTATAACTCGGTCGGGGAAAAGGCGTTTGAGCTGGACGAGCTTTTCGTAACGGCGGCTTTTCGCGGGCGGGGCATAGCGCGTTCTCTCTTTCGCTTCGCCGAAAATGACGTGCGCGACAGGGTGGATGTTATAGGGCTCACCGCCGCAACGAAGCATTATAAGCAGCTTTTGAAGCTCTATATAGAGGAGCTCGGAATGAGCTTCAATCATGCGCTGCTTGTGAAGCGGACGGAAAGGGATTAGAAAAACACGGAGGAAAACGCATGGCATATCCCGATGAAAGGGCGCTTTCAAAGCTGCTCGATGCGCTTTTAGGGCTCGATATACGAGTAAAGAAAATGTTTGGCTGCTGCTGCGTTTACTGCGACGAGGTGCCGGTTGGGTGGCTGAACGGCAATGTGTTTTCGCTGCGTGAGGTTGGGCTTTCGTATCTTCCGAAGGAGCTGAAAAGACCGCATATTGGGTACAGCGTGCGGGAGATAGTTATCCCGATGGAATACATGGAAGCCGATTGGCTTAAAGCCGCCGTAAAGGACACGGCGAGCATAATACAAACGAGAAAAACTGCGAAAAGGTGAGAGATAATGGCAAAGAAGAATCAGTTTCAGGAGCCGCGCGAGCCGAAGCTCCCCATCATTATAAAGAGCATGGACGACGTTATGCATCAGTCCATGATGCCCTACGCCGAGCACGTTATTTTGGAGCGCGCCCTTCCGCGCGTTGAGGACGGCTTAAAGCCCGTTCAAAGGCGCATCCTCTACACGATGATGGAGCTTGGGCTTTCACCCGATAAGCCGCACAGAAAGTCCGCGCGCATCGTGGGCGACTGCCTCGGCAAATACCATCCGCACGGCGACAGCTCGGTTTACGATGCTATGGTCCGCATGGCGCAGGATTTCAATATGCGCGTTCCCATGGTCGACGGACACGGCAATTTCGGAAGTATGGACGGCGACTCCGCCGCCGCTATGCGCTACACCGAGGCGAGGATGACTCCCGCCGCGATGCAGATGCTTCGCGATATCGAGCGTGACACCGTTAAATTCAGCCTCAATTTCGACGACACCTTGAAGGAGCCGGACCTGCTCCCCGGCAGGCTACCGAACCTTCTTATAAACGGCTCAAACGGCATCGCCGTAGGTCTTACTACGTCCATTCCGCCGCATAACCCCACCGAGGCGATAGACGCGGTCATCGCAAGGATAAACGACCCCGAGATAAGCCTTGATAAGCTGCTTGAGATAATGCCCTGCCCGGATTTCCCGACCGGCGGCTACCTTATCGATTCGCTCGAGATTCGCGCCGCCTACGAAACGGGGCGCGGCAAGCTCACCAACCGTGCGAAAACGCATTTCGAGCCGCTGAAAAACGGCAAAACGAATATCGTCATAACCGAGTTCCCGTACCAGGTCAATAAAGCCTCCGCGCTTGAAAAGATTCTCGCGCTCGTTCAGCAAAAATCCAAATCCGCCTTTGCGGGCATAAGCGATATAAGGGATGAATCGGACAGAACGGGCGTTCGCGCGGTCATCGAGGTCAAGAAGGATTTCGATCCGCAGAAGGTGCTGAACGCGCTTTTCAAATATTCCGATCTTCAAAAGACCGTCAGCGTTATAATGGTCGCGATCGCCGAGGGAAAGCCCAAGCTTCTGAGCCTCACCGAGCTTATCGACTACTACATCAAGCACCAGGACGAGGTTGTAACAAGGCGCTGCCAAAACGAGCTCGAGCAGGCGGAGCGCCGCAGCCATATCCTCGAAGGTCTGATGATCGCGCTTCTCAATATCGACGAGGTTATCGCGCTGATCCGCGCTTCAAAATCGCCCAAGGAAGCAAAGGTCGGCTTGATGGAACGCTTTGAGCTTACCCAGCTTCAGGCCGAGGCGATACTCGATCTGCGGCTCCAAAGGCTCACCAACCTTGAGCAGCTCGAGATCGAAAGGGAGTTCAACGACATCAAAAAGCAGATCAAGCGCCTCAAGGACATTCTTGCATCGAAAAAGAAGCTCCATGCGCTGATCGTGGACGAGCTGACCGCGATACGCGAGCAGTTCAAGTCCGAGCGCCGCACCCAGCTTATCGGCGACGACGGCGCGGAGGTCGAGCAGGAAGCAAAGGAAGCGATAAGTGAGCCCGCCACGGTGCTGCTTCTTTCGGAAAACAGGATCAGAAGGCTGCAGCCGAAGTCCGTTACGCCCGATCTTCTCGCGGCGGAAAAGCCAATTGCCGTCTTCCCAAGCTCCACCGAACGGAGCCTGCGGCTGTTTACGAGCCACGGCGCGCTGATCACCTTGAACGTGGGCGACATTCCCGAAACCAAGCCCGATAAGAAGCCCACCAACCTCTCCGCGATAGTCGAAATGGAGGGGGATGAGCGCATAGTCGGCGCATTTGACGATGATTTCGCGCGCGGCCTGATGTTCTTCTACACCGCGCAGGGCATGGTCAAAGCGACCGAGGCGAGGGAATACATAACGCGCACCAAGCGCATCGCCGCCGTGAACGTTAAGGACGGCGACACGGTACTTTCGGTCGAGTACATCCCCGAGCCCCTGGAGGAGGACAGCATAATTCTCATCACCGAAAAGGCGATGAGCATCCGCTTCATGGCGGATACCGTGCCGACCATGGGCAGAGCCAGCGCGGGCGTAAAGGGCATCAAGCTCGAAGCGGGGGATAAGGTCATCTTCGCAAGCCATATCATCGACGAGGGCGAGCTTCTGACCGTTACCGACCGCGGCTACATGAAGCGCAGCTTCGTTTTCGACCACGATATCCAAGGCAGGCACGGCAAGGGCCTGCAGTGCTTCGGCTTCAAGAAGAACGGCTCGAACGGCACGCGCATCGCCGCCGTTATGCACGTCACCGTGCCGCAGGAACTTGCGGCCGTTCAAAAGAGCGGCGCAGAAACGCCCTTCAACACCGAGGAGATCAAGATCGATGCGCGCGCCGGAAGGGGCGAGCCCGTGGTCATGGTGCTCATGGACGACGTTGTGGTGGGGCTCGTTAAAAAGTAAGCTCTAAGAAAGAATCGGGGGTAAACATGCTTCATTTCTTCACCCTTGGCTATATGCCGCAGTATGTTCCGATCGGCATCGTGCTCGGGCTCATCTGCGGCGCGTACACCTTTTTCCGCACTGCGGGGCTCATCCGTGCACTCGGAAGGAACCCGAAGAGCGCAAAAAGCCGCCTGCTTAGGCTTGCGCTCGCCGCTTTGAACCTGCCGTTCTGCTTCAATATGTGGGCGCCATCCTGCGTGCTGGCGTTCTATATCATGGTGAGCGGCATAATTGCCGATATCGTCGCCTTGATCGTGCATAAGCTTTTCAAAAAGACGGGCAGTAGATTCTACCTTCTCGGGGGTCTTGCGGCGATCGTGTTCGCAGCGCTGCTCGCGCACGGGCTGTACGGCATGAACCGGATCGTTAAAACAGAGTACCGCGTTGCTTCCGATAAGGTAACAAAGCCATATAGAATCGTGTTTATAAGCGACACGCATTACGGCACGGTTCAGAATAAGGCGCTTCTTAAGGCCGGCATCGACGATATCAACGCGCTTTCGCCGGATATCGTAGTGCTCGGAGGCGATATTGTGGACGAGCGCACCTCAAAGGCCGATATGCTCGAGGTTTTCTCGGAGTTCGGAAGGTTCAAGCCCACCTATGGCGTTTTCTATGTTTACGGCAACCACGATAATCAGCCCTATGAAACGGACTACATCGGCGGCGAGCGCACGTTCACCGATATCGAGCTTGAAAACGCGATCCTCGAAAACGGAATCGCGATACTTTCGGATAATTACGCGGTCGTCGGCGGTGAGATCATGCTCGCCGGCAGGGCGGATCTGGGCTGGCACAGAAACGAAAGAGCCGAGGCGGCGGATCTGGTTCACGGCGCTTCAAACGAGCTTATGTGGGTAATGCTCGATCATCAGCCGATCGAAACCGAAGAAAACGCGGCTCTCGGCTTCGAGCTCCAGCTCTCGGGGCATACCCACGGCGGGCAGATCTGGCCATACCCGATCATGCACAGGCTTATGGGCATCCTCAACTACGGCGAATACAGAATAGGCGATATGACGCATATCACCTCCTCCGGCTTCACAGGCTGGGGCTGGCCCGTTAGAAACGCATATTTCTGCGAATATGTCGTGGTGGACGTTATCCCGGCGGAGTGAACCCGAGCTGCTGCTAAAAAGCGCAGCAACCGATTATTAACTTTTTGTGACAAGGCCCGTTTTGCTTGCAATTCGGGCTTTTATATACTAAAATAAAGGCGCAGCAAACGAAAGGAAGTCTGGGAAAATGAAGAAGATAGGGAAGCCGATATCAATAATACTTATCCTGCTCATGCTCGGTGCATGCGCGCCTGTTGATGTTCCCAAAACGCCCGATCCGAGCGAAGCGGCGCATACAGCTGCGCCTACGGAGACGGTGACCGCCGCGCCCACGGTTACGCCGGAGCCAACGACCGCACCAACGGAAACCCCGATTCCCACCCCAACGCCGAATCCGTTCCTGCCACCACAGCTCGGCAACCTTATCGGCGGGCCGATCCTGCCGGAGCCGTATAAATACTTCGTGCTGAAGGGCGAGGGCGATCTGTTCTATGTTTACGATACCATGGGCGAGCTTATTAAGATCATAGCTGATGGAGGATACTATTATGATCGCTCCCCCGTTGGAATTTACAGCGAATACGGGATGATCGGCGGCTTTTCATTCAAACTGATGGATTCGATCGAAAACTATGACCGCGTTGCCGATTTCGTGCTGCATATAGAAGACGGCGAGCTTATTGAGATAATGGATGCATACTATGAAAACCCGATACCGATAAAGCAAAACGGTCTCGGCATGGGAAAGCACGGCGGCGTGCTTCGCATAGACGGAAAATACCTGCTTCTTGAAGCGGAGTATAACGAGGAAACGGGCAAAATGGATTACGGCCGCTGCGTATGGCTGGATGATTCGGGAACGGTAATCGGCGAATTCGATCCCGCGCCTTTCGGCGTGATCCGAGGCGTTCTTGCGGAAAAGTATCTTATCTGCGAGGACAGCATAAGGGAAAACTCGGAGTTTAGCTGCAAGGTGGTCACTCTTGACGGCGAAGTGCTGATTTCGGATATTGAGCCGGTAACGGACGGTTGGTTCAGGCATGACTATGAAGAAGCTTTGCGGGGCATAGGCTGGTATTGCATATCGTTCGACTGCGTAAAGGTCGGCGAAAAAGCATGGTGCAGGCTCGATCGGTATGGCCGATTCGTGCCTTGCGAAGAGTATCCGAATCATTCCTATTATCCCGATATCACCACCGATCCGGTAAAAGTCTCGGGCTATAAGCTCATTACGGATCACGGCTACGGTGCGCCCGGCGTCTACGCCGGAATAAAGCGCGGGGGCAACTGGCTCTTCAAAATTTACGATCCGAGCCTCGTGAGCGATTCTCATCGAACCGAAAAACATGCTCCCGATTGGTGATAAAATGATAAAAAATACGATTAAAAACTGCATACGAATCATCGGCATCCTGCTTGCCTTTCTGCTTATCCTACCGCTTCTTTGCTGCGCGAGGGACACGGGAAAGACTCCAAACGAAACCTACGCGCCCGCGACCGATCCTATAACGGGCGAGCGCGTTCGCGTAACGCCCAAGCCGCGATCAACGGCGCCGCCGGATTTTTCATCGGAAGGGCTCAGCTTTCCTACCACGGGCGCAGGGCTCGGCAATCTGACGGGCGGCCGCATCTTCCCCGAGCCGGCAGAATATCTGGTGCTCGGCGGCAGCGGCGGAGTTCACTACGTTTACTCAAGCATGGGCGAGCTGCGCGGAGTTTTCCAAAGCCACTTTGATTTCACGGGCTTCTATGGCGAATATGGAGTCTGCGGCAATTTCAGCCTTAAGCTGATGGATTATTTCCGGACGTACATTTGGCGCAGCGCGGATGTGTTTGTTGGCGTGGAACGCGAAGATGAAAATAGGACAGCGGTCAGCATAACCGACTGGCGCTGCGAAAAAACGGTAATGATCGAGGGCGGCGGCATCGACCTCGGCCGGTGCGGAACGCTGTTTCATGTCGAAAACAAGTATCTCGCGGTGTTCAAGGACTATTCAAACAGGGCGGATATCGAATACGCCGAGCCGGATATAGTAAAGCTGACGCTCATCGATCAGGACGGCTCGATCATCGGCGAGATAGATAACGCGCCATTTAACTCGATCGCGGGCGTGCTCGGCGGCAAATATCTCGTTTGTTACGACGAAAACAACGTCGTTTTCGATGAGGATGATTGGGTGCTCTACGATCTTTACGATATTTCGGGAAATCTTATCGAGGAAAAAGTCGTTGTGCGCTGGTATAACGATCTTTCCTCTACAATGTTTGGCGATTATTACTATAAAAACGGCAGATGGTACGACTGCGAAGGCAATGAATGCGATGCTTACCCGAGGGAGGACGCCATGAGCGATATCCATTTGGCAACCGAGCGCATCGAGCTTGAGGGCGTAAGCATTCGTATCGGCGGCTGGAGGGCAGGGGGATTCGGCGTTCAAACGGAAAGAGGCATATACGCGGGCGTTGTGGATGAGGAGGGCAGCTGGCTTTTCAAGATCTACAGCCCGGTGCTCGATTCGGACTCTAAGCCGAAGCGCAAATCGTTTTTATTTGATTGATGCAGGGAGGGTAATATGAAACGCCTATCCATTACAGCGATAATACTTTCGGCAATACTGCTTTCGCTTCTTTCCTGTGCAAAAAACGGGGGAGCGGGGACTGAAACGAATACCGCCGAGCCCGCCGAAACTGTGGCGCCTGCGCTGCCCGTCCTTCCCGCAAGAGGCAGGCTCGGAAACCTCATTGGAGGTGAGATATTCCCCGACCCCGCAAAGTATCTCGTTTTGAAGGGCGAGGGCGATCTTTACTATATCTACGACCGCATGGGCGAGTTTGTGACGGTCTGCAAGGGCATGGGCTATCTTTCGGGCTTCTACGGCGAGGACGGCATTGTCGGCAATTTCTCGCTCAGGCTCATGCAGAATATGGACGATTGGCAAACCTTCGGGCAGCTCATGCTGCATATCGTGGATGGCGAGCTGATCGAGTTTATCGACTGCTATACCGATAAAACCGTTCAGGTGAAGTCAAAAGGGCTGAGCATCGGCGAACAGGGCGGCGTTCTGCCATTTGATGATAAATACCTCGTTATTGAGGCGTATCACGATGAAAATGCCGATAAGGGGCGGGAGCTTCGCTATGAGCGCTGCACTTGGCTCGATCAAAACGGCGATATTGCGGGAGAATTCGACCCCGCGCCGTTCGGGCGTATTCGCGGCGTTTACGGCGGAAAGCATATCATAGCGATCGACGGGGGCGACGCCTCCGAGGATGAGGATCATTTCAAAACGAAGATATATTCGCTCTCCGGCGAAGCTTTGCTTGAGAATATCGAATCGGCTGATGCGGCGGTGTTTTATACGCTGAAGGAAGGCGAAGTGATCGACGGTTCCGTTTTTGAACGCAGGCTTACATTGGCGGAATATGCCTATACCGAGTTCGATCGCTGGTACGACAGCGCGCCGGAACCAATGCGAACTCCGCCTGCGGATGCTTATGATGTGGAATACAACAGGATGCGCCGCTCAATCGAGCTTGAGGATCGCATCGTTATCGGCGACAACAGCGTGAATTGGTACAGCCTGCTGTTTTGGGAGAGCACACCCGAGCCCATCCGCATCTACGTTGGCGTTAAGGACGGGGCGGGGAACTGGCTTTTCAAGATATTCAATCCCGCGCTCGCAAACGATTCAAAGCGCAGACCAAGATCCGTTTTTGGGATCGGCTAAGGAGTGAATTATAAACAAATTATGAACTTTAATAGAACCACTTGAATATATGCCCCTTATCCAATATAATACGCATGGCGAACGGCAAAGCGAAATGCCGTTCGCGGAAAGGAATGAAAAATGAAACGCATTCTTGCTTTTGTACTTGCACTCACCCTTGCCTTCGCGCTCGTTTCCTGCGCGAACCGGGATAAGCCCGATCCCACGCCCGATCCTTCGGAAGTGACGAGCGAAGCGCCCACCGGCAACCCTACCGATGCACCGACCGATGCACCCACCGACGAGCCGACCGAGGCACCCACCGATGAGCCTAGCGGCGAACCCACCGATGAGCCGACCGAGGCGCCGAATCCCCCCGTGATGCGCCCCTCCTGCTCCTACGATGAGTACCCCCGCTTCGACGGCTCCACCGCGAATATCCCCCTTGCAATGAGCCTTATCCAGTTCGTTACCGGCTGCACCGAGGCTCAGGCAGAGGCAAAGTGCTCCGTCAGCACCACCGACTATTCCTATGAGGCGCTCGATAAGGGCGAGGCGGATATGCTGCTCGTTTACGAAGCAAGCAAGCCCACCAAGGAGCAGTACGATCCCGAAAACCGCTTCGATATGCGCCCGATCGGCCTCGATGCGCTCGTTTTCATCGTTAATAAGGATAACCCCGTGAACAGCCTCACCGAGGAGCAGGTCAAGGGCATCTACACCGGCGAGATCACGAACTGGAAGGAAGTCGGCGGTCTCGATCAGGAGATCAAGGCGTTCCAGCGTCCCGTTCTCAGCGGCAGCCAGACCCTAATGCTCGACCTTGTTATGAAGGGCACCGAGATGGCTTCCCCCGAGGAGGTCACCGTTTCTGTCACCATGAGCGACGTTATCAGCGATATCGCCGCCTACGACAGCAGCGCGAATGCGATCGGCTACTCCGTGTTCTACTACGCAAGCTATATGTACAACCAGCCGAACCTCAAGTTCATCACGATAAACGGCGTTGAGCCCACCTATGAAACCATCAATGCGGGCGAGTATCCCTACATCAACCCGTTCTACGCGATTATACCAAAGACCAACCCGAACGAGATCGCGAAGACCATCGTGGACTGGCTCGAGACCCCCGAGGGTCAGACCCTCGTTGCCACCTGCGGCTACGTTCCCTACATGAAGGGCATAACCGCCAATCAGTAATTATAATAAAGCATAATTGAATTGAGCGCCGAGACTTCGGCGCTCAAAACCTATTTGGAGAAACAAATCTTACGGAGGGAACCCCATGAAACCGAAAAGCGCCGCCGCGCTTCTGCTTAGTTTAGCGATGCTCCTTTTCTGCGCCTGCGCTCCAACCGATAAACAGCAAGATACGCCCGAACCCACGGCGGAAGCCACCGCCGCGCCGACGGATAAGCCGACGGCAGTTCCGACCGACGCGCCGACGGATGCGCCGACGGCAGTTCCCACCGAAGAACCCACTCCGAAGCCGACAGGCAGACCCACCGCGCCTCCGGATGCGGGCGAGATGCCGAGTTTTCCCGGTGCGGTGCAGCTTGGAAACCTTATCGGCGGCGAGCTGTTTCCCGAGCCGGGGATGTATTTTGTGCTGAACGGGGAAAGCGATCTCAAGTATGTTTACGACCGCTTCGGCGAGCTTGTTTCAAGCTTCAACATTACCGATTACGAGGATCACTGGCTGGATAGCGGGGGATTCTTCGGCGAGCACGGTGCGCCCTGGGGCTACAGCATCGAGCGCGGGGAAAACCTGCCGGATTACCGCTTGTTCGGCGATCTTGCGCTTATTGCAAGATCCGACGGATACTGCGTTTTGGAAAACGGCGAGGAGTGGCGAGGCTTCGTTATATCGGACATTAGGACGGGGCTGCTTGAGGAGCATCCTTTGATGAACGGAGCGGAGGATATCGAGCTGGAAAGCTTTAATTACGACACGGGCAGCTATGAGTTTGTAAAGGCGAGAGGCTTCCGCATCGGTGAAGCGGGAGGGATACTTCATATAGACGGAAAGTATCTGGTGATCGAGAGATACTATGAATTCGTAAGCGATTCCGATTGGTATATGCACCGCCCCGGACCTGCCAAAGCCGTGCTGTTCGATGAAAACGGCGCGAGGCTCGGCGAGGTGGACACCGCTCCCTTCGGCACGGTGCGCGGAGTTTTCGGCGGCAAATACATAATCGGCGAAAGGATGCTTCCGGAGGAGGAATGGTACTTTGACGGGTCGAATTACGTTCAAACCGCGAAAAGCCTCTACACCCTCTCGGGCGAGCTCGTGATGGACAATGTAGAACCCATCGTGTCGGACGGCTTTGCGGCGGACGAGGAGATCGGCGCGGGCTGGATGATCTGCGCATCCTACCTCAAGGATAGGGAAGGCGGCGTATTTAACAGCGCGTTTGAGAGCATAGAGGAGCTGCCCGCGGATGCGAAAAAGGGCGAGTATTCGAGCCTGTACCGTCCGTTGGAGTTGGAAAACAGAGTTTTTGTGGAAAGCGGCGTTTATGTAGGCATAAAGGACGATGAGGGAAACTGGCTTTTCCGCATCTACAACCCCAATTTTGCGAGCGATTCGCAAAGGGAAGACCGATGGTAATCAAAGGAAACTGTAATTCTTTTATCTAAGGGAGATCATGAAAATGAAAAAGACCCCAATAATCGCTTCATGCGCCGCGCTGCTGCTTTTTGCTTCGGCCTGCGTTCCAAGCGTAAAACCGCAAGATACGCCCGCTCCCACGGCGGAAGTTACCACCGCACCCACGGCAGCGCCGAGCGAAGACCCGAGCGGAGGGCCCACGGCAGAACCGACCGCGCCCCCGGCCCCGGCTGTCGTTTTCCCGACCCCGGGCAGGCTGGGCAACCTTGTAAACGGCGGCTCCGTGCTGCCCGAGGGCATGGCGTATTTCGTGCTGGACGGCGAGAGTGATATCCACTATGTTTACGATCGCTTCGGCGAGCTGATGGCGACCTTTACCGCCCCTTCCGATGATTTTAACTGCTGGTCAGATTCTGCGGGGATATACGGCGAATACGGCGTTCCCTACGGCTACTGCATAAAGCGCGGAGAGATGATGCCGGCAGATATCATCGATTTTGCAAACAGGCTCTTTGAATACAGAAAAATATGGGATGATGAGGAAGGTTATTCCGAATATTCGGAGTATTACGGCTTCGTTTGGACTGCATTGTGGGATAAAAAGCTTGAAAGGCGCATCGAATTTGACAGGCCCTTAGGGTTTGGGTTCGGCGCCGGCATACTTCCCGTGGACGATAAGCTGATTCTGATAACCGTCAGGGATGTCGAGGAAAACGGGGAGCAGGCAGCAATCACCGAAGCGATAATGCTCGATGAAAACGGCGAAGTTATCGGCGATTTCGATCCCGAGCCCTTCGGCGGCATAGATATGATCGAGGGCGTGTTCGCAGACCGTTACCTTCTTATAAAAGCCGATGACGAATCCCACCCGCTGGAGCTTGACGGCGATTGGCCGTGGTATAGAAAATACGATCTCTATTCGCTTTCCGGCGAATGCGTTATGCGCGATTGCTGGCTGGATCCGCAGGATAGATTCGGCTATTGGGACGGCTGCGGCAGAGGGCTTATCTATGCAAATTGCTTCATCAACAGGCAGGGGGAGGTGTACGGAAGCGATCTCAGCGTGCGCTACACCGTGCCGGATGGCACCGACCTGCATAGCTTCGATATAACCACGAGCGAAAACGACTCTATCTTCGGCATATACTATCGCTGCGGCTATACAGTCGATCAGGAGGGCATTTATGCGGGCGTGAAGGATGAAGCGGGAAACTGGGTCTTCAAGGTCTATAACCCGAAGCTTGCAAGCGATTCGCCGCCCGAAACCGAACCGGATGACGAGTGGTGAGCGAAAGCTTATTACGATTAGGAAAGGGAAATGAACGATATGAAAAAAAGCTTGATCCTTGCTTTTGTGATTGCGCTTTTTGCACAAGCCGCCTGCGCTCCGGCCGAAAAGCCGCAGACCACCCCCGAGCCCACGGCGCAAGTCACCGCCGCGCCTACCGAAGCGCATACCGAAGGACCGAGCGAGGCACCGACAGATGCGCCGACGGCAGTCCCGACCGAAGCGCCGACGGCAGAGCCGACCGCGCCTCCGACTCCGGCGCTTGTTTTCCCGACTCCGGGAAGGATGGGCAAGCTCATCGACGGCCCGCTGTTCGACGAGCCGGCTGCATATTTCGTTCTCGAAGGCGAGAGCGATCTTAAGTACGTTTTCGACCGATTCGGCGAGCTTGTAACGGTGATCAATGCAACGGATTACGAAGAACCCAATTGGAGTCAGCATCCTGCTTTCTACACAGAGCACGGCATGCCCTACGGCTACAGCATCGAGCGCGGCGAGTGGATGCCGCCGTACCGTTTCTTTGACAATATGGCGATAACAATATCGCAAAGTTCGTATTTGAATGAGAACGGTGAACGGGACTTCTCTTTCTTCATAACGGATATAAAGGACGATCGGCTTGAAAAGACCATTCTGATGGATAACGCTCCCGAATTCGATTTTGTCGATGGCGAAGGAAACACGCGCACTCAAAGGGCTTTCAAGATCGGCTGGGCGGGCGGCATACTGCACGTGGACGGCGTTTACCTTGTTTACGGAGCGACAATGGAAAATTACGGCGAGGAGGGCCAGGCTCTGGCTTATCGCGAATGCCTTATGCTCGATGAAGAGGGAAACCGTATAGGCGAGATTGATCTTTCCGCCTTTAATAGAGTGCGCGGTGTTTTCGGCGGCAAATACATAATCGGTGAGCGTTATCTTGACGAAAGCGAGCGGTATGAGGATTCCAACGGATATACGGTCTATAGTGAAACAAATCTTTATACGCTCTCGGGAGAGCTTGTGATGAGCAGGGTTCGACCGTATTCTACGGGCGGCTTCGTTGTGGACGAGGAACTCTATTTCGGCTCGATCTACACGGCACGCTTTCTTAATGATGAGAACGGTAATTTTTACGATAAGGATCTGAACCCGATACCCGCGCCAGATGAGGACGAACTGCACACTGATCCGGAGGAATTCACGAGGAACTATTTCGCACTGCGGGTCAAGGACAGGCAGATCGTCTCCGGAGGCGGTATATATGCCGGCATAAAGGACGGCGAGGGCAACTGGCTTTTCAAAATATATGATCCGGCGGGTGCAAGCGACAGCCAAAATGAGGAGCACTGGCCGGACTGGTATTGGGATTACTATTTCAGAGAGAACTACGGCGATTGAGAACGGTCGCGCTTATAAGGAAAAGCTCCTTTCAGCAAGCGCCGCAGCAGCGGCGCTTGCGGCATTTTAACGGAGTCAGTTGCCCAGCATATTCATTATCCCGATCAGCTTTTGCCGCTGCTCACTTGTCAGCATCGGCATTATGCTATCCGCGGTCTTCTGCATCGCAGAAGCATCGAACGAGCCGTCCTTCTTCTGCCGCTCGGTCATGCGCCTTAGCTCATCCATAAGCTCCGTCTCGCTCTTGCCGCCGTAGGCGTTCATCATGCTTTCGATATTCGCCATATCCGCGCCGCTGAGCTGCGCCGAGCCCGCCTGCGCTTCGTTTCGAATTTGATCCTCGCCCTTTTCGCTCCGCTCGTTCTTTCTGTATGCTTTAAGGTTCCTTGCCATATCGCGCCTCCGAATTCCTTATTCACAATACTATATGCACGATATCGCCCCTCGGTGAATAATATGTTCATGGGAAACAAAACTCGGAAAGGCGGTGCGGACTATGCCGAATCCTTCTCAAAATGCGGGAAACAGGGGAAATCCGCGGCGAACGGTGCAGAGCGGAGGCAGCCTCAATAACAGCGCGCGTCCTATGCAGACCGTGCCGGAGGAGGCAAAAAAGGAGGAACGCTCGCCCCTGCTTCTGCTTGCGCGGCGCATACGCGAGGAGCAGGGTGCGGACGGGCTCAAGGCGTTTCTTATTGCGATGGAGCCCTTCGCCGCGCCGTTCGAACTGAAAAACCTTGCCGTGCAGTTCGGGATGGAGCATCATGTCCGCGCTGGCGCGGCGCAGGGGCAGGTGAATGCTTACGATCGGAACGCCGCGTTTTCATCGCCCGAAGGCGGCTTTTCGGCACAGAATAACGGCGGCTTCAATATGAACGGCATGAACGGCACGGCTGGCACGGGCGGCATGGGCGGCGCGCAGCAGAACAGGGGCATGGGCTTCGACCCGAACCTTTTCCGAATGATGCAGATGATGAACGGCGCGGGCAGCGGCGGCATGGGTAATTTCGGCGGGAATAACGGCGGCAATATGAATCAAATGATGCAGCTTATGCAGCTTATGAGACTCCTTCCTATGCTCCAAAACATGGGCAAGGGCGGCGCGGATATCTCGCAGATCATGAAAATGATGAATATGTGATGAAGTTTTGATGGACAAATCCAATTATTTGTGTTACATTATATGCGTGGGAGGATGCACGCATGAAAGAAGTACACGAAATACCCGATAAAGCATGGATCGATAAGGTGCTCGATGAGCTTGATAAGGCGCATCCGGACGCAAGGCCGGAGCTCGATTTCACGAACCCTTTCGAGCTTCTGATCGCCACGATCCTCTCCGCTCAATGCACGGACAAGCAGGTGAATAAATGCACCCCCGCGCTGTTTCGGGACTATCCCACGGCGGAGGCCATGTCGCATTTGAGCGAGGAAGAGCTCGGCAGATACATCAAGCCCTGCGGCTTCTTCAATATGAAAGCAAAGCATATCCTCTCCGCCTGCCGCGATATCGTGGAAAAGTTCGGCGGTGAGGTGCCGGGAAACCGCGAGGGGCTTGAATCGCTTGCCGGCGTTGGACGAAAGACCGCGAGCGTCGTGCTTTCAAACGCATTCGGCGTTACGCGATAGCCGTGGATACGCATGTTTTCAGAGTCAGCAACCGCATCGGGCTTGCAAACGCCAAAACGGTCGAAAAAACCGAAGCGCAGCTCATGGAGCGCATCCCCGAGGATAAATGGTCGATAGCGCACCATTGGCTTATCTTCCACGGAAGGCGCGTCTGCTCCTCGCAAAAACCGAAATGCGCCGAGTGTACGCTCAATGCGCTTTGCAGATTCTATAAGGAGTTAAACTAATGCAGTTTGTAGATAAAGCAAGAATAGTCATAAAATCCGGCAACGGCGGCGACGGCGCGGTGAGCTTCCACCGCGAAAAATACGTTTCACATGGCGGACCCGACGGAGGCGACGGCGGCACGGGCGGCAGCGTCATCTTCGAGGCCGACGAGAATATGAGCACTCTGCTCGACTTCAAGTTCGCGCGCTTTTTCAGGGCAAAGAACGGCGAAAACGGCAGGGCGAAGCTGCAATCGGGCAAGAGCGGCGAGGACCTTATCATAAGAGTCCCGGTCGGAACGCGCGTTCGCGATCTCGAATCGGGCAAGATAATCGCCGATATGAATAAGCCCGGGCGCACGCGCACAGTGCTTCGCGGCGGCAGGGGAGGCAAGGGCAACGCAAGGTTTGCAACGCCAACGCGCCAGACCCCGCGCTACGCACAGAACGGGCAGAAAACCAAGGAATACGAAGTCGAGCTCGAGCTTATGACGATCGCGGACGTGGGGCTCGTCGGGCTTCCGAACGTCGGAAAATCCACCATACTTTCGGTCGTAACGAGCGCAAAGCCCAAGATCGCGAACTATCATTTCACCACGCTGACCCCGAATCTCGGCGTCGTCAAGCGCTACGACGAAACCTTCGTGCTCGCGGATATCCCCGGCCTTATCGAGGGCGCGAGCGAGGGCGCGGGGCTCGGGCATGATTTCCTTCGCCATATCGAGCGCACGAGGATGCTCATGCACGTTCTGGATATCTCCGGCTGCGAAGGCCGCGACCCGATCGCCGATTACCGCCAGATAAGGCAGGAGCTTACGGCGTACAGCGAAAAGCTTGCCGAGCTTCCCGAGCTTATCGCGGCAAACAAGATGGACATAACCGGCGCGGAGGATTGGCTCGAGCTTCTTAAGCAGGAGCTTGCCGAAACCAACCCCGAGGCCGAGATATTCCCCGTTTCGGCGGCCACGGTGCAGGGCTTCGAGCCGCTGCTCGACCGCATTCTGAAGATGCTCAAGACCCTTCCCAAAACGCTTGAGTTCGAGGAGGACGACATAGTCCCCGCCGCGCAGTACGAATGGGGCTTCAAGATCAGTATCGAGGACGACGTTTTCGTTGTCACGGGCGGCACGGTGGATTACATACTCGATACCACGAACGCCGAGGACGAGGAGAGCATGAGAAGATTCCAGCGCATGCTCGAAACCGAGGGCATTATCGACGCGCTTCGTGAAAAGGGCGCGACCGAGGAAAGCGTCGTTCGCATGGGCGAATGGGAGTTCGATTTTGTTGAGTGATCGGTGCGGTGCGGCAGAGGCTTCGTTCCGCGCATGGCTCAAGGAGGGATGAGATGGAGCGGATCAACGAAATAGTTTACGGAATACTCAGGGAAAGCCTTTTCGGAGAGCCCTTTGATAACTGCGGCATAAATGCCGATGAGCTCGACGACGCAACGCTTGCATCCGTGTTCAGCGAGCTGCAGCTTCAAACGGTGCTCTGCTTCGCGGATAAATGGTTCATGGCGCATCAGCCGCAGGACGAGCGCATTGCAAAAAAGTGGAGCTGTCTGAGCCGCGATTATCAGATAAGGGTGCTCTACATCCTCTCCGCTCAAAAGAAGCTTGTTGAGCTGCTCGATGAAAACGGCATAGAGTTCGTTATCATCAAGGGCGCGGCGGCCTCGATCCTCTATAAGGATCCGTTCCTAAGGCTTATGGGCGATATCGATTTCCTCGTAAAAAGAAAGGACTTCGATCGCACGGCCGCACTGCTCGAAGCAAACGGCTTCGAGCTCGACCAAAAGGATCTGAGCAATATCGCGCATCATAATGAATACCGCAAATACGGCATAACCTTCGAGCTTCACAGAAGGCTGCCGATCGTGGACGGCAAAAACGAGCGCCTGCTCAAGCTGTTCGAAAAGGGCATAGACGAGCGGATCGACGGGTATATCGAGTGGCTGCGCTTCCCGATGCTGCCGCATGAATTGAACGGCATGGTGCTGCTCTTCCACATAAACCAGCATCTGCGCGAGGGCCTCGGACTGCGCCAGATCCTCGATTGGATGATGTTTGTGGACCGGCATATCGACGACGCCGCCTGGGAGCAGACCTACAGCGAGCTCTTCGAAAGCGTGGGCATGAGCAAATTCGCGATGATCGTAACTCAGATGTGCAAGAGGCATCTCGGTCTTCGCAAGGATATCACCTGGTGCTCCGAAGCGGATCCGAGCGTTTGCGACAGCTTCCTTAACTATATCATGGAGCGTGGCAATTTTGGCGTAAAGAAAGGCGAGGAGGGGCATGTGTCCGCCGTGTTCCTGAGAAGCAGCAACCCATTCAAGATCCTCGCAAGGCTTCAGCAGAAGGGGCTTGCAAGCTGGGGTGCGGCGAAAAAACATGCTGTGCTGCGCCCGTTCGCGTGGATACATGAATTCAATGAAACGAGAAAACAGCTCAAAAGCAAGAATATCTCGGTCTCGAAGATGAATTCGCTGAAGGCGGAGGGCGTCCGCCGGCGCGAGTTCATCGAGTCGCTCGGGCTTGATGCCGACAGGATAATCTATGACACAGATTGAAAGCTTCGGCAGCCTGTTCGGCATGGGCATGACGCTTGAAACGCATCGCGCGTGGTCTCGCGACACGACCCTGTTGCTCGCGTTCGCCGCATTCGTGATAGCTCCGCTCGGAGCATACCTCTTTTCGAAGCTTTTGAAGGGGCGTTTTCCATGGGTGCGTCTTGCGATAGTGCTGCTGTTCATCCTTTTTATCGCATTTGAAACCGTGATAGGAAGGCCGCCTCTCAGGCGGTATCGCCCCACCTTCACGCCGTTTGCATCGTATGCGAATCTGCAAAAGAAGACCATTCAAAGGCAGATACTCTGCAATATCATGGTCTTCGTGCCGCTCGGCTTCCTTTTGAACTGGGGAACGGGGCTGAGCTTTCTCAAAACCGTCCTTCTCTGCCTTTTGATCTCGCTTTCGATCGAGTTCACCCAGCTTATGCTGAAGGTAGGCTACTGTGAAACGGATGATCTGATCCACAACACGCTCGGAAGTATAATCGGCTATTGGTACTTCGAACTGCTCGCCTATATTAAAAGAAGGCTTTTCGATACCGGTGCAAAAACAGGTTGATCCACATTGGAGGCATATATGAATAAGCTTAACTGCATTGTAAAGAGGCTTGCGGCATTTGCGCTTGCACTTGTACTTCTCGCGTCGCCGCTCGGAATCGATGCCGAACCCGCGCCGGTGCGTGGCAGCGCCGTTGGCATGGATCTTACGGGCTTCACCTCCGTCACCTTCGGCGGCGAACCCGTGGACGGCTCCATCTTCTCCGATGCGACCGTGACCGTGATAAACCTCTGGCAGCGCTGGTGCGGCCCCTGCATGATCGAGCTTCCGCATTTTCTCGCGCTGCATGAATACTACTCTGCAACGCCCGCTGCGGACGTGCAGGTCTGGGGCGCGTTGTATTATGAACATTCGTACGAAGTGCAGGATGCCGTGAACTACGTAAATGAAAACGGTTACTTCTGGAACCATATGCTGATCTGCGACGAGCTTCTTGACGCTGCAAACGCAGGAAGCCCGGAAGGGCTGACAAGCATTCCGCAAACCCTGATCGTTGACCGCAGCGGCATCGTGCGCGCACAGGTCGTGGGCAAGGTGGACAGCGAGGCGGAGCTGTTCGAGCTTGTAAGCGAATGGCTCGAGATACTCTCAGCCGAGGAAGGCTTCGTACCGGGCGACTTGGACGGAAGCGGCAGCGTGAATGCAGCCGATGCGATACTTGCCATGCGCCATGCCATGGGGCTGATCACTTTGACTGCGGAACAGATCGAGATAGGCGATGTGGAAGGAAACGGCTCCATCGGCGTTTCGGATGCCGTCGCCATACTGCGCCTTGCTATGGAACTTTGAAGATTGAGCTGATTTGCAAATTGAGTTTATTCGAATGAAAAAACCAAACGGGCTTTGGAAGAATCTCCGAGGCCCGTTTTATATCCATAATATAGGTTGATCGTTTACATGTCAAAGCGCCGCATACTGAAGAACCGCTCAACGCTTCATCATCACGGCACATCTTGCGATCCTGCCGCCCAGCGTGAGCATCGCGCCATTCTTCAAAAGCGCAGGGGATATGACTGCGCTCGTTCGAAGCACGATCTCGCCGTTCAGAGAAACTCTTCCCGCACGAATAAGCCGACCGGCAGCCGCGCCTGTGGGAGCAAGGCGCGTAAGAAGCAGCAGCTCGACCAAGGGCATCCCGCATTTCAGTATGATGGCGGGGTCGATCTCGATTATCGGCATCCCGAAATCGCCGTACATGCGCACAAGCTGATCGGATGCGAGTGAGCGATCTTTCATATAATAAGCTCCGAATTCGGTTTTGACTTCGGACGAACGCGCCTATTCATTAGTAAGCTCGTCCTCCATCCTCTTGCTGAACGGGAAAAAGCTCAGAAAATCATCAAATATGCTTTTATCGCGGCTGAAGATCATGGTTCCGGAGCTGTCCCAAGGATAGATCTCTATCTCAGCCAAAGGGTGCTGAATGGAGAGCGGCAGATGCCAATGCCCGCTGTAATCCACAGCAGTCGGAAGTTCATACTTCAATACTTCCGAAAGCGGTATCGCTTTATCAAAGCCGGATAACGCCGCCCAGATCCATTGAAAATCTTCCTTCTTTACAAGCTCGGTCAGCTCATCCCCGCTCAGCCAACAGTATGGCATATCGAGCATCCTCGCAGTCTCGGGGTTCGAGGGGTAGCAAACCGAATCCGTGATGAGCCAATTGTAGTTCCGCTGCTTATCGTGTATCGCTTCAAATATGCGGATCATATCGGTATAGTATTCTTCACCCTTGTTATTGATAGCGCCGTAGATCATATCAACACCTCCAACTCAATTATACAGCATGGAAACGAGCATAACAAGGGCGTAATCAACTGAAGATACAAAATCAAAAACAACGCGCAAATCGGCGGAAATACGGCAAGAATTGGGAATCCTGCATAATATAAAAATGAATATACGGAGGAAACACAGGAAAAACAGAGTGAAAGATCGAAAAAACTCAAGCAAATAAAAGAAAAAATCGAAAAAAAGAAAAAATAAAGTTTTTTCGAAAAAAGGCTTGACATTTGTTGCGGGAAGGAGTATAATGGCAAAGCTGTCGCCGAGAGGGGAGCGCAAGTGAGCCTCGAGCGAGCAGCGCAGCACCTTGAAAACCGTATAGTGAGACCAAGAACCGTTACTGTGTTGAGAG
>JAFWVQ010000036.1 GCA_017523925.1 Clostridia bacterium
ACCCAAGTTACGGTGTAGGTGTTGACGGTCTGCTCGAATACTGCGGTGTAGGTGATGTCGCCGGTTACCTCGCTGACCTCGGGATCCCAACCTATGAAGGTGTAGGTGTACTGTGCGTCGCCTTCCTTGGTGGGCTCTTCGCCGTCGTAGGTGGGCATGGTTCCGTACTCAACTTCCTCATCGACCTCGAGCTCGGTCTCATCCCAGTTGACCCAAGTTACGGTGTAGGTATTCACTACCTCTTCGAATACTGCGGTGTAGGTGATGTCGCCGGTTACCTCGCTGACCTCGGGATCCCAACCGATGAAGGTGTAGCTGTACTGTGCATCGCCTTCCTTGATGGGCTCTTCGCCGTCGTAGGTGGGCATGGTGCCGTACTCGACTTCTTCATCGACTTCGAGCTCGGTGCCGTCCTCATTCACCCAGGTTACGGTGTAGGTGTTGACGGTCTCTTCAAATACTGCGGTGTAGGTGATGTCGCCGGTTACCTCGGAGACCTCGGGATCCCAACCGATGAAGGTGTAGGTGTACTGATCATCGCCTCCCTTGGTGGGTTCTTCGCCGTCATAGGTGGGCATGGTGCCCGCTTCAACGCCCTCGTCTACCTCAAGCTCGGTGCCGTCCCAGTTGAGCCAGGTGACGGTGAAGACCTCAACGATCTCGGTCTCGGAGCCTTCAACGGTGACGTTCTCGATATCGTAAACGGAGGTGGAGCCGGGTTCGCTGTAAACCATGCGAGCAAGCTCGGGACCGAAGTCATATACGCCGGGCTCGGCATCATCCGCAACGTGCAGGTTAAGGGTATAGATGACGCCCTCATCGCTGATATCGGCATCGGGGATCAGCACTATGAGAGAAACCTCGCCGGGATTCGCCGTGTGGGACTCGATGCAGTAGCCGCCGGCGGCCTCAGCCGCTTCGAGCACCGCGCCGGGTACGTACTCGGTGATCTCGAATGCCTCGGCATCAAAGTACAGGTAGATCTGGATGCCGGTCATCTGATACTCGCCGGAGATGTTCAGAGTGACTTCTATATCGTCGCCGGGATGGGCCTTCTCGGGGGATTCAACGAAGATCTCGGCCGAGAAGTGGCGGGCGGGATTCTCTATCAGAACTTCCTCGGAATGATCCTGGATAGGAGAGGACGTGCCGCCGCTGGGAAAATAAGCAAAATCGCTGGGGCTGTCGATATGCAGCCTGAAGCCATACTCATTGTAGACCAGATCCTGCTTTGCCCTGAAGGTGGCGGTGTAGAGCTCGCCGCTGCCGGTGAACGGAGCCGTCGGCATTATAAGGCCGAAGCTCAGGGATTTGCCGCTCGTTGCCACGGCCGACATCGGAAAACCTCCGTTGGCCACAGCCTGCGTGGTTATCGTGCCGTATGCAGTGGAAACGTGCTCGACCTTTTCGGGATCGAAGTCGAGCATCAGCTTGAGGGTGTGCGCCTCATACTCGCCGTTTACTTCAACGACTACGGGGAACTCCTCGCCCGCAGTGACGGATTCGGGAGCGTATGCCTTAAAGCTGGCATTCATTCCCGAAGCATCCCTGTGGCGGATGGCCGCAGATGCGGTTTCAGCCGATACCGGCACCGAAACGAGCGCCAGGATCATCGAAAGAGCAACTGCGAAAGCGATAAATCTCTTCATGCTTTTCCTCCTGTTGATAAGATTTTTTAAACTAAAGCCGCAGAACGGCTGAAGTTCCGTTTCAACGCGCACGAGCATACAGCCCAGTCGCGCATATATAATATTATACTTCAATAGCAAAAGCAAGTCAACCGTTATTTACAAATAAATAGTAGACGATCGACTTGCTTCACGATTATCGAGCTTGCCTCGTAGGCTCTCGTTTTTCGGTATATTCTGTTGTGGTTTCGCCGCACCGCACTCGAAGCGGCCGGCTCCGTTGTTCAAAGGTTTTTGCTCCTCCTGCGCCCGCAGCTCACTTGCCCTTGCGCTTGGGGTCCTTTGAGTCGTTATCAAGCTGCGCTTTGCCCGATTCCCACTCGATATTCTCGATGGTCCGCTCCTTCCCCTCCATGATGCGCTGCACGTTCGGCAGATGCGCGATCACGATGATAAGTATAACGATCACGCTTATCACCATCATCGGGATGTTTCCGAAATGCTTGATAATAACGAGCACCGAAGTAATCAGCGTTCCGATCAGCGAGCCGACCGAGACCATGCGGGTTATTGCGATCAGCACTATTGCGATGCCGAGCGCGATCAGAAGCTGTACGGGCGCGAGCACAAGGAATGCGCCGAGCGCGACCGCAACGCTCTTGCCGCCGCGAAAACCGAAGAAGACCGGCAGCAGATGCCCGAGCAGCGCGCCGAAGCAGCCGACGCAGCCGAGGAAGGTTGGGAAATCCGCCAGAAAGAGTTCGTTTGGGAAGAACCTGAGCGCAAGCAGGCCGAGTCCCTTGCCGATCAGCACGCTTATCACGCCCTTCAGGCTGTCCAGAACCAGGCAGAGCAGCCCCCATTTCCAGCCGAAGGTGCGCAGGATATTGGTGGAGCCCGCATTGCCGCTGCCGCACTCCCTGATATCCCTGTGCTTCGCCTTGGCGATCAGGACCGCGTTCATTATGCTTCCTATCAGATAGCCGGCGATCAATGCCGCCGCAGTGAGGACTATCGTCACTCTTCTTCACTCCCCTTTTGCGCCGCCCTTCAGCAGCCGAAGTATTCGCTTGCGGCCCTGCTGTCCGATGCGATCTGCGCCTTTAGCTCGTCAAGATCGGCGAACTTCTTCACGCCGCGAAGCCGTTTCACGAAAAAGACCTCTATTTGTTTATCGTAGATATCCCCGTTGAAATCGAGGATATGCGTTTCGATCATGCGCTTTTCGCCGTTCACAGTCGGATTCGTGCCGATGTTGGTAACGGCGGGAAGCATGTCGCCATCGACCCTCGCCATGCTGATATATACGCCGTCCTGAGGTATGGCGCGGGACGGGTCGGGCAGGATGTTTGCGGTTGGGAACCCGATCGTTCTGCCGATGCGCCTGCTTTCGACGACGGCTCCCGCAAGGGTGTAGGCCCTTCCGAGCATGAGCTGGGCGGACTGCACGTCGCCCTTTTCGATGAGCTCGCGGATGCGTGTGCTTGAAACGGGCTTGTTTGCAAAGTTCACCGGCGGGATTATCGCCGCACCGACGCCCTTTTTGACGGCAAGCTTCGTCAAAAGCGAGGTGTCGCCGCTCTTGCCCTTGCCGAAGGTATAGTTGAAGCCCGCAACGATCGTTTGCGGCTGCATTTTTTCAACGAGCATATCCACGAAGCGCTCCGGCGAAAGCGAGGCGAGCTCGCGCGTGAACTCCGCCTGCTCTATGCGCACCGCACCGATGCGCCGCATCAGCTTCAGCCTCTCGTCGTTGTCGCAGAGCCTTGCAACCTTTGCTCCGAAAAGCTTCTGCGGATGATCCGAAAAGGTGAATACCGCCGGCTCGAGCCCCTCCTTTTTGGCGAGACGGACCGTCGTTTCTATGAGTTTTTTATGCCCTATGTGCATCCCGTCGAACATGCCGAGGGCGAGCACGGTCTTAGTCATGATCATTCTCCCGAGCAGTTGTCAAATTCAGTGAATAGTGAATAGTTGAGGTTGAGATCTCTGCGGGATCTCTAATAATTTAATCCGCTATTCTATTCGCCGTTCGCAGCGTTCTCCGGCCCAAGCCAGACGGTTATATGCAGCCCGCCGGCGTCCCGAACGGCAAGCCCCATGAACGCGCCGTCGATATATAGCCTTTGTATCTCGCCCTCGGGGCAGCCCTCGAACGGAACGCTCGCACCGTTTACAAGAAGGCGCTTCTGCCGCTTCGAGAGCCCGTTCAGGCACAGCGCCGGGATATGCGCGACCGCCTCATCCATCAGAACGAGCACGCTTTCAAGCGCGGCCTGCTCTGAGAGCTCCTTGAGCTCCGCGATCGTATGCGAGCAGCTCAGATCAAAGCTTCCGGAAGCAGTTCTTAGAAGAAACGGCATATAAGCGGGAACGCCGAGCTTTCTTCCGATATCGCGGCATAGCGTGCGGACGTAGGTGCCCTTGGAGCACTCTATATCAATAAGGAAGCTGTTTTTATCGAGCTTCTCAACGAGCTCCATGCGGCTGACCGTGATAAGGCGCTTTCGCTCCTCCACGGGGGCTGTCACTTCGCCGCGCCGCGCAAGCTTATACATCTTAACGCCGTTGACGTTCAGCGAGGAGTAGATGGGCGGGGTCTGAAGCTGATCTCCGAGAAACGAGGGCAGCACCGCCTCGAGCGCCTCGGCCGAAACATCGCATTCGGCGCGCTCGATAACCGCACCGTAGGCATCCTCGGTGTCGGTGGCGGCACCGAAGCGTATCTCCGCGAGGTACCGCTTCCGCTTGTCCACAAGGTAGTCAAAAAGGCGGGTCGCCCTGCCTATGCAGACAGGCAGCACCCCCGCCGCCGCCGGGTCGAGCGTGCCCGTATGTCCGACGCGCTTTTCATGAAAGATCCTGCGCACGTCCACCACCACGTCGCTGGACGTGAGTCCCGGCGGCTTGAGCACGCATACAACACCTTCGAATGGCATTCCCATTTCCTTAATACAGTTCTGTTTTTCTATTTTGCCGTCCGTAAGATCGGCTCATTTTCCCTTGTTTCCATGCCTGAGATCGTAGAGCTTGAGCTTCAAGCCGTCAGCGAAAAACAGCATTTTATGCTTGTAAAGCTTCGCATAAACGGCCTCCCGCTTTTGGGTCAACCCGATAAAGCGGCTTTCCTTGATCATCGTCCAAGGATCCTCGGTGTACAGATGACGTATCACGGCCTTTTTCAGCGCCTTATCGGCCTTCCCCGCCCGTGCTATCTGATACTTGTTTATCAGCTTCAGGCAGTCCAAAACTCTCAGACCCACTATCAGATAATGGTTGTCATTCTGCATATCAAGCTTCGATCTGAAGGCCTTTATCTGTGCCTCGTAGGATAAATGCATCTCGGGATCGAACCTGTGCCTTACGGATTCGGGATTGAAATAATACCAGTACCAGTGCGAGGAAACGACGCAGACCTTATTCGCCAGCGAAAGCACATCGTTGTTCCAGATGATATCCTCTCCGCGCTTGATGCCGAGCGGGAATTGGACCCTGAGCGCGAGCCGCTTTTTCAAAAGCCTTGCCACGGGGCCTCTTGAAATGTACAGCCTTCCTTTTTCGTCGTTTTGATCGATCTTGTATCGTATGGTTCTGGTGTTGCAGTTCAAGGCGAAGCGCAGTTTATTCTCTACGAGCTCACCCTCATAGACGGTGTAGCCAACGCCATTCAGCGGAGCAAGCGGTTCAAAGTTCTCTATCGACTCGGTGATGATAACGCAGCCGATGACGAATTCGGCGCCTGTTTCAGCGGCTGCCTTATAGCTTTCGCTGAAGAAATGCTTTGTCAGAGCGTCGTCGCCATCGAGGAAGGCAACGTATTCGCCGCTTGCCCTGCTTACTCCGACGTTTCTTGCGTTGGAAACGCCGCCGTTGGGGATGGTGATGAGCGTGGTTTTTTCGTATTTCGGTACAACGCGCTCAAGCGCCTCATGGAACTCGCTCTTGCTGCCGTCATCCACGATTATGACCTCGTAATCGGAGAAGTCCTGCGCGGCAACGCTGTCCAAAGCGCGCGTGATCAGCGCCTCTTCGATATTGTAGCAGGGGATTATCAAGCTGATCTTGACATTCGGATTTATCATTCCTTCATCCTCCTTAAAAGTATATCCCGATGGGGAGCTTATCCGTTATGCGATGGATCCCGTTTTTGCCTTTTCAGGCCTTTACGCTTCAAGCATCACCTGTCGGCTGAGCTCGATCCCAGAACCTGTATCCTGCGGCAGATGCAGCGTTATCTGCGTTTGATAAGCTTTTTCGCCATTCCTTTTATATCATTCAAAATATAAGGCATATAGCTGTTGTACTGTTTTGCCCACTTCAGCTCTTTCTCGGACGCAAGCCTTCTGAACCTTTCCTCTTTGATCATCGTCCACGGATCCTCTGTGCATAGATGCCGGAAGATCGATCTTCTCAGCTTCCTGTCTTTGAATGACATTCTATTGAGGGAGTATCTATCGAGCATTGCCCGGCTGTCCAGCACGCGCCGGCAAACCAGCAGATAGTGCTCGTCCTTCCGCATATCGAGCTTCGACCTCAGGATCTTTATGCCCTCGCCGTAGGAGCTATGCATTTTTTTATCAAATCCGCGCATAGCCGACTCTGTGTTGCGATAATACCAGTACCAATGCGCAGAAACGACGCATACCTTCTTGGCGATCGAAAGAACGTCGTTATTCCAAGCGATATCCTCGCCGACCTTTATCCCGACAGGGAAACCGATCCTATCGGCGATGCTTCTTTTCAGCAGCCTCGCGACCGGGCCTCTGTTGATATACAGCACCCTCTTTTCGCCGTTCTCGCAGGAGGTGAACCGCATCTCCTTGCGCCAGGTCGTCAAATACTCGCGAAGGGATTCCACTTCATCGCCTTCGTACACAGTGCTTCTGACGCCCTCGTCCGGAATCGCCGGATCAAAGCTGTTGAGCTTTTTTGCTATGACCACGCAGCCGATGACGAATTCGGCGCCTGTTTCAGCGGCCGCCTTATAGCTTTCGCTGAAGAAATGCTTTGTCAGAGCGTCGTCGCCATCGAGGAAGGCAACGTATTCGCCGCTTGCCCTGCTTACGCCGACGTTTCTTGCGTTGGATACGCCGCCGTTGGGGATGGTGATGAGCGTTGTTTTCTCATACTTCGGTACAACGCGCTCAAGCACCTCGTGCAGCTCGCTCCTGCTGCCGTCGTCAACCACTATGACCTCGTAATCGGAGAAGTCCTGCGCGGCAACGCTGTCAAGAGCGCGCGTTATCAGCGCCTCTTCGATATTGTAGCACGGGATTATCAAGCTGATCTTAGCTCTCGGACTTTCCATTTCAGCTTCCTTTCAAGATATTGCAGTATTGCATACAGTAAGAACTTTGCTTGCGGGCATGCGCCGCAAGCAGCTCATGCCGCGGCGCATCGGTATTCTACTTATTATTAGGGCGATCCGCTTCGGTGTCCATGACCCTCTTAAGCTCATCCTGAGCCTGCAGTATGATATCGGCCTTGACGGTGGAGAGCGGCTCATGCGCGGTGTAGCCCGCCGCCTTCTCGTGCCCGCCGCCGCCATGGAGCGCGGCAAGCCTTCCCACGTCGCCCACGCCCTTGCTTCTGAGGCTGACCTTGTACGAGCCGTCGGCGCTTTCCCTTATGAAGATCGCGATCAAAACGGAATCGATATCGCGGATGCCGTCGATGATGCCCTCGCAGTCCTCGTTCGTTGCGCCGAAGCCGTGCATCTGATCCTGGGTGAGCGTGGCTATGCCTATCCTTCCGCCGGCTTCGAGCTGGATATTGGAATTCACAAAGCCCTGCACGCGGGTCTTGCCGTACGGAACGTTTCGGTAGATGAGGCGGTTCAGCTCCGCAACATCCACAAGCTCTTTATCGATGAAATCCGCAATGATGCGAAGCGCGTTGCCCGTGGTGTTGCTGTAGCAGAGATTACCGGTATCGGTGACTATTCCCGTGTACAGGCAAACGGCCGCGGCCTTGTCGATCAGCACGTTCATTTTTTTGAACAGCTCGCAGATCACCTCGGCCGTCGCCGCAGCATCCGCCACAACGAGGTTTATCTCCCCGAAGCGCGGATTCGTCATATGATGGTCGATGACGGCGGTATGCTTCGCGGCCTCGAAAATGCGCACCGCCCTGCCGAAGCGCGGTGTATCTGCGCAATCCACGGAGATCACGTTTTCGTAGCCCTTCGCATTTTCCGGCATCACGACCGATTCCGCGCACGGCAAAAAGCCGTAGATCTTCGGAACAGGGTTCGCGCAGACCACCTCCGCAGTCTTGCCCTTCTTCAGCAGAAGCTGAAACAGCGCCAGAGCGGCGCCGAGCGTATCTCCGTCGGGCGAGATATGCGAAAGCAGTGTGAAGCGATCGCTCCTGTCGATGAAGCGTATCACGGAATCAAAATCGAGATCGTTATTGCTCTTCGTCATTATTATCGGGATCGTCCTTTGCTCGCTCGCGCTGCAGCCGGTCGATAATCTCAGCGATATGCACGGAGTATTCGATCGAATCGTCGAGCGTGAATTTCAGAGTGGGTATCCTTCTTATGTCGATACGCCTTCCAAGCTCCCTTGCGATGAAGCCCTCGGCGCGGTTGAGGCTTGCGACGGTCTCCCTTCGCACCTCGTCATCCTTATCATACACGCTTACCTTGACCTTTGCAAGCTTGAGGTCGTTCGTGGCCTCAACGAGCAGTATGGTGGTCATGGGCGAGATACGCGGATCCTTCATCTCGCGCACTATCTCGCTCAGCGCCTTTTTGATCTCTTCGTTTATCCTGTCGTACCTTATGCTTGGCATTTTTTCTCCGTTATCTATGTTCTTCTATCTATGTTCTGTGTTCTTCCGTTTTTGTCAAATAGCAGGTTTTAATTCGCAGAAATTCCGCAGGAATTTCAACCTCAACTATTCACTGTTCACTATTCATTATTCACTAAACGGAAGGGGCGTCAAGCGCCTCAGCGCTTGACCTCCTCCATGATATAAGCTTCGATCTGATCCTGCTCGTGGATATCGTTGAAATCCTCGATGCTGATGCCGCACTCATAGCCCGTGGCGACCTCCTTGACGTCGTCCTTGAAGCGCCTGAGCGAAGCGATCTTGCCCTCGTGGATCACAACGCCGTCGCGCACGACGCGCACCAGCGCGTTTCTCGTTACCCTGCCCTCCTGGACGTATGCGCCGGCGATGGTGCCGATGGAGCTGACCTTGAAGGTGTTTCGAACGCTGATCGTGCCGAGATGCACCTCTTTGAAGACGGGCTTGAACAGACCCTTCATCGCGTTTTCAACGTCCTCGATCGCCTGATAGATTATGCGGTAGGTGCGAACGTCCACCTTTTCCTGCTCGGCAAGCGCCCTTGCGCCGGCATCGGGACGAACGTTGAAGCCGATGACGATCGCATTTGAAGCGGAAGCGAACATGATGTCCGATTCGCTGATCGCGCCAACGCCGCCATGGATGCACTTAACGCGCACTTCTTCATTCGAGAGCTTCTCGAGCGAAGCCTTGACCGCCTCCACAGAACCGGCGACATCCGCCTTGACCACGATATTGAGCGTTTTGATCTCGCCCTCTGCGATATGGCTGAACAGATCCTCAAGGCTGACCTTGGAAAGGTTCTTGAGCTGCTCCGCCTTGATCTTGTTCCTGCGCTCCTCGGCAACCTTCTTGGATACCTCGGCAACGTTCATAACGTCGCCCGCCGAGGGAACTTCGTTGAAGCCGAGCACCTCCACGGGGCAGCTCGGGCCGGCAGACTTGACGCTTCTGCCCTTGTCGTCCATCATCGCACGGACCCTGCCGTATGCGATGCCGGCAACGATGGGATCGCCCACCTTGAGCGTGCCGTTCTGAACGAGCACGGTGGCAACGGGGCCGCGGCCCCTGTCGAGCTGCGCCTCGATGATGGTACCCCTCGCGTCGCGATTGGGGTTCGCCTTGAGCTCGAGCACGTCCGCCTGAAGCAGTACCATCTCGAGCAGATTGTCGAGATTCATGCGTTTCTTTGCGGAAACCTCAACGCAGATCGTGTCGCCGCCGAATTCCTCGCAAACGAGCTCATGCTCCATGAGCTGCTGCTTTACGCGGGCCGGATTCGCCTCGGGCTTATCTATCTTATTTACGGCAACGATTATCGGAACGCCCGCCGCCTTGGAGTGATTGATCGCCTCTATGGTCTGGGGCATGATGCCGTCATCCGCCGCGACCACGAGGATGACAACGTCCGTAACCTGTGCGCCGCGCGCACGCATCGAGGTGAATGCCTCATGGCCGGGGGTGTCGATAAAGGTTATCATCCTGCCGTTGAGCTCCACGGTGTATGCGCCGATATGCTGGGTTATGCCGCCCGCTTCGCCCTCAACGACCGAGCTGCTCCTGATAGCATCGAGCAGAGAGGTTTTGCCGTGATCGACGTGACCCATGATCGTAACGACCGGCGGTCTGGGCTGAAGATCCTCCGCCTTATCCGCCTCCTCGGCGGTCTCCTGCATGGCTTCCTCATAGGTCTTGACGAGCTGCTGCTCGAGCTCTATCTCATAGTCCATCGCTATAAGCGCACAGGTATCGTAATCGATATCCTGGTTGATATTCGCCACTATGCCCATCATGAAGAGCTTTTTGAGGATCTCCGCTGCGGGCTTGCCGATCTTTTCGGAGAAATCGCGAACGGTGATGGTCTCGGTGGTGATGATCGCCTTCTCGATAACAACGGGTTCGGGCTTGCGCGCGGGCTGCTCGTGCTTCGCGTTCTTGCGCTTCTTCGAGCCGTAGGAGGCGCCGTCGTCTTCCCAGTTCCTTGCAGAGGGGCCGCTTTCTTTCATAATGGTCTTCTTGTTCTTGGCTTTCTTTTCGGTGTCGAACGTGCGCACGTAGGTGCCCTTGCCCTCGGGCGTGCGCGTATCCTTCTTGGGAACTATGGGCGAAGCAGCCTCGGGCTTTCTGCCGGTCTGGGTGCGCTGCTGGGGTCGCTGCGCATCATCGCGGCTCTGGCTCTGCTGCGGGCGCTCGCCGCGCCTGTCGCCCTGCCTGTCGGTCTGGCGGCCGTCGTCGCGCCTCGGCCTGTCGCCCTCACCGGGTTTTCTTTCGCCGCGGCGGTCGTCGCGCGGCCTGATCTCCACCTTGCGGATCCTCTCACCCTCGTCGGCCTTCTTCTCGGCAGCGGGTGCGCGCTCGGGCTCATCGGCCTTGGGTGAGGGCTTTGATCCCGTGCCTGCATCGGAAGCCGTGTCGGAAGCGGCGCGGCCCTCGTCGGACCTGTTCTCGTCCTGCTTGGGCTTATCCGCCTCGATTTCCGTCTGCTTGGCGGGCTGCTCGGCAGCAGCATGCTCCGCGGCTTCGCCCTTGTTTGCATCGCCTTCGGGCGCATCGCCGAAGTTGCCGTCACGGTCGCTGACGTAGACGCCCTGCTGACTGTCCGAATTGAGATATTCCTGCCAACGCTCGGCCTTCTCGCGCTCGAGTCGCTCTTCCTCCGCCTTCTTTCTCGCGGCGATCAGCGCGCTTTCGCGGCGCTTTGCGGCCTGAAGCGAGTTGCCCACGTCGGTGCGCAGAGCAGAGGTCCTTTCGATCAGCTCCTCGGCTTTTTGCTTTATTTGGTTTGCTTTTTCAAGTAATTCGGCTTTAGTCATTGGTCTCCGCCTCCGTATGGTAAACATTTTGCTTTTCGCTCTTATCGGTTTCTTCGTTTTCGCAGCCGGTGCAGCCCGCTCCGCCATCGCGTTCCTCGCGCAGCTTTTGCGCCGCCGATGCTATCATCCGCGCAAAGCCGCCGTCCGTAACGACCGCGCACATCCTCGCGCTCTTGCCTATCGCGGCGCCGAGCTCCCGAACGAAGAGTATCGGAACGCTTCTGAACTCGCAGGCGTCGCGCCATTGCTTTTTCGTGTTGTCGGACGCATTTTCGTCCACAAGCGCAAGCCTGCCGCCTGTTTTCAGTGCCTTTTCGGCGGCGAACTCGCCCGATGCGAGCTTGCCCGCCTTCATGCAGAGGCCGATCGCGCTCATAAGCCTTTTTTCAAGCTCGCTCATGCTCCGCCGCCCCCGTTCTTCTCGGTTTTTACGGGTATTTCGGGCGTTTCATCGGCTTTCCTTGTTGGCAAAAGCGTCTCTATTCTTGCCGCGAGCGCATCGAAAACCGCTTTTTCGACTTTGCTTGAAAACGCCCTTTCGAGCGCTCGGCTCTTCACGGCGCGTTCAAGGCATTCGCGCCTCGGGCATACGTAAGCACCGCGCCCGGCCGCCTTGCCGGTTTCATCCACGGCGATCGCGCCGTCCTTTGAGCATACTATGCGCACGAGCTCGCGTTTGGGCTTCATCTCACGGCAGCCCACGCACATGCGCATCGGGATCTTTTTCTGCAAATTCTTCCTCCGAAAACCGTTCCCGTGATCGGAAACCGATATTTCTTTATAGTAAACAGTAAATCCTTAGCCTTCGATATCGTCGAGGATCTCGTCAACGTTGATATCCGCATCCTCGTCGATGCTCTCGTCCGTGCCGAGTCCGAGCTCCTCGTACTCCTCATCCGCCTGGGTCTGGGACTTGATGTCGATCTTCCAGCCGGTCAGCTTCGCGGCAAGCCTTGCGTTCTGACCCTCCTTACCGATGGCGAGCGAAAGCTGGCTGTCGGGCACGATCACGCGCGCAGCCTTCTCGGCTTCGTTTATAAATACCATCGTGACCTTTGCGGGACCGAGCGCCTTTGCGATATAAACGGCGATATCGGGATCCCACTCGATGATGTCCATCTTCTCATTATGCAGCTCGCTCACAATGCGCTCAACGCGCACACCGCGCTGACCCACGCACGCGCCGACCGCGTCCACCTGCTCATCGGTGCTGAAAACGGCGATCTTGGTGCGCTGACCCGCTTCACGGGCAATGGACTTGATCTGAACGATGCCGGCCTGGATCTCGGGGATCTCAAGCTCGAACAGGCGCTTTACAAGGCCCGGATGCGTCCTCGATGCGAGGATCTGGGGGCCCTTGGTGTCGCGCTGGACCTTTAATACATATACCTTCACGCGGTCGTTTGTCTCGTAGGTTTCGCCCGCGATGACCTCATTGAACGGGATCAGACCGTCGGTCTTGCCGAGCTCGACGTAGATGCCGTTCTTCTCGGTGCGCTGCACGATCGCAGTGAGGACCTCATTCTCCTTCTCGGCGTATTCATCGAAGATCGCGCCCTGCTCCGCCTCGCGGATACGCTGCGTGATGACCTGCTTGGCGGTCTGCGCGGCAATGCGGCCGAAATTCCTGGTATCGGCCTCCTCCTCGAGCACGTCGCCGATCTCGAACAGCGGGTTGACGGCCTTCGCATTTTTAAGGGAGATCTCGGTCATCGGATCCTCGACCTTTTCAACAACGGTCTTGGATGCCCAGATCTCGATCTTGCCCGTTTCGCGGTCAAGGTTGGCGCGAACGTTGCCGTTTGTGTTGTAATTCTTCTTATACGCGCTGACGAGCGCCGCTTCGATGGCATCCGCAAGCACCTCGAAAGAGATGCCCCTGTCCTTGCTGAGCTGCTGCAGTGCGCTGATGATTTCCGCGTTCATTTTATTATCTCCTTAAATATCATTATCTGTTTCAGTTTGTTTTTTCAAACCGCCGCTCGGTCCGCCGCTCAAAAATCGATATGCGGGCGAACAAGCGCGCAGGCCTTGCGCTTTATCTGCTTCTCACCCTTATCGGTCAGCACGGTGAAGCTCTCCGCGTCGAACGAGATGAGCTCGCCCGTGAATTCCTTTTTGCCGTCCATCGGAGCATAGAGGCGAACGTCGAGCTTTTTGCCGATATTTCTTTGAAAATCCTTATCCTTTTTGAGCGGGCGGTCGATGCCGATGCTGCTCACGGAAAGGTAGTACGCCTGCTCGATCGGGTCGGCCTCGTCAAGAATCGGGTCCACCGCGTTGCTGACGCGCTCGCAGTCGTCCAGATCCACGCCGCCTTCCTTATCGATGAACAGCGTTAAGACCCAGTTGTCGTATTCCTTTTGGAATTCGACCTCATACAGCTCATAGCCGAGATTTTTTACCGTCGGCTCAAGCAATTCAAAGATACGGTCTGTAAGTTTCAAATCTTCCTCCGATGGCGGAGCCCCTCAAAATTAAAGAGCGGGTTTTGCCCACTCTTGAAGGTACTTCCGACAATTTCTGCCGCTAAAAAGATTACGGTGATCCATAAATACAAGGTACATAACGAGAATACCATATTTTGTTCATAAATGCAATAGTTTTTTCGTTATTGCACCATATATTTTTTAAAATTTTATGCAGTTTCAAGGGTTTTATGCGCCCGATCGCAGGATTTGGGCTCGATCGCGCCCGCGCCGAGCGGATTCTTGCGTTTTTTTCAAGCGTTCGCAAAGCATTTTTGAGTAAAATCCGCTCCGTCAATACCTTTGAAAATCAAACGGTTCATTCTCCCCGAAAAACTCCTCGAAGCGCCTTTCGCCGATGGGCTTGAGCATATTGAACGGAGCGGCGGCATTTTCGCCGAAAAACGGCTCCGCCCCCATCGGAAGCGGCAGCTTCACTGCGCCCGCTTCATCCAAAATTCGCAGAATAAGCTCCGAAGCGGCATCGCGGCTTGTGTACGCGAATTCATCGAGCCGAACGGGAGCTTTTTCCGCGCCATCGTCCGCGATCTTGTCCTTGCTCTCGTCCTTGCTCTCGTCCTTGCCCTCGTCCGCACCATCGTCCGCGTTTTCATCCGTTTCCCCGCCGTACCAAAGCGCATACGCTTCGCCCGAAGCGGTTTTCACGGCAAGCGAACTGCCGCCGCATACCGCGTATTCTTCAAGCACCGCCGCGCATTTTTCGCGACTTCTCAAAAGAGTTCCGCATAGGCTTTCGGTGTATGCTCCGTAGATCCGATAGAGCGCATCCGCATCGAGCGGCATTGTTTCGGCATTCTCGCCCGTGATCTTGGGCGAGCAGCATTCCCCCGCCCAGAACGGATCGACAAGCCACCCTTCCCCGCTTTTCAGCGAGCAGATATTACGAACCGCAAACGCCTTAAATCCTAATTTTTCGTAAAAAGCGAAGTCAAACGGCTGAAGCACCATCGCCTCGAAGCCGAGCGGAGCAAGCCGCGCTTCAAGCTCCGAAAGAAGCCGCCGAACGTAGCCGCGCCGCCTGTATTCGGGGAAGGTGCAAACGCCCGCAACGAACGCCACCCGCGCCGACTTTTCCATTGAAACGCGCATAAAAAGCTCCTCGAAGCAGAGCATGCTGACGAGCTTTTCCTCGCTTTCGCCGTCCGAAACGAAGAGCCCGAGCATCTTCTCCGGCGAGGTGCGCGCGCGGAAATAGTAGTCCACGAAAACCGCATCGTCATCGGGGAAGCTCGCAAGCCAGAGCAGCTTTGCCGTTTCAAGATCGGCCTTTTCAAGCGTTCTGATATTCGTTATTTCGTTTAATAGCTTATTCAATTATCCCTATGTACCGCTTCCCCGCGCAAGCGGGAGAAGGCAGTTGAAGCTGTGCCTGCCATTATAAATAATCGCAAGAAATTCCGCAGGAATTTCAACTACAACTATTCATTATTCATTATTCATTATTCACTATTCACTAAAACAAGAAATCACCCGAGCAGCTTCACGCCGTTGCTCGTTCCGAGCCTCGAAGCGCCCGCTTTGATGAATTTTTCCGCATCCTCGGGGGTGCGAACGCCGCCCGAAGCCTTAACGCCGAGGTTTTCGCCAACGACCTTGCGCATCAGCGCAACGTCCTGCTCGGTCGTGCCGCCGGTGGAAAAGCCGGTGGAGGTTTTAACGAAATCCGCGCCCGCCTCCATCGCGCACTGGCAGGCAAGCACCTTCTCCTCGTCCGTCAAAAGGCAGGTTTCGATTATGACCTTGACGGCCGCTTCGCCGTTCGCCGCAGTCACTACCGCCTCGATGTCCTTTTTAACGAGTTCCCAGTTGCCATCCTTCGCCGCGCCGATATTTATGACCATATCCAGCTCCTTCGCACCCTCCTCGATCGCGGCGGCGGCCTCAAAAGCCTTCACCTCGGGCAGGGTTGCGCCGAGAGGGAAGCCGATAACGCAGCAGGGCAGCACGTCGCTCCCCTCAAGCTGCTCGGCAACAAAGCCCACGCGGGACGGGTTCACGCAAACGCTCTTGAAGCCGTGCTCCTTCGCCTCGTCGCAGATCCTCTTTATCGCTTCCTCGCTCGCATCGGGCTTAAGCAGGGTGTGATCGATCAGTTTCCTGATATCCATTTTGTTTTCCTCCGTGTTCTTGACAGAACTTTCATCTTAATATTTTAATATAAATTATGTAGAAATTCCGCAGGAATTTCATCCTCAACTATTCACTATTCATTATTCACTTAAATAATGATTCGTCCAGCGCCTTAAGCGACCGAACTTCATCTATCGCGCCGCCGCCCAAGCAGACTTCGCCATCGTACAGCACCGCCCACTGCCCGGGCGTGATCGCGCGCTGCGGCTCGTCGAAATCGATATGCGCGCCCTCGCCGTTCATCGTTACCGTCACGCTCTGATCCGGCTGGCGGTAGCGGAATTTGGCCGTGCAGCGGAAGCTTTTTGATGGAGCCTCGCCCGAAACGAAATGCAGCTTGGAGACGGTAAGCGCGGTGGAGAAAAGCTCCTCGTGCTCGCCCTGCTGAACGATAAGGCGGTTATTCTTCATATCCTTGCCGACCACGAACCAGCTTTCGCCGCTGCCCTCATTCATTCCGCCGATGCCGAGCCCGCGCCGCTGACCCATCGTGTAATACATCAGCCCGTCGTGCCGCCCGACGACCTTGCCGCGCGTATCGATCATTTCGCCCGGCTGCGCGGGAAGGAACTGCATCAGAAACCTTTTGAAATTCCTTTCGCCGATGAAGCAAACGCCCGTGGAATCCTTTTTTTTGGCGTTCACAAGCCCCGCCTTTTCCGCGATCGTGCGCACCGCGCTCTTTTCAAGCTCCCCTATCGGGAAAAGCGCCTTTTCAAGCTGCGCTTCGGTCAGCCCCGCGAGGAAATAGGTTTGATCCTTGCCCGAATCCCGCGTGCGCAAAAGCCGCGTGCCGCGCGATTTATCGAGCCGCGCATAATGCCCCGTGGCAAGATATTCAGCGTCCATCGTGAGCGCAAGCTCCAGAAACGCCTTGAACTTTATCTCCGTGTTGCACAGAATATCCGGGTTCGGAGTGCGCCCTTTTTTATATTCCTCAAGGAAATATTCAAAAACCCTATCGTAATATTCCTTAACGAAGCTGACGGAGTAAAAGGGTATGCCTATCTGCTCGGCAGCGCGCCGCGCATCGGCATAATCCTGCTCGGCGGTGCAGGCGCCGTTTTCGTCCTGCTCATCCCAGTTTTTCATAAAAACGGCCACAACGTCACAGCCCCGCTCCTTCAAAAGCAGCGCGGCGGCGGCGGAATCCACTCCGCCGGACAGGCCTATTACGATCCTTCCGTCAAGCTCCATTTTTCCTTTTCCTTACGCATTATTTGCCGTTTCCTCGGCAAGGCGGTCTATCCGCTCCGCAGCCTTCAAAAACTCCTCAAGCATCCTTTCCTTTGGAATTATCTTATAGCTCGGAGTCCAAATTCGGTAATGCTCCGTAAGAGCTTCATCGGCGCAGACCGGACAAAGCATATCATACGCAAATTTATTTGCGTCCATTTCCGCAGGTGAGCCCAAATAAAGCTCCGTATAGAACGCCTGCTCGCCGCCCAACTTAACGGCTATCACGGTATCGCCGTCGACAAAATAGCCCGTTCCGTCGAACTGTATCATATGGGAGCAGTTTACGGCTATCTCCTTTGAGAACAGCTCCGTTCTTGCCTGTTGGATAGCGTGGCGCAGCTCATGCAGAAAGATGAACAGCGGCAGAAACTGCGTTTCATCATTTAAAAGCGCCTCGTTCACACGAATATTTCCCGTGTCCGGATCGGTCAGCCCGTGCGCCGCCTCAAAGCCCTCCGGCATTGTGAAGAAAAGCTCCGTGCTCATGCCGAAATATTCGTTCGTGAAGCGGAGGATCTCGCTGAAAATCGCCTTTTTCGCTTCCGCATCGCCCGAAATATAGCGCGGGTAATCGAGCAAGCCCGCTATTTGTTTTTCATAGTCCGATAAGCCGTGCATAGGGTATTTTACTCCGCCATTACGGAAACCACCTCGAAGCCCTTTGCCTCGATCGCGGCGCGGATATCCGCCTCGGTTTTATCCGAAAAAACTATAATATCGTTCAGCTCGACCTTCTCTATCCGAGCGCCGAGCTCCTCCATCGCCTTCGTTACCTTCTTGATGCAATGCGGGCAGCCCATGCCCTTGGTGATGATGGAATATTTCATTTTCGTTTTCTCCTTTGCTCTTGAGATTCTTTTGTTATCTTTCTGCAAAACAGCCGCAGCTTCTTTGCGGTTATACACTGTTATGCATTGTTTTCGTTATAGTTCATCAACGATAGACAGCACTTCCTCCGCCAATTCCTCAACGGTTCTTCCATCGGTTTCAATATGTATGCCATCCAGCGCGGCGCTGCCCCGTCTTGAAAGCTCGATATTCTCCATACACCAGCAGCCCTCCTCCTCGCCGCGTTTGAGAATGCGGTCATGGACTGTTTTATGCGAGGCTTCAAGCACTATAAGCTCGGTTTTTATCCCCACTTGGCGCAGCTTTTCGATGATACCGAAGGAAGCTTCCCGCAGAAGCGTCATCGGAACAAGAATATTCTTATTAAATTTTTTATGAATATCGCTAATAAGACGAACGCAGAATTCGCCCCAAAGCGGATAATCCTCGAAGATATAGCCGTAGGGGCAATCGGGATAGTTTCCGCGAACCGCGTTGCCGACCTGCTCCGCATCGAAGATAAGTGCGTTTTCCATTTTCTTCTCCAAAGCCTCGGCAAGCGTGGATTTACCCACGCCGTACGGGCCGCTTATCCAAACAACCATGCTTTTTCCTTTCTTTTTCAGCCTTGCAGCCTCGTGCGAATGAAAAGGCAGGCCGCGCCGAGCGCCGCAAGCACAAGCCCCGCGATAAAGGAAATATTCATCCTTCGGCGCAGCGCGGCGTATTTTTCCGAGGATGCGTCAAGCAGATTATAATAACCGAACCTGCTTAGCGCCGCAAACAGCAGCGCCAAAACGCCCGCGATTATAAGAATGATTCCGAATATAAGCAGCAGCTTTTTCATTTTCCACTCCTACGGTATTTCGCCTGTAAAACAAGGATTATTGCCCGATTCAGCCTGCCCGCGCAGTATAAATCTGCCGCATCCGAACATTCAGAGCTTAAAAAACGCCAGCATACCGCCTTCCTCAAACGAATACAGCCCAAGAGCGCGGTAAAAGTGTACGGCGGGCGTATCCGCGCCCGTTACAACGAACTTTTGGCGCACGGAAGCATATTTTTCAAACACGGCTTCCATCAGCGTTCTGCCGATCCCCTTGCGCTGATACTCATCCAACACGATAAGATCCTGTATCAGCACGGTATGCTCGCCGTCCCCTATGCACCGGACGAAGCCCACAAGCTCGCCGCCGTCAAAAGCGCCGAGAGCAAAAAGCGACTTCTCCCACGCGCGGTGCAGGCATTCATCGTCGCCAAGGTACGCCGTCCAGCCCAACGCCTCATATAAGCGCCTGCCCTTCGGCATATCGTCCGCCGTCAATTGTTTATACTCTATCATTTTGCATTCTCCCTTTCTATTCATACTTTTCTATCCGCACCACAAGCCTGTCCTTGCGCGTTCTTCGCGCCTGCTCGCGGAGGATGAACCTTCCATAGCCGCGCACGGAAACGATGCCGTTTTCGGGAACGGGCTTTGCACCGTTTTCCGTTTGCACGCCGTTCACAAACACAAGCCCCTTCCCTATCAGCTCCGCAGCATCGCCCCTCGACAGCTTGGCGTATGCGGCGATGATGCAATCGAGCCTTTCGCTTGCAATGGTCAGCTCGGCAGACGATAGCCTGTATAATGCACCCTCGGGCAGGCTTTCGGCAAAGCTCACCTTTAGGTGTATGCTTCGCCTTGGTGAAGCTGTCCTTTATATGCTCCGCCATCGTTTCCGCGCAGAAGATGTATGCGCCGCTATCGCGGATAATTATATCGCCGAGCGTTTCGCGCTCTATCCCAAGCCCCATCAGCGCACCGAGAATATCGCGGTGCGTGAGCTTATCCGCAAATTTGCGGCTCAAAGGCTCGGCGAAAAGCAGCTTTATCGGAAACGGCTCGTCATAGCCGAGAGTTTCGCTGTTTCCAAAGCGCACCATAACCCTTTCGCACCCGTCCGCGCCGCCGAAGGCTTCAAAAGGGATGAACGAAAGCTCGCGCTTCATCCGAAAAAGCGCGTCCTGCTCCATGAGTCCGAGAAAGGGCGTGTAGGTGAAAATGCCCTTATTATCCGCCCTTTTTGCAAGCTCCGAAAAGCGTTTTTTGATAAGCTCCGTTCCGCTGTTCATTGTTGAGTTTTATTCGTCCTTTATTCCGAGTTTTTTCAGAATGACCGAGGAAGCGTCCGTATCGTCCACCCAAAAGTTTGGCTCAAAGCCGAAGGTCTCCTCTATGCCGAGGTCGAAAACCTTGAACGGGCAGGCGAGCGTAATTTGAGAATGGGGCAGATAGTAGAACATAAGATCGCCGAATCTGCCGATGCCCTTCGTGTTGCAGCCGTAGAATTTTACGCGCGGCACCTGCTTTGCCCAGGTTACCGCAAGCTCGCCCGAGGAAGCGATTCCGTCGTTTATTATAACGTGCAGCTCGCCCGGGAAAAGGTCTGCATAGACCTTGGCTTCGCCCTCCGGGTTCTCGTCCGGAACAAGCTTATACGGCGTTTCCTCTATCTCGCCCGTCATCTTCGCCTTGACCGCGGTCGATTCAAGCACTATCATCCTTGCGCCGTCATCGGGGTTTATGCCGCCGGTGAGCCCGTCCAGAAATCTTTGCGGCAGCTCGGAATTTCCGCCGCCGTTATTGGAAAGATCCCAGATAACGTGCTTATAGGCGCGGCATTTTTCGCCGATCTCAAACATGATCTGCTTTTCCTCATCGGAATCGCTTGCGCAGCTCGAGCAGGTGATTATCGCCGCATCCTCAAGATAGCGCTCATCGTGCAGGCAGCCCTCGCCGCTCTCCGCGCTCCTTATCTTATGCACGGGCAGCTTGACGGGCTTTTCGCCAAGGGTGACCTCGATCTCATCCACGCTCTTTTTCGAGCGGATGCCGAGCAGGAAGGCGCTTTCCCCCGTTTCACAAACCGTTGGGAATGCGCGCACGGGCGCAGCGAAGGCAATCTTCTCGCCCGTTTCCAAGTCGAAGTAATCGCCGCCGCGCTCCACTATGCACAGGTCGGAAACATAGGTCTGCTCGAGGGTGTGGAACGATTTTTTCGTTCCTTTTATGATGAGCTGAAGATGCCCGTCCGTGATGAAGCCGAGCTTATCATGGATAAGCTCGATAAGCTGCGCGGGGGTGAAGCTTTCCGCCGAAGCGGCTTCAGCTTCAAGCGAAGCAAAGGCTTTATCGAACAGGGCTTTATCTTGATAGGTGTAGCCGCTGTATGCGTTTTCAAGAACGAAACGAAGATAGGCGATATCCTCCGTCGCCTCCTCGCGCGAAAAGCTCTCGGGGCAGTCCTTGACTATGCTTTGCCCGCCGTAGAGCTTTTCAACGATCTGCATGATCGTTTCGCTTGCTGTGTGCTTCAAAAAATCAATTTTTTCCATGTTTTTCTCTTTGAATCAACTTTTCGTTATTTGATCTTCATCGGGCATCGATGGCTCAATCGAAGAACTCATATTTCGCGTTTTCGGGATCGTAGGTGCAGAGCTTTGTTTCGGTAGTTCCGCCAAAGATGTCGTAGCTCACGTTGTAGAAAACTATCAGCCCGTTCTCATGGTCGAGCTTATAGGTGTCGCCCGAGCAGATGCCGTTATAGAGCAAGCTGAAATGATCGCCCGAAACGTCGAAATGCTCCGAGGCGCGGTGGGTCTTGCCCTCGAGCACCGAAACGTCCTTGTCGGGATAGCCGTCGCGCTCCCTGGATCTGATCGTGAAGCCGAAGAAGAAGAGCGAATCGCCGCCGATATCCCAGGTGGGGTCGGCATAGCGCCATTCGTCCTTATACCGGAAGACCGTCCACTCGTGGATCGCCGAATCGCCCCTTCTCAGGCCGTGCACTGTCAGCGACTCCGCGCCTATCTGGCAGAGCAGGAAGTTGTATGCGCGCGCAAAGCACCAGCAAACGCCCGTTTTATCCATGATGGCGTTCACCGCGTGGCGGTAGACGTACGGAACGTCGCTCGGGCCCTTCGGGTCCTCGCCGTTTATGTTGTAGCCGTTATAGACGATGCCGGAGGTGAAGGTCTTATAGACCGTCAGCACCTGCATGATGAAGCTGTCGCTTTCAACAACTTCGGAAAGAAGCTCGTCGATCCTGCCTTCAAAATCGCGGATCGTTGTTTCGTGCTCCTCCGCCGTGCTCTCGTATTCCCGGCGGATAACGCCGCCTTCCTCAGCTATGCTCTCGTCGCTCACATCCGCAAAAAAGAGCGGGAAATACATATCTATAACGCGCCAAAGGTTCGGGTGATCCTCCATGCCCTCGGGTATCTCCACGGTGTTTTCATAATTGAAATACGCAAGCGCAGTGCGGCGGTAGAGCTCGCGGTCGCCCTCGGTCATAAGGATAAGCACGTCCTCGGGTATCGCAAAATAATCGTATTTCACCTTTATGGGAAGCTCGATATCGCGGAACGCCGGCGCAAGCGGCTCGGGCGTGGGCTCGGGCGTGGGCGGTTCGGTGGGCTCCGCAGTCGGCGCGGAGGTGGGCTCCGCGGTCGGCTCTGCGGTGGGCTCTGCGGTCGGCTCGGCGGTTACGCTCTGCGTGGGCGCGGGGGTGGGGTCGCTCCCGATGGGCTTGCAGGCAAGCAGCGCGCCGGCCGCGAATACGGCGGCAAGCGCCGCAGCGCCGAACCTCGGGAGCTTATGAAGCAGTTCTTTTTTTATCATATAACTCAAATATCCTCATAGTTTCGCTTTTTCAAGGCGATTATCCTTATTTTGAAGCCGCTGCCGACAGCGCCTGCCGGGATCGTTTCGCTTTCGGCGGGATCGGCGTTTGCGGCGCTTCGACCCTTTCGGCCGTTTCGGCCATTAAAGCTCGTTCCGTGCAATTTCTGGAAGCGGGCGCGCCAAACAAGCCGAAGTAGCTGCGGCTTGAATATTATACCACTTTTCGCCGTCAAAAAAAAGCATGAAAAATGTGCGAAACGGTCGGGCGGCGCGGCAATCTGTATATAACGCGCATATGGAAGCGTTTACGCCGTTTTCGGTATGTACATTTGCGGCCGAAAATGATATAATGTTACCATGTATATTTATGCGGCTTTGGTCCGCTGTATCTGAGTTTCAAGGGGTATGCGAATGAGGCGGTTACTGTTCATATTCATAGCGGCGGCGATGCTGTTATCGCTTCTGCCTTTTTCCGCGCTCGGCGAGCCGACGGGGACCGTTCCGCAGCCGACGGGAACCGTTCCGCAGCCGACTCCGGAAGCCTCTGTCATCCCCGACGCGGCAACCACGCCCGCCGCGACAGCCGCGCCCGATGCGCGATCGAGCGACGTGCCCGTCTCCGAGCCCGAGGAGGATGCGGACCCGTTTGCGGATATCAGCACGCCCCACATCTACCTTATCGAGGCCGATACCGGCGCGCTTCTGTATTCGCGCGGAGGCGATACGCGCGTTTTCCCCGCGAGCACCACTAAGCTCATGAGCGCGCTTGTGGCGGTGGAGAACCTGCCCGATCTGAACAAGGTCATCACGCTCGGCTGGCGTCCCGTGGTCGGCTTCGGCCCCACGAGCTCGCTGATGGGGCTTGAGGTGGGCGAGCAGATCGCGCTTATCGACCTTATCTACGGCATGCTTCTGCGCTCCGGCAACGACGCGGCGAAGGCGCTTGCGATCGAGACCGCCTATGAGCATTTCGGCTCGTGGATCGACCCGGCGGACTCGGTTTCGCTATTTGTGAGCCTGATGAACGAGAAGGCGCGCGAGCTCGGCATGAACTCGACCCATTTTGCAACGGTGGACGGCAGGCACGATCCGGAGCACTACTCAACGGCGCATGATTTCGCCATCCTGATGCGCGAGGCGCTGAAGGACCCCACCGTGGCGCAGATACTCGCCTCCCCCACCTATCAGGTGAAGGCGACCAACATTCACCCGAACGGCTTCTATTTCGAGAATTCAAACCGCCTTATCTGCACCAAGTCCTCCGATACCGAGAGCTTTATCTATGAAAACTGCATCGGCGGCAAGACCGGCGAAACGAACGAGGCCGGTTACTGCCTTGTGAGCGCGGCGCGCAGGGACGGCGTTACGCTCATTCTCGTTCAGTTCGGCGACAGCAACACTGCGAACACTTCCTACTACCGCTATCAGACCGCGCCGATCATCTACGATTGGGGCTTTGAGAATTATCGCGCGTTCGAGCTTACGGAGTTCGGCGTGCAGACCGATTTCACGCTGAACGCAGAAAATTTCTCTCCGTTTGACGATGAAAAGGGCGTTTTTACCGCGAAGGCGGATATCGACGGGCTTTCGATCACCGGCGCTTATACGACCATCCGCGAATACATGGAGGATCCCGCGAGGATCTCCATGGTCGTGAACACCGACTATGCCGTGGCGCCCATCCGCAAAGGCGACGTGGTGGGCTACGTTGACTATCATTTCTATGAAAACGCATTCATCCGCGCCAATCTGATCGCTCAGCGCGACGTGGCTTCGGCTTCCGACGTGGATCTGGAGCCGCATGAAACGGCGCTGATCTCCGTTACCCCGCCCACCGGCAGCGGCAGCATCTGCGCGCTGACCCTCTCTCGCGACCCGGGCGCGGACGGCAGCTCGGTTTGGCTCTACTACGACCGCAGCCTGTACACGCAGAGTAACGACGAGTGGCATTATCTCTATTCATCCGGCACCGTTTTCCGCGCCGAAGCCTCGGACGAGCGCACGGGCAAGCTCTCGCTTTACAGGCGCTATTTCGACAGCAACGGCGAGGCGTACTATCAGCGGGAGAGCTTCGTGACGGACGGCGCGGAGTATGCGCTCGTTATCGACGGCATGGCGCTCTCCACCGACTCGAGGGACGGCACGCTTGCCGGCATACCGGTCACGCTCGGCGCGAACGGGATCATCACCGGCGGCATAAACGAGCGCATGATCTGGCGCTTCGACAGCCATGCGAACGGCTATCGCATCAGCAACGCATCAAGATACCTCGTGCGCAAGGGCTCGAGCGGCGTGCTGTTTTGGGTGCTCGTGCTCATCCTCGTGCTTGCCGCGCTGATCGTGATCCGCTTGATCGTCATCCGCCGCAAGAGGCATTCAAGAAGGCGCAGGAACGCCGGGCGCTACCGCGGCTCGGGGCTTTAACGCGCCCCTCCCCTTTCGGCGGCAAAACTTTTCGTCAAAAAACACTTTCTATAAATCAGGAGGAAAAACATGGAAACCAACCTTAACGGACTCATCTCGCTGCTCGAACGCTCCGTATCGCCCTATCACACGGCGGCCGAAGCGATGCGCCTGCTCGATGAAGCAGGCTTCACAAGGCTCGATCAATGCGGCAAATGGGAGCTCAAAAAGGGCAAGGATTACTACGTTAAATGCTTCGGAACCATGATCATCGCGTTCCACGTGGGCTCCGAGTTCGAGCCCGGCGACCCGTTCCGCCTTGCAGCAAGCCACACCGATTGGCCCTGCTACTACGTCAAGCCCTCCCCCGAGCAGACCTCGGCGGGCTGCCTCAAGCTCAGCATCGAGCCCTACGGCGGCATGATCCACTCCACCTGGCTGGATCGTCCCCTTTCGGCGGCGGGGCTTGTGACGCTCAAGAGCGAAAGCCTGCTCGAGCCCGAGCGCAGGCTCGTTGATTTTGAAAAACCGATACTGACCATCCCCAATCTCGCGATCCACCTCAACCGCGAGGTAAACAAGGGCGCTGCGCTCAATCCCAACAAGGATATGCTGCCCCTCTGCGCGAGCATCGAGAAGGATTTCAATAAGGACGGCTACTTCGTCAAGATGCTCGCCGAGCACATGGGGGTTGAGGCCGAGGATATTTTGAGCTACGATCTCTGCCTTTACAACACAGAAAAGCCCGTGCTCTGCGGCTTCGATGAAAGCATGCTGACCGCCGCGAGGCTCGACAACATCACCTCCACGCACGCGATCCTTCAGGGCATCATGGGCTGCGGCGCAAAGCGCGGCGTTTCGGCGGCGATCCTCTTCGACAACGAGGAGGTCGGCTCCGGCACCAAGCAGGGCGCGAACAGCTCCACCCTTGCCATGATGCTTGAAAAGCTCTCCCTCGCCCTCGGCGCATCGAGAAGCGAATACATCGACTCGCTGACCGGCGGCTTCATGCTCTCCTGCGACGTGGCGCACGCCAAGCATCCGAACCATGCGGAGCTTGCGGACGGCACCAGCGCAAGCGAGATGAACAAGGGCGTTTCGCTCAAGATGAACTACGAGCAGAAATACGCCACCGAGGCGCGCGGCATCGGCATAGTTGAGAGCATCTGCAGGAAGTACGAGATACCGCTTCAGCACTATATGAACCGCCCCGACCTGCGCGGCGGCGGCACGCTCGGCTCGTATGCGGCCTCGCAGCTCGGCATGAGCACGGCGGACGTGGGCGTTCCGATGCTCGCGATGCACTCCTGCCGCGAAACGATGGGCGCGAAGGATCAGGCGGCGCTCGATGCGCTCGTGCTCAGGTATTTCAACGAGGAATAAGCTTTTTATATGAACGGGGTGCTCTATGCGGGCGCCCCGTTTTGATCGGCAAGCAACAGCAAAAAAAAGGAGCGCCTATGGATTGGGAAACCTTTTACGACCGCTGGGAAAACTGGTCGGACAGCACGCTTATCTCGCGCATATCCTCTTTAAAGAGCATCGGCTCTTCGGATGAGATAGTCGAGGTCGCCTGCTCCTGCCTTTGCTTCGATGCAGCATACAAGCTGATAGTAAAGGCTGTCAAGCTCGGCGCGGAGTTAGCTCATGGAGCTCGCCGAATGCGATTACGAGCTTGCCGAGCATATTCTCAATAACTGCACCTTCCGCCTTACCCCTTCGCAGGCCGAAAAGCTCGAGGAGCTCGGCTGCTCGGTGCCCGAAAGCTGCATCATGCAGGTAAAGAGCAAGCGGCGCACTTCGCAAAAGCGCGGGCAAGCGGCGCGGCAAGACGAAGGTTTTTCCCCGCTCCTTGCGGTTTTGGCCGCACCCGAGCTGAAGCGCAGCTTTTTCGACAGGCTTTTCGGTGCGAAGCCCAAGCGCGGCAAGTCCTGCCGCTGCAACGGCGACTGCGCCAACTGCCCGCCGCATTACGGCTACCGCTACGGCAGATGGTACTACGGACACGGGCATACCCACGGCTGCGAGTTTGGCGGCAATAAGGGTGACGGAGGAATTTAGTTCCGTTTCAATCGACAGCTTTACCCGCGATCGTGAACTCTCCCCTGCTCGGGTGCGCTCGATGCGGGTTTTATTGTGCGCATTTGCATTTTCCGATGTGGTATGCAGCGCACTTTTAAACAACTTGTTTAAAACGAAACAACAGATTTGGCATTGTTTTTGCGCGGATTTAGGGTTACAATGCAGCTACACCGGTGAAAACAAACAAGGAGAAACTAAAGTATGATAGATTTAGGTGAAAGGATCAAGCTCTTCCGTCAGCGCGGCGGAAGAACACAGGAAGCGCTGGCAGGCGAGCTTGGCGTAACGGCACAGGCGGTGTCGCGCTGGGAAAACGGCGTTTGCTACCCCGATATGGAGCTCATACCCTCGCTTGCGAACGCATTCGGCATCTCCATAGACGAGCTTTTCGGCTATGAAAACGAGCGTGAAAAGCGTATCGATGCGCTTGCGGAGCGCATTATCGATATGAACCGAAAAAACAACGGCGTGGACGAGTGCATGGACGAATGCATCGCGCTTGCACGGTCGGCGCTGATCGAGTTTCCCGGCAATGAAAAGCTGATGTTTGCCCTCGCCTCCGCGCTGTTCAACGCAGGCTATGTTCGCCGCGGCGAAAAGCATATCGAAAGCGAGGACGGCTTCGACGTTTACGACGTTGAAGCGCATAGAGCCTATCCCGAATGGCAGGAAGCCGTCAAGCTCTATGAAAAGCTGCTTCAAACGCTCCCCTGCGGCGAGATGCGGCAGCAGGCGACCGTTGAGCTTTCGCAGCTCTATAAGAATCTCGGGGAGAGCGAGAAGGCGCTTGCATTGGCTGCCTCCGCGCCGAGGATCGATGCTTCAAGCGCCTATCTTCGCATAAATGCCTTTGACGGCAGGGAGGGCGTTGCCGCCTGCGGCGAGGCGCTGATTGAAACCGTGCGCTGCGGCGCTGAGCTGATACGTCAAATCGTTTGGAGCGATCGAACCCTGCCGCCCGATACCGCCGCAAGGATGCTCGAAAATGCGCTTGGGCTGTTTAAGCTCGTTTGCGCGGACGGGGATGCGGAGCGCGGGATGGAGGATCTGCGCGTTCGCATAGAGCTGCTGCGCTCATACTATCTCTGGCTTGCTGGCGAGCGTGATGAATCCTTTTCGGCGCTCGATAATGCGCTTGAGTATGCGCATAACGTCGATAAAATGAGCTGCCGATATAAGCAGAGCTTCACTTCACCGCTGCTGAGGCATGTTTGCATCGAGAATGAGCCGCGCTTTGACTGCGCGGGGCGCACCGCGGAGCTTCCGGATGTTTGGCCTTGGTGGAGCGTTCCCGATCAGGAGTGCATTCGTGCGGAGATGGAAAAGGATCCGCGCTGGCAGGCTTGGGTGAAGAAAACGCAGTCTGCTCAATAGACAACGGCAGGAATGAGCATACGAAAAGCGGTATCGGTCGAACCCGGTACCGCTTGTTCATTAGCTTATCAGCTTATTCATTCAATTAAGCCCCATCGCGAGCCTGAGGATGATTATCGCGTCCGCAGTTGTGACGGAGCCGTTTGCGTCCGCATCCGCATTGGCGAGGCCCTGCCCCGAGAGGGTGCTGAGCCCCATCGCGTGGCGCAGAGCGAGTATGGCATCCGCGATCGTAACGCTGCCGTTCAGGTCCGCATCGCCGATAAGGCCGCCGGTGCCGGGTTCGCTCGTTGTGAACAGGCAGGAGATCTCCATGCCCGCTCTGCCGATCCTGCCGCAGGGCGTTACTGCAAGGGTGTTCACGTCTATCGTGTAGAGGCCGCTGTCCATCACGTCCAGCTCGCGCGCCCAGTAGAGCGTGTTCGTGCCGTGGTCCCATGTCATGCTCTGCGCGAAGTTGAGGCCGAGCGCAAGCTCGCCAAGCTCGGTGCAAACGGCGGTATCGAGGTTTATGCGAACGAGCGAGGTCCTGATCGAATTGAGCGTTAAGCCGTAGGCGTTGCCCTCGCCGTCGATCGCGATGGTCATCAGGTCGTCGGCAGAGCCGGTGAAGTCCGCGATCACGTGCAATGCGCCGCTCGAAAGATCGACCGTGGCGAGCGCATCGTTGACTATGGCATACATGGTGTCGTTCGCATAGTTGTACGCCATGCCGCGCACCATCGCATTGCCGCTCGAGCCGCCGGGGTAGCTCACCTGATGGGTGGAGGCGTCCATAACGAAGAAGCGGGAGTCGCCCGCGCCGTAGAGATAGCCGTAGACGCTGCCGTTATAGTAGGCGGCGCCGTAGGTATCGGTGGGCATCAGCGCGGTGGTCTCAACGAAGGAGGGATCACTATCATAGAACCTCACCCAGTTGTAGGTCAGTGCATCGGAATCAAAATCCATCAGCACGAAGCCCTCGAGCTCCACGCCGTCCGCCGCCTCGGTGACGGTCACCGCCGCGCTGCCGGAAACGGAGGGGTTCGCGGTGCTCGTCACGGTCACGGTGGTGGTGCCTACCGAAACGCCGGTCACAACGCCGTCCGCGTCCACAGTGGCGACGGCGGGATCGGCCGTTGTGAAGGTGCAGCTCTTATCCATCGCGTTTTCGGGGAGAACGGTGTAGTTCACAAACGCCCTTCTGCCGGCGGCGACCGAAACGGGGCTGACCGAGATCGAGCTCGGCAGGATGGTTTGGCCGACGTAGACGTTGTCGAGCATCGCAAGATCGTAGATGCCGTCGATGCTGTAATCCTTTTTATAGGTGAAGCGGATCTCGTGGCTGCCCGCCGTGAGCTCCATCGAGTAGCGCTGCCAGCTGTTTGTCTGCCACCACTGGGCCACAATGCTGCCGTCGATGATGAGCTGGAGGCCGTCGAAAACGTATTCGCCCTCGCCCTCGCCGAGCGCCCAGAACTCGAAGCCGAGCATATCGCCCGCCGAGGTCGTGACGTTCGTCCAAACCGATGAGGTGGTGCTCGCCATGCCCGAATTGGTGCTTATTGCGAAATCCCCATCGACCGCCCAAGGGTAATCAGTGCTCGTTTGGAAATCGAGGGTTCCGCTGGGAACGTTCAGCGCCTCGTTTAGGTTAGCCGCATCGCGGGCGGGCGCTTTGCCGATGGAGGCGTCATCCGCCTGCATGGCAAACGACGGGAGCGCAAGGACGATCATAAGCGCCGCGAGCGCAAGAGAAAGCAGCTTTTTCATGGTTTTCATTCGTTGTTCTCTCCTGTTCAAAAAGTATTTATTCAATAAAGGGAATGCGCAGAGTTACCGTCCGCGCATAATATTATATCAGCATTCGCCCAATATTGCAATTATTATTCATTTACATTAGGATTATTTTTCAGTACCCTCGCGCAGCGCGGGGACTCATGTAGCTTGCCGTGAACGAAATAGTTGTATGATCGGCAGCCGCCGGCACAGTATCTGCCATGGGGGCAGGCAGCGCATTCGCCCGTCAGAAGCTCCGGCGTGAACCTACGGTTGTATGAAAAAGCGTTCTCGTCATTCCAGATATCCGCAAGGCTGCGCTCCCTGACGTTGCCCTCTATGAAGCGTTCGTCGTACATGGACTCGCAGCCGCGCACGTTGCCGACGCTGTCGATCCCGATCGTGGAAAGTCCCGCCGAGCAGCCGCCGAATACGGCTCTTCCGCTGCGGTTTCCGCGCAGGCTGCCCTCACCCTCGGTGAAGTAACCGATATTATCCGCGATGCCGAGCAAAAACGGAGCATCCGAATGGCGCTCCACGAACGCGATCACCTCGTTCGGATCGAAGCGGTAGTCCAGCCCGCTCTCGCCCGCATTGCCCATCGGGGAGCAGGCCTGAAGCTGCCATGCGCCGATCTGCTTGGTGCAAAGCACGTCGTACATCCGCTCGAGCAGCGGAGCGTTTTCCGAATTCAGCGTGGTGATGACCGAAACGGGGATGCCGCCCTGCGTCAGCGCGTCTATGGCGTGCATGGCGCGAACGAAGCTGCCCTTCTGGCGGTATTTATCATGCACTTGCTCGATACCGTCCACCGAAACGGCGACGGACTCCACGTTCAGCCGAACGAGCTCGCTTACAAGCACGGGTTTGAAGAGAAAACCGTTTGTGATGATGCAGACGCGCACGCCTCGGCTCGTCAGCCGCTCGACGATCTTAGCCCAATCGTGGCGCATGAACACCTCGCCGCCTATCATGGATACGCGGCGGCAGCCGAGCTCCGCAAGCCGGTCGGCAAGCGCGAGGCATTCCTCGAGGCTGAGCTCATTCTCCCTCGCCTTCCCCGCTCTCGAACCGCAGTATTTGCAGCTGAAGCAGCAGGCGAGCGTGATCTCCCAAACGCAGGAACGCAGCTTAAACGAGCTCATCCTTGTTTCCCCTTGGGCGTGCGATAAAGCCCTTGCGCTTGATGGCGGGCCTCTGCGGCTTCTCCGGTGCGGCGGGTGCTCCGTACAGCTTCGAGCCGCAGGCGGAGCAGAATCTGTCGCTCGGGGCGCATTCTCGGCCGCATTCGCTGCAGAAGCGCTTTGCGCTCGCCGCCTCAAAGGGGATCCCGCAGTTCGGGCAGAAATTCATCCCTGGGGCTGCCGGAGCGCCGCAGCGCGGGCAGGCGAGCTGCTCACCGGGTTCATCCGGCTGCGAAGCATCCCACATATCCGGGCCGGCATAGACCTCGTTCATGGAGGGATCGCTCGGCTTCGGAGCGAACGCGCCCGGCATATCCTTCCGCTTGATCCTTCCGCTCATTATATCGGGACCCGCATACACCGCCATCATCGGCGGATCGTCGCTCACAGGGCGCATCGGCGGGCAGGCATACACAGCGCGCATGATAGGTCCAACGCGCCGACGGTCGCGGCTCTTCGGCATATCGGGGCCTGCATATACGCGCTGCATAACGGGCTCATCCTCCTCCTTGAAGGAATCGGGATAATCGGGTTCTTCGACTGCACCGCCCTCTGAGGATCCTTCGGCATCCTTCGATCCGGGAGTATCGTTCACTTCGGGCTCGGTGTTTTCGTCCGCTTTTTCACCGTTTCTGCGCGCGAAGAAGTCCGGACCCGCATAAACGCAGGTGAACTCGCCGCTTCTCTTCTTTTTCATAATGCACTCCTCTCGGCCGAAGCGCGGCTTCGGCATATCGATATATAATGAGTTTAGCACAAAACTCCGTGCATTGCAAGCATAAATCGGCGGCAAAGCGTTGAGGGAAGCCGCTTGAAGCATAAAAAGGTTGCGGGACCGGCAAAGAAGCTCTGCCGATCCCGCGCCAGGAGGAGGTAACAAAAGACCAAGTATGCAATACTGAGCGCAGCCGATAACGGCCGCAATACCGTGAAAGCAGGATCCTCGAGTTCAATATACTATCATAAAAGCGATTGTATTTGAGCTCGCCTTTCCGTACATATATTGTAGCGCATTTTCATTACGATTGCAAGCGGAATTTTCGGTTTGATCTTCGATTTTGGACCGATTTTTCGCTATGCTCGTGCTATTCCCGCAAAAGAGCGCAGGACGGCCGCGTGCTTCACCGGTCGAACGAGCCGCAAGGCAGGCGCGTGCAAGCCGCTTTCGGGCAAAAGCAAAAGCCGCTGCAGCGGGTGCAGCGGCTTTGTTGATAAAGCGTGTTTATCCGAATTATTTGAGCTCCAGCATGCAGACCTCTGCGCCGTCGCCGCGGCGGGGTCCGAGCTTATAGATGCGAACGTAGCCGCCCTGTACGCCGTCGTACTTGGGAGCGAGTTCACGGAAGAGCTTCTCAACAACGGGATGGGGAGTCTGCTTCACGCGGGCACGGAAATCCTTCGCGCTCTCCTTGGGCTCACGGGTGAGGGGGAGATCGTAAAGATAAGCCATGATCTGCCTGCGGGCATGGAGCTTGGAGGGCTTGTCGACGACCTTATCGACTACTTCCTGCTGCTCCTTGTCGTTGATAACGGTCTTCTTAACCGTTTCGGAATTCTTATATTCGGATACGGCCAGGGTGATGAGCTTCTCGGCAATGGGGCGAACCTCTTTGGCGCGAGCTTCGGTGGTTACGAGCTTGCCATTCCAAAGAAACGCGGTAACCATATTGCGCAGCATGGCATCACGCTGATCGGTAGCTTTGTTAAGCTTACGGTTAGGCATTTAATTTTCCTCCTAAAAAATGAGCGCTGATACTATCAGATTAACGGATTACTCATCGCTTGAACGCAGAGAGAGACCGAGAAGAGCGAGCTTCTGCTGAACTTCCTCGAGCGATTTCTTGCCGAGGTTGCGAACCTTCATCATCTCTTCCTCGTCGCGCTCAACCAGCTCGGCGATCGTGTTGATGCCGGCACGCTTGAGGCAGTTGTAGGAACGGACGGAAAGATCCAGCTCTTCTATGACCATATCGAGCACCTTGTCCCTGCCGTCGCCGCCGTCGCCGGAGCTCATATCGAGCGAGCCGACGCCGTCGGTCAGGTTGGTGAACAGGGAGAGATGATCGTACATGATCCTCGCGGCGATGCCGACCGCCTCTTCGGGACGGATGGCGCCGCAGGTCCACACTTCCAGTGTGAGCTTGTCAAAGTCGGTAACGTTTCCAACGCGGGTATCCTCGACCTTGAAGTTCACCTTGTTGATCGGCGTGAAGATCGAATCGATCGCGATAACGCCGATTGGCGCGCCGGGCGTCTTGTTCTTATCTGCGGAAACATAGCCCTTGCCCTTCTTGAGGGTGATCTCCATATTGAGAACGCCGCCCTCGGAGAGCGTAGCGATGTGAAGATCGGGGTTGATAATCTCAACATCAGCGTCGTGGATAATATCCGCCGCGGTCACCTCGCCATCCTCGTTCGCCTGCACGCGGACGGTCACTTCTTCGTCCGTATGCAGCTTAACGCGAAGCTCCTTGAGGTTGAGGATGATCTCGGTCACGTCCTCTTTGACGCCGGAAACGGTCGAAAACTCGTGCAGCACGCCGTCGATACGAACCGAGGACGCCGCCGCGCCGGGCATTGAACTGAGAAGCACTCTGCGCAGGCAGTTTCCGAGGGTGGTTCCGAAGCCCCTCTCAAGAGGCTCCACTACGAACTCGCCGTAGTTCTCGGTCAGCACTTTGCACTCGATTTTCGGTCTTTCAATTTCTAACATCATAAATTCCCCTCTCTTTCTATATAAGTCACCGGTAGATCAGGGTAGATGCGATGATTACCTGGAGTAGAACTCAACGATGAGGTGCTCCTCGATCGTCAGGTCGATATCATCGCGCTGCGGCATGGCTGCCACAGTACCGCTGAGGTTCGCCGCGTCAAGCTCGAGCCACTTGGGGATGGGCTTGTCGGCGCCCTCTTCCCTGAGGGTCTTGAAATATTCAACATCGAAGCTTCCGTTGCGAACACTGATCTTCTGACCGGCTTTCACAAGGAAAGAGGGAATGTCGACCTTCTTGCCGTCGACGAGGATATGGCCGTGAGTGACCCACTGACGGGCCTGAGCACGGCTTGCGCCGAAGCCGAGGCGATAAACCACGTTGTCCAGACGGCGCTCGAGGAGGACCAGCATATGCTCACCGGTCAGACCGCCGCGCATGTTGGTGGCCATGTCGTAGTACTTACGGAACTGGGACTCGGAAACGCCGTATGCCCTGCGGCACTTCTGCTTCTCACGAAGCTGGGTGCCGTATTCGCTCATCTTGCGGGCACGGGCCTGACCGTGCTGTCCGGGAGGGGTGTGACGCTTCACTACCGGGCACTTTTCGTCCTTATAGCAGCGATCGCCCTTGAGGAACAACTTAGCGCCTTCCCTGCGGCACTGCCTGCAAACGGAACCTGTATATCTTGCCATAGTCGTTTCTCTCCTTATACTCTTCTGCGCTTGGGAGGACGGCAGCCGTTATGGGGGATGGGGGTGACGTCCTTGATCATGTTTACTTCGAGGCCCGCTGCCTGAAGGGCGCGGATGGCGGACTCACGGCCTGCGCCGGGACCCTTTACGTAGACCTCGACGTAGTGCATGCCATGCTCCATGGATGCCTTCGCAGCGGTCTCCGCAGCCATCTGAGCCGCGAACGGGGTGCTCTTCCTGGAGCCGCGGAAGCCGAGGCCGCCTGCGGATGCCCAGGAGATCGCGTTGCCGTTCATGTCGGTAACGGTTACGAGGGTGTTGTTGAAGGAAGAACGAATATGCACCTGACCGCGCTCGATGTTCTTACGCTCGCGGCGCTTGCGGGATGCAAGCCTCTTGGTAGTCTTGGTTGACCTTGCCATTATTTAAGCTCCTCCTTACTTCTTGGACTTACCCGCGGTGCGCTTCGGGCCCTTGCGGGTACGGGCGTTCTGCTTGGTGCTCTGACCGCGAACGGGCAGGCCCTTGCGGTGGCGAACGCCGCGGTAGCAGCCGACTTCGATGAGACGCTTGATGTTCATGGAAACTTCGCGCCTGAGGTCGCCCTCTACCTTGCAGTTGTGGTCGATGTACTCTCTGAGTTTGTTAACATCCGTCTCGGACAGGTCCTTGACCCTGATGTCGGGGTCAACGCCGGTCGCTTCGAGGATGGTCTGAGCGGTCTTACGGCCGATGCCGTAGATGTAGGTAAGACCGATCTCGATTCTTTTTTCCCTGGGCAGGTCTACGCCGCTAATACGCGCCATAAAGAATGATTACCTCCATAAATTTTTGTAGAGTTTGGTGGTAACTGCCGGTCCCCGATCTCAAATGCAGCCGAAATAAGGGAAGTGCTCCGGCTGAACAATTGAGATCGGGCAGCCGCACCGACAGGAAGCTGTGACGGTTTGCCTTGAGGTGAGTAAGGCAAGACCATTCTGCTGTGGTGCCGGGCATTGCTTCGGCTGAGGGTGGGTTAAGCCCTCTTCAAAGCGCCCATGCCGCTCGGCTCAAAGTCAGTGTTGGCTTTTTGCCGCTTCGGGGCAACTCATACCCCGATCCGTTTCGATTTCATGCTCGCGAAACGATCGAGCGCCTGCGGGGAGAGCCGCTTTCCTTAAAGAAGGATGTCGGCTCAGCCCTGCTTCTGCTTGTGACGAGGATTGTTGCAGATGATCATGACGCGACCCTTGCGCCTGATGATCTTGCACTTCTCGCACATCGGTTTTACCGAAGGTCTTACTTTCATTGTGGGTTCCTCCAATAAGATTTTGCTGACGATCCGCCGCCGTTTGGCGGGTTTGCCGTTAATACGGGATCACTTTGACTTGCTTTGAACCTTATCAGTTCTTGGCGCGCCAGGTGATCCTGCCCCTTGTCAGGTCATAGGGCGAAAGCTCAACGGTGACTTTGTCGCCCGTTAAAACTCGGATGAAATTCATCCTGAGCTTGCCGGAAATGGTGGCAAGCACCTTGTGGCCGTTTTCAAGGGTCACTTCGAACATCGCGTTGGGATAGGAATCCGTGACGATGCCCTGTACTTCTATCACATCCTGCTTAGACACGCTTTTACCTCCTATTAGCCTTATTTTTCCACCGCGTCGGCCGCAGCCTCTGCGATGAATTTGCGGAGCTCGGCATCCAAGATAGGGGCTCCCGAGATGAGCTTTTTGTTGAGCTCATCCGAAAAGGCGCGCTGCACCGCCAGATGGCGAAGCTTCTTCCTTTTCGGCTTTTCGATCGTGCGCAGCCTTCCGTCCGCAAGCAGCACGTGCTCCTCATCATCCACTCCGATTATCACGAGGAAGGTATCCTTATCGTGACCGGCCTTGGAAAGAACGAGTCGCCCGAGCGCTTCATGCCCGAAATTCGCCCTGCCTCTGCCTGCTCCGCCCACCGCGGGTCTTTCGGCGGCAGTGCCGCGAACAGCGTCGAATTCTCGGTTATTTTCGGAATTTTTGCGCATTTTTCAGCCCTTTTCAAGTTTGCAGATCGCAACTTTACTATTTTATCACGTCAATCCGGGTTTGTCAATACCTCCGGACCGTTTTCCGTGATAAAAATTGTATTTTCATAGTGAGCGCTCGGCTTGCCGTCCGCAGTGACGCAGGTCCAGCCGTCATCGAGCACCTCGATGAGCCGCGTGCCGAGATTTATCATGGGTTCAACGGCGATCGCCATGCCGGGAACGAGCCTCGCTCCCCTGCCCATGCGCACGCTTGTGAAGTTCGGCACCTCGGGCGCCTCATGCAGGCTCCTGCCAATGCCGTGGCCGACGAGCTCGCGCACAACACCGTAGCCGTGCGCCTTCGCGTGGTCCTCGATGGCGCGGGAGATATCGGAGATATGCCTGCCGACCTGCGCCTGCTCGAGCCCCTTGAAGAAGCATTCCTTCGTGACCTCGACGAGCTTGACGGTCTCGGGGTCGACCTCTCCAACGAGGAAGGTGCGCGCCGCGTCGCCGTGGAAGCCCTCCACGATCGCGCCGCAGTCCACGCTGATTATATCGCCGTCCTTGAGGCGGACCTTCCTGCTCGGGATGCCGTGAACGATCTGCTCGTTTACGGAGGTGCAGATGCTGCCGGGGAAGCCTTCGTAGTTCAGAAACGACGGAACGCCGCCGTGCTTCGTGATGAACTCATACGCCGCCTCGTCCAGCTCCTTGGTGCTGACGCCCGCCTTAACGAGCGTTTCAAGGTAGTTCAGCGTTCTGCCGGTTAGCTCGCCCGCAAGGCGCATGGCCTGATGCTGGCTTTCGGATTTCAGGATGATGTGTTCTGCCATCTTATTGACCTTTTGCTCCTCTTACTCCTCGAAGGAAGCGTAGTCCTCATGCGCCGCATTCGCAACAATGCCGTCCATGAACTCGAAGATCTGCGCGCTTACGTCCGCGATCGGCAATGCGCCGTTCACCTGCACGAGCTTTTCGCGCTCGGTGTAGTAGTTGATGAGCGGCAAGGTACGCTCGCGGTAAACGTCCAGCCTGTGGCGCATACGCTCGGGCGTATCATCCGCCCTTTGGATGAGCTCGCCGCCGCATTTGGCGCAGAGCTCCTCCTCGCCCTCATGCACGCTCTGGGAATGGCCGCAGCCGGGGCAAACGCGCCTTGAAGCGACGCGGTCGATGATGATCTCGCTGTCCACGTCGATATCGAGCACCGCGTCGATCGCGGCGATCCTCTCGAGGGCTTCGGCCTGCTCGATCGTGCGCGGGAAGCCGTCCAGCAGGAAGCCGGTTTTGCAGTCATCCTCCGCGATGCGCTTTTCGACCATGGCGATGATGATATCGTCCGGCACAAGGTTGCCGTCGTCTATAAGAGATTTTGCAAGGAGCCCGAGCTCCGTGCCCGCCGCGATCTCGCTTCTCAGCATATCGCCGGTGGAGATATGCGCCAATCCGTAGCGCTCTGTCATAAGCTCCGCCTGAGTGCCCTTGCCGGCAGCCGGCGGTCCCAAAAGAATCAGCTTCATATCGACAAAAATCCTTTCGCTTTAATTAACCGCACAAGCCCCGCCCGCCTTTTCGGGCGAAAACTCACCCGAAATGGCGGCACGAGGCTTAGATTTGATTGTTACCCGTTTCCTATCAGTTAAGGAAGCCCTTGTAGGTCCTTGCGACCATCAGCGAATCGAGCTGATCGGCGATCTCGAGGGATACGCTGATCATGATCAGGATGCTGGTGGGACCGAAGGAGGAGAGCACCTTAATGCCCAGGAGCTTGAGAAGGATGGTGGGAACGATGGCGATGATCATCAGGAAGATCGCGCCGAACAGAGTCAGGCGGCTGCTCTTCTGCTTGAGATAATCGCTGGTCGGCCTGCCGGGACGGATGCCCGGGATGAAGCCGCCGTTCTGCTGCAGGTTCTTCGAGATCTCGACCGGGTTGAAGGTGATCGAGGAATAGAAGTATGCAAAGCCAACGATCAGAAGCGCGTAAAGCAGGTAATAGATGATATTGCCCGCCACGTTGGTGGAGTTGGGGCTGAGATAGGTGGAGATAAAGGTATAGAACTTACTGTTGGGCCAGAACTGAGCGATCATCGCGGGGACCTGAAGGATGGTCATAGCGAAGATCAGGGGCATAACGCCGTTTGCATTCGCCTTGAGGGGGATATGCGTGTTCTGTCCGCCGTAAAGCTTCCTGCCGACAACTCGCTTGGCGTACTGCACGGGGATGCGGCGATATGCCTTATCGACCATGATGACGCCGACCACGAGGATCAGAACGAACAGGATGACCACGATGCCGTACCACCACTTATAGGCAAGGTCGCCGGTGGTGGGAACGGAGATGCGGAAGGTACCGTTGATCAGGTTGATAACGACCTGCGGGATCGAGGAAACGATGGAAGCGAAGATCAGCATGGAAACACCGTTGCCGATGCCCTTCTCGGTGATCCTCTCGCCCATCCACATCAGGAACGCGGTACCCGCGGTGCAGCAGATGCCGGTGATGATGTAGGGCATGAGGCCGTTCATGAAGGTGCCGAAGCCGCTGGTGCCGAACAGATCGACGTTCCTGATGAGCTGCGCGCCCATGCTCTGCAGACCGACCACGATGGAAACGGACTGGATAAGAGCAAGCACGACGCCCACGATACGAGTGATCTTCTCGACCTTCTTCTGGCCGTCCTCCTCCTTAGCCATCTTCTCAAGAGCGGGGATGGCGATGGTGAGGAGCTGCATGATAATGGATGCGGTGATGTAGGGCGAGATACCCATCGCAAAGATGGAGAACTGATTGAGCGAACCGCCGGAGAAGAGGTTCAGGAAGCTCAAAAAGTCGTACTTGGAGATCATGTCGCCCAGCTTGGAGCCGTCAACGGAGGGAACGGGAATGAAGGAACCGAGACGATAGACCACGATCAGGATGAGCGTGTAGATCATCTTCGCACGGATATCCTTGACCTTCCATGCATTGATAAAAGTCTTGATCATTCGGCCACCTCAACAGTTCCGCCCGCCTTAGCGATAGCTTCACGGGCTGATTCGGATACCTTTGCCGCCTTGACTGTGAGGCTCTGTGTAAGCTCGCCGCGGCCGAGAACCTTGAGGCCGTCCTTTTCGATCTTGCTGATAACGCCGGTTTCCTTGAGAAGCTCGGCAGTGATGACCGTGCCGTTTTCGAAGCGGTTGAGCTCCTCAACGTTGATAACGGTGTAGACCTTCATGAAGTTGTTGTGGAAGCCCCTCTTCGGCAAACGACGGGGAAGGGGCATCTGGCCGCCTTCAAAGCCGTTCTTTTTGCTTCCGCTGCGAGCCTTCTGACCCTTGTGACCGTAACCGGCGGTTTTGCCGATACCGGAACCGGAGCCGCGACCCACACGCTTCTTTGCACTCTTGGAACCCTCGGCGGGTCTCAGATCATGTAGATTCATGGGGTACCTCCTTATGCGTCAACTTCTTCCACCTTAACAAGGTGCTTGACTTTGAAAATCATACCACGGGTGCAGGGATTGTCGGGCTTGATGACGGTGTGGTTGATCTTATGAAGACCAAGCGCCGCCACGGTGGCCTGCTGATCCTTCAGCGCGCCGATGGTGCTCTTAACGAGAGTAACTTTAAGGTTTTTTGCCATTTTGCGCTCCTCTCTTTAGCTAAGGATCTCTTCAACGCTCTTGCCGCGCAGGCGAGCGATCTGCTCGGCGGTGCGAAGCTGTGCAAGACCGTTCAGAGTAGCCTTAACGCAGTTAGCGGGGTTGTTGGAGCCGTAGCTCTTGGTACGGATGTCCTTGATGCCGACGGACTCGAGCACGCTGCGGACGGGACCGCCCGCGATAACGCCGGTACCGGGCTCAGCGGGGAGCATGCGAACATGACCCTTGGAGAACTTGCCCTCAACTGCATGGGGGATGGTGGTTCCGACGATGGGAACGGTGATGAGATGACGCTTCGCATCCTCAACGCCCTTGCGGACTGCCTCGGGGATCTCGGCGGCCTTGCCCATGCCGACGCCAACGCGGCCCTTCTCGTCTCCGACTACTACGAGCGCGGAGAAGCGGAAGATCTTACCGCCCTTAACGACCTTGGCAACGCGGTTGACCGAGACGAGCTTCTCTTTGAATTCCGGAACTTCCGGAGTGAAATTACGCCTATTCTGCTGCATCTTGCACCTCCATTAGAAATCCAGTCCGCCCTTGCGAGCGCCTGCTGCGAGCTCGGCTACACGGCCGGTGTAGAGATAACCGCCGCGATCGTAGACGACCTTGGTAACGCCCTTATCAAGAGCGCGCTTTGCAAGAGTTTCGCCGACGATGAACGCCGCTTCCTTCTTGTTTTTGCCGTCGAGCTGAGCCTTGATGGAGGCTTCGACCGTGGAAGCAGCCGCGAGGGTGTTTCCAACGGAATCGTCGATGACCTGGGCATAGATGTGGTTAAGGCTGCGGTAAACGCACAGACGGGGACGAGCGGGAGTACCGATCAGATGCCTGCGGGTGCGATAGTGACGCGCCTTGCGCTTTGCATTTTTATCAAGCTTGCTAATCATAATACTTGTACTCCTTTACTTACCGGTCTTGCCTTCCTTGCGGATGATGGTCTCATTCTCATACTTGATACCCTTGCCCTTGTAAGGTTCGGGCGGACGGACCTCACGCACGTCGGCAGCGATCTGGCCGACCTTCTGCTTGTTGATGCCCATAACGGTGATCCTGTTGGGGGCGGGAACGTCGAAGGTGATGCCGTCGCCTTCTTCGAATTCGACGGGATGAGAATAACCAACGTTCAGAACGAGTTTGTTGCCGTTCTTCTGGGCACGGTAACCGGTACCGTTGATCTCCAGCTTCTTTTCAAAGCCGGTGGTGGTGCCGACGACCATGTTGTTGATAAGGGTACGGGAGAGGCCGTGAAGGGAACGATCCTCTTTCTGATCGGTGGGACGCTCGACCTTGAGAATGCCATCCTCCATGGATACCTTGATCCTGGGGTTGATCTTCTCGGAGAGCTGACCCTTGGGTCCCTTGACGGTGACGGTGTTATCGTCAGAAACCGTGATTGTCACTCCGGCAGGGATAGTGATCGGAAGTTTTCCGATTCGAGACATTTTGCACCTCCAAAAAATTTAGGTTGATATGCCATCCGCCCCGCCAACGGGCAAATGCCCGCGGCGAAGGGAAATAGCTTAGTGGGTTGCTGTAAGCGCTTAGCTTACCAGATGTAGGCGAGGACTTCGCCGCCAACGCCCTGCTTCCTAGCCTCTCTGTCGGTCATGATGCCCTTAGAGGTGGAGATGATGGCGATGCCGAGTCCGTTGAGGACCTTGGGCAGGTTGTCCTTGCGGGCGTAGACGCGCAGACCGGGCTTGGAGATACGCTTGAGGCCGGTGATGACCTTCTGGCGGTTCGCTCCGTACTTGAGAGTGATGTTCATCATCTTCTCAACGCCTTCGTCGCTTACGGTGTAGCCCTTGATATAGCCTTCATTGAGGAGAATTTCCGCAATGGCGAGCTTCATGTTGGAAGCGGGAACGAGCACGGTCTCATGCTTAACGATGAGAGCGTTGCGGATCCTGGTGAGCATATCAGCAATGGGATCGGTTACGAGCATTGTATTTATCCTCCTTCTTACCAGCTTGCCTTGCGAACGCCGGGGATCTCGCCCTTGTAAGCGAGCTCGCGGAAGCAGATACGGCAGATGCCATACTTGCGAAGCACGGAATGCGGCCTGCCGCAGATACGGCAGCGGGTGTAGGCCCTGGTGGAAAACTTGGGAGTTGCCGCCTGCTTGTTCTTTAATGATGTCTTAGCCATAACTCAGTTTCCTCCATTATTCGTTGGTTCCGAAGGGCATTCCGAGGAGCCTGAGAAGCTCCTTAGCTTCCTCGTCGGTCTTGGCGGTGGTTACGAAGATAACGTCCATGCCGCGAACCTTGTCGACGTCGTCGTAGTTGATCTCGGGGAAGATCAGCTGCTCACGAAGACCCATGGCGTAGTTGCCGCGGCCGTCGAAGCTGGTGTCGGAAACACCGCGGAAGTCGCGAACGCGGGGCAGAACGATGTTCATGAGCTTATCCGCAAAGTAGTACATACGGTCGCCGCGAAGGGTGACCTTTGCACCGACGTTCATGCCCTGGCGAACTTTGAAGTTTGCAACGGACTTCTTGGCTTTGGTGATAACGGGCTTCTGGCCTGCGATGATGCCGAGCTCGGCAACAGCCGCGTCGATGCCCTTGGGATTGTCCTTCTCCGCACCGAGGCCCATGTTGAGAACTATCTTCTCAAGCTTGGGAACCTCCATGGGGTTCTTGTAGCCGAACTTTTCAACGAGCTGAGGTACGATCTCCTTGTATCTGAGACGAAGACGCGCGGGCTCGGTGAAAGCTGCTGCCTGCTGTGCATTTTCTTTCTTTGCCACGATTATTTACCTCCTCAGTCGATGTTCTTGCCGCACTTCTTGCAGACGCGGACCTTGGTCTTCTTGTCGCCCTTCTCGATGAAGGTGTGACCGACGCGGGTCGGCTTCTTGCAGCTCGGGCAAACGAGCATGCAGTTGGACACGTGGATGGTGCCTTCCTGCTCGATCCTGCCGCCCTGCTGGCCCTGCTGACGGGGCTTGGTGTGGCGGATGATCATGTTCCTGCCCTGCACAACGATGCGCTGCGCCGCGGGATAAACCTTGAGAACCTTACCGGTCTTGCCGACGTCCTTGCTGTTGTCGCCGGTAATGACCATGACCGTATCGCCGGTGCGAATATTCATCTTGCTGCTCATAGTTTACCTCCTTACAGCACTTCGGGAGCGAGGGACACGATCTTCATATAGTCCTTCTCACGAAGTTCCCTTGCGACGGGCCCGAAGATACGGGTGCCGCGGGGGAGTTTCTGGTCGTTGATGATAACGGCTGCGTTGTCGTCGAACCTGATGTGGCTTCCATCCTCACGATGAACGCCGGTCACGGTGCGAACTACGACCGCCTTAACAACATCCTTCTTCTTGACTGCGCCGCCGGGGGTAGCGCTCTTGACGGAAGCAACGATAACATCGCCGATGCTTGCGAACTTCCTCTTGGAACCGCCAAGAACACGGATGCACATAATTTCTTTAGCGCCGCTGTTATCGGCAACCTTTAACCTGGTTTGCGGTTGAATCATGCTTTCCTCCTAACGGCTTACTTAGCCTTCTCAATGATCTTCACGAGACGCCAGCGCTTATCCTTGGAAAGGGGGCGGGTCTCCATGATGCGGACGGTATCGCCGATACCGCACTCATTGTTCTCGTCGTGTGCCTTGACCTTGAGGGTGTGGTTGACCATCTTGCCGTAAAGGGGATGACGAACCTTGGTCTTGACCGCAACGACGATCGTCTTATCCATCTTATCGCTGGTTACGATACCAACGCGGGTCTTGCGAAAGCCCCTGACGGGAGCATTGTTCATTTCCATTTAATTATCCTCCCTATTATGCACGGCTGCTGATCAGGGTCTTGACCCTTGCGATGTCGCGCTTGGTCTGCTTGAGCAGCATGGGGTTGTTGAGCTGCCCGGTTGCGTGGCGGAATCTGAGATTGAAGAGTTCGGCCTTGAGTTCCGCTTCCTTGGCCTTGAGCTCCTCAACGCTGAGCTGCGTGAGCTTTTCCCATTCTTTCTTATTCATAGCTTACTCCTCCGCTGCGACCTCTTCATCGGCCGCTTCAACCTTTTCTTCCGCTTCGACGGGCTTCTTCATGAACTTGCACTTGAGGGGAAGCTTGTGCATCGCAAGGCGGAGCGCCTCGCGGGCGGTTGCTTCGTCTACGCCTGCGATCTCGAAGAGTACCCTGCCGGGCTTAACGACTGCGACCCAGTACTCGGGAGAACCCTTACCGGAACCCATGCGGGTCTCGGCGGGCTTTTCGGTGACGGGCTTGTCGGGGAAGATATCGACCCAAACCTTACCTGCACGCTTCATGTAACGAGTCATCGCAACACGCGAAGCCTCGATCTGGTTGCTGGTGACCCAAGCGGGCTCCATTGCGACAAGACCGTATTCGCCGTAAGCGATCCTGTTGCCGCGCATGGCTTTGCCCTTCATGCGGCCGCGATGTACCCTGCGGCGCTTAACTCTCTTAGGCATTAACATGTGTCATATCCTCCTTAAGCTTTCTTGGCCTTTGCACGGCCCAGGACTTCACCGCGATAGATCCAAACCTTGATGCCGATGCGGCCGTAGGTGGTCTTAGCCTCCGCAAAGCCGTATTCGATGTCGGCGCGGATGGTCTGCAGGGGGGTGGAGCCTTCGTTGTAGCCCTCGGTGCGGGCGATCTCAGCGCCGCCGAGACGGCCGCTGCACTTGACCTTGATACCCTTGGCACCGGCCTTGATAGCGCGGCTGAGAGCCTGCTTCATAGCGCGGCGGAAGGAAGTCCTCTTCTCGAGCGCCGCCGCGATGCTCTCGGCAACGAGCTGAGCATTTGCATCGGGGTTGCGAACTTCGATGATGTTGACGTTGACGGGACGGTTCACGAGAGCAACGAGCTCTGCGCGGATCGCATCGACGCCTACGCCGCCCTTGCCGATGAGAAGGCCGGGACGGGCGGTATGGATGCTGACCGTCACCTTGCCGGCTGCGCGTGCGATGTCGATCTTGGCGATGCCGGCTTCATAGTGCTTTTCCTTCAGGAAATCCCTGAGTTTCTTATCCTCGATGAGGTAGTTTGCGAAGTCCTTCTTGTTTGCGTACCAGCGGGTGTTCCAATCCCTGATGACGCCAACGCGGAAGCCATTCGGATTAACTTTCTGTCCCATTTTACTTCCTCCTTATTTCTTCTCGTCCAGGATGATGGTGATGTGGCTGGTGCGCTTCCTGATGCGGGACGCGCTGCCGCGGGAACGGGGACGATAGCGACGAAGGGTGGGACCCTGGTTTGCGAAGACCTCTGCAACGTAGAGGGTGTCGCGGCTCATGTCGAGGTTGTTCTCCGCATTCGCGATCGCGCTCCTGAGGAGCTTGAGGGTGGGCTCCGATGCCGCCTTGGGGGTGTACATCAGGATGGCCTCGGCCTCGGTGACGTCCTTGCCGCGGATCAGGTCGATAACGATCTTGACCTTGCGGGCGGAGATGCGGATGTATTTAGCCGTTGCATGGGGGCGCTTTTCGGCGTTTTCCCTGCGGGCTGCTGCTTTTTCTCTGGATCTAAGTGCCATAATAAGCCTCCTCTTACTTGCCGCGGGTGCCCTTTTCCGAGCCGCGATGGCCGCGGAAGGTCCTCGTGGGTGCGAACTCGCCGAGCTTGTGGCCGACCATGTCCTCGGTAACGTAAACCGGAACGTGCTTGCGGCCGTCGTGAACGGCAATGGTGTGACCGATCATTTCGGGGAAGATGGTGGATGCCCTGGACCAGGTCTTGAGAACGGACTTCTTGCCGGATTCGTTCATAGCGACGACGCGCGCAAGCAGCCTTTCGCTCACAAAGGGTCCTTTCTTGATTGACCTACTCATGAATAATTATCTCCCTTCTGTCGATCACTTGCCGTCCCTGCGGCGGATGATGTACTTATCGTTGATGTTCTTGGTCTTGCGGGTCTTGTAACCAAG
>JAFWVQ010000037.1 GCA_017523925.1 Clostridia bacterium
AATGCTTTCAGTCACTATCCATCTTATTGCTTTTCTTGCGGCGTTGATTCGCCATCAACGCCGCCCTCATAAGCTAAAGCGTTTTTTATTATCCACCCGTTAACCGGGTGGTTGTATAACGCCTGTTCGGCTCCAACGCAAGCAGGGAATGCGGAGGTCATGCCGCATTCCCTGTTTTTCAATAGTGTTCATATTGCAATGCTCATATTCCCGCGTCAAGCGAAAGCGGCCCCCGAGAGATCGGGGGCCAAATTACTATGATTCGAACTGCAAGATCAGGAATCGAAACCCTTTCCATCGTCCGTGGGAGCGTACAGGCAGCTGCCGTCGTTGCCGCCGTACAGTTCCATATAATCGGATTCGAGCATTTCGCAAAGCGCCATGTAGTTGGGCACGAAGATGATTATCTCATGATCAGGCCCAGCCATTGGGTAGGCATAAACTTTTCATCGGCATTGCGGCATGTTCTGATAGAAACGGAGTGCATTTCCAGTGACTCTTTGAAGAGCTCGGGTCTCAGATAAGCTTTCCTCATATTTGCAGTTTCTCCTAAGTATAGTATCAGGCAAGCGCCTTGCGCATGATCGAAAGCGCGTCCTGTATGTCCGCGGTTCCATTGTTGTTCATATCGGCACAGTATCCGGCATAAGCGCCAAGCTCGCTTCTGTCAAGCGCGGTGCGCATGACGATCAGCGCATCCGTCATATCGATGCTGCCATCGGCATTGACGTCGCCCTTGGTGCCGCCGATAATGGCCGCCGCAAGCTCGATAGCTTTATGATCCGCAACGATGCTCGGGCTGATCGTTTCTTCAGCCGCAACGGTCTTCATCTGGCAGATGGAGAGTATGCCGCTGCCGCCTTCCGCAGCAGCGCACAGCGAAAAAGCCTCGACTTTTCCGCGCATACGCATACAGGGTTTGCATACCTGAAACGGCTTGATCGTTTTTTATATACAACCATGCCAACTGCTAATATTATAATTATCTAATGCCGCGGTGCCAAGCGTTTTAGGCCCGTTAGATAGGGTATAATTTCGAATAAAATGTAGCAAAATTATTGCAATTTTGTTTGGCACGATTGCAAATTTGGGATTTGTAATACAAAGACCCGCAGCCCCTTTTAATGCGCCGCGAGGGCGCGCAAGGCACGATGGGGATATATTTGCGCGCAGGGGTTGAAAAATGCCGCGATCGGTGATAAAATTGCCGCCGTAGCTGCGTGGAACGCCCAAAAAGCCTGTGTTATGCACATTAGGGCTTTTTTCTTTGGCTTTTTTCGGTTGCCCGAAGCTAATGACCGCGCGAAAACACTCTATATTCCATCAGGAGGAACACCTATGTCGTCCAATTTCAAAGCAGGGCTCGGTACGCTGTGGAGGAAGCTTGATATCAAGCCGAAATCGCTTGCCGTTGACCTTATTTATGACGTGATCGGCTGCGTGCTGTACGGCTTCGGCGTTGTCAACTTCGCGGAAGCATCCAATTTCGCTCCCGGCGGCGTGACGGGTCTTGCCATGTTTTTGAAGCATTATACGGGCTTGGATATCGGTCTCGGCACCGTTCTTATCAACATACCCATCGTCATCCTCTGCTTCAAGGCGCTCGGCTTCAAGTTTTTCCTGCGCTCGGCAAAAACGATCGTGATCTCCGCGATCATAGTTGATAATCTTATGGAGCTGCTGCCCAAGTACGACAGCAACCCGCTTCTTGCGGCCATCTTCGGCGGCATCCTCGCGGGCGCGGGTCTTGCGCTTATCTATATGAGGGATTCCTCCACCGGCGGTTCGGACTTCGTTATCCTTGCGCTCAGAAAAAAGAATCCCCAGCTCTCCGTGGGAACGATATCGCTTGCGGTGGACGGACTTATCATTCTGCTCAACTTCATCGCCTACAAGACCGTTGACGCCGTTCTCTACGGCTTCATCATGACCATCACCTACAGCCTTATCATCGATAAGATCATGTACGGCAACGATTCAAGAAAGCTTCTGACCATCATCACCACGAACGGGAAGGGCATCAGCGACCGCATCATGAAGGACATCGACCGCGGCGTTACCATATTGAACGGCAAGGGCGCGTACACCGGCGCGGACAAGAGCGTTCTGCTCTGCGCCTGCAACAAGACCGAGGTTTTCAAGATCAAGCGCATCGCGCACGAGGTGGACGATCAGTCCTTCACGATGGTGAGCTCCATCGACGCCGCCTACGGCTACGGCTTCAAGAGCCCGGAATCCGACAACTGAGACCGATAATGCGCCCCGCTTGAGCGCGCAAGGAATTGTTGCGCCGATATTGTGCTTTCGATGCAAATATGATATAATCTTTGCATCAAGTATGAGGAGGTTCGCTGTGGTAAGCATTCTATTCGGAAGCAAGGGCATGGGAAAATCCCGCCGCCTGATCGAGATGGCAAACGACGCGTACACGCAAAGAGGCGAGAACTCCGTTTTTATCGACAACGACGACGATCGCATGTACCTTTTGGACCGCGGTATCCGCTTCATAAACGCAAGCGAATACACTATCGACGGGCCGAAGATGTTTTCGGGCTTCATCTCCGGCATTGCAGCGCAGGATTTCGATCTTCAGCGGATCTACATAAACAGCTTCATGAAGATCGTCAAGCATCCCGTTGAAAGCCTTGAGCTGATGTTCTGCTTCCTCTCCGAGTTTTCGGACAGGATGAGCGTTGATCTTGTGATCAGCATCAGCTCCGAGGATGAGCCGCCCGAATTCCTGAGAGCCTTCATTATATAAGGAAGGGATATCTCCCCCGCCGCACGGCCTGTTTCGTGCGGCTTTTTTTACCGAAAAAGCAAAATATATCGCGCTATTTACCGGATTTGCGGCTTCTTGAGCGCCTTTTTTTATAATTGCATCTTGTGTATCGGCTTAAATGATGGTAAAATACATAGGATATGTTTCCATGCGGGTACTGTGCTTTAGCATACCCTCGTGAAATAAACACAGCGGCATACGCCGCATGAAAGGATCGCATCATGAAAGCAAGATGTGACAAGCTTCTCAAAAAGCTTGCCGAAAACAATATCGACGCCGCGATAATCACCTCCGGCATTAACCGCAGGTATTTTTCCGGCTTCACCGGCAGCAACGGCGTTGTCGTGCTGACCGAAGCGGGCCGCGTGCTTCTCACCGATTTCCGCTACACCATCCAGGCCAATCAGCAGTGCGCGGGCATCTGCGAGGTGCGCCAGGTCAACCGCGGCATCACCGCTGCGGACGTTGGGGCGGTGCTTGAGGAGTTCGGCGCAAAGCGCGTTGCCTTTGAGGACGGGGCAATGACCGTTGCCGAATACAGCGGTTACAGCGCTCTTCCTTTTGAGTTCGTTCCCTCCGGCCGCGAGATCTGCTCCTGCAGGATCGTCAAGGACGCTCATGAGATCGCGATGATGCAGAAGGCTCAAAACTGCGCCGACGCGGCGTTTGCCGAGCTGTTGAAGATCGCAAAGGTCGGCATGAGCGAGATCGAGCTTCGCAACGAGCTGGACTACCTTATGCGCAAGTTCGGCGCGGACGAGAATTCGTTCGACACGATCGTCGGCTCCGGCCCGAACGGCGCACTCTGCCACGCATACCCCGGTGAGCGCAGGATCCAAAACGGCGACATGGTCGTGATCGACTTCGGCGCGCGCGTGGGCGGCTACTGCTCGGATATGACCAGGACCATCGCCTTCGGCACCCCCTGCGACGAGATGCTCAAGATCTACAAGATCGTGCTCGAAGCGCAGCTCAAGTGCCTGAGCATCCTTCGCCCGAACATGACCGGCTCGGAGCTCGACCTCTGCGCGAGGGACTATATCACCGAGCACGGCTACGGCGACAATTTCGGCCACAGCCTCGGCCACGGCTTCGGTCTCGAGGTGCATGAGGCACCGAGCGCCAATTCGCGCTCGACGGATCTGCTGGTCCCCGGCTCCACCATCACCGTTGAGCCCGGCATCTACGTTGAAGGTCTTGGCGGCGTCCGCATCGAGGACTGCTGCGTTCTGACCGAGAACGGCTTTATCAACCTTTGCTCCACCACCAAGGAGCTCATCATCCTGTAATTCGGGACAGCCAATCAAAAACAATAATCATACCATGGAGGTTTTACTATGATTTTAGCAGGCGATTTCAGAAAAGGCATTACCGTTGAGATCGACGGCCAGGTTTGGTCCATCGCGGATTTCCAGCACGTTAAGCCCGGCAAGGGCGCGGCGTTCGTTCGCACCAAGCTCAAGAACGTTATGACCGGTGCTGTGCTTGAGAGGACCTTCTCCCCCACCGACAAATACCCCACCGCTCATATCGAGACCCGCGAGATGCAGTATCTGTACTCCGACGGCGATCTGTACTACTTCATGGACAACGAGTCCTACGAGCAGCTCGCTCTCAACCACGACCAGGTGGAGGACGCGATCGACTTCATCGTTGAGAATTCCAACGTCACCATCCGCTTCTTCAAGGGCAGCGCCTTCTCCGTTGCGGCTCCCAACTTCGTTGAGCTGACCGTGACCGAGACCGAGCCCGGCTTCGCGGGCGACACCGCGACCGGCGCCACCAAGCCCGCCACGGTCGAGACCGGCTACCAGGTAAACGTTCCCCTCTTCGTGAACGAGGGCGACCGCATCCGCATCGACACCCGCACCGGCGAGTATATGAGCCGCTGCTGATCCACGGAGGCAAGTTTTATGCTTAGAGAAAAAGCCGAATATCTCCGCGGCCTTGCGGACGGAATGCAGCTTGATGCAAGCGGCGACAAAAACGCCAAGCTCCTTCGTGCGATCATCGACTGCATCGCCGAGATCGCCGACGCCGTGGACGACAATACCGACGAGATCGACACCATCGGTGAGGACATCGAGGAGATCTTCGAAACCATGGACGTTTACGACGAGGTCCTTTTCGATGACGACGATTTCGATTTCTGCGACTGCGATGATTGCGAAGGCGATTGCGACGAATGCGACTGCGGCTGCGAATCGAGCATTGTTTGCGACGAATGCGGCACCGAGATCGAGCTCGACGAGCTTCTGAAATGCCCCAAATGCCATAAGCCCATCTTCGGCGAGGACGACGGGGACGAGGACTGAGCCCCCTGCTCGGCATCGTTAAGATCTTTTAATTAAAGCGCGGGATCCGCATCCATATACGATGTTGGGTCCCGCTTTTCAACAGGTGGCGTTTACGATGGAAGCGATGGATCCGCGCAGTGCAAAGGCGGCGCAAAAACCGCGCCGCGAGGCGGTGCTGAGCCCCCGACTCGGGGCTGCGCTCGCACTTTTGGGCGAGTCTGAGGTGCTTGCGGACATAGGCTGCGACCACGGCCGCACGGGCGTTCGTGCGCTGCGCGACGGGCGCTGCAAGCGGGTCATAGCCTCCGATATAAGCGCGCCTTCGCTAAATAAAGCGCGCCTTCTTGCCGAAAAGCAGGGGCTTGAGGGCAGCTTCGAATTCCGTCATTGCGGTGGCTTCGACGGCTATAGCGAGGGCGAGGCCGACGCGGCAGTGCTGCTCGGCATGGGCGGCGAGCTGATCGCCTCGATCCTCGAGAGCGGCGGACGCATCGCGCAAAAGCTTTCGCGCATCGTGATGCAGCCCATGCGCGGCGAGGCGGAGCTTCGGGAGTATCTTTACAAAAACGGGTATCATATCCTTGATGAAACGGTTTGCCTCGACGCGGGAAGATACTATCAGCTTATCGCCGCGAGGTTCGATCCCGAAAACGCAGAACCGCTTCCGAGCTTCATGCCGGAAAACTGGTATCAGTTCGGCGCATTGGCGCTAATTAAACGCGAACCGCTGCTGCTTGCGATGATGGAGCGCTATCTTTCGATAATGGAGGAAAAGCTCGAAAGGGCCGCTCGAAGCGGCGAGCTTCCCGAAGCGCTCACCCGTGAAAGGGATAACACAAAGGCGCTTATCGAGCTGTATAAAGGCGATCTTGTGAGCTGAAAACGGGTAAACGGAATAATAAAAGGAGATAATGATATGAAGCTTGAATCCTTTATCGAAGCGATGAACACGCTTGCCCCGCCCGAAACGGCGCTTGGGTTTGACAACTGCGGGCTTTTGATCGGCACGGAAAAGAGCGATATCCGCCGCGTGCTCGTGGCGCTCGACTGCACCTGCGCCGTTGCGGAGGAAGCCGCCGAGCTTTGCTGCGACCTTGTGCTGACGCATCATCCGCTTATCTTCAGCGGCTTGAAGCGCATCCTCCCCTGCGACCCCTCATCCGCCGCAGTTTACAAGCTCATACGCTCCGGCATCGGACTCTTTGCGGCGCATACCAATCTCGACGCGGCCGAGGGCGGCGTAAACACCGAGCTTTGCAATATTCTCGGCATTGAGAATGCGATAGCTGTTCCACCCGAAAACATAATGCGCGTTGGCGATCTTCCCAAGCCTATGTCGCTGGACGAATTCGCAAGGCTCGTTGAAGAAAAGCTCGGCACCGTGGCTCATATCAGCGGAACGGACCGCTTAGTTAGCCGCGTGGCCGTCATGGGCGGCTCGGGCGGAGGCGACTGCGCATACGCCAAGGCCTATGGTGCGGATTGCTACGTTACCGGCGAATGCAAGCATTCTCAGGCGATAGAAGCCGGCGTCATGGGGCTTGCCGTGATCGCCGCCGGGCATTTTGAGACCGAGAATCCGGTGCTGCGCCCGCTGATCGAGTATCTTAAGGCCAATACAGACGGCGTTGAATACATCGTTTCGCGCCGAAACACCCCCGTTTTTCGCACTGCGAAGAGCATGACGTAATTCATCCTTCAGGAGGTTAATATAATGGGTCAACTCGACAAACTTTGGGATTATCAGCAGGCCGAGCTCGAGCTCGCCAAGCTGAACAAGGAGATGCGCTCCTCCCCGAACTATCAAAAGCGCGGCAAGCTCCAGAAGCTCCTGCGCGAGCAGATGGACGTTATCACCGGCTTTGAAAAGGAGCTTGAAACGCGCAGCTCCCAGCTTGCCTCCATGCAGGCTCAGCTCGAAGCTCTGCTCCACGACTACGACCTTGAAAAATCCGAGCTCGACATCATGGAGGCCGACGAAGAGGCGACCCCCGAGGAGCTCACCGAGTCCAAGAAGGCGATCGAGAAGCTGCTCGGCAAGGTCAGCGCCCTCAGCCGCGAGCTGAACGCCACCGTGGAATACTGCGACAAGTTGAGCGAATCCATCAACGCGACCTTCTCGAAGGTGGTTCGTGCAAAGCGCGATTACGACGCGGTGCGCACGGTCTGCGACGAGGAGCGTGAGGGCTTTGCCCCGAGGATCAAGGAGCTTGAGGAAAAGCTCGAGCAGATCCGAAAGGATATTCCGAACGAGCTTTTCGAGCGGTATTCCACGCTCAAAAAGAACCACATCGCGCCGATCGCGCTGCTTTCAAACGGCCAATGCGGCGGCTGCCATATGGCGCTTCCCGCAGTCGTGGAAAAGCGCGTTCAGAGCGGGACCACCATCGTTCGCTGCGAGAACTGCGGCAGAATACTGTATTATAGGCAGTGATCTTAAAACCACAACTATGCAAACGAGCCGCTTCGGCGGCTTTGCCCGAGTAAGACAAGTGATCGCGCGAATTTTCGCGAGGAAAGTCCGAGCTCCGCAGGACAGAGTGCCGGATAACACCCGGTGAAGGCGACTTCAAGGAAAGTGCAACAGAAATAGACCGCCGCTTTTGCGGTAAGGATGGAAAGGCGGGGTAAGAGCCCACCGACGCTTCGGCGACGAAGCGTGCCCTGTAAACCCCACTCGGAGCAAGATTGAAATGGGAGCATTCAATGGCTGTCCGTCACGCTCCCCGTAATCGCTCGAGCATACGGGTAACCGTATGCCCAGATAGATGATCACATAAACAGAACTCGGCTTATGGCTTGCTCGGGATAAAAGACCCGAAGGAAACGCGCTGTTTTCCTTCGGGTCTTTTCATTTTATATATTTGCTCATGCGAACACCGTACGGCTCGATCCATCTGTGAGCCCGCCCCCGCGCTGCCTGCGAGCGCGCCTTGACCGCCCCGCTTTGCCCATCTTTTCATCGGCGGCTGTAATATGCGGCGGAAAAAGCGCATATACACTTACAAACAAACACTGCAGAAAACGAGCTTCGGAGGATAAACGCATGGAATACCGCAGAAGGAACCGCCGCCGCGCGCGGGGATACGGCCGCTACCGTTCCGCATCGTACTCGAGGCAGCGCGAGAGCGGAGGAAGCGCTTTCAACGTTCTGCTGCTGACGCTGATGGCGGCAGCGCTCGTTTACGTTTTGGCAGCCACGCCTGTCGGCGCCTACCTGTCGCAAAAGCTTATAAGCAGAGCGCCGCTCCCGCACTCCACGCAGGAGCCCTCAGGCGGGGGCGCGGAGCCGCCGAGCTCCGCGAATGCAGCTTTAAGCCCTGACGGTACCGTCGATCCGACCGCCGCCGAAACACCCGCTTCGAACAAGAGGGAGTTCAGTATTCCTCCGCTCGAGCTCTACGCGCTGCAGCTCGGCATGTTTGATTCCGCTTCGAACGCGCAGGGGCTTATCTCCTCGCTGCGTTCGCTCGGCGCCGCTGGCTACTCGCTTGCGACCGATTCGGGCGTGCGCATCCTCGCCTCCTGCTATTCCACCGAGGCAGCAGCAAACAGCGTTTGCACGAGGCTCATCGAGCAGGGTTATGACGCGGTGGTCTGCCCCATCCGCTGCGACGGAGCTATGATCACCGTGAGCGGCACCGAAGCACAGCTCCAAGCGATCGGCAGCAGCATCGAGCTTGTGTCGAGCCTTATCGCAAAGCTGAACGACGAGTGCATCCGCTTCGATGCGGAGGAGCGGAGCTGCGAATACGGGCTTGCAATAGCGGGCGAGATGCTCGAGCAGGTGCGCACCGCCCGCGCCGCGCTCGATGGCATAGTGGACCCGAGCGGCGCGATCGATCAGCTTGAGGAGCATTTCATCGAGCTGACCGGCTGCTTCACGCGCTTCACCTCGGCTCCGAGCGAGAACAGGGTCGAGCTGAGCGGGCGGCTCAAGCATCTTCAGCTCGAGGTCATCGACCGCTGCCGCGCGCTCTTGGGCAAGCTGCAGGCGCATGCCGGAGCTTGAGCGCTCACAAGCTTGCCGAATACGCCCGAATGTTCTGCTGCCGATCGTTCAATTCGAGCGCGACCCTGCACATGAATTCCGCGAGCGAAGGCGGGCAGCTCTTCGTGCATGATGAGAAGAAGCCGCGCAGCATATTGTTGCTCGGAACGTGCCAAGCACACTGGATCGAATAGTGCATGCAGCGCTTTGCGCAATTCTCCGAAACACCGTATTCCCTGCCCAGCGCCTCGAAGATATCCGTTTTACCGGAATAATAGCCCATCGGATCGCTCGATATCATGCCGATCGCATACACGAGGTAGCCGAAGCCGCTGTGCTGCGGAAAAAAGCCGAGCTCCAGTAAGAATCTTGCGGGTACGTTGACAAACATTGACAAAACCTCCTTGATTTTTTAGCGGGTGGACTACATTATAAATGTGTAAATTTTCAGTGCAAAGTTTCACCACGAAATATATTTTTCGCGTTTTATTGACAAATTTAACCGACAGCAAATAGAGCGGCGCGTAATAATGCTGCCGCTCCTTTTTTGCATATGCCTTTTCGCGAGCATGAACGCCGCAGGGCCAAGGTCATTGCCGCAAAAAGCCGTTTTTCATTTGTTTGCCGACGCGCCCTGCGTCAATTTTCCATCTGCCTGCCGAGGAAGCAGGCCGCCGTTTCGGCCACCTTGATATCCGCCGGGGAAAACTGCTCATCCTTCTGCCTCGACAGCAGCATCACGGCGCCTACGACGTCCCCGCCGCCGATGATCGGCCGAATGAACTGCGCGGTGTAGAGCTGCGCATCGTCGCCGCTCGATATCGGGATCATGCGCTCGTTCCTTGCCGAAAAGCGCGTAAGCCCCTTTCTCAGCGCGATCGTTTGCTCAAGCTCGTCGCTTATCGGTCTGCCGGGAGCGAGCGCCGCGCCCGGGGCAAGCTCCTTGCGAGTCGGACCTGCCGACGCGACGATGGCGTCCTTATCGCAGATAACGCAGATATGCCCCACCGACTGATGGAGGGACTCCGCAAACTCCTTCGCAAAATCCCCGAGTTCGCCCACGACGGAGTATTTTTTGAGTATCACTCCGCCCTCCCTGTCGGTATAGATCTCGAGCGCGTCGCCCTCGCGTATCCTGAGCGTGCGCCTGATCTCCTTGGGTATCACGACCCTTCCGAGCTCATCTATCCTTCTGACTATTCCTGTTGCTTTCATTTTTGCCTCCAAAAGCCTTGGTTGGTTTCGGGAATTAGTATTCGCTTTTATGCGAATGCTATGCGCGAAGCTTGAAAACGAGGCTGTGGGTGCGCTCGTTTTCGCCGCCTGCGCATTTCAAGCCTTCACAATTATAAACTTTTTGTGACAATCCCGATTTATATTGAAAAACTCGCTTTGCTGTGGTAAAATCCTTTGCATAACAATAATAACATGGCGATGCTGCCATGATTTCGGAGGCCGGTTTGAACACTATTCGAGATATCACGCTTGCTCCCCTCGGCGAAAAGCGCATCGAGTGGGTCAAGGATTTCATGCCCGTTTTAAGCGAGCTTCGTGAGCGCTTCATCAAAGAGCAGCCCTTCAAGGGGCTTCGCATATCGGTTTGCGTTCATTTTGAGGCCAAAACAGCGTATCTCGGCCTCGTTCTGCGCGACGGCGGCGCGGAGGTATCCATCACCGGCAGCAATCCCCTTTCCACCAAGGACGATATCTGCGCGGCGCTTGCCAAGATGGGAATGGACGTGCATGCCTTCTACGGCGCGAGCGACGAGGAGTATTACGAGCATATCAGACGCACGCTCGAATTCAAGCCCCATATCATCATCGACGACGGCGGCGAATTCGTTTCCATGCTCATCGAGCAGCACCCCGAATACGCCGAAAACCTTATCGGCGGCTGTGAGGAGACCACCACGGGCATCCACCGCCTGCGTGCGCGTGCGCTCGAGGGCTCCCTCCCCTTCCCCATGCTCGCCGTGAACGATGCAAACAGCAAGCATCTGTTCGACAACCGCCACGGCACCGGCCAGAGCGTTTGGGACGGCATCATGTATTCAACGAACAACATGGTCGCCGGGCGCACCGTGGTCATCGCGGGCTACGGCTTCTGCTCGAGCGGCATAGCCAACCGCGCAAAGGGGCTTGGCGCAAACGTGATCGTGACCGAAGTGAACCCGTTCCGCGCGCTTGAGGCCGCGATGGACGGCTTCCGCGTTATGAAGATGGACGATGCGGCTCCGCTCGGCGATATCTTCATCACCGCGACCGGCTGCCGCGACGTTATCCGCGGAAGGCATTTTGAGGTCATGAAGAACAACGCCATGCTCGCCAACGCCGGGCATTTCGACGTTGAGGTAAACAAGCTCGAGCTCGAGGCGCTTGCAGTGGAGGTTTTCGAGCGCAAGCCCTTCATAACGGGCTACCGCATGAAGGACGGCCGCGTGCTAAACCTGCTTGCGGACGGCAGGCTGGTGAACATCGTTGCCGGCAACGGGCATCCCGCCGAGATAATGGACCTGAGCTTCGCGCTTCAGGCGCTCTCGGCCCGCCATCTCGCGCTGCACGGCAGGGAAATGGCGCCCGGGCTTTACAACGTGCCCGAGGAGATAGACAACGAGGTGATCATGCTCAAGCTTCGCGCGATGGGGCTCGGGCTTGATGAGCTTACGGACGAACAGAAGGACTATTTACAGGGAAAGTGAAAAAAACGCTCCTGAAAACAGCGGCTTATCTGCTCATATTCGCGCTTCTTGCTGCGCTTCCCGCCGGCCTTGCCAATGCCGAAGCGGCGGCTCGTATCAGCGTGCTTAAAAAGGGCGACTCCGGCGCGGAGGTTGCCGAGCTTCAGCGCGATCTGCGCGCGCTTTCCCTGCTTGATTTCAAGGGCGAGCCGAGCGGCGAATTCGACGATGAAGTAGAGCTTGCGGTGATGGAGCTTCAGCGCATTCTCTGCGTTGAGGTGGACGGCATCTGCGGCGCGAACACCCGCGGCGCTTTTCTTGAAGCCGTTGAAAGCGGGAAGCTTTCCCCGTTCTACGTGGAAAAGCTGCCGCTCTACGGCCGCACGATCGGCATCGACGCGGGGCATCAGGCCGAGGCGGATCTCACGCCCGAGCCCATCGCTCCGGGCAGCTCCCTCAAGCGCTTCTCCATGACCGACGGCTGTGTCGGCATCCGCACGAACACCCGCGAATCGGTGATAAATCTCGACGTTTCGCTGATGCTTGCCGAGCATTTGAAGGAGCTTGGCGCGGAGGTCGTGATCAGCCGCGAGCGCGAGGAGGTTTCCATCTCCAACGCAGAGCGCGCGCTTCTTATGAACCGCAGCGGCGTGGATTTCTGGATCCGCATACACTGCGACAGCAGCTCCGATCCCGTCGTACACGGCGCGAGGATACTGCTGCCGAACAGCATACTCAATTTCAACATCGCTTCGCGCAGCGCCCTTCTCGGCAAATGCGTGATAAAAAACTATTGCATCGCCGCCGAGACCGACGCGCTGCTCACAAGGTCGCTGACCGGCGAGACCGGCTTCAACTGGTCCAAGGTGCCGGTGGCCGCGCTCGAGCTCGGCTATCTTTCCAATGCGGCAAGCGATATCGCGCTCTCCTCCCCCGCCTATCGCCGCAGGTGCGCGCAGGGCATCCTGCTCGGCATCGCGGAATACTATCTTGAGACAGGCGAGATGGAGCACGAGACCTTCGCCGAGCTCGCCTGCGGACTCGGCTTTGAAGAGATCGCTTTTTCCGTCACACAGGACCATGTGCTCAGCCACGTCGATCACGACAGGGCGCTTTTGAAGCATGAGCCCGCGCTGAGCTTTGCAAAATGATCCCCCATTTTCCATTTTCACAGCATTTTCATATGGTTTTGCCCGCATCGCGGCGGTTTTTGTAATATCCTTGACGATCCGCAATATGCTTTTATCGTGCGCAGGTCCCTTCTGCGCTTGAAATCTGCGCGGAGGTATTGTAAAATGTATATTAGCTTCTCATGCGGAACGGACGAAGTAAGGCGTGCGGCTCATATTTGGAGGCAGCGCATCGCCGCATTTGAGGCCGCGCCGCCCGAAGAAGCCGCTATCGCGGCGCTCGAGCTTGAAGCCGCGGAGCGCCGACACATGCTCGCCCTGCGCCAAGCCCGGACGGCCTGCGCTGCAGCGCCGAGCCGGAACAAGGGCGAGGTCAAGGTCAAGGTCAAGAGTAAGGATAAAAGCAAGGGCCGAATTGCGGATCGAGGAAGTATCCTCGAACGCGCGAAGGAACACAAACAGACGCAAAGAAACGCCACGAAAAACATAGCAAAAGAATAGCTTCAAGGAGGAAGGACTATGCCGCAGTTTAACCTGCCCGATATCGGCATCCCGAAGGGGGCGCTGATAATCATCGCGATAATCGCGGTCGTGTACATAATCTTCAAGGTGTTTGATATCAGCATCAAGCTCTTTATCAAGTTCCTTATCAACGCGCTTATCGGCGCTGCGCTGCTGTTCATATGCAACTACGTTTTCACGCAGCTGCATCTGGACAATTTCACGATACCCATCAACTGGATCACTGCGATAGTTACGGGCGTTTTGGGCGTTCCCGGAGTTTTGCTCATACTTATTTACCGACTGATCGTGCGCTGATGCGTACCGTTTACATACAATACCATGCTTGATATCATCATAAAAAACGCAAACATCATCACCATGGACGACAGCCGCCCGCTCATACGCGGAGGCTGCATCGGCATAGACGGCGGCAGGATCGCCTTCGTTTCGGCCGGGTCCGAAGCGCCCGATGCGACCGCCGCGCGCGTGATCGACGCGGATGGAAACATCGTCCTTCCCGGACTTATCAATGCCCACGCGCATATTGCCATGTGCGTTATGCGCGGCTATGCGGACGATATGCGGCTGAACGAATGGCTGTTTGAGCGCATCTTCCCCGCCGAAGCGCGCCTCACCGAGCCTGCCGTGCTCGCAGGCGTGCGCCTCGGCATTGCGGAGATGCTCGCAAGCGGAACTACCTCGTTTTCGGATATGTATTTCTTCGAGCCAAAGGCGGCGCAGATCGTTCTTGAAACCGGCATACGCGCCAATCTCTGCAACGGTGTTTTGGCGCTCGATGAGAGCTATGACTTCGAACGCGACCGCTCGGTGACCGAGCTGTACGAGCTGCTTGACGGGCTGCACAATGCGGGAAACGGCAGGCTCAAGGCCGATGCCGCGATCCATGCCGAATACACCTCCCCGCCATGGGTTTGGAGGAGGATGCATGCGCTTGCCGAAAAGCACGGCCTGATAACGCAGCTTCATCTGAGCGAGACCAAGAAGGAGACGGACGAGTGCCTGAGCCGCCATGGCGGGCGCAGTCCCGTGCGCGCCTTCTGCGACGAGGGCGTTTTTGACACGCCCGTGCTCGCCGCGCACGGCGTTTGGCTCACGGATGAGGACATGCTCCTGCTTGCCGAAAAGGGCGCTTCCGTGGCGCACTGCCCCGTTTCCAACCTCAAGCTTGCAAGCGGCATAGCAAGAACGCAGCGCATGCTCGAATGCGGCGTGAACGTTTGCCTCGGCACGGACGGCTGCGCTTCGAATAATTCCCACGATCTTTTCGAGGAGCTCAAGCTTGCGGCGCTGCTTGCAAAGGGCAGCTCGCTCGACCCCACTGCGGTTCCGGCCTATCGGGCGCTGCGCATGGCGACCGTGAACGGCGCAAGGGCGCAGGGGCGCGAGAACGAGGTGGGCATGCTCAAGGCGGGCTTTGAAGCGGATCTGATCATGCTCGATACGCATAGGCCGCATATGCGCCCGCTGTACGATCCCATCTCCACCGCGGTTTACTCCGCAAGGGGCGGCGACGTTGTGCTGACGATGGTGCAGGGCCGCGTGCTGTATGAAAACGGCGAGTTCACCACGCTGGACGTAGATAAGGCTATCCGCGACGCCGAGGAGCTTGCGATGCCGCTCGTGCTCGGAAAATGATCTATGCTTTTACTATTCCTTTAATACTTTTTGCTTCAAAACTCTTCGATCATTATCCTTTGCTTCCAAAGCGCTGTGCTTTTCGGATCCTATCGGAAGCAATACAAGATCAGCCGCCTCCAAACGGAAGCGGCTGAGTTTTTTGCGGTTATTTCGTTTTTAGGCCGTTCGGCACCGCCGCTGATCAGAAGCGGAAATAGATGAACGGGTTGTAGCCTCCCGCAACGAGCGAAGCCGTGCAGAGAATGAGCGAAGCGGCAACGAGCACAACGTCCATCCATTCGCCGGCGGTGTTTGCCGTAATGCTGTCGTGCAGCTTCTTCACAAGCGGCGTGGAGCCGATGCAGGCGGCGATCAGGATGGGCAAATAGTTCACAACGTACACAAGCGCGTCATGCGAGATCAGCCCCGCCTTGCCGACGGTGAACAGCGACGCGAGATACGGCCCGAGCGCGCTCATATCGGTGAAATCGAACAGCGCCCAGCCGAGCACCACGAGCACGAGCATGTATAGGTTTGAAAGCCATTTCGGCAGCTTTTCGAGCAGCTTTCCGAGGAAGAGCTTTTCGAGGATGAGCAGCACGCCGAAGTACAGCCCCCACAGCGCAAAATTCCAGCTCGCGCCATGCCAGAGGCCGGTGAGACCCCAAACCACCATGAGGTTTATCAGGGTGCGCGCAATCCCCTTGCGGTTGCCGCCGAGCGGGATGTAGACGTATTCCCTGAACCAGGTGCCGAGGGAGATATGCCATCTGCGCCAAAATTCGCTGATGCTCTTGGAGATATAGGGGTAATCGAAGTTTTTGAGGAATTCGAAGCCGAACATCCTGCCGAGGCCGATCGCCATATCGGAATAGCCGCCGAAATCGAAGTAGATCTGAAGGCTGAATGCGATTATGCCGACCCAGGAGCCGAGGATGCCGTTGGTCTCGGTGCCGACCTTGAGCACGTTCCACAGCGACGCAAGCTGATTTGCGATCAGCACCTTCTTTGCAAGGCCGACGGCGAAGAGCTTGATTCCCGAAACGAAGCGGTCCATCGTTTCGCGGCGATCCACGAGCTGATCGGCAACGTCGCGGTAGCGCACGATCGGACCCGCGATAAGCTGCGGGAAGAGGGTAACGTATGCGCCGAAATAGGCTGGGTTGCGCTGCACGCCGGTCTCACGCCTGTACACGTCGATAACGTAGCTCATCGCCTGGAAGGTGTAGAACGAAATGCCGATGGGAAGCGGTATGATCGGAGTGGAGACGGACTGCATGAAGGGAAGGATGCTCTTGAGGCTGTCCACAAAAAGTCCGGTGTATTTGAACAATGCGAGCAGAAGAAGGTTTAACACGACCGATACCACCAGCACCGTCCGAGCCTTGCCCTTGTTTTGCCTGAACTTTTCTATGAGCAGACCCGCGGTGTAGTTCATCGCGATCGAGAAAACCATCAAGAGCACGAAAGTCGGCTCTCCCCATGCGTAGAAGAGCAGACTTAATACGAGCAGCACAATATTTCTGTATGCCCTGCCGGGTATCAGATAGTATGCCGCAAGCGTTATCGGCAAAAATATGAAGATGAAGAGCGGACTTGAGAAGACCATCAGCCGATATTATCCTTGAGGATCTGCATGAGCGCGCCGTAATCCTCGCCCACTACGAAATAAACATAGGTCCCGACCGTGGTCACTTCCACGGGCTCGAGCTTCTCCGCCTGCTTGGGGTCGGAGTAGTTCTTAGCGACCTTCTTGTTCTGATCGAGATGCTTCTGAAGCTTCTCGGCAAGCTCGCCGGCGTAGGAGGCATCGTTCACCTCGAACAGGGCCACTTCGCCCGCGTTTACCGCATAGTTTTCGGAGAGCGCGAAGGCCCACTGCTTGAGCTTATCCTTATCAATTCCGTAGACCTCGTAGATGTCGCGGTCCGGCACCTTGGTGAGGGCGGGCAGCTTGCCGCTCGCGGTCAGCTTTTCATACACCTCGGAAAGATCGGCCTGCTTGGGCTCGGCCGACTCCGCGGGCTTGGCGGATTCCTCGGGCTTGCCGTTGTTGGGCGTGCAGCCGACGAAGGCGGCAAGCGCGGTCACAAGCGCGAGAAGGAGCGCCACAAGGGCAGCTCCGCTGTTTGATCTATTGAAAAATCTGCTTTTCATTTTGTTTTCTCCTTGGTACTATTCGTGCTTGCACGCAGAAGTTAATTCGGCAGCGAGAACGTCACCGGGGGCAGACCCTTTAGGTGCCTCGCGGCGAGGCTTCTGAGGATATCCGCCCAAACGGCATACGCCTTATAGGTTTGATGCACGTATTGATCGGATGAGTATTCGTCCGGCACGAAGCCGTTTTCATCAATGAGATGGCTTGCGATATTCACGAATTCGCAGCCCTTGCGCGCGCAGAGCTCCACGAGGCGCCTGTTGTAGAGATACAGGTTGCGGTTGTTGAGGATCTCGCGCTCGCTGCCCTTGTACATATACATGGCGCTGATGATGTAGAGCTGAACGCCGGGGTTGACTTCAAGGATGCGGTCTATCACCTGCTCGTAATTTGCGGCAGCGCCGTCGACGCCGTAGATCGACAGATCGTTCATCCCGAATAGGATGAATACCTTTCTCGCGCCCATCATTTGCACGGAATCCCAAACGAAATGCTGTTCGCCGGCGTAGATCGGGTGCATGCTCGTTTCGTTGATCGGCTCGAGCGCGTGGCCGGAGCCGTAGCTGCCCTCGCAGAGGAAGCGTGTCTGCCCGAAGAAGTTCGGGTCGCTTTCAAGCATGAGGTTGTTGTAGTTCTTCCAACCGATGGTGATCGAATCGCCGATGAAAACGGCGTCCGCAAACCATGCTTCAACCGTCCTCGCGTCCAATCCGTAGAGCTCGGTGGGCATGGTGAAGCGCGCAGGCATATCGTCGGTGCCGATCGGGACAGAACCGCTCACATCGGGCGTGGTAGGCACCGGAGTGGGAGTTTCGGGCGCGGGGGTGGTCTGAGCGGGCGTGGGCTGCGCTTCGCCGGTATTCGGCGCGTCGGTCTCGCCGTTCGCCGAGGGGGATGCGCCCGATGTGGGCTGCTCCGAAGCCGCGCCGGTATCTTCGGGCGATGCGCTCGGATCCGTCTGCGGAGTCGGTTCGCCGCCGGGAGTGCCGGATGCGTCCGGCGTCTGCGTTTCGGGCAGGCCCGTTCCGCTCGGCTCCGGCGTATCCACGTCCACGGTGCTGTGGGCAGGCGTGGGCGAAGAAGCGCCCGTGCAGCTGTCCGTCAGTTCCTGCAAAAAGCAGGCGCTCAGGCTTGAGCACAGCAGCAAGGTAGCCAAAGCTATTGCGATCGAAGTTTTGATTAGCTTTTTCATATTCTCCCGGCGCAGAAAACGGCGCTGCGCCCGCTTCGTTGTAGATTATGGCGAACGGTCTTAGCTTATGCGAACGCATAACAACCCATCCTAACAATATTCTACCATATCGGCCGCTTTATGTCAATCTGAATAAAGAAATGACATGAAGCGTTAATAATCGCAATTTGAACGATTTTCGGCGCCGCTTTGCCGCAAAAAATCGGCGGAAGGGCGTGTCCGCATAAGGAGATATAGGTTTTCAGCAGAATATAACACTTTTTCCAATACAAGCGCTCCGGGAATACCGTTCGCATTCCCGGAGCTCATTCTAATTCAAGATTTCGGCTGAAAACCGCGCAGCGCCTAAAAAAGGATCATCTGTCGATCGGGACCTTGACCATCCTGTAATGATGGTTCTCGCTCACGATGCCGCGCTCGAACGCCGCAATAAGCATCTCGAGCTGCTCGATCTCCTTTTTGAGCTCCGCGCCCTTGTCGATATCGGAGACCATCATCTGGCCCTTGGTGGCGAGGATGTTTTCGACCTCGGTGGTGGAATGGATATCCTTATTCTCCTTGATCGCCATTTCGAGGCTGATAAACGGCTCATGCGCAACGATGTAGAGTCCGCGCGAATCGTAAACGAGCGTATAGCCCGCGATGCCGGTGGTCTTCTGATAATACTTGGAGAAGCCGCCATCGATGACGATGAGCCTGCCCTCGGCCTTGATCGGGTTTTCACCATTGATCTTTTCAACGGGGATATGGCCGTTTACTATTACAGCGCGGTCGGTATCGGTGATGCCGAACTCGTTGAGGATGCGCACGGCGAGATCCTTGGTGTCCTGGTACTTATAATATGCGTTTCGCTTTTCCTTATGCGATTTGCTGTCGTCGATCTCAACGCGCTCGAAGGTGGTCATCTTGTTCTTTCCGAACTGCGGGGAATCGGGGCCGCACCAGAGATACCACATCAGGTCGAGCTCGTTCGTGCTCCTCTCGGAGGGCTCGGCGAAGTACAGGCGCTTGACCTCCGCGTCGATATAGTCGAACATCGCCTTGCCGCTGCGCGGGATTCCGTCGCCGAAATCCACCGACTTGAAGCTGCCGTCCTCATTGAGCGGCACGAGCGCGTGGAAGAGCAGGTTGTTGTTTTCGATGCGGTAGAGCGAGCCCTTATCGATGAAGAACTTGATATGCTCCTGGAGCCTGGGGCTGTTCAAGAACGCCTCCTGCAGCTCGTTGATTATCGTTTCCTCTTCATCGCTCAGCCTGTACGGATCGGCGGGATCGATCGTCGGGAAATCGGGGTCCTTGATGGGATAGGTGATGCCGTCGATGGTGATGGTGGAATTCACGCGGTCGAGCGTGTCGAGGAAGAGCCTGTGATCGAGCTTATAGTTCGGATTGCGCTGAATGAGCTGCCCCTCGAGCTTATGCATGATCACAAAGATCGCCTTATGCAGCTTCGCCCTTATGCTGATCTCGGAGTTGGTGTAATACGCTTCCTCGGAGGTCTTTCTCGGGCGGAAAACGACAGCGGTCTTGTAGGTGTCCTGCGCGAACATCAGCAGATGGCGCAGGTTGATGCCGTACACGTTTTCGATCAGATCGAGGTTGCCGTGGCGGAAGCTGTTTGTCAAAACGCCAGCAATACAGGTCTTTTCACCGAGCGCCGCACCCATCCAGAGGATATCGTGGTTGCCCCACTGGATGTCCACGGATGGGTGTTTGAGCAGCAGATCGAGTATGCGGTGGGGCTCGGGGCCGCGGTCGTAGATATCGCCGACGATATGGAGCTTATCCACGGCAAGCTCCTTGATCGCCTCGGTGAGCGCAACGATCACGCGGTCGGCATAGTCGTGACGGATGATGGAATCGAAGATCTCGTCGTAATAGCCGTCGAGGTCATGGAAATTGACCCTCGCGGTAAGCAGCTCCTCGATGATGTAGCTGAAGCGGGGATCGAGCGCCTTGCGCACCCTCGAGCGGGTGTACTTGGAGCAGATCTTGCGGCCGAGCAGGATCAGGTTTGTCAAGGTTTTCTTGTACCATGCATCCTTATCCTCCACTCGCTCGAGCTCGAGCGCGATCTTGCGGCGCGGATAATAGACTATGGTCGCAAGGGTCTCCCGCTCCTCGAAGGTCAGCGAGTTCGAGAGCAGTCGCTCTATCTCGTTGCGGATAACGCCGGAGCAGTTGTTGAGGATATGCTCGAAGGCGTCGCCCTGGCCGTGCAGGTCGCTCATGAAATGCTCCGTTGGCTTGGGCAGCGCCATGATGGAGCTGAGGTTGACTATCTCGGTCATCGCGTATTCGACCGTGGGGAAGGTTTTGGCGAGCTGGCTCAGAAAGAGCTGATTCTCCTTGAGCTGCTGATCGGTATAAGTTTTCATTTTTACCTCCGATTATTCAAGCGTTCTATGTCCAATGCGCCGTATTCGCCGCAAATACCGTTTGCGCTCCTGCTGAAAACGGGAAGACCGGATCCGCACGGAGCGCAATTACGTTTTCCGCGCCCGGGATGCGCCCGAGCAGCGGGTTATTATTTCGTTTGTTTCAGGATATTCGCCTATCAGTTGCCGAATACCCTTCTTCCGCAGTAGAAGTGGTTCTGATACCAGTTGCTGTTTGCGTTGGAGATAACGACCTGTCCTGCCGAGAACGAGCAGTGGATCAGCTGTCCGTTGCCGAGATAGACGGCGGCATGGTTGATCCTCGTGAAGTCGTTGCTGTAGAAGAACATCAGGTCTCCCCTGCGCAGGTTGCTGAAGCTGTTTACCCTCGTCCAGCCGGAGTACGCGGCGTAGCCCGCTGCGGTGAGCCTGCCGATATTGACGCCGCAGAGCTTGAGGCAGTAATACACGTAGCCGGAGCAATCGAAGGTGTTCGGACCCTGGGTGCCGCCGACGTAGGGCTTGCCGAGCTGCGCTCTGAGCACCGAAACGAAGTTTTCAACGTTGCTGTTGGCCGGGGGCTGAGTGGGCGCGGGGGTCGCCGTGGGCGGGTTGCCCAAGGTGACGTAGGTCGCAAACACGTAGCCCACCGTGCCGTTATGGCGTGCGCGGTACCACTGACCGTTGGAGGCCATGACCTCGACCACGGTGCCGTACTGGAGCTGCGCGATCACCGAATAATCGGTGGAGGGGCCGGTCCTGAAGTTGACGTAGCCAACGTTCACGTAGCCCTGCGCGTTGACGGGAGTGAACGGATCCTGCGTCACGGACGGCGTGGGCGCCGAGGTGGGCGCGGCGGTAGGCACTGCGGTCGGCGCAGGCGTGGGCGCCGGTGTAGGGGTCGGAGTTGCGAGCACGCCGAGGGTTATGTAGGGGCTTGCAACGTAGCCTGTGTTGCCGTTGTACCTGACGCGGTACCATTCGCTGGTCCTTGCCAGCACCTGCACCTGCGTGCCGTAGGTGAGCACGCCGAGGATCTCGGACTCGGTGGAGGGCTGGGAGCGGAAGTTAACGTAGGCGCGGTTGATATAGCCGTCCGAAACGAAATCCACAAAGGGCTCCTGCGTGGGCGTGGGCACCGGGGTGGGCGTGGGCGCCTGAGTCGGAGCAGCCGTGGGCCTGGGAGTGGGAGTAGGAGTGGGAACGGCGGTCGGCGCTGCGGTGGGCGCAGCGGTGGGTACTGCCGTGGGCGCGGGTCCGAGCGTTACGTAAGGCACCGCGATATAGCCGAAATGACCTGCGTACATAACGCGGTACCATTCGCTGGTCCTCGCGATGATGCGAACGTTCGAGCCGTACTGGAGCACGAGGATGATGCTCGACTCGGTGCTCGGCGCGGAGCGGAAGTTGACGTATTCCCTGTTCGTATAGCCCTCTGCGTTGAACTCGATGAAGGGCTCCTGCGTGGGCGCGGGTGCGCTCGTGGGATCGGGGATCGCCGTGGGAACGGGAGTGATCACGGGTATCGGAGCGGGGATCGCCGTCTGCGTGGGCTCGGGCGTGATCCTCGGCATGGAGGAGGGCGTTGAGGTCCTGATAACGTCCGCCGTGCGGATGGGTACGGGCTCTATGCCCTGGCCGCCAAGCTCGGCGGGGTCGCCGGGCTCCACGGGCTCTGCGGGGTCCACTGGCTCTGCGGGCTCGAAGTCCGCAGGCACGGGCATCTCCCGACCGCCCGCGATCGCCTCAAAGGAGAAGAGGGTCGCGAACGTGTCCGGATCGACGATGCCGCTCTGCGCAAGGCCGTTCACCATCTGGAAATCGGTGATCGCGCTCTGCGTGGAAACGCCGTAGTAGCCGTTGATCTTTTCGTCGTAGTAGCCGAGGCTGTTGAGGCGCTCCTGCACCATCTTGACGTCCTCGCCGCTGTTGCCCTGCTCGATAACGTATTCGGCCGGGGTCTCGGAATAGAGGATGCTCAGCAGCAGGCTGTCCACCTCGCCGGTCTGGTTCATGTTGTTTGCACGCTGGAAGAGCTTGACCGCGTTCTCGAGCGGCTCGTTGAAGGTCCTTGCCGGCTCATCGAGCTCGATGTAGCCGAGTGAAGCGAGCTTGGTCTGGATCTCGGGGATCCTGTCGTCGCTGTCGCCCACGGTGAGGATCTCGCCAAAGCCGAGCGAGGGGACCTCGGTATCGGTGCATACGGAGTGGTCGCGTTCATCGAGCAGGAGTCTGTCTCCCTTGCTGAGCGCTGCCGCCGTATCGGCGGAGCGGAGTAAAACAACGCGGCTCTCGGTGCCGCCGGGGATGGCGCCGCTGCCGATAACGAATACTGTAAGGAAGATAGCAGCAAGCAGCAGCACCGGCAATCTCAGCTTCTTCACGGCGGCCTGAGTCCTGCCGATGGAAGCCTTTAATTTGCGTTTCTTGACTGCATGTTGTTTTTGCATGGTAGAAAAAACCAACCTTTCAAATTCAATACTATGCGACAATATTATACACCAAAGCCATTGCAATGCCAAGTGTTTTTGGCAAGTTTTACTGTTTAACAGCGAAAAAACCAAGCATATGTTGGATTCGTGCCGTCATTTTTTTATCAAAAAATCGTCACAAAAAAGACATATCCCGCTTTTCGCGCCAAATTTTCGCCCGTTTTCAAGCTCCGCCGAACGCGCCTCCTTCCCGCCGCCTGCGGCATTTACACGCCGCAGAACGTATGTTATAATCGAAGAAACAGCGACGAAGGAGGTTCGTTTACATATGTTCCTTATTATAAAGAGCTTCGAAGAGCTTGACGGGCGCAGGCTGATGGACCTGTACTCGGAGGGCAATATCGAAAACGCCGAGGAGCTCTACCCCGATGAGGACAGGGCGCAGGCTGTGCGCAAGGTCGAGGAGAGTTTTCTCGATTTTCTGAAAAACAAATTCTTCGCCGCCGAGGGGAGCGAGTATTTTATACTTGTGGAGAACGGCGAATGGGTCAGCGCGCTTCGCACGAGCCGCATTCGCGACGAGCTTTATTATATGGAAGCGCTCGAAACGCGCCCCGATATGAGGCAGCGCAGCTTTGCGAAAAAGCTGCTTCTTGAAGTGCTCGGCGAGCTGAAAAAGCGCGGCAGGTTTGAGCTGTACTGCTGCGTTTCAAAGAAAAACGAGCCGTCAATACGCACCCATCTTGCCGCAGGATTCGCCATCGTTTCCGAAAACGGTTATTCCTATTTGCAGAACAGCACGAACGAGCGTACATACGGCTTAGGGTATGTGTATAGGGGCTGAATTGGAGCGGCTTCCCATTTGAACGGATAAGAAATATGAATGAGCTTACCGTTAGGATAAACAGAATAAAGAGGCCGAGCGCGAGCTAAAGCTTGTTGTACAAGGCGAAGACACCGTTTGCGCGATCTCGGGCGAGAATACCGAGTATCTGAGCGTTGAAGCCTACAACGCCTATCAAAGAACGCAGTCCACGATAGGCACGGTGTTGCTTCTGATATTTGCGCTCATGGGCCTGTTTCTGTTCTTTGTTTTCCTGCATATAGAAGCCGTGCTTTTATGATGCGCTGTTAACCGATATTTTAGGAGGTATTATAATGATTTGTTTTCTTACAAGCAGAACCGCTATCAAGACCACCGGAGAGGCAAACCCCGCCAACGGCTTCATTGAGGAGCTTAGGCGCTTTGCTCCGAACCCCTGCCGCGTGCTGCATATTTGTTCCGATCCGACTACCCATGGGATAATGGATGCTAAAGCCGCAGAGGTCAAGGCGAGCTTTGAGCAGGTCGGCTTTGCGTTCACAAGCTATCTAATTTTGGACGGCAGAAACGAGGAGCACGCCGCAGAGCTGATACGGGATGCGGATATCCTTATCTTGAGCGGCGGGCACGTGCCCACGCAAAACAGATTCTTCCACAAGATAGGCCTAAAAGCGCTTATAGCCGACTATGATGGGATCATTATCGGCATCAGCGCTGGAAGCATGAACAGCGCGAAGGTCGTGTATGCCCAGCCCGAGTACGAGGGCGAAGCGATCGATCCCGAGTATCAAAGATTCCTGAGCGGCCTTGGGCTGACGAAAACGATGCTTCTTCCGCACTTTCAAGAATTAAAGGACGAGATCCTCGACGGAATGCGGCTTTTTGAGGATATCACCTTTGCGGACAGCATCGGGCGAACCTTTTATGCCATCCCCGACGGGAGCTATCTTTTCATAGACGGCGAGCGCGAGGAGCTGCGGGGCGAAGCATACATGATACGGGATGGCCGAATGACGCAGATCGCTTCCGACGGGGAGATGACCTTGCTTTGACTGCGACGGACGATCGGTCCTTTACGACGGTAAGCTCATCGACGCCGCATACGGCTGTGGCTTCAAGGATCCCAATGCGGATAACCGATAAACGAATCAGTTTATGCGGTCGGGCTTACCCGTCCGCTTTTCTCTTCGTCAAAATCGCATGATCCGGCGCTAATGCCTTAAATCATCATGTTTGCTCACTCTGTTTTCTGAACAAACAGGCGCACGATCGACCATGCGGTGCATTGATGATACAATGATTATAACGAGATATTTCGGGAGGTGATTTGCAGTGTTTTGGGATAAGGTATCACCCATCTATGATATTATTGAGAATCTATACAACGGAAGGGTCTACAAAGGAACGGGCGAAGCAGTTGCGTGCTTTATAGAAGCCTCTGATAATGTGCTCGAGTGCGCGTGCGGAACAGGTGCGATCAGCAAAGCCATCGCAAAGAAATGCAAAACGCTGATCGCAACGGATTTTTCAGATGGAATGTTGCGCAGAGCGAGCAAGAAGCTCAAAAACTGCGAAAACGTGACCACAGCGCGAGCCAATATCATGGATTTGGATTACCGGGATGGGCAATTTGATAAAGTTGTTGCAGGCAATGTGATACATCTGCTCGCCGAGCCCGAAAAAGCGCTTCGCGAGCTTGAGCGCGTTGTAAAAACGGGCAGCATGATAATTATTCCAATGTACATAAATCGCGCCAAGAAAGGCAGTGAAAAGGCCGCAAAGCTATTCTAGAGGTTTGGCGCGGCTTTAAGAGGCAGTTCGATCTTGATTCGTATCGCAGCTTTTTAAGTGAGCTGGGCTGCGTTGATGTTCGCTATTCCGTTGCCGAAGGAAGAATGCCCTGCGCGATAGCCGTAATTACAAAGGCATGAATGCGCGCTCGATTCGCGGAGAACAAAGCCAACACTCCCCCGCGATTCTCGATTTTCGCTTGACTTGTTCGCTAAAAATGACTATAATGTCTTTTGTTCCCAAATGCCTGCGGATGTGGTGGAACGGCATACACAGCGGACTTAAAATCCGCCGGGGAAACCTTGGGGGTTCAAATCCCCCCATCCGCACCAAAACTTCAATACGTCATAGATATATTGAAGTTTTGATTTTATTTTTGGGGATTTGATGCCCGTGGCGAAAGGCTCCGGTGGAGCGTTTCGCAGGGCCGGCTTTTGTCAAAAGGCGCGGAGGCGCAGCGCGAAGCGCAAGCCGCAGACGCATCTTTTGCAAAAGAAATCCCCCATCCGCGCCAAAACTTCAATGCGTCATAGATGCATTGAAGTTTTTGTTTTAACTTTGGGGATTTGAACGCTATAAGCGCCAACAGACATTTCTTGATAAGTATGAGATCGAAACCGAAGAGCAGTTAATTTCGCACAAAGCCGCCCTTATCGAAAAGCGATCCGTATTAACCGAAAAGCGCGATACCATACGCAAAGAGCAGCGCCGCACAGGGGAGAAGAATCCCGAGGTCGGAGAGATCACCGCAGAACTTTATCGGATACGAAGCGAGCTGAAACTCTGCGAGGGTATCGAAGCCGATATTCCGAGGATGCAGGCGATTATTGATGACGGGATCGAAAGGGCGAATGGCGAAATCATGCGCAAGACGGATCACATCGTGCAGCAGCGGCAGATCGAACGCGCAAAATAAACGCCTATGTTTGTAAAAATGCGTTTCCCAATTGATTAAATGCCGGAATAATGGTATACTGAATATGTAAGGAGATATGGCGTATGATCGATTTCAACAATCTGAATATGTATAGAGAAAACAACAGGATCGAGGCGAAGAAGGCGCTCGGCGGGCTTCCGAACAGCATTTGGGAGACCTATTCCGCGTTTGCAAACACGCTCGGCGGGATCATTCTGCTTGGCGTTGCGGAAAGACCGGATCATTCGCTTGAAACGGTCGATCTGCCCGATCCCGATAAGCTTATCAAGGATTTCTGGGATTCGGTCAACAATCCGAACAAGGTCAGCATCAATATTCTTTCAAGCAAGGATGTGTATCCCCTCGAGGTGAACGGAGATCATATCGTGGTCATCAACGTTCCTCGCGCCGATCGCAGCTATCGTCCCGTTTATATCGACGGCAACCCGCTGAACACCTACCGCCGCAACGGCGAGGGCGACTACAAATGCACGCATGAAGAATACATGGCGATGGTGCGCGATGCTTCGGTCAAAACGCAGGATATGCTGGTGCTTTCCGAGATGGAGCTTTCGGTTTTTAATCAGGACAGCGTGCGCGGGTTTCGTCAGCGTATGAAGTTTTCTCGCCCCGGCCACGTTTGGGAGCAGTTGGATGACGAGACGTTTCTTCAAAAGCTCGGCGCGATATGCATCGGCGAGGACGGCAAAAAGCATCCGACCTCCGCAGGACTTTTGATGTTTGGAAACGAATATGATATCGTTCGTGAATACAACGATTACTTCCTCGATTATCAGGAGCAGTACGATCCAGAGAACCGCTGGACGGACAGGATAATTTCCTCTTCGGGCGATTGGAGCGGCAACGTTTACGATTTCTATTTCCGCGTTTACAACAAGCTCCGGCAGGATATCAAAACTCCTTTCAGACTCGACGGCATAACCCGCGTGGACGATACGCCCGTGCATCAGGCACTGCGCGAAGCGCTTGCAAACTGCCTTGTGAACGCCGACTATTACGGCAGGCGCGGCGTTGTGATAATCAAAAAGCCGGATGTGATAACGCTCTCCAACCCCGGCAATCTGCGTATCGAGCTTTCGACCGCTATAAGCGGCGGCGTTTCCGACCCAAGAAACAGCACGATGCTCAAGATGTTCAACTTCATAGATATCGGCGAACGCGCCGGAAGCGGCATCCCGAACATCTTTAGAGTTTGGCGCGATCGGAAATGGAGCACGCCCACGATCAAAGAGGAGTTTGAACCGGGCAGGATAACGCTGACGCTGCCGTTATCGTCACAAAAAAGCGACGATAAAAAAGCGACGATAAAAAGCGACGATAAAACGCCTACTCTGCGTGCCGAACGCCAGCAGAATGCGATCATCGAATACCTGACCGAACATCCCGAAGGCTCTGTACGAGAGCTTGAAGTTGTGCTCGGCTTGAAAGCAACAAGAGTTAAGGCACTTCTCAGCAGCCTTGTTGATGACGGCATCATCGAAGCCATCGGCGGGAATAGGAACAGAAAGTACAGGCTGAAAAGATAGACTCTGATTTCGGCAGATCACTTTATCAAACTTAAAACCAGATAGCTAACACTACTTGCTTAAAGCGCTCACGCCCGTGGGCGCTTTTTCCTATGCAATAAAAAAAGAAAAGGAGAATACAGAATGAATAAAGATAAGGAAAAATCTTTCAAGAATATAAAGGAACTGAGCCTTTCGGAGCTCAAACCGTTTGAGGGGCATCCGTACAGGGTTCGCGATGATGAAGAAATGGACACGCTCATTGAGAGTGTCCGCGAGCACGGCATAATGGTACCGCTGATGGTGCGCCCGATCGACACGGGCTATGAGATCATAAGCGGACACCGCAGAGCACACAGGGCGATAAGCGCAGGACTGAAAACCGTTCCCGCTGTGGAGCTGGAAATGAACCGTGACGAGGCCGCCGTTGCGCTTGTGGACAGCAATCTGCATAGAGAGCATATTCTTCCGAGCGAGAAGGCGTTTGCCTATAAGCTCAAGCTCGATGCGCTTTCAAGGCATAGCGAGCATTGATAACGGATTTAGAATCGATGCTCGCTTTTGTTTTGCTCATTTTCAGTGCTCACTCGGTACGAATCTCGTTGATGAATCCTTACTTATTTATCAAGCTCTTTGCATCATGTTTCATGCCTTCACCGCCTGCGGCACATACTCCACAGCAACGCCTTGGCGGGTATCCTGTTTGATGTTCTTCTCGAAATAGTCCTGCTCCATCTCCGGATAGCCCACAAAGCGGTAATTGATGGACGGTTTTGGAAATCGCTCTTTGAGCTGAAAGCCCCAAAAACAATTTCAAAAGCACTGTCCCTATTTTGTGTGCCAAAATACAAAGCCGGCCCTATAAATATCATCGATTTATGTACACTGCAAGATGGTTTTCACAGGTAAACTCAAACGTTGCGAAGAGACAGAGGCTGTGCACGCAATTTGTTTGCTTGTGCAACAGCCACTTCGTTTACGGTATTATCCTTTTTTATCATTTGATCGACCGCGATCAGCAGCCGAATCAAAGCATCTCGGTGAACATGGCCCGCTGTTCGCGGATCCGCCGATAAAAGACTTGCACGAGTCCTTCCTGCCGCTTGACGATTCGACCGTTTCAACTATGCTCCTTCCTTCTCAGAAGGATGATCGCAAGCGCGGCAAGTATGACTGCTGTGCCGACAAGCGCTATCGAGGCGGTGCCTGTCGGCGGAGACGGCGGCGTGGTGGGGTTTGGCGTCGTGGTCTCCGGCGGCGCCGGGGTCGGGCTGATATCCGGTGTTGGCGACGGGCTGAGCGTCGGCGTTGGCGACGGTTCGGCGGTCGGAGTCGGGCTCGGAACAGGGGACGGAGTAGGCTGCGGCGTTACCGAGCCGGATTTGGGCGAAGCAGTGACGCTGTACACCCAACTCGAGCTCTCCTCATCCCAACTCGGGAGCAGAACGAGGAACGGCAGGCAGGTATAGGTGCTGCCGCCCGAGTCGACCGGATGGCCGACCACGAGATAAAGCCCTTCCTCAAGCGGCGGCTCGCCGGCTCCGGGGAAGCTCACGCGGCCGCCTGAGTCGGTCTCGCCGCTTTGCGTGGGCGCAACGCCGTTTTCCTCGGCAAAAGCGCTCATCTGCTCGGCCAGCGCATCCCAGCCGTAATGATCCTCATAGCCTTCGATCGTGAAGTGCTCCGCAAAAGCCGGAACCAGCGTGTACCCCGCCGAGCCGAACTGCGCGACATAGTATATATCGAACCTCGCGCCGGAGAGCGCCGTTTCACCGCTGACGAAGCGTATCGTCAGCAATATTGCCTGCTCTGCGGCGATCGAGCGGAATACGGGGAGCACGGCAAGGATAAGGGCCAGTACCAGCATCGGCACGAGCAAGTGTTTTTTCATTCATACTCCCCCTTTCCTCGGTGTTGTTTGCGAATTGATCTTGTTGCTTCAGTTTTGCTGCGGCGTTTCGTTTTCGCCGCTCGAAGCTTGTTCTTCGGCCCTCTTCTTGGCCTTTCTATGCGCGATCGACCTTACTATAACAAGGATTATTATGAGCAGCAGCAGGCCTATCGCAACGGCGAGCGCGATATAGAAGGGCTCGCTCGTCTCCTTCTGCGCCTCCTCGACCTTCGCCTTGACCTCCTCCTCGACCGTTTCGGGCGTTTCGATGCGATGTCCGCGCACGAGCAGCCGGTGGGAGTTCACTCCGTAGGGAGTGCAGGTGACGAGGGTGCAGTAGTCCATTCCCGGCACTATGCCGAGCGCGTCCGCCTCGTGCGGGAGCACCACGAGCACCTGATCCACCTCGTAGGTCAGCACTACGCCGAGGGTGCTGAGCGTGAAGATATCGCCCTCATGCACCGCGTCGAGATAGGTAAACAGCTTTGCGCTCGGAAGCCCCGTATGCCCCGAGATGACGCAATGGGTGTTTTCGCCGCTGACGGGAAGGGAGCTGGTTTCGATATGCCCCGCGTTGGATTGGAGCGTGCCCTCGTCGGTGCCGTGGCAAAGCGGCAGATGGCAGTTTATGCACGGAATGTCGATATAGGACATCATGCCGCTGCTAGTGACGTTCAACACATCGTAGTAATCGAGCTTTTCGCTCTCGGGCGTTTCTATGCCTCGGGTGAGATCGTAGAGCTGCTTATTATAAAGCACCGCTTCATCCCACATTCTTTGGAAGGTGTCGTCGTCGAAGCCGCTTATCTTTTCGGCATAGTCGACGATCGCGCCGGATTGATGGACGCGGTTGTAATAATCGCTCAGGGTCGGGTAAAGTATGAGCGTCAGCCCCGCAAGCAGGATCAAGATCGCCAGAATTGCAAGCACAAACTTTTTCATACTCCACCTTCCTTTCTTCCGCCGGGGAGGAAGCGCCCTCCCCGGCAGGATATCACTTTGATCGTGCCCGATCCATTAGCGGATGCTCACGTATCGCAGCTTTGCTTTTTGGAGCGCTCGGCCCTTCAGGACTTCCTGCGCTCGCTGGAGAGCATTACGATAACCACCGCAGCGGCCACAACGAGCACACCGCCGAGGATGTAGAAGATGTAGGTACCGATACCACCGGTGGAGGGGAGGTTGGTGCCGGGGGTATTGGATACGCGCACGAACTCGGAGAGCGCCAGGAAGAGCTCGGATTCATTGAGGCCGATCGCGGTTGCATCGGAGCCGTCAACGACCACCTCGATGGGTTCGGTGAGCATGGTGTAGCCGGCGGGAGCCTCTACCTCAACCAGGGAGTAGGTGCCGTCTGCAAGGCCGCCGAATTCGGCAGCGCCCTCGGCATCGGTCACGGCAACGTATGCATCGGCAACGTCGTCGACCCAGATGACCGCGTTATTGGCGTCCTTGGAATAGTATTTGCCATCCTCATTCATCAGCACGAACTTTGCGCCGGGGACCTTGGATTCGGGGGAACCGGTCTCGAACTTGTCGATGATGATGGTGGAGGTGTAGTGCTTGGTCATGCTGTCCTTATGGTGCTGAGTGTTCTCATCGCCATAGTCAAGGCCGGCGTTGTTCTCGCTGATCACTGCGATCGCGTTCTCGTTAACGGTTGCGGAATAGGTGATGATGACATCCTCGCCTGCAAGGCCTTCCTCGTTCATCGCGATCATGTCGATGGAGAGGTCGAAGCCGCAGAGACGGTCGTCGCTGGGATCGTCGGGAGTGGCGGGGTCGTTCTCGTCAACGTAGTTGTAGCGGATCTGGTTGCCGGTGAGCTCGGCCTCGGGATCGTAGATGGGATCGAGGGTGATGGTCTGATCGCCGATCGTTACGACCACGGAATTGGGAACGAGATCAAGACCGGAGGTGAGGTAATCGTTTACAAGATAGAAGTAGGAAGCCTGATCGGCATCGAGGGTGGGGACCTTGCCGGTGATTCTGAAATTCAGGGTGTCGCCAACGTTGACGCCGGACTCTTTGCCCCAATCGCCGTTTTCAAGTTCTACCTCTTTTTCAAAGGGCATGTCGTTCTTATCCTGAATAGCGATCTCGGTATCGAGCACGGTGCAGAGCGATGCTACCTCGCCGGGATCGGGAACCACGAGATAGTAACCGGGGTCGATGGGGCCGGTGGTCATCTTACCGTCCGCATCCTCCGCAAGGGTGATCTCAGTTGCGCCGGTGGGGATGTTTTCCATCGCCCAAGCGGCAAAGTCTGCTGCCTTGAAATACGGGAGCTTGGTCACGGTGCCGTCGTCCGCGATCTGCAGACCGGCGAGCTCGCCCGCTTCAAGCGCTTCGATGATGGCGGTTTTCCAGGGGTCTTCGGCTGTGTAGGTCAAATCGCCGTTATCGTTTGCAACGGTGAAGATCTGATAGGCGGTGTAGGTCGCGCCGTCGGCGGGTTCCATAACGGTGATGGAGCCTGCGGGAGTGGGAGAGGGCGCCGCAAGTGAGGGGATTGCAAGTGCGACGGTGAGCAGTGCCGCAACGAATGCGGCGATGATCCTTGTAGACTTCTTCATTGTTCTTTCCTCCAATTATTTTTTTATTTTATAGTTTTTGGTCTTGGGTCACTTGTGGTCCTGGTGGTACGTTGAGTCCTTTAGGTACGTTGGGATCATTACTTTTTCTCATAATGCCTCCTTCTTCGATAATTTATCTGTATGTATATCGCGAGAGCCGCGCTCGTGATCAGAAGCGCCGTACCCGTGAGCAGATACAAGTTTTCGCCCCATTCGCCCGTGTCGGGAAGCCGCCAATAGGTGTTGACAAGCTTGACCGAGGCCGAGGCGTCATCCACGGTGTAGGCGGAGTTGTAATACTCCGGCGTCAACTCATGGACGTAGTAAACGTAGTACTTTCCGTTTTGATAGAAGCCGTACTCAAGGTCGTCCACCACCCTGCGCCAGGTGTCGCTCAGCGGATCCGCATCCGCTTCAGTCAGGACTATCGTCCTTGTGTCGACTACCGAGCCCCTCATGGAAGCCGGCACCCAACCGGCGATCACTGCCCTGTCCGGAACGGAAGCGCCGTATTCGACGGTTTCGATCACCACGCTCAGGCTATCGGGGCGATGGTGCTGCGCGTCGTTGTCATCGTTCCAAACCTTCTGAACGGTGATCTCGATGGGCTCCTCTTCGCAGGGGTCCTTCTTTTCGCCGGGCATCGGGACTATGCCGATAAGGTTATCCTTGAGCACCGCGTCCGCCATGCCGACGAACTTGGAAACGGATCTGTACGCCTTGAGCTCGCGAACGCCCGATGCGCCGCGCTCCTCCGCGCCGGCAAGATCGGTGAGAGTGGATATCACTCCGAGATGCTCCACCTCGTAGCGGTTGAAGCTTTCGCCGGAAACGGAGCCGCCATCCTCCTGCGCCGCCGCGATCACGCTGCCCGAGGAGGTATAGGCTGCGGTATAGCCCGCATCGCGTTCGCGGTAGATATAATAGTAGTTTTCGATGCCTTCAAGCGCGCTCGGGGACTGTGCATTCTGGTTGTAATGTCCGCCGCCCTTGAAGGGACCTGTCTTTCCGGCCGCGCCGCGAACGCTGTCCATCAGCTCCGCCGTACTGTGGGAGATGAAGCCGCGATCGTTGAGACCGATGAAGCCGCCCGCATAGCCGAGCTCGCCGCTGCCGTCCGCATTGTATGTGGCGCCGCCGCCGAACACGTCGTAACCGTCGTCCACGCCGCGAACATGCGACTGTCTGATCGCGGTGCGGCTCAGCTCGATCAGCTCAGCGCGGATATTCGCCTGATCCACATCCCCATCAGGCCCGATGGGAAGGGTTATCTCGGATGAGCCGAGCACGATCGTAACGTCCGTGGGATCGCCCGTTTCGGGATCGTAGGAAACCAGCGAAATGCCTACCACGAAGACGAAGAGGTTCAGCCTTATGAGGTAGCCGTCCGCAGCGAGCTGCAGGCCGAGGATATCGCCATAGAGATCGACGAGATTCACGTACTCGAGCCTGCCGAGCCCGAGACCTCCGAGCAGGATGCGAACGAGCCATGTCAGCGCGCCCACAAGATCGCTGCTTGCCTCGAGATCGCCGAGGAAGGCCGCCGAGGATCTTGCCACGAAGCCGCCCGCGATCTGGGGGCTTATGACCTTGCGAAGCTTCAGCGCTTGGCAGTTATCGTCTATCTGGGCGATATCCGCAAAGCCCGCGAAGCCGCCTGCGCACGAGCCCTTGACGTGGTAGAGCTCAACGCCCATGCTCTGCTCGGTTTGCGTTTCTGTGGTTCGGACGATATAGCCGTCGTCGCTTGTACCGAAGCCGCTTGCAGTATCGCGCTTTAACGTGGAGCCGATGATGTTCATCAGCTGCAAGCTTGCGGAGAGGTCGAGGCCGAGCAGATCGAGCAGCTTTCCGAGGGTGCTCTCGCCGTCCACAGCGAGACCCGAAAGATCGAGCAGGCTCTTGGTGCCGGAATGCCCTACGAAGCCGCCCGCGTAGTTCGGCGCTTCTATATAGTTCAGATCGTTGACCGAGCAGTCGTTTATCGTGCCGCTCATGAGGCCGCCCGCAAAGCCGCCTGCCGCGCCGCTCACGTTCGCATCCTCGAGCTGGCCGCCGAGCTTGCTCCATTCATGGGAGTAAACGAGGATGCCGTCATTCACTCCGAACACCTCGGAGCGGTAGATATAGGTCCTGAACACGTCGAGCAGGTCGATCGTGCCGACGTTGAGAAGGCTCAAAACATTCGTGGAGCTGCCGCCCACCTGAGCAACGCTGCCGACCGACGCAAGCCCTACGAAGCCGCCCGCATACTGTCCGCCGTTCACGCCGCGCAGGTATTTGACGGTGGCGTTCGTGGTTCCGGGCAGGGTGTCGGAGGTGAAGATCTCCGATGCGCTGACGCGGTTCTTGGAGTTTATGAGAGTCGCCTGCAGATGCCCCGCAAAGCCGCCTGCGTAGGGTGCGTACTTGGTTTCGCCGTTTTCCCTATACTCGCCGTCCACCACGAAGCCATAGGGCTCGTAGCTGCCGTCGCGCTTGAGAACGGATTCAACGGTTGCATCGTTTATGGTGCAAACGGTCGCATGGAGCGCATCCACAAGTCCGTCGTGGGAGGTGAGCACCTTGTCGAGCAACTTTTGGATGATGCCCGTGGAGGCGTTGTTCGTGCTTGCCTTGACGAGCGCAGCGGAATCCGCCTTGCCCGCATAGCCGCCGACCGCATGCACGCCCTTTACGCGCTTGAGGTTCAAAACGGCCGTTCGCTCGAGCTGTCCGCCGTATGCGCCGCCAACGAAGCCGCCCGCGCAGCCGACGTAGGCATCGCTCGGATCGCCGAAGGAGTAATCCTCGGGGATCGTGTCATCCGGCTCGTGGATATGGCTCGCGATGGGGCCGGTCGCGCCGACCGTGAGGCCGTATTCATAGCCCTTTGCCTCGCAATCCTTGATCGCGGGCACGAGCACCGAGCCGAGGTTGGGCGCGAGCGAGCCGATGTTCAGATCGATGCCGAGAAGGCTTATGCCGCCAACGGAGGCAAGATCGCCCGTCTGCATCTCTCCGGCGAAGCCGCCCGCAGCGCGCATGGCGAGCACGAGCTTGGTGTCCACACATTCGCTCGTTTCGATCACGCCCGAGTGCAGCGAGCCCACGAAGCCGCCCGCACAGCCGGAGAGGAAGGTGTTTGGATAGTTATGGAAGATATGCCTGCCGGCAACCACGTGGGTGCCGTAGAAGTAATCCTCAAGATCGGAGAAGTCCGCGTTCAGTAATTCGGGGGCGAACTGGCCGAATTGGCCGACGTAGGTTTTCCAAGCGTTCCAGGTCGCCTCGTCAAGGCCGCGCATCGGGCCGGTCACGCTCGCGTGCTTTATGGTGGCGTATGCGGCGTTGAGCGTTCCGAGAAGATTATCTATCTCAAGAAGCCCTCCGAGCAGGCTCAGGCTGCCGACGTTTTCGGTGCTGCCGGCCTCCATGAAGCCGCAGAAGCCGCCCGCATACTCCGCGCCGTAGACCGAGCGGATGCGCTGCGCCATCGCCCTGCGCTGAATGCCCGTGTAATGGCCGATCGTGTGGTTATCTGTGAAGGTGTCCGAGATGATCTCGTAGCCGTCGTTCTCGCTCTTCCACGTATCGTTGCTCATGCCCCAGATCTGGCCGCCGATCGTGTGGCCGACGTAGCCGCCCGCCATACCGCGCGTGATCATTCGATCGGAGAAGCACTCCGCTCTTACCGCGCCGCCGCAGGGAACGCAGGTAGTTTCGCTGTTGCGTATCGAGGGCACGAAGTCCTGAGCGAGCGACTCAAGACCCGCCGTTTGACCGATGAGGCTGAGGTTGGATTCGGGAAGAACGTTTGCAACGTCGCCCGGCAGCATCTCGCCCACGTAGCCGCCCGCCGCGACCTCGCCGATGATATAGATGAAGTTATACGAGCTGCTGTCCTGGATATGACCGCCTGCGATCCTTGCCGCGAATCCGCCCGCATAGCCCACGCCATCGTCGTCGAAGAAGCCGTCATGCAGGTTGACGTGCGAGGAAGCAAGCACGCTGTACCCGCCGGGCGCGCCGTAGACGTTTGAATGCTCGATCGTGGAAACTACCACGCTGAGCAGGCCGACGATGTTTCCAAGGTCGATGCCCTGCCCGAGCAGCGTGAGCTGATCGCCCACGGAAGCCGCGGAGCCGATATCCATCTCTCCGATATAGCCGCCCGCATAGCGCGCGCCCGCCACGGAGTATGGGATCTCGTTCGGATCGGTCGATGCGTAGCTCATATAGGATGCTCCGCTCTCGGATTCGAGCTCATCGGGCTTGATGCCGATGCGCGTGTACGCCGTCCGATCGTCTGCAGTGAGATGATCGGGCTCATCGGGTTCGCGGTGCGCCAGCATATTGACGTCCGAGTAGGAGATCTGCACGCTTTGACCGCAGCCGATGAAGCCGCCCGCATAGCCCGCCTCGGCGGGCGCTGTGGGATCGGAATAATCATGCGCCGCGTAAACGGTGAAGCCGTTCGGCGCGTTCACGCCGGCGTATTTGACGATCGGGATATACACGTCCGCAACGCCGAGCAGGTCGGTCGCGCTGATGGCGGAGGTGTCGGCCGCGCCGAGCAGGCTGAGCCCGCCGCCCGCGCTTGCAAGAGCACCGGGGTAGACGTGCCCGCCCCAGCCGCCGGCGTAGTTTCCGCCGCGAACGTGGTGGATATTGTTCACCGACCACGGCGCTTCGTCGTTGCCGCAGTCGTATTCATAGGTCGTGTTCGGGTCGTCTATCGGGTTCACTCCGATATAAGTGTTTCCGCTTATCTCGGTCTCTTCCATGGTGTAGGTGTTCACCTTGCCGCTGAGGAAGCTTCCCGCAAAGCCGCCAGCGCAGTCGCCCTCAACGAAGCCGCCGTCCACATAAGTCACGTCGCAGCCGTCGTAGGAGGGCACGAGCAGCGGTATCGCGTCCACAAGCTGGTTCAGCTCGAGCAGGCTGCCGCCGAGGGTATGCTCCTCGTCCACAAGGCCCGCCGCGCTGCCCGCTGTGGACTCGGCAACGAAGCCGCCCGCGATGCCGTCGTGCATATTGGCGTTTACGCTCCCGAGATTGCTTGCGTGGCAGTCCACGAAGCGCACGCTGTTTGCATCCGCCGCATAGCCGCCCGCCGTGTATCTTATGAGCTGATCCGTGACGATACCCGTCTCAAGCACCGTGTAGCCGTCGGTGATGCCCGTCACGTTCGCGCGAAGGTAGGTGGTGCGAACGCCCGCAAACAGGGACAGAAGGTTGTTTATCTTGATTAGCGTGATGCCGAGAAGCGTGAGGTCGAGGCCGCCGCCGCTTGCAAGATCGCCGGGGCCGGTGGAGCCGACGAAGCCGCCCGCGCGGTTGTTTGCCTTGACGGAGCCGAGACGGGTCAGCTCAACGTCCCTGATATCGCCGCCGACTGCCCAGCCGATGCCGCCGCCCGCGTAATCGCCCGGGGAGGTGCAGTTATCACCCTCATAAAGGCCGGCGGTCACGGTATAGCCGGTCACGTCGTCGATGCCGTTTACATAAGTGTTTGATACCTCGAAGCCGAGGAACTGTGCAAGGCCGAGCGTGTCGCCGAGCAGACCGCCCACGTTGGCGGTGGTGAGATAGCCCACGATGCCGCCGGCGAAATCCTTCGCCGAGGAAACGCTTATAAGCTGAGCAACGCTGTTGTCACGCGCCGCAGTGGGCTGTATCGGAAGCGAATTTATGTATTCTCCGTTGCGCATCCTCTTGTATTTTGCAAGGCTGCGCAGATGCGTTTCATCCGAGCGGGCGATGAGCACGCCGTCGCCCCTGCCTACGATGCCGCCGACGTAGGATCCGCCGGTGGACTCGACCGTGAGCTCGCCCTCGATATTCGCACCGAGTATCGCCGAATTTGCAATGCCGCCGAGATCGAGCAGCGACTGATCGCCGCCCTGTCCGAGCAGGCCGATCGCGATATCCTTGACCGCGCTGAGCAGCGATTCCTTTTCTTCAAGGAAATCGCCGAGACCCATGAGCGTTCCGAGCCTTGCGTAGCCGACGAAGCCGCCGACATAATCCCTTTGACCCGAAACGGTGACGGTGCTGAGCGCGTCGATATCATCGTTTATACAGTAGCTGTTTGCAAGCACGCCCGCGAAGCCGCCGAGATATGAGCCGCCGTCAACGGTTATCGCCGAATTCTCGATCGAGCAGTTGACAAGCTCCGTCTGCGGGTGGAGCTGCGCAAGCACGTCTATGCCGAGGCCGGAGAGCGTGCCCTTGATGATGCCGTCCCTTGCAACGCCGGTGAAGCCGCCGCCGAAATGATGCGCGCTGACGCTCATGCTGCTGTTTTCGACCTTGCAGCCTTTAACGACCGTGCCGACGAGGCTTCCGGAGAAACCGCCCACGCCGTATTTGCCTTCGCCCGCCGAGACCTTGCCGTTGTTGACGGTGCAGTTCGTGATGCGCGGGGAAACGTAGCCTGTCGGGATCAGATCTCCGACGGGCAGCGCGTTGTCGAGAAGAACGTTTATAAGATCGCCAAGGCCGAGACCCGGGATGACATTCAAAAGGTAGGCAAGCGCATTCACAACTGTGTCGAGCGCGCCTGAGAGCAGGTCATAATTGGTGGTGCCCTCGGAATGCCCGACGAAGCCTCCGACGCCGACTATCTTGCCGTCCGTTTCGTCGCTGCTTCCGTTGCCGTTGGTGTCCTCATAGTCCGTCTTAACGGCGCTCACGCTGATCGCTTCGACCTCGCAATCCTCAACGATCGCATTGCCGACGACCCTGCCCACGAATGCGCCTGTTGCAAGCGAACCGGGATCGGCGGCGCGGGTGTTCAGAAGACCTACAAGCGTGTCAGTAAGGCTGATCGGCTTGCCGAGGAGCCCGGAGAGCAGGGGGTCGAGTATCGTTCCGAGCACCGTGCCGACGAGCGTCAGAAGTCCGTTCACAAGCGTTTGAGAGGTGCCTGCGCTCGTGGTGCTGTTCGTGACGGTTCCGCTGTAAAGCTTGGTATTCTTAACTATGCAGGTGGAGCCGGTGATATCGAAGCCGCTGATATTGCCGGTCAGCGTTCCGAAGAAGCCAACGCCGGTCTGAACTCCGAGATCGAGCTTCGAGCGGTCGGTCGAAAGCGTTTCGGCGTTTACGGTGATATTGTAGATAACGGGCTTAACGCTCGTATCGAGGTTGATATAGGAATGATCCGCCGCCCAGAGCTTCGGGCTGCCTTCGCTCGCCTTAACGCCGTACATCTCGCCCGTGAACATCAGCGGCGCCCACTGATCGGAATACATATTGATATCGCGGAAAACAATGTATTTGCCGCTCTTTGTGTAGGTAAGGCTCTGGAAGCTGCGCTCGTTCACGTCCGGCTCGCCGTTTGCGTTCACGGTGCAGTAGACCGTGCGGTCATAGCCCGTGATATCGAGCACGGCGGTGAGGCTGTTGTAGCGATCGGAGCTCAAAATGCCGTTGTTTTCATCATACATCGGGTTCGCGGAGGCGTTCGGGTAGCTGAAATCCGTGTCCGTATTCCGATCCTCGGGGAAAACGCCCTCGATCAGGTCGGCGTCGCCCGGGTAAACGAGCGTTGCGGTCTGCTCGATGATATTGTCCGCGTTCCAGTTGCCGAGGGAGCGCCTTCTCTGATATACCTTATAGACCGGGCCAGAAACGTCCGTGCGGATATCGCTGTTGTCGTTGATAGCGTCGAGCTGCTGACGGTCGCCGATGAGGATATATGTCGTGCCGTCGATCTCGACCCAGGTCTGACCGAAATAGTCGCGTCCGTCGATATGCGAGGAATTGTCCGCCTTCTCCGAAAGCGCCGGGGAACTGCCCTTTTCGCTTGTGAAGGACGAAGCGAGAACGTAATTATGCTTCGCGCTGTACGTGACCATCTCGCCGTCCTTGAAGAAGAAGCTGCCAACGCCGAACATATCGGGGTCGATATCGCCCGAAACAACGGGAGCCTCCTCCCTGCCATCCGAGTTCAGCAGGGCGAGCTGATAGAGATTTCTGATATAGATAGTATCCGTAGCTTCATCGTAAGCCGTCATCCTATCGGCCTTGGGTGCGCCGATAAAGCTTCCGGAGAAATCCTCGGGAAGCATGAAGACCGCTCCGTTCAGCGCGATATCGTTTGCGAAATAGTAATCGGCGGACTTGGTGTAGCGTGCAGGCGTTCCGTCATCGTAAAAGACCTGTTCACCGCTGCTGAAAGCGCGCTCATCAAGATCGGCATCCGTCACGGAGAAGCCTGAAGCGATGCTGAGCAGCTGCTTGAGGTTGCTTATGCGGATCCTGACCCCGGTAATGAGACCGTTCTTGGCGGTGGATGTATGGGTTTTTATGATGGGACTGACTTGATTATATAAAAAACGCCGAATCGCAAGCTCCCTTGCGTTCGAATCAACTGGCACAGAATTAAATAAGCTGCTGTCGTATAGGGAGTTGTAGCGCTCGGCTGTAACGGCAGTAGCAAGATCGGTTGTGACCGCGCAAAACATCGCCAGTGCAAGGAAAGCGGCCGTTAATCTCTTGAACGTACTCATAACAAGTACCCCGCTTTACCGATATTGCTTACCATATTGCTGTGGTTCGGCAAAAATTTATATATGAAATTACACACCTGCTGCATCCAAAATGTCAAGCGTCTAAATGTAAGTATTTTTCCGCATACTATTATGTATCGTAATGATATATTATCATGCGTTTGTAAGAAAAATGTATCTGCATCAAGCTCTGCTCTGAAAAACTCGGAATTTTGGCAAAATATTTTTTCTCAGAGAATGCGCTCCGCAGACCCCGTCAACACGTTTGCACAAGCCCATTTTCGGACCTTTACCGCCTTGATCCTTTGATATTCACAGCGCTGCAATGAGGATGCTCTGCGTACACAAAAGTTCGCCTTGCTGAACGGGATCAACGCCGCCCCCATGAACTGCCGGCGCAATGGCAGCATGTTGATGGGCATGCAATGCGGGAAATAAAATCATCATTAGATACAAAAATTGCCACCCCTTTCGGAGTGGCAAAACTCTTGCGTCCTCAGATCATCACCTTTACCGCGAAGCCGGTGGTCCGGAAGAAAAGTTCGTCTGATTCTGCTTTGTAACTCGTCGGTATGCTTGATACTTGAACCCCCTTCTTCCCCAGAGGGTGCATATTCAGTTAGAGGGTTCAATTGCGATAGATACTGTTCTCCGGCAGTCCGTATCTCTTGCCGAGGGCCGTCTTTACACTCAAGGCTTCAGCTTCATCCGGTAGGCAGCCGGGTGCCTGTATGAGTGAATCATACAGCGAGATCGCCAGGTTGTATGACGCTATGCGGGTGCGCAGTTCTTTTAAATCCGCGTCGGTCAACTCGCACATTAAATCCTTGATAAGCGTCAAACGCTCCTCTGAAGTTACGAATCCCGTTTCCTCGAAAGAGTTAGTCTCCGGCAATCTGTGGTCGTATGACTTTTTGAGTCTCTCGCCACAGGATGAACAGAATACCGAATCAGCATCTATTGCCGAACCGCAGTATTTGCAATAGGGCATAAGAAACTAGGAAACTAAAGATTTCAAAACAGAGTAGAATCGCAAGGTAAACTAATCCGACGTTTATTTTACAACAATTAAAAGCCAATTTGGGATAGATTTACCTTGTTGTTTTCCAATTCTATTATGGTCTTTGAAGCTGGGGGCAACCTGTAAGTCCACACATCTTCCATCGATCTATTCTCGAGGGAAAGAAGCAGAACACGAATTGCAACGCTATGACTTACTATAACAATTCGGTCAAATCTTCTGTACTTATCAACTAGTCTATCAAAGCAAGTCCTCACTCTGTTTTGTAAATCAAACAAACTTTCACCCTCATCAGGCTTAAAAAGCTGAGGATGATTCTTATAATAGTAATAGCTGTTAGCACCATGATCTTTTGTTAACTCATCTATTGGTTTATTTGTCCATTTGCCCAGATCTATTTCTTTTAATCCCTCATTTCGAATAATACGTCGAGTGGATGCTCCAATAGTTTTACAGAGTATAGAGGCTGTTTTATAAGCTCGGTCGATTGGACTGGATATTATACGATCTATAGGTTTTCCCTTGAAAAATTGAAAACTTTCCACAGCCAGATTAATCCCATTTTCGGTTAATGGCGAATCGCTCTGACCTTGAATAACACGCACCACATTATTTTGCGTTTCGGTATGTCTAACTACTATTACTTCCATTCTGCTACTCTCTCTCATTATACTTAATGGAAACGATATCGCTTAAAACACAATCTTTCGTCCCGTCATCATCCCAAATACTATCAAAATGCCTTTTGAAATAGTATACAGGGGAAAGCGACAAATCACCTTCTCCAAGAGTAAAGAGAAAATGAATTGTATCCCTCGCCCTCATACCATGCAATAAATACGCCACATAGCAATTATTGTCAGCCATCATCATTATTAATGTTGGAGCAACTTCACTATAAGTTCTCACAAAGAAAGAATTTGTTTTTTCTGAGAAAGCAACAAATTTCATTAATGAGTCCTTCATATCATGCCATCTTTGTTCGGGGTTTGTGCTACCAGTAACTCTAGCAATATTGAAATCCCGAGCATAATTAGGGTGAATAGTTGCTACACGAACATTAATTCCAGTTTCAGATAAAGATAACAACAATGGAAGGAAGGGAACAAAACTTTCTAGATTTGTTGCAAGGATAGAGATTGAATCCTTTGCAGACCGAAAAAACGATTCTAAGTCGCAATCTGCTCGACTAAACCTGATATCTTTAATATAATTTTTACAGAACGTGCATGCCTTCCCATTATAGGCATCTACCATCCTGTTAAAAGTTGCTATTCCCTGTTCGAGGGCATTCATCATTTCTCTAGTAGTTTCAACATCCTCTACTAATTCATTCGACAACTCTGCTGTCGAGCTTTGAATGGCTTGAATCCGTGTAGATGTTTCTTCTTCAACAGCACGAACGGCCTTCTCGATATCTGTTTCTGTATTCCAACTAACAAGCGTCCCAACTATTGTGACAAGCAGTGCGGTGAAAGAATTAGAAAAAATACCGACGATTATTTCATTTTTAATCTTCAACCCTATCCAGAATAGAAGCAATGATATGACAGTTGCGGATACTTCTGCTAACAGAACAATCCGCTGATCCCAATAACTCTTCTTTTTCGCTTTTTCCACCTCAGGAAGAGTGCCTATTTTCGTTGTCTTGTTTCTATCTCTCATACCATCACCCATTAACAATCTATGAAATAATTGTCGAATTTCACATCATCAAAAGGAAGGCCGCCATTATTGAGACTAATACCAATTGTTTCTAAGAACTTCTCCATTCCACTATAAGTCACATTATATGGATCGAATACTCCAAGAGCCCTAGAGTAATGCCTTTTAAATTTATACTTACTAATTTTACAAGGCGTATCTATTGATGGTACTACTGCGTCCTTAAGATAATCTACAACCTCACGTTCGCTAAACGGAAGAACAGGCCGTATCATAAATTTTCCATTTGGAAGTGTTTCTCTTAAAGACATCTTATGAAGCATCTTTGTGGTAGTACTCTTTAGCGGTTCTTCTAAAAGGGGAATAGAAGAAACATCATAATTACAGGTCAGCATAAGCATGTTAAGGTAAGACAATGCATCATTCATTGTAAACCCTGTTAGTATACCTGTGTTGTTACCGAACTGATTTACATATTCATCAATTACGGACTTTCTTGCAAACTTGCAAGTTTTGCAACCATATCTATCATCATCGGCAAAGTCATCAAATTCAGGAACGGCAAATTGAATGTCAATTCCACGCATTTTCCAGTAGTTCTGGATTTCTAAAAAATTCCGTGACGGCTGTCCATCTTTTGAATAATACATGTGTTTGGGATAAGGGGCAGAAAAGACGGTCCAAGGAGTATCTATGCCATTGTCATTGCAATACCTGATAAATAAATCAAGCATCATTGAGCAATCCTTGCCACATGAAAATAGAATTACGAATCTTTCTACATCGGCAAACAGATTGTGAGTATTAATTGTACTAACAAATTTTTCGTAACAACGACCAATCGTATTAATCGTATTCACTATAATACACCTCTAGATTTAATAGTTTCACGCTTATGCCCCGACAAGATGCAACTTCCCAATTATGTTAAGAATCTCTGGCATAACATCTGCTCCAACCATTCTTCCCAAACCGCCGTTTGCGAAAGCACTTTCACTAAACACAGAAACATTATCAACTCTGACATGATGCGAACAGAATAGAATCGGAACAGGATCAGCAGTATGAGCTTTTAATTCGCAAGCCGTCGAGTGATCAGCTGTAATGACTAAAAGCACATTGTTAGGTAAATCTCGGAGTATTTCGGCAGCCTCATCGCATTTTTCGATAAAAGCTTTCTTCCCCTCTGCATTTCCGTCCTCTGCCAAAGAATCTGTAGCTTTAACATGAGTAAATACAAAGTCGTATTCCTCCAATGCTTTTCTAGCCGTAACAAACTTGTTCAGTATATTAGAATCAGGCAAGGCATTTGCACCCTCAACAGATATCAAATCCATTCCAAGAAATGCTCCAATACCCTTATAAAGGCCTCCGCCTGCAATACAGCACGCTCTCAACCCGTATTTTTCCTCAAAAGTTGGCATAGTGGGATACATTCCCGCTCCTCTCAAAAGAAGGAAATTTGCAGGAAGCGCTCCAGACTTTGATCTATTCTTGTTAACTTCAAGATTGTTCAATATCTCATAAGACTCTTTCATGAACTTATTGATTACCGATGCAGTGAAAGCGGCTTCGTCAGTACTATCTTTTGGAGTAACGACTGAAACGGGCTTTCCCTCTTCATGGGGATCTGCATCCGTTACGTTCGCCGAAAGTCCCTTGCCACGGAAAACAACTCCAGCGCGATGAGCAGTGCCAGGTTTAACTATGATTTGAACCTCATCGATTGAAAGTCCGTCAATAGCGGCTGCGAATTCATCGACAACACGAATGCGACCAGCCCTTCTGTCAAGAATATTCCATTCTGAATCTACGGTGCCAAAGTTACCGCGGAATGCTACGTCTCCATGTTGCAGTTTAATGCCTAGACCCGCAACTTCAATTGGCCCTCTACCGGTATAATACTTATCCATTGGATATCCAAATATTGCCAGATGAGAGACATCACTACCAGGACGAATTCCGCGTCCTAATGCATTTGACAAGCCGCAAATAGATTTGCTTGCAATAATATCCAGGTTTGGAGTATGAGCAGCTTCTAATGGGGTCTTATATCCATACTCCTTTATAGGTCGATCCCCTAACCCATCAAAAACAATAAACAATACTTTATTAACAATAGACATATCGAACTCCCTATAAAACATACTAATCCCACCAGTATCCGCAGTCAAGACAGATAATATTCGGATCCTGTTCATCGGCTTCTGGCATAATCATAACTCCGCTAATGTTGTAGCTACCACATTTGGGGCAAGCACAACTGCGATATCCTACCGGTAATGGAGCAAAGCCTCTGATTGTAGTTCCGCTGAAGTTGCAATCAGTCCATACTTTTTCCTGAACGGTAGGCATAAGCTTTGGAATTGATATGTCCCTATTTATTGTTTTGCCTATCATTTCGCAGTCGACGCCTAATGCAGACATCATTTCCTTTGCATCTTCGTTGAGCGAAATAACAAATACAATTGCCAGAAATGTATCCCAACGCATTTTACTATTTCCGCTTTCAATAGCAACAATCGTTTGCCTACCTACCCCAATTGCCGTTGAGAGTTCAGCTTGAGAAAGCTTGAGCTTAGCTCTTAGAACCGGAAGATTTGCAGTGAGCTTTGCAATTAGCTCAGAACGAATTGAGTCATTCATCTTTAACACCCCTTTCAAACATGAGTATAGCATACTGCTTTGGCAATGTCAAGTGTCATGTACAAAAAGTCTAAACGGCGACATTCAGATGCAATAAACGACTTTTTGTGACAATCATGACTCTGTTACAGGATCAATAATATATGTTTAACGGAAATGCAGCAGATAAAATATATGCTAGACGTGTAAGTACACTTCTCTATTAAGCGGGATAGTAAAGCCCCGTAAAGTTTGTAAATTGAACGTAAAACCGATCGTGTCTATCTTGAAGAAAGAGGAAAAAGAAGGTATAATATCAACATCGAATGAATCTTGGCGAATCGCCGGGATGCGTTGAGAGCGGCGGTTCAGATAATGTTCTGATCACAACCCGCCTGAGAGTTTCAGCAAGTTGCAAGCAGCCTACTGAGGAGGTGTTCCCATGAGCAAGAAATATACGCGTTATCTTTCAGTCATCCTTCTGGCAATCACTGTATTCCTTACGCTTCCTCTTACCATAAACGCGGAGTCCCTTCGCTGCAAGAAGATCATTTCTGTTGTGTATGACGACTCCGGCAGCATGAGCGGCAATAACGAAGCCTATGCCAACTACTCCATGCAGACCTTTGCCGCAATGGTCAACAAGGAGGATGAGCTTTACATAACCTATATGTCCGACTGCATGAACAGTAGAAGAATCGACACATCCGATCTTCTGAACGCTGTCGGGAATATCAGGAACCATACCTCCAACGGCAATACGCCCTACGAAGCCGTCGAGACCGCTATGGATCGTCTGAAGCAGTCAAAGGACTCCAATCCCAACACGCAATACTGGCTCGTTGTGTTTACGGATGGCGGCTTTAACAGCACTGCAGTCCCGGAAGTCGAAAGGGCTCTTGATAAGTTCAGCCGGTCTCAAATGGTTAACGGCTCAAAGCCGCATATCATCTATATGACTATCGGGGACGAGTACGGCGCATACACTCCGCACCCCTCTAACCCTGATATCAAGATCATAACCGCGAACAGCGGTCGTGACGTTGCTGACAGCCTATTCGACATCGCTTCCAGCGTTACCGGAAGGTTCAGGGTCGACTCCTCTGCGATAACCTTTACGGACGATCATACCCTGACTGTTTCCTCGAATATCCCGCTTCTCAACATAAGCATCCTCGTTCAGAATGTTGATGCGGAGGTAGTTTCTTTACTCGACCCCGATATGATGCCCGTTCCCATTAAGCATGAGATTCCGGTCAGCATACCGAACCATATCATAAATATGCTGAATCCGGATATTGCCAATATGCACGGAGTGATAACCCTTGCCGGTGAGGATGGGAAGAATATCTCCGCCGGTCGCATAACGGTAACCCTGTCCAAAGCGATCAGCCCCGACGATATAGTTATCATGCTTGAGCCCGCTATCGAACTGAAGGTCAAGTTCTATAGCGACGGTCAGGAGATAACCGATCCCGATCTCATAGCCGTGACCATGCCGAAACTCGTCGCTAAAGCCGCTGTATATGAGTACGGTACCGACGTGGAGATACTGGAATCTCTGCTCCCGAGCGGCTATACGAAGACCATAGAGCATTCTATTGACGGCAAGACGATAACGGCCAATGATTCGTTCGTAATTGATCCGCTGAAAGCCGCTGTCGGGAACAACAGAGTCCACGCCGAGCTCGACCTTGAGGGTTTCTTCCATCTTGAAGCCACCGTCGAGTTTTCCCCCGCGCTCATGCAGATCGACAGCATTTCCGCCGAGCTTGAATATGACGGAAGTCCCCGCAGAGTGGTCAACGGCGTTGAAGACGGGCAAGACGTGATATACGTTACCAAGCTCAAGGACAACCGTACCGGCTACCGTTTTACGATCTGCGTTGACGGGAAGCCCATAGACAAGCAGGCTACGCTTGCACTCGAGGATAAGTTCAGGGAGTGCATCTATGCTGATTTCAGCAACTATACCGTTGAGGTAATGGACGACGGCACCTTCCTTGTGTACCCGACCAGGCAGCCGTGGTATGTGCCGACCCTCATCTATTATCTTAGGCATCACGGGGAACAGACCGTCGGAGTAACCATCGACGGTTTGAGCGCGGAGGGCAAGCTTGATTTTAAGCTGTTTTACGACCCGTGGGAGATCATCATCCCCATACTCTGGATGCTGCTGATACTCTACATTATCTGGTGGATACTGTTCAAAAAGCACTTCCCGAGGGTCACTCTTTGTATGGGCCTTGGCCGGAGGAATCAGTACGGCCAGATAACCTACAACAACAGCGATCAGATCGACCTTAACTGGCTCGGCTGTTTCCAGCACCGCAACATATTCAGCGTGCTTTTCAACCTGATCGTACTGCTGCTCCCGATGGCCTCAAGGACGAGGTTCGGAGGCTATACCTTTATAGGTCAGCGTTCGCTCGTCAGGAGCGCGAACCAGTTCCTCATGGTCAGGAACGTTAAGAACAAGGCCGTCAGCTCCACCATGAAGAAGCCCAACTCCGTCAGCGACGTCAGCTCGACTGAGCTGGACGACAAGCTCTTTATCAGGGACGGCGAATCCTACGTGAAGTTCTGGATCGAGGATTGATCCTTACAAGATTAAAACTATTTACGGAGGTTGACATTATGGCTAAGAAAACCGAAAAACACGCTACCCGGGTACCGACCGTGCTTATCGGCATAGGCGGTATCGGCGGACAGATCGTAAGGCTCGTCGATAACGAGCTGAAGAACTACGACAAACAGTTCGTGCGGATGCTCGTGCTTGATACGAACACCAACGACCTCTCAAAACTCGATAAGACGAATATCCCTTACGTTCAGACCAGCGAGAACATGACGGTCAGCGATTACCTCAAGCGGAATAAACGGTTTGAGGACTGGTTCCCCTATAACCCTCTGCTGAACAGCAAGAACCTTATCGAAGGCGCCGGGCAGGTTCGCTCCGTCTCCCGTCTCGGCGCTCTCGCAAGCGAAGCTGCCGGAAGGTTCGAGAAGATCAAAAGCGCCATCACCGAGGTAAGCCGTAACGTCGGAAGCACCATCCATAAGACTGTCCGCGTTATGATCGTCGGCTCGGTATGCGGCGGCACCGGTTCCGGCATGGGTATCCAGCTTCCTTTCCTCGTCCGCGACATGATAGACGAGATATCGAATATGCCCAACGCAATCGTGCGCGGACTCTTCATCATGCCGGATATCGTCGAGGAGGTTCAGGATACAGATCAGAAGCGCAGATCGGTTTATGTAAACGGTTACGCTTTCCTGCGCGAACTGAACGCCTTCAACAAGGCTCAGACCTTCCAGCGCGGAACCGAGAGGCTCAGTATAGAGCATTATCGTCGCGCGGATACGGATCCGAGCAAGGATCATACCGTAATGAGTCGTCCCGCTCCTTACGACTTCCTCTTTCTCATCGAGAAGAGCAACGTTCACGGTCAGAACATAGGTAATTTCGACGCTTATATCAGTAAAGCCGCTCAGATAGTCGTTATGCAGCTGTTTGCATCGGATATGACCGCAAGCATGCACTCGTCCGAGGATAACCTGATCATATCCGCTGTGGAGAAGAACGGAATGAACCGGTATTGCGGAGCAGGAGTATCCAAAGCGGTTTACCCCGAGGAGGAGAACATCCGCTATTGCACGCTCAGGTTCACCGAGTCCATACTGAGTGGTCACTGGCTTAAGATAGACCGCATGGTGGATCTGAATATGGCCCAGCATAAGCGCCTTATGGCCACCAACCCCTCGCTCATGCCAAAGGATCCTCATGTGGAGTACATGACCGTGTTCGATACTCTCACAGACCCGACAAAGAGCGAGGTCACGGCAGAGATGGGGCAGCTCAAGCGTGAGATAGTCTCCGAAGCGGTCATAGTCGACAGCAGGGGCGTCGAGCACTCCGAAACGCTCAACAGAGCGGTAAATCTCTTCACGTCGATTGAAGGCTTCACCGAGGATCTGTTTGAGTCTCCCGATCTTCAGGATGAAGCGAACAAATGCAAGATGTCTACAAAGAGGCTTAAGTCCGACAACGCCGTCACTTACGCTACGGAGCAGATGCAGACTCTCCGCAGGTATGAGAAAATGGCGAAGGAAAGAGTCGGCATGGTTGCTGCCGGAGCTGTTGACAGCATAATGGGAGCCGACAAGGTCGTCGCGGACACCTATATGGACTCCGTACAGTATCCGTACAACATCTGCGCCGCGATTAGGGACAAGCACCCGATCGTCGCGCGCTATATGCTCTATTATGTAAGGAAGATGCTCTCCGATAGGCTTGCCTCGTTCGAGACCGAGATCAGCGACCTCAAGGATCAGGAGACTATCTTCACCAAGGATTATTACAGGGAGAAGAGCAAGAACGGCGAAAAGGATACGGTTCACGAGGATCCGCCCACCGCCTTGTCCATGACCAACCCCGGCTGGCTCAGCGGTATTGGTGTAAACTCCGCCGCCTACAACAGGCTTGTCCGCACCATCGTCAAGGACTCAAACGCCTTCGTTCAGCTTGTCAACGAGCTCAACGGTCTTCTCCTCAAGACGGAGATATACAACACCGTTATCAAGCGCGTCGACATACTCATCGGCATCTACGAGGACTTTTTCCGCGACCTTGAGAAGATACTGCTTTACAGGCGGAAGGAAAGGGAGATCCTCGAGGAGGAACAGCCCAGGATACAGTTCTCCGACGTGTACGTCTGCAGCGACACCGTCTGCAAGAGATGGATGTACGATAAGTTTGAAAGCAGTATTACCGGCTTTGACTCTTCGCTTCCCGACTCCGTTAAGCAGACCTTCTTCGATACAGTGTTCGGGGAATATGAGAACAAGCACAAGGAGATAGTGGACAGGACGTCCTTCACAAGGAAGCCCCTGTCTACCGAGCAGCTGTTTGAGTCCGCGATCATCAAGCCTCTTACCGATAAGTTCATGGAGAAGGAGCTGCTTCACGTCCGCATGGATATCATCTCAGCGATCAAGCTTGAGTATTCTATCCACTCTCAGCATGGCTGCCTGACTGTCAACGGCTCCAAGGTCGACCTGAACGCGTACGACTTCGAGCAGTACTTCGCCTCCGTTATGCGTCAGGTCAAGGAGCTTTCGACTCCGTATTTCTCATACCATACCGTTTCAGAAAAGGTGCATAAGCTCCTTACTCCGAACGCCGACGCAAGCGACGTCGCGGATGACGAGACAGATGATGACGCCGCGACTACTCTCCCCGCCGCCGGAAGGCTCCTGTGCTATTGGGGCGTAAATAACCATATAGTGGCGCAGCACCAGCACAAAGAGGACAGCGACGTTATCGACCGCGATGCGCTCAACTCGATGTTCGGAATGAGGGACGGTGAAACCTACTACGTCGTAAACGACGACTCCTTCGACCCCGCAAAGCTTATCTGTTACTCCTCCATCTATGATTTTGTCATAGAGAACCTCGACAAGTACGCCAAGAAGTCAACAGCTTATAAGGAATACAACAAGCGAATGCTCAGGGTCATCAAGTCCGATTACGACGTCGGCGCGGGCAAAACCGCATATCTTGACACGGTTCACCCCCATCTTGACAGACGCTGGCACGCGCACGCTTATCTGCCCCTTCTCATGATAGATGACGAGGTAGAAGATCAGAAGCGCATTGCGAAAGCGTTCCTCCTCGGCGTTGCCTGCAGGAGGATGTGGTACATCGAGATCGACCGCGAGATGTGCTGGGCATTCAGGAAGAAGAATCAGAGTCTTCCCAACAGGATGATACTGGAGGAGAAGCCCGTCACAAAGCCTTCCTTCTATCAGCTCTTCCTTGCGGTAGATGAGAACACAGTCGTTGTAAACGATATCCATAATCAGGCAAAGCACGACGTCACCGACGCGTATAACAGGATCCGCGTTGGAGGAATCACGACAGCCGATCTTCTGAAGCAGCCGATCGTCGAGGGCTTTATCGGAGACAGCTATACCGCCGACGACATTAAGGATCTCGGCAAGCTGTACTTCGGGATCTATAACGACGGCAGAAAACCTGTCAACATTCTCGACGTCATCTATTCGGTTTATACCGACAGCTACGATCTGAGGCTCGTTTCCTCGCTCGTCGATAATCTGAGCGATTATCTCAACGAGTACTGCCTCAAAATGACTAACGACCAGCCCGGCGCCGCAAGAGAGCTGTTTGACGCCGCCGCGAAAGCCATAGGCAAAAATTTCGTATCTCTTCCGAACGCTCCCATTGAGTTCAAAATGCTCATCGAGGCTTATCTGTAAACCCTCTTCTCACTGCTTGCCCCGCTCCCTAAGACGGAGCGGGGCAAGAAAGGAATACTATTATGAAAATGTTTCTTGTAGACGTTATGGGCTGCCTTGAGCTGCCGCACCATGAAATGTTCTTCTATCAGTACGTCAGAGAAGGCCGCGTCTCCTTGTTCAGACGGTCGCTGACTTCATTGGACGAGCTTTCTTTGGTGCGCGAATGGCTCACGGAGGAGGTAAACCGCAACCCCTTCAGTATCGACAACGGGATAGTTGTCCTCTTTATCCCGCGCGATCTGACCGGACGGCGCGTTCCTATGGACTACGAGAATTACGTCAAGCTGTGCGTCAACGAGCTGGTTTCACGGTATCTTGATAAGCGTTTCAAATTCGTATGCTTTTTCCTCGATAAAGCGGACCGCAACGCTAAGGACGATTCTGAGTACCGGCGCATAAGAGAGGTTTGCGAGGTTTTCGCTTCCGACGATCCGGAGCTTCGCTGCGCTTTCCTTCCGGCGTCTTTTGTCCCAAAGGAGGACGACGCCGCGGAAACCGAAGCGCTTATCAATTCACTCGGCGACTCCGCAGCGAGGCGGTTCTATCTGCGCGTTCTTGACATGGTCAGAAAAGCCGATCCTGTCGAGGGCGTTCTGTCTCACGAAGACTGGTACAGAACCAGGTTTCTCGGTCAATGCAGCGAGACCGTATCCGAGATATCGGATTTCCACGTCTCATATTTCTCAGGCGACGTATCGAAGAAGACCGAGCTGCTGCTCAAAACCGTGGAGTATATCTGCTCTTTCTCGCAGACCTATGATTCCGAAAAGGATTTTTCTCTCCAGTATAAAGACTTCCTCACTGAAAAGAACTTTGAACTGTTCGATCCCGATATGGATACGATCAGGATGCGGATAGCCGTATTAAAACGCAGGCTGACGAAATGGACCGCTCCCGATACGACCGAAGAGGAAGAAACCGATCCGATCGCATTTGACAACGAAGATCATTCGAAAGAGTTTGAAAAAGAGATCGAGAAGATCTCGGCTGACGAACTGAAGAAACTGATGCGGCAGGCGCTGAAGGGACACTCTTTGAAAGAGATGTGCGGACACGAATTCACGTCAAACACTATGGATTCGCTTCAGAAGCTGCTTGCGAACGCGAACAAGAAGCTCAAAGCCTTTTGTGGTGAAAGAGTCCGTGATTTTTCGGTATTTTTTCGCAAACACGAATCCGCGGTCATAGACCGAGAGGATGACGAAGCATTGACGGAGAGCGAGAAAGAGGCGGAGCTTGAGCTTGCAAAGCTGATGAATCAATATTCTGCCAATGAGCTTCCCGGCTATTCCGAGGAGCTGAGGATCCAGCAGGAGCTCGACCTTATCGGAAAGAAGATCTATAAAATCGGAGCCTGCCTAGAAAGGATGAAGCTCCTTCCATTTCTGCTCACCGTCCTTTTCGCTCTCGCTTCGATAGGTCTGTACTATTATGGAGTCCAGAATAGCGTGTTTGATAAGGAGAACACGCTTTATGTGTTCATACTGTATCTCGTTGCATTGGCGATACCTTTCGCTCTGGTCTATTTCAGCGTAAAGGCTTATTACAGGAAAAAGGTTCGGAAGCTGTTCAAAAAGTGCATGGAGCTTGTCAGAGACTATTTGCAGAGCTTTGTCGGAAAGGCGAAGGAGTTCGAGAGCAATATCAACTCCGCTATGAACTATTACTGCCGCGCGGAACGGAATAACAGAGTCTCGCGACGCAGGAGGAACGGCCGCGAATACGAGGAAAGGATACTCTGGCACAGGCTGAAAATATCCGAGATACTTGAAAACCTCAAATACTTTGACGGCTTCGTCGCGGGAGTCGTGCCTAAAGAAGAGACGGCTGTTCCCAAACTCGATCCGTTCGAGGACGACGCTATGCACAGCGAATTCTACCAGATGCGGATATTCTGATGGATCCGCGATAATGACTGAGGAAAGGAGCTATAGTTATGTATTTGGCGATATCCGGAGCTCTGCTTTTGATAACAGCGCTCGTCGCTCTGCTTGCCAGAAGGTTTAAGCTGCCTTTTGACCACAGAATAATACACGTTCGTTCGATACTCGCGGCCATCGGCTTGGGCGTCGCAGCGGTGTTGTTGTTCGGAGGAGCGCTCAGTCTTTTGAATCTTGTGTTCTCGATTGGATTTGTCCGGCAGTTCCTTTACAGTATAATGCCCGGCGCGAACGTGTCGAGCGGATTGTTCTTCATGATCGCTCTTTTGATGAACCTTCTGCTCGTTCTTATCTACTGGCTCGGAATGTTCATTATCAATAAGCTGTGGCTGAACCCGATATCAAAAAAGCCATATCTTTCGACAAAAAATCCAACAACGAAGCTCTTCAATCTCATCGGATCTCTGTTTTATAATACCGACGAAGGGACAGCAGAGATTAAACCTATAGGCGCCGTCGTCGGAAACTGGATAAGACACATTCGCAACTTCTTCGCCGCGTTTCTGATCGTCGGGTCTCTCGCCATAACAGCCTACATTCATTTTCAGCTCAACTTCATTGACGAAGCCCTTTTCGCAAGCATCGTGAAAAGCCTGTATATGATACCGCTGGTCTCATATTTCGTGCTCGATCAGATCGCGATCATGCTTCAGGCCGCGGAGGATAACGACGAGCTGAAGCTCGAAACAGAGGAAAACGGTCTCACTCGTTTCGGAGACCTCAGCAGGCTTGCCGAATTGTACAGGGAACTGTTCGCCGGAGAAGCCCTTATCGACGATATAGTCAACAATAACGATCAAGAGCGCGAGATGTTCTCCGGCGCTTCCTCCGAACAGCTTGAACGTGTTGACAATCCTGAGCTGCTATCGTCGATCTGTCGCAACATCAACAATCTGGTTCAGCCCATGGCTTCCAACTATATTGACGCGGTCGTCGATCTGATAAACGGAGACAGCGTCGCGGTGTTCGATTCGCTTTCAGGCGAATTCCTGTTCTACTATCTCGCGTTTTTACAGAAGGAACTTTTCCTTCGCAGAAAGGCTATGGTAGTCTGCGAGAGCGAGGAGCAGGTCACGGGTCTTAAGGAACAGTTCGAGGAGATCTTCCTCAGGATGAACAAGGTTCACAGCGTCTGGACGGTAAACGATATAGCCGGCATCGGAACGAACGACTCCGAGACCGACATACTGATATTGACCGACAGGCAGCTGCTTTCGGCGCCGATCAGGGACAAGTATCCCGGCTTCTATGCGGGGCTTTACAATATTCTTGTATTCGACCCATACGAAAAGCTGTGCCGCTCGTCGTCCTTTGTTTTCAGATTCTTCAACGCTTTGAAGAAAGAAAACAACGGAGTCAGATACGCTTTTCTTCTTCCTCAGAACAATCGCGATATCGGCGTAGCTCTTAAGAACCGTCTTGAGGGCGTTGAGATAAAGCACTATAACAGCCTAAGGGAGAGAACCGGCGTGATAATAATGAGCTGGCGAGGAGAATCCTATTACAAGACCCAGCACGCGATCGCCCCCGATCTCTACCACGATTTCGGACTCGGTTATACGCTTTCGCTTATCGCCATAAACAGCGGCGTGCCGAGGATATCTATTCAGGCTCCCGACAGCATACCGCTCAAGTCCTACGCCGCGACTGTAAAGAACTACGCTGCTTCTATTGCGAGGAACTATCTTCACAAGGATACGCTTAACGTCGATTCTGTCATATCTCACAACCCGATCGCCGTCTTCGGAGACGACGAGCTGACGTTTGACGTCATTTATGACGAGTACAACAATATTCCCGACATAGAGAAGCGCGCACTTTGCGGAGATGTTAATCTCAGCTCTATGGTTCACATCATCTCGAGACCGTATATGCTGCGCGATTATTTCGCGCATAATATGAACGCCTTCGCAGCGAACACAAGAGGCGTTCAGATGCTTGTCCCCACGTTCTTTACAGATCTTCGCGCCCCGTCCGTCGCTCTGCTGTTAAAACTGAGAGAGACAGGGTTGACCGGAGAGGAGATCGTTCAATGGATGAGCAAATTTGGGTGCGCCGAGAAGAATGTGGAAAACTGCCTTTCGATCGCCGTCAGCGCGGTTTTGGGAGACAGCCATCCGTTTACGGTCTACAACTGCTTCTCGTTCGGCGAAAAGGAAACGCCGGTTTTCTCAGGCTCGGATTATCAATATTCCCGTTCCATCCGATTGACCAACGAAGCGCTCTATAACAGCGTCGTCAAGTCGACCGAGGGTAATGTCCGCGTTACCGGAACATATGAAGGGACGCTCCCGATACCCCGCGCTTCCGTATACAACCGTTATCTGCCGGGACAGAAGATATCGTTAGACGGTATCAGATATGAGATCGACAGGGTAAAAGAAGGCATCATACACGTTAAGAATGAGGAAACCGTAGAGAGGGAGAAGGAATACACCGCTTTCTTCGATCTTCCGAAGGCTGTTCTTCATGATGAGGTCAGTAAGTATTACGGTAAAAACGAGGACTTCTCGCGCGACGTCGTCGCGATCGACGTCATGCGCAGCATCAACGGTTATTTCTCGCATATCAACGGGCTTGACTTTGGCGGCGACAGCACGCTTTGCTATCAAATGGATCAGCCCATAATCGAAAGCAGGAGCGCGGAATGTATGCGGCTTCGTCTGACCTTTCCGTTCGGAAACGATTATGATACCTCCGCTGCGCTGCTCGTAATGCTTTTCAGGGGATTGCTCGAAACCGTCATACCCAAGAATTATCAGGATATAGCGGTTGTGTCAAACATTGACGCAAGCTCCTTCAACGAAGACTGGTTTGATAACGCTCCCGAGAACGCTATGCGAAAGGATCCTCTGCCCTCCGATTGGATAGAGACCGACCACTACGATCTTCCCATCAGTCAGTGGTTTAAAAAGCTCTTCCCCTCGTTCGGTGAAACCAATTTCGAGAAAAACAGCAGGGACTGCGTCAATATCTATTTCATCGATTTCGGCGACAACGGAAGTCATCTCTTATACACTCTGGCTGAAGAGACGACGCGTATGCTCAACATACTGTACGGATATCTCGACTGGACGATAAGGAATCCCGAATACGGACACGCTTATCTCAAGTTCGGATACCACCAGACTCCGGAGATATTCAATATAGCCACAGTGCATGGCTGTCTCAAGCGGATAGCGGAGCATTCGCCGGATAAGGCGAGCATGCTTCACGAACAGCTTAAGGACTTCGATCCCTCGGGAGGCGATCGGTGCAGCTTCTGCGGACGATCCGTCGCCGTCTCCTTCTCCAAGTTTGACGACGACAGGATAATCTGCTCCAACTGTGAGAAGCACCGCACTACCGAGCGCAGCGAGATAAACGAGCTACTTACAAAGGCGTACGAGACCCTTGAGAGCAAGTACAGGATCGCGCTTCCGAAGGGGATAAAAATACGCTTCAAGACGGCCGATTCCATCAAAAAAGCCGGAGGAACAACCCCCGGAAGCCGCGTTGTTGGCTTCTATGACCTAAAACACAGAGAGGTTTGGGTCGAGCGCGGAGGACCTGCGCCCTGTGTACTCGCCACGCTCATACACGAGCTTACTCACGCTTGGCAACATGAAAACATCGACATGACCAGACTTGATAAAAAGCACATTGAGGGTCACTGCGTTTACGTCGAGCTTGAGTGTTCGAGACTGCTCGGGCAGAGGGTTTATGCGGATTATTGGGAAAGGATGATTGAATCCGGAACCGATGAATACTCCGAGGGCCTTCGTTACTGGAAGGAAAGGATGAAGCATGAGTCTGTCAAGAATATCTTCAGGCATATCGCCAAGATGTAAGGAGGGTGAATCGTGAAGCGGTATTTCTACATATTCATCGTTGTTATCTTCCTCTGCTGTGCAACCGCAGGATGCGGAAACGGTAATTTCGCGGACGATATCGACGACGCGATAACCGCGATGGAGCAAGGCTACGACAACTATATAGACGAGCAGGGAACGCCGGCTCCCGCAGACAGCGTCGCGGACACGTTGGACAAGATGCTTGCGGACTATGTTAGCGGTCTATCCTATCCGTTGCCGTCTTCAATGGTCAGCACGACCGTCGACCCCTCCGAATCGCAGGAGCTTATCGACAGCGCGAATACTACCGTCTATAACGAGGCGGAGCTTGAAAAGCTGATTTTTGAAGCGGTTCGCGCCGCGGAAGCGGAGGTCAGGTTCAAGACCATAGGCGGGTGGCTTACCGACGACCTGCTTTACGACATAGTTTTCTACCGTATCCATGACGTCTACATGATAGACGCTTTCGGGCTGTACTCATACAGAACAACGTTCACCACAAGCGGGTCTACCGGAACCTTTCTGCTGGAGTTCAACTATATCGACGACTGCACCCGAGAAGAGGTTCTTGAGCTTCGCTCCATGATAGATACCCGCTCGAAGGAGATAGTGCGAGACCTTAAGCTGGGCGGAATGAGCGATTACGAAAAGGTGAAAGAGATCAACAAGTACCTGTGCGATAACGTTTACTATCCGAAAGAACCCTATATCTCGCACGACTTTACCCCGTATGGAGCGCTGTTCTCCGGACGCGCCGTGTGCGAGGGATACGCGAGAGCGGCGAAAATACTGTGCGAGCTTGCCGGACTCGATTGTTATTATGTAGTAGGATACTGCGGCGGCGATCCCGTAAACGGAGGTCACGCTTGGAATCTGGTAAAGGTCGGCGGCGAATGGTATCAGCTGGACGTTACGTGGAACGACGGAAGCGGGAGCGACGATTATTTCCTCGTTACCGATGACGTCATGGTTCTGTCCAGAGATTGGGAGCGCGCGGATTATCCCGCTTCGGCGACTACTCCCTACGCGGCAAATTGAGAGGTAAGAATATGAGTGATGAAACCACAAAAAACACAGAAGGAACCAACCCCGGCACAGAACCCGATTACAGTGAACATTTCGCCCTCGCGGCAAAGGGAAAGGGCTGTTCGGGAAAGCTTTACGGCAATGTAACGCTCGTTGCTTTCCTTGTGCATGACCGAAGCAGCGCATGGAAAGACGGTGACATCGACAAGATAAAGTCTGTGCTTGAAAAGCCGCGAAGCTCATCAAGGAAAAAAGCGGATTGACAGATAACAGGCTGAAGGTATCCTACGCCTTTGACGACGTACCGATCCAGTTCAGATATGACGGTGAGAACTACGAGCATATAGTTCACGAGGTGCTTAAGCAGTATGGCTTCGACAACGCCGCGGACTATCAGGCGCACTATGAGAAAAAGTTCAAGAAGGACGAGGCTCCTCTGATCTTCATTATCAATCGTAACTTCCGTTCTTTCGCGAGGAACATTGAGTCCGGCGCTGCAGGGAGCGAGTTCTCGTTTGTTTCATTCAACGACGATACGGATACCTGTGTCAGAACCATGATTCATGAGGTTCTGCATCAGTTCGGAGCCATTGACTATTATCTACCCGATACCGTTAAGCAGACAGCCGAGAAGCTATTCCCAGAAAGCGTCATGCTCCGCGGATGGGAGATCGACGACCTGACGAGGTACATAATCGGTTGGGATAAGAAACTATCGGATAAAGCGAAGCAGTTTCTGGACGAGACCTCCGGCGTTACTGCTGAAGAGATTTCTGAGGCAAGGGAATTGGATAAGGATAACGATTGGTAAATGTCTAATGTTGTGGGGGGTGCATTATGATTGAATTTGATCACTACATCTTTGATTTTGATTTAACTCTTTTCGATACGTTAGAAGGCTTTGAAGTATGTTACAAAAAAGCATTTTCAAAAGTTGGAATTGAGGTTAAAAAAGGTGACACTGAGATTTTTGTCAAGGAGGGATTGAGAGCAACATTCTCTCGGTTTTCCCAACCATTTGACGAGATGGACTATAATGTGTTTGAAGCAGAATTCTTAAAATGGTCCCAAACAGTTATGGCAGGGAAAGCAAAGATATATCCTGATACATTTGAGACGGTATCTGTTCTAAAAAAATGTGGCAAACGTTTATCTATTGTTACTGGAAAACCCAAACAGCGCGTAATTGAAATACTTGAGAAATTTGGCATTGATAGTATTTTTGATGCCATCATTGGCTATGGGGATTATTGTAAAGAGAAACCAGAACCAGATTCGATAATTCAGTGCATCGAAGCCTGTAACATTCCACGGGAACAAACAGTTTATGTCGGTGATAGTATAAACGACGTTTTAGCCGCACAAAATGCCGGTGTTGTTCCCATATTACTTTGCAGAAACGAAAAACAATCTGATTTTGAACAAAGTTGCTGTCCAATTATTATCAATTCACTAAAAGAGCTGGTACGAACCATTCATCTTTCTCTTTTTTCCATATGCAGCATCAAATACGACGTTTTTGCCAATAGTTCATATGAAGCTATTATTTCAGAATGGTGTGAACGCTCTCATTATACCATGAATGGAATAAGCGATGTTAATTGTGAAATCGTCATTAATAGGCAGACCCAAATGAATATTAATAAGCATGGCATTATTGTGTTCAGCGAGTTGATTAGTGTTGGCGACAGGTCGGCTGAAAGTATACTAAAGTTTAAAAACGACTTAAGTGTATCCAGGATAAATGAACCATCAGCGAAAATCAAAAGCATCTTATATAGTTTTGAAGCCTTTATTGGTATATACATTATTAAGAAAGCCGAACTTAACAAACTTGTATCAAAATGGAGCACAAAAGTTCACTATACCTTATCAAGCTATTTGTTTTCTACAATGAGAGATATAGATATTTATAATTACAGATCATTTATCTCTGATGAAGTAGTATGGTTGTTAACAAAGAAAAACCCCTCCTTGTTTGGCATTAAGAGTATCGATGAGATTTTAGAAGAAAGCGAGGCAAAACAGGTTGTTATTGATGACGACAATACTCTGTTTGCTCTATGGGGAGCCCGTATTTTCATACATTCAGGAGATGATATAGAAGTATTTAAGGACTATGTATCTGAAGAAAGGAGCGTTCAGAATCTTTGGCTTCTATTTAATCAAACCAATATATGGATTGATTCATCGATAAACAAAAGGCTGTCTATCAAGAGTTTAATCGATAGCTCATTTGAGTTACTGTTTTATGAAGCTCGATACAAGCATATTACTTCTTTAAGAACACATAGGTATCAAATCGAAATTAGAAATCTACTTTATCAGATTTCTAATCTAAATAGTATAGAAGGATACTTTAAAGAGAAAATAGCCTTGCTTGAAAGAAAACTGCAAATAGAATCAGCTGAACGGGAAAAGAACAGCGATTCAAGGATGAATATCACTTTATTCATATTAACTGTGGTAAGCACAGTGTCGGCAATTTTTCAGGTAATCAATTATTGGTTTGATGCCCCCAATAATAACATTGCTTCGATTTTTATCGTTGTTGTAGTTGTTGTCGTGATTATTATCGCCCTAACAGTACGATCCTTTTTCGCAAACCATCGAAAATAATATATGCTACAATTATGAATTATATCGTAGCAATAAAGAATTACACAGCTTCTAATTGTCAAGTGACGATATCTTTTTCAAGCATTCTTCCTCCCCTTACGTCAGCCTTGGCAATCCAGTCTATTGCATTATCCCGTTCGCCCTTGCTACGGTTAAATCCTCGTCTCGAAAAGCAGAGCATGAAGCATCGGTCCCGTCATTTCATCAGAAAATCAGACCGGCAAAGCTTACGAGCTCCTCACCGATATCCGCGCGAACGTCCAAGGCAGTACACAGCGCGACGACGTGACGGAGGGTGGCGCGCTCAGCACACCATTTGCGGACGGCGGCGCGGCTGACGCCGAGACGCATGGCAAGCTCGTTCTGCGAGATCCCCCTCTCGTCCAGTATTCCTTGCCGGTTTTATGGACAATTATCTTGGTTGATCAAGGAATAAGTAGTCAGAAGGTTTCCATTCTTTTGCAAAGTAATCCGCTCTCTCCAACCAGTATTTGATTCGTGCTTTTGGATCGTGGATATCGAAAGCAGCGCAGGCCTCATCGCCCCAATACTCGATAAACAGCTTGTCTTCCAGAGTGTTAGCTGCTTTTATCATATAGTCTTCCAGATGAAGCAATGCTCTTAGGATATAAATCCCATCGAATTCTTTCCCTTCAAGTTGGTCTTCCATCTTTGTTTCCTTGATTCTGCCGTTACCACCAACGCCGGCGGCAGATCCCGCTGAAAACAGATCGCGTGCCTGATGACAGAGCACTCCGTGATATGTCAGCATAAACATGACAAGATCGTCGTATTTATGCCTGCTGCGTCCGGAACTTAGAATCTGAGGACAGAGCAATACTGCTTCTGCACGCATACGGTTTTTCTCTTCCATATCAAGATTCGTATAGAGCCTTGCGTTCAAGGGCAAAGCATGGCTTGAACCGGAGTCGTCGCTCGGATCATCAAGCCACCATAAATGCTCGCCTTCTTTTAGACGAGAGCGTGCATAATTACGTATGTACACCATCTTTTCAGACATTTCCAACGCAGAGAAGTCATCATATGATATTCCCATGATATTGAAAAGCGAACGATCGCTTCCAATCTCAAGCTCAAAACGCGGAACATGTGATGTACGGACATGCATGACCGCATGCTCCCAATCATCATATCGAACTTCCGGAATGCCTCCCATTTTGCAGTAAACTACGCAAATATGCTTAACGGAATGAACCTTGTTCGTTTCAAGGACGGAGTTTGCAATGCACCTCCATGTATCGGCTTCGGTGAATTTCACCTCTATGCCGACGTCTCCAAGCACGATATCAGGGAATGCCTGCGCAGGAGGATTCATATCAACAGTAATGCTCAAAGGAAATTCTTGAGCATATTCGGCTAACGCCCCATGCTGTGCGGCGATATCGTTATCAAGTTTGTCAGCCTCAATCTGAGTTATTTCCCGAACACGATTTTCAAATACCAATGCTTTTTTGAAGCCGATAGTTCGCGCCTCTTCGGTGAGAACAGAACAGATCCGGTCAAGCAAAAAGTGGAACACGTTTATGTTCATCTTCATCCGCCTCCTTTGCTGAGTCTAATACGTTAATGACAGAATTGGCGATATGCCATGCGAATACGGGAGCGACTGCATTTCCTATCATGCGCTCTGTTTCACGAAGTTTTGCTTCGAAAGTGAAGTTGTCGGGAAAAGACTGTATTCTTGCAGCTTCTCTCATTGAGATTCTCCGCGGGAGAGAGTAGTGAAATTGAAGATTGCCATGACACTCTGAACGCATAGTCGTCGCAGGGGCATCAGCTGTCAGATAGCGTAGTCCTTGCCCGGACGAAGGTTTAGCAAGTGACCAAATGTGACTTATACTCTGATCTTCGGCCTTATCTTCCAAATCCCAGAGAGCTTCTTTTGCGGTAACATGTCTATCGGCTGTTGTTGGAGTAGGCGGAACAAATTCCACGTCTAAATCTTTTCTGATTCCCACGATAATTACCCTTTCTCTTATCTGAGGGACACCGTAATCAGCCGCGTTGTAAAGATGATACGAAACGTTATAACCCAAATCCGTAAAATCGTTAATAACACGTTCCAGAGACGAAGAATGCCTCTTCATCAGAAGTGCCTTGACATTTTCTGCAATAAAGATCTTGGGTCTAATTTTCTCTACAGCCTTAACCATCCAAATATAGAGTCCGCTGCGTGAGCCGTCAACACCGGCCATTTTTCCATTGATTGAGATATCCTGACACGGAAAACCGCCAATAATAACTTCGGCGCTTTCAGGCATTGTGCCATACATCTGCTCGATGGGACCGACTACGATCCTTTTATCAATGTTTGCGCGGTATGTTTCGCAAGCCGCTTTATTAAAATCATTCGCCCATATTATGTCAAACGGATGAGATGGATATTCTTTGCCTAAAAATGTAAACCCGCCTTTAAAACCGAGATCCAATCCGCCGCATCCAGAGAAAAGCGAGATAACAGTATGAACAGAATCACCATCAGGATTGGTCGTTTCTGTGTTTTCGTCATGCTGAATCTCAATAATATCTTCAATGTTACAATTCAAAGCGATCCCGATGCGGTTCAACACATCGGTTGTAACAGTCTTATTCTGGCTTAATTTTGCAATTGTAGAAGAACTAAGACCAACAATCTCACGAAGGTCGGTCTTTTTGAGATTCTGATTGTTCAATGTCTTCCACAGATTACTATAGCTTACAGCCATGGAAAGCACCTCCTTAACGACATGACAAGTATATCACATATAGCTGAAAAAGTACAGTGAATATTTGCGTTCGCAAATATTTTTGCGTAAGCACCTTGACTTTTAGCGCAAGTTGAGCGATTAATACTGACGGAGGTGTTTTCTATGGCTCACTTTAAAGTTTTGATATTCATAAAGGATAATTCTGGATGCCCCCGGCATCCCATGATGGACTCCATTGATCTCTCGGCCATCAAGGGCTATATTGCTGACGGCGAACTCTTTTCATACGATCTGTTGTGTTGGATGTTGCCGGAGATGAGTGAGATAAAACGGAGAGAAACATTCATAAAACTCCTGGAAAAGGCAATGAAGGAAGCAGAAGCCCATGGACTTACAACCATATGTGCTGATGTGGATCTATAGAATTACGGCTTTGAGCCATTGGTGATTACTGGTCCTCCGGATTATAAACCTCATTTAGGAAACCGTATCGACCTTCATTTCTGTTTCTGGAGAACCTGATTACATGTATGCCGTTTTCTTCGCTCTCATCCGGAATGAACGGCATACGCTTTGTTTGCTCCACAATGATTACTTGGCGTTCGTGAGCGTGAGAAATAAGGTACTCTATGAAATTCTGCTTAATCGTATCACTTTGTTCTTTGTGCTCTGCCTCTGATAATTGGGTCAGCGAAGAGTCTACGGCATAAAAACCGGGTGCGTTTCTGTCAAGATCGATAAGGTATCCGCTCATCGCAAGCGTGGTGATCGTGTTGAGTATTCCGCAAAAACCTCCGCCCATTGAAACAGACTTTTTGAAACCTCCGATTTCGATGTCAAAGTTTTCCATGTTCAGTCTTGCAGAGGCAGCTCCGCCGATTTTCGACGCTTGCAGTATTTCCCTTAGCTTTTCCTCAAAGCCGTGAATGATATCGTAATCGTAATCCTCGAAGATGTTGTGTTCAGAGGGTTTCGAAGTCTCTGCGGTTTCTTTGCTGAACAACTCGCTTCTATACTGCGTTTCGCTCTGGCAAACCATCTCTAATTCACTTGAAAGACGTATCAAGCTTAGCTGTTGTTCCAATTTCTTTTCAAAAACAGCTAATTGAGGCTGCAGCTGTTCGGTAATCAGTGCATCAAGAGCCTTTTTCTTATCCTCTAAAGAATGAATTGCGGCTATAATGTTTTCCTGCTGGCGTTCTACGCTTTTCTGCGCTTCACTCAGCTCTGCCAAATGACCTTTGATTTTTTCGAGTTCAGCGGCTGATGCGCCAATAAACGAAGCATCCTGTACCCGTTCGGTTTCTTCCCCGCATATAGGGCATTTGATTCTTTTGCGAATTGGCCGGATGGCTGACGCCCCATCAACAATAAAGCCAATTCGGCGTATATCGGATTGATATTGCTGACGGAGAACATCAAAATGATGTGCCACAGTTCGAGATTCGGATAGTTTCCCATTCAACTCAAAAATCTGCGCCATTAGCTGCTGGCTTTCCCGGGCGGCGGCGTCCACTTGTGCTTGCAACTCTTCAATTTCTTTTCTAACCAGCACAACACTTGAGCGAGGGTCTGCAATACCGCAGGCTGATAGCGTTTCCTCTAATGTTTCACGCCGTCTTGCATACTCAGTGACTTTCTTTTGAATGTATTCAATAAGAGCTTTTTTCTTGGCCTCGCTTATTTTCGGGTCTTCATCTGCAGTGAGATCGTTTGCATCCTTCCCTGTTAAGAGAAATAGCAGGACAGCGGCGGATGCCGTATATCCTACGCTCCCCGGTGCCAGCAAGGCGGAGCTTTCTCGTGCTACATCTGCCTGCCGAATGAAAAACAGATGAAGCATGCTTCTCCATGTTAAGCTCTGTGTTTTTGATCCTTCTTTAGCTGAACGAACAGAATGAGGCTCGTCAATACCGAGGAGATGAAGATACAAGGCGTTAATGTTCTTCTTTGCTGTATTGCCGACGCTGTAAATCCCATGATCCACTGTAGGATCAGTACCACTGATGGAAATTTTCGTATCACCGATTTTGCGCTCAAGGATGACAGTACCGTTGTCTGTCACCAAATGGAGTGTAATACGCTCATAGCCATAGTTGTTGTCAACAATCTTTGACGGACGATCCTTTTTAGGATAAAAGCCAAATACATAATCAAGGCAGTCCATTACAAGGCTCTTTCCTGTATTGGATGGACCGAGAATAAAATTCAAGCCCGGCTTAAATTCTATTACTGTTGTTTTGTGTCCGCCGCCGGTCACAACGAGTTTTTCAAAATAGAATCTATTCATGCCAAGTCTCCTGTAGTGATTGAATGGTGAGCCTGTTGATCTCCTTCAACATGTCAGCCGCATCTGCATTTTCGAATTGATCGATTACGGCTTTAACTGCGAGAACGTATTCCTTTGCATAACTGCTCGTGAGTTTGCCGCATACTGTTTTACCCGCCTCCATAATAGAATACCTGTAGCCGCTTGAAGTAGGATGCAACCGAATGCATCCATCTAAAACGAGATTTTTTAAAGCAAGAGAAACCAATTGCTTTCTCGCGGGAAACTCGCTGTATCTGTAGTTGTTATTCCCATGAAGGTTCTCATCCAGCAACCCAAAGTCAGCGGCATAAACAGCTATAAAGTCAATCGCTCCGATTTGCTGTTCGTCTAATCTTAATGGCGAGAGTTCGTTCAGCATTAGAAGGATACGAAGGGATATTTCAAAGGAAGAACCGACGGCTGATTCATTCATCATTTCTTTCCCTTCCTTATCCATGTCAGTTTTCCGTCATTCACAAGATGGTGACATACCCCTTTTTTGATCTTCCCACTAATCCAGTACGGAGATGAACTGAGTATGTAGTTTGTTACCGGGGCAATTACTGCCTGCTCCATAACGGCGAGCATGCGTTCATAACCATTTGAGTGTGTACGTCTTTCGGTATCCTTTACGCTATCAAAAGTCTCGGCTTTCAGAACATCAAACTGACCTGTCAAACTGCTGCCTTTTAGTTCAAGCACACCTCGGCGTATTGTTTCTGCGGCGTAATAATCAATTCGGCGGTCTTCCAAGTCATCTGAGTAATTAGGAAATAAGAGGAGATCATCTGCTGTAAAAACACCCCTTCCCTCGGCGTCAGCATATGCTCGACACAATTCGTCGATATATATCTGTTCATCTTGAGTCGCTGCCTGCGGAACCGGCACATTTGCCGGTCGAGGAAGCGACTTTATTTTTTCCTGAATATCATTGATCAGCTTTAAGTCAATCTCCGCTTCCTTTTCAGCTTGAGTTGTTGGGGAACCGTTGATAATGTCCAATATTATGCGTTCCAACAGATCAGCGCAATCGTTTGAAGGATCATTGACTTCGACGCCAATACTTTTTAACCATGCCACTACATTATCGTAGGAGTCGGACTCGTCCATCCTTTCCCATATCCAATCAGAGAATTTGCTCTTATCGCGGTGGTCGTAAAGATACTGCGCATCTTTAGGCTGAATCGTACGGGTGCCTTTTATGTAGCGGTATTGCGTGTCGGATTGTCGATTCAACAGTTTACAGGAGTCCATAGCGGCATCTTGTACGAAGTTTCCGACAATTTCTATGAAATACTCATGCTCAGATTTGCCGAACGAAATGAACGGCGAAAGGCCTGTAGCATATTCAGAAAACGTCATTCACTATTACCCCCTGTTTAAGTATTCACCTCTGTCCGAGAGTGTCCGAGAGCGTCCGACCAGTCCGTTTTTCACAATCACGACTTTGCTAAAATGATGCATGTAAGGAGGGCTGATAGGAAATCGCGTTCAAACTCTCATGCTGTTATAGCAGTAAAAGCAGAGCGGATATGGTGATTATACCACATCAAGAACGCATTTTCTACACAGTTTGCAGATTTCCATTCTGTAAACAAATAGACAGTTTTCCTTACTGCGCAGGCTTTAGTGAAAGCGAGGTGAATGATATGGCTAAAAACAGCAAACAGACTTCAAAAGCCGTTGCATCGAAGGCAAGTAGGATCTTAAAGGACCGTCGCTACGGTAAAGACTCCAAGTCCGTGGCCGGCAGCGCTCTGACTCAGACCAGACCGGGCAAGAAGTAACATTACCAATTGATGGGCGGCGACAGATTAATCAATCAGCCCGCCCACCTCCTATGGGGGGCAAATCATATAAATTAGTCCGTATAACGCATGCAGTAAAACGCACCGGCTGATCACCGGCGGCTCAACGGTTCATTGCATTTAACTTAATACTGAAACGGCTGACCATTGAGCGGGAAGCCGCGACCGGAATGGAGATATCTTCATTCGGTATGCGGTCAATTTGTCCTGCCTCCTTTTGCCGATACCTCCATTCCCCAAAACGGATGGAGGTTTTTTTCTAAAAGGAGCAGAACAATGAAAATCACAGTATACTACGAAGACAACCGCGAAAAAACGACCATCGAGGTACCCGACTCGGACTGCGAGGTAATGATCGAGGAGGATTACCGCAGCCGTCTCGAGTCAGTGGAGGACAAGTCCTGCGTCGTCCGCAGAACCGCACAGCAGATCATGGACGAGGAGTGCAACAAGCCCACTTACAACAATCATCACGCCGAGACCCGCAGGCACGTTTCGCTTGAGGCTTACGATCCTATGGGCGATACGCTCACAGGAGACGGCGATTCATTCTCAGAGATCGGCGAGGATGAGATCGGAAGGCTTTACGAGGCAATGAAAAAGCTCGACCCAAGTCAGCGCCGGATTCTCCGTCTCGTGTTTTTTGAAGGCATGAAGCAGAAGGACTTAGCCGAGGCTGAAGGGATCACCCCATCCGCCCTCAATCAGCGTTTGACCGTTATTCTCAAAAAGCTGAAGGACGCGCTCTCGAATTAAATATATTTTCTTCGCAGACTTAATTTTGGCCTTTTCCGTGGACTGCTTATGAAGGGCAATGAGAAAACCGCTCTTCGGAAAGGAAACAGCGAATGAGACACAATTTGAAGATCACTGTCTCAAAGGAAAGAGCCAACGGCGGGATCGTCGCCTGCAGGCGCGTAACGGTCAGGGAAAGACTGCTCCGCTTCCTGCTCGGCAGGCCCGTAAGGCTCACGGTGCTCGTGCCGGGAGACAGCGTGGATGAGGTAGCCATTAGTGAGAGCAAGGAAGGAGGCGGAGAGAATGACGACGCGCAGTCAGTTTGTGTCGGCGCTTGAGGAGCTCAGGGAGAGCGCCGTCAGACTGGTCAAGGCTTCGGATGCGCTTCTTGAGATAGCAAGGGGCGAAAAGGAGGAGACGCAGCCGTCGGAATCCGAAGCCGAGAAGAAGGAAACGAAGCCCGCGGAGCAAACCGAAAAGCCGGTATCCCTCGCGGAGGTTCGAGCTCTGCTTGCAGAAAAGTCGAGGGACGGCTTCACCGCAGAGGTCAGGGCGATCATCGTCTCCCACGGCGCGAACAAGCTCTCGGAGATCGATCCCTCCGAGTACGCGGCGGTTATGAAGGAAGCGGAGGGTATCGGAAATGGGTAAGCACGCTCTGCTCTCCGCTTCATCAAGCGCGAGGTGGCTCAACTGTCCTCCGTCCGCGAGGCTCGGCGAGAGCATTCCCGACAAGGGAAGCGAGTACGCGAAGGAGGGTACAGACGCTCACAGTCTTTGCGAGTACAAGCTCAAAAAGCTGCTCGGAATTGACGCCGCGGATCCTACCGAAAACCTCGACAGCTTCAACGGCGAGATGGAGGAATGCGCGGAAAGCTATGCCGCCTACGTTCTTGAACTCGTCGAAAAGGCTAAGGAGACCTGTCCCGATCCGGTCGTGCTCGTCGAGCAGCGGGTCGATTTCTCCCGATACGTGGAGAGCGGCTTCGGCACCGCCGACTGCATTGTGATCGCCGACGGGACTATGAACGTCGTCGATTACAAGCACGGCAAGGGCGTTGAAGTCTCAGCCGAAAACAACCCGCAGATGATGCTTTACGCTCTCGGAGCTCTGGAGATATTCGACTGCATCTACGATATCGACGAGGTGCGGATGACCATCTTCCAGCCGAGGCTCGGAAACGTCAGCGTCAGCGAAATGACGAAGGCCGCCCTTATCGAATGGGCGAACGGCGAGCTCTCCGAAAAAGCCAAGTTAGCGTATGAAGGCGGCGGCGAGTATTCCTGCGGCGAATGGTGCAGGTTCTGCAAGGCGAAGGCTGTGTGCCGCAAACGCGCCGAGGAGAATCTCCGAATGGCTCGGTACGATTTCGCTACAGCCGACACGCTCGACGAAACGGAGATCGCCGCCGTACTCGACCGCGCGGACGAGCTTGCCGCGTGGGTGACGGACGTGAAGGAATACGCTCTTTCTCAGGCTCTGCAGGGCATCAGGTATCCCGGCTACAAGGTGGTCGAGGGACGCTCTGCAAGAAAATACTCGAACGAGGAGCTGGTCGCGAGAGTGGTGAGCGATGCGGGATACGATCCCTACGCTCACAAGGTGCTCGGCCTTACCGAGATGCAGAAGCTCCTCGGCAGACAGAAATTCAACGAAATGCTCTCGGCTTACGTAGTGAAGCCGCAGGGCAAGCCGGTACTCGTGCCGGAAGACGACAAAAGACCAAATATGAACACAGCGCAAAACGATTTCAAGGAGGAAAACTAAAATGTCAACCATTACCAATCCCACCAAGGTCATCACCGGGCCCCAGACCAGATGGTCCTACGCAAACGTATGGAACCCCAAGAGCATCAACGGCGGCAAGCCGAAGTATTCCGTCAGTCTCATCATCCCCAAGAGCGACGTGAGGACGGTCGAGAAGATCAAGGCCGCCATTAAGGCGGCGTATGAGGAGGGCGAAAGCAAGCTGAAGGGAAACGGCAAATCCGTGCCGCCCCTCTCGGCAATCAAGACTCCTCTACGTGACGGCGATATCGAAAGACCCGACGACGAGACCTACAGGAACGCCTACTTCGTCAACGCGAACAGCGACACGGCTCCCGGCGTCGTTGACGCGGACAGGCAGCCCATTCTCGACACCTCCGAGGTGTACAGCGGAGTTTACGGCCGCGCAAGCATCAACTTCTACGCCTTCAACTCCAACGGCAACAGGGGCATAGCCTGCGGACTCAACAATCTTCAGAAGATCCGCGACGGAGAGCCCCTCGGAGGCAAGGCGAGAGCGGAGGACGATTTCGCCTCGGCCGATGACGACGACTTCCTCAGCTGACAAAATGGAACCGGCGGGCGGAGCTGATCCGTCCGCCCTAAAAGCGAGGTGGTTAATTTGAAGACGCTGTCAATCGACATTGAGAGCTTCAGCTCCGTCGATCTGAAGAAATGCGGGGTTTACAAATACGCCGAGTCTCCCGATTTCGAGATACTCCTTTTCGGATACTCCGTCGACGGAGGAGAAGTCAAAGTTGTCGACCTAACCGCCGGAGAAACGATCCCCGCGGATATCCTCAACGCTCTGACCGACGACCGCGTGAAGAAGTGGGCGTTCAACGCTCAGTTTGAAAGGGTGTGCCTGTCCCGGTATCTTTCCGATCTCGGAATAAGCCTCGATCCCTTTCGCGATGGTCATGTCCTCTCGCGGGAATGCGCCCGTTTCCTTCGTCCCGAGGGCTGGCGCTGCTCCATGGTGTGGGCGGCGACGCTCGGACTCCCTCTTTCCCTTGAGGGCGTAGGCTCGGTTCTGGGGCTTGAAAAGCAGAAGCTGACCGAAGGAAAGGAACTGATACGGTACTTCTGCTCACCCTGCAAGCCGACGGAAACGAACGGCGGCAGGAAGCGCAATCTTCCCTCGCACGATCCCGATAAATGGGAGCGTTTCAAGGCGTACAATGCGAGAGACGTTGAGGCTGAGATGGGGATACAAAGAAAACTGAACGGCTTCCCCGTATCCGACGCCATATGGGAGGAGTATCACGTCGATCAGGAGATCAACGACCGGGGCGTTGGCGTAGATATGGAGCTGGTCGCGCAGGCGATCCGAATGGACGAGCTGTCAAGGGAAAAGCTTACGGCAGAAATGAAAAGGCTGACCGAGCTCGACAATCCCAACTCCGTGGCTCAAATGAAGCAATGGCTCATGGAGAACGGCATGGAGGTCGATTCCCTCGGCAAAAAGGAGGTCGCCGCTATGATAAAAGAATGCCCCGACGAGCTTCGTCCCGCGCTTGAGCTTCGACAGCAGCTTGCCAAATCGTCCGTAAAGAAATACGCCGCTATGCAGAACGCGGTTTGCGCCGACGGCCGCGCAAGGGGTATGTTCCGATTCTACGGAGCAAACCGAACCGGCCGATTTGCCGGAAGGATAATCCAGTTTCAGAACCTGCCCCAGAATCATCTGCCGGATCTGTCTGAAGCCCGTGCGCTTGTCCGCTCTGGCGATTACGATGCTGTCGAGACGATCTACGGCGATGTTCCCGATACGCTCTCGCAGCTGATTCGCACGGCGTTTGTTCCCCGTAAGGGTAGGACATTCTTCGTGTCCGACTTCTCCGCCATCGAGGCGAGGGTCATCGCGTGGCTTGCCGGAGAACGCTGGCGTATGGACGTGTTCGCCGGAGGCGGCGACATATACTGTGCTTCCGCTTCACAGATGTTCAAGGTCCCCGTCGAGAAAAACGGCGTGAACGGACATCTGCGGCAGAAAGGTAAGATCGCGGAGCTGGCGTTAGGCTACGGCGGCTCGGTCGGAGCGCTCAAGGCGATGGGCGCGATCGAAATGGGTCTGTCGGAGGAGGAGCTTCAGCCATTGGTCACGGCGTGGCGGGAATCCAATCCGAATATCGTAAAGCTCTGGTGGGACGTCGACCGCTGCGTTAAGGAGGTAGTCAAACGAAAATCGGACACGGAGCTTCACGGGCTGTATTTCGAGTGCCGCAGCGGGATGCTGTTCATCACGCTCCCCTCCGGAAGGAGGCTTGCGTACGTGAAGCCCCGTATCGGTGAGAACCGCTTCGGCGGCGAGTCCGTGACCTACGAGGGAGTCGGCGCGACGAAGAAATGGGAACGCCTCGAAAGCTACGGTCCCAAGTTCGTCGAGAACATAATCCAGGGCATGGCTCGGGACATTCTCTGCTATGCCATGAAGACCCTCCGTTGCTGCGACATAGTCGCGCATGTCCACGACGAGCTGATAATCGAAGCCGACCCGAAAACGTCGCTCAAGGCCGTATGCGAACAGATGGGCAGAACGCCGCCGTGGGCTGACGGGCTTCTGCTCCGCGCGGAAGGATACGCAACAGAATTCTACAGGAAGGACTGACAAGCATGAACAAATACAACGCCGAGGGTTATCCCGATCAGACCGCCTATACCGCTCTCTCCGCGATTGAGCGCGAGGAAAAGACGGCGGCGAAGACCGCAAGATACCGCCCTCTCATATACGTCTGCTCTCCGTTCTCGGGTGATATTCCCGGCAACACGAAAAAGGCGATCAGGTACAGCAGGTTCGCCGTCGATAACGGCGCGATACCCATAGCTCCGCACCTCCTCTTCCCGCTCTTCATGAACGAGGAGACCGAGCGCGATCTCGCCTTGTTTATGGATATGGTTCTTCTCTCCAAGTGCGAGGAGCTGTGGGTGTTCGGCGATACCGTATCGACCGGTATGAGAGCGGAGATCGATAGAGCGGAAAGGAAGAAAATGACCGTGCGGTACTTCACCGAAGGTCTGAAGGAGGTCAAGAGATGAAAACCTCTTTTTCACTTACTGTATGGGCGGCGCGATGCCGGGGCAGCAACACCAACTGCCTTTATCCGGACGAGCGTACTGCGACGGACGCGGAGACGCTCAAAAGGATCGTCGCCAACGACCACACGTTCATCCGCTTCAAAAACAACTACCGCAGCGAGGCCAATTTCACCCATACCGACGTTCTCGTCGTGGACTGCGACAATACTCACTCCGACGATCCGAAGGAGTGGGTTACGAAGGAGGCTATCGCGGACGAATTCGCCGACGTCGCTATGCTGATCTACACGAGCAGGAATCATATGAAGACGAAGGACTGCAAGGCTCCGAGACCCAAGTACCACGTCATATTCTTCATCGACAGGATAACGGATCCCGTTAAGTACAAAAGGCTGCTTAAACGTGTGCAGGAGGTCTACCCCTACTTCGACGACAACGCTCAGGACGCGGCGCGATTCTTCTACGGTAATTCCGACGCGGAGGTCTATTATCAGCCGGGAGTTCTCAGCCTTTCCATGTTCTTCGACGAGGACGGCTTCGCAAATATGGATCGGGAGATACGCGAGGGAAGCAGGAACTCCACTATGTTCAAGTGGGCCGTCCGCTCCATGAAGCGGTACGGGAACACTCAGGAATCAAAGGAATGCTTCTACCGGCAGGCGGAAAGATGCGTCCCGCCGCTTGAAGACGAGGAGCTTCAGTCCATCTGGAGGAGCGCGAACAAGTACTACAAGAGGATAGCCGCTCAGCCGGACTACGTATCGCCCGAGGTCTATAACGCGAAGGGCCCCATCTTATGGGAGGAGCCCATACCCTTCAGCCGGTATGCTATGGCGAGGTTTCCCGTTGAAGCCCTTCCGAAGGATATCGCCGACTATGTGACCGCCGTCGCGGAGAGCACGCAGACTCCCGTCGATATGGCGGGAATGGTCTCGATCTCCGTTCTGTCCGTGTGTCTGCAGGGCAAGTACCGCGTCCGGGGCAAGGCGGACTGGTTAGAACCGCTAAACACCTACGCTCTCGCTATAGCCCCGCCCTCCGAGAGAAAGTCGGCGGTTCAGCATATGATGCTCAAGCCCATCAACGAGTACGAGTATCAGTACAATCAACGGAACGCCGCTCTCGTCGAGGGCAGCAAAATGAGGAAGCGAGTCCTTGAACGCCGTCAGAAAGCGATCGAGGATCAGGTGGCGAAGGGCAAGGCCGACGCGGAGGAAATGGAAAAGATAGCGCGGGAGATATCCGAGTTTGAGGAGATACTCCCCATGCAGCTGTACGTCGACGATATCACGATCGAAAAGCTCGTGTCCGTCATCTCGGCCAACCACGGCAGAGCCGCGCTGATCTCCAGCGAGGGCGGCATCTTCGATACCCTCGCCGGCATCTATACGAAGAACGTCAATATCGACGTAATGCTCAAGGGCTACTCCGGCGACCCCATACGCGTCGACCGTATCGGCAGGGAGAGCGAATGCGTTATGGATCCCGCGCTGACCGTTCTGCTCATGGCTCAGCCCAACGTCATCGCGGAGGTGCTGAACAACGCCACCTTCCGAGGGCGCGGTTTAACAGCCCGTTTCCTTTACTGTATGCCCGTATCGTTCGTGGGCAGCAGACGGTTTCAATCGGAGCCCGTGACGGACGAGGTCTATCACAGATACGAGCGGCTCGTCATCAACCTGCTCGAGGACGAATACCCGAAGAAGCCGGAGACAATAACGCTCTCGGACGACGCGGAGAAGCTGCTGACCGCCTTCGCGGAGGAGATAGAGCCTAAGCTCGTTACGGATTACGCCGAGCTCGCCGACTGGGCGGGAAAGCTCGTCGGCAACACGCTCCGGTTATCGGGGCTTCTCTGCCGCGCCTCTTCATACAGAAGCCACGAGTTTCTTGACGTGCCGGAGCCGCTTATCGTCGACGGCGCGGCTATGGAAAACGCGATACTGCTCGGACGGTATTTCCTTAACCACGCTCAGGCGGCGTATTCCGTGCTTCCGGAGGATGCAATGTTCAAAAGGGCGGGACGCATACTCGCGATGCTGAAGGAAAGAAAGCTCAAGGAGTTCGACAGAAGAGCCGCTATGCGGTACTGCCGCTCGTTCAAAACGGCGGCGGAAATTCAGCCCGTTCTGGACTTCCTCGACGATTACGGATACGTAGCGAGACTCCCGGAGAAAACGATGAATCAGGGCAGACCGCCCCTTCCGAGGTACGCCGTCAATCCGTGGGTCGAGACGGGTTTTGTCCCTTTTGTCACACTTTTGTCCGAGCAGCAGGGACAATAAAAAAGACTTATGAAACAAGGGAAAAAGAGTTTTGTCCTTTTTGTCCGAGATACTAGATAAACAAAAATTAACTTATTATTTATTTATCTGCATATTCCTTTATCCCAAAGAGCATAGGGACAAACGTGACAAAAGGGACAAAACTCAAAAAACATAGTAAAACAGGAGCTTTTTTAACAGTATGAGCAATGTTGGGGTCAGGGACAAAAAGGACAAAACTCCCGAGAAAGAAAAGATCATCGAAAGAAAGCTGGTAAAGGCGGTAAGGGCTGTCGGGGGCATAGCGCCTAAGCTCGTCTCGCCGGGGTTTGACGGAATGCCGGACAGAATGGTTCTTCTCCCTAAGGGCAGGATGGGTTTTGTCGAGGTAAAGGCTCCCGGCAAAAAGCCCCGCCCCCTTCAAACGGCAAGGCTTGAGCTTCTTAAGCGGCTGGGGTTTAAGGCTTACGTCCTTGACGGGGAGGAGCAGATAGAAGGGATCGTTGATGAGATAGGAGGTGAAGCCGAATGAAGTTCATACCACACGATTACCAAAGCTATGCTATCGACTATATCGAGCGGAAGCCTATATCGGCGGTTCTGCTTGATATGGGACTTGGCAAAACGGTCATCACGCTGACGGCGCTGAACGATCTGCTGTTCGACAGCTTCGAGGTTCACAGGGTTCTTATTATAGCTCCGCTGCGTGTCGCCAGACAGACTTGGAGCGACGAGATAGCAAAATGGGATCATCTGTCGGATCTAAGATACAGCATAGCGGTCGGGACGGAAAAGGAGCGGATCGAAGCCTTGAACGCGAAGGCAGACCTCTACGTCATAAATCGGGAGAACGTGCAGTGGCTTGTCGAGAACACCCGCTTCGATTACGACATGGTCGTCGTGGACGAGCTTTCGTCCTTCAAAAACCATCAGGCGAAAAGGTTTCGAAGTCTCATGAAGGTCAGACCGAGGGTGAAGCGCATAGTGGGGCTTACCGGTACCCCTACGGCAAACGGTCTGATGGACTTATGGGCTGAGTTCCGTATTCTCGATATGGGAGAGCGGCTGGGTCGGTTCATCGGACAGTACAGATCGGCGTATTTCAGGCCAGACAAGATGAACGGACAGATCGTTTACTCCTACAAGCCCCTGCCGGGAGCCGAGGAGCGGATCTACGGCAGGATCTCCGATATCACGATCTCCATGAAGGCCGCCGATCATCTGAAGATGCCGGAGCTCGTGAGTCTGCGTTATCCCGTGAGGCTGTCGGACGGCGAACGGAAGATCTACGACGCCATGCGGGAAGAGCTCATCCTTCAGATACCCGGAGGCGAAATAACCGCCGCGAACGCAGCCGCGCTGTCGGGCAAGCTCTGCCAGTTGACGAACGGAGCGATCTATGACGACGAGGGAACAGCGAAGCCCGTACACGACCGCAAACTCGACGCCCTTGAGGATATTATCGAGAGCATGAATGGGAAGCCGCTGCTTGTCGCCTACTGGTTCCGTCACGATCTCGAACGCATCGAGGCAAGGCTCCACAAGCTGCATATCCCGTTCTCCCGTCTTGATACGGAAACGAGCATCAGAAGATGGAACGCCGGCGAGATCCCCGTCGCGCTTATACACCCCGCCTCGGCGGGTCACGGGCTAAATCTTCAAAGCGGAGGTTCGACGCTTGTGTGGTTCGGGCTGACGTGGTCGCTGGAGCTGTATCAGCAGACCGTCGCGAGGCTTTGGAGACAGGGACAATCGTCCAATACGGTCGTTATACAGCATATCGTCGCAGAGGACACGATAGACGAACGGATACTCGCCGCCCTCCGCAGAAAGGACGCGACGCAGGCGGCGCTTATTGAGGCAGTCAAGGCAAATCTGAGAAAATGAGAGTCGATCCGAGGGAAAACAGTTATTCCGGAGGTATCGCTGTGACAGCAAAAGAATTCTTGAATCAGGCTTACAGGCTTAACGAGCTGATTGCGTCGAACGTTGAGGAGCTTGAGCGGCTTCGCGATCTCGCGGTGAGGATAACGGGGATCAATTACGGAGAACGGGTACAGTCGTCCCGCGATCCCGACCCGCCCTTTATCCGATATCTTGACGATATCCGCGAAATGGAGAAAAAGCTACAACGGGAGTTGTGTGAGCTCGTTGAGCTGAAAAAGCAGATCACGGGCTCCCTTGAAAAGATGGAGGATCGGGAGGAGCGTCTGGTTCTGACCTACCGTTATTTCGACAACCGCACATGGGAGCAGATCGCCTCCCTGCTTAACGTGTCAGACAGGACGGTTCACCGCGTTCACGCATCGGCTTTAAGAAATTTTCCCATACCGGACTAATGTTGGCACACTTTGCCGTAGTTTGGCAGACGGAAAAGAGATATAATGGTAGTATGAAAGAATGCATACAGGGCCTCGCGCGGGAAACCGAGCGGGGCTTTTCATATGCCATGAAAGCGAGGCTTATATGCCAAGAAAACCGAAAAGACCGTGCGGCATGAGCGGCTGTCCTCTGTTCGCGGAGGATGGTTCGCCCTATTGCAAAGAGCACGGCAAAAAGCAGCGCGACAGCTACAACAGATACGAGCGGTCGCCCGATATAAACAAAAAGTACGGCAGAGCATGGAAACGGATCCGGGACAGATACACATCGAAGCACCCTCTATGCGAGAGGTGTCTTGAGGAAGGCAGGCTGACGCCGGTCGAGGAGGTGCATCATATCGTACCGATATCAAAGGGCGGAGACCACAGAGAGACGAACCTCATGAGCCTGTGTCAGTCGTGTCATACGAAGATACACCACGAGCTGGGCGACAGATAAAAAAGAGGGCTTTCCTGCTGAACGGAAAGCCCCAAAACCGTTACTCTTGAATATCGAATATGGACATCAGCCTTCTGAACGTGTCCTGTCCGTCAAGGCAGGTATCGGTAAGCCAGCCCTTTTCGTTTTCCCACTCGGCGAGGCCGCGATAATAGAACGCCTTCTTCGAGTCTTCAATGATAAACGGTACTATTCCGAAGCGAAGGCATTCCTTCAGCGCGACCAGTCTGCCGACTCTGCCGTTTCCATCCTGAAATGGATGTATGCGTTCGAAATCATAATGGAAGCGAATTATGTCGTTGATGGTCACGGCGTCGAGCTTTTCGTACTCCGAAAGCAGAGCTTCCATTCGGGCAGGAACGTCCTTGGGTCTTGCCGTCTCACGGCCGCCTACGACGTTGGCTCTTTTCTTGTAGCCGCCAACGGCAAACCACGAAAGCGTCGAGTCCTTCGTGCTCTGCTTAAGAATGCGGTGAAGCTCCTTGACGATCTCCTCGGTCAGCGGCTCCTCGGCAACGTCTATAACATAGTCGATGCAGCGGAAATGGTTGACCGTTTCGATGATGTCGTCAACGGGTATTCCGTCTCCGACGTCGATGGTGTTCGTTTCAAAAATCAGCCTTGTCTGATCCTCGGAGAGTTTGCTTCCCTCGATGTGGTTGGAGTTGTACGTCATACGCACCTGCAGCTCGTGGTAAAGGCCTCCGGACATGCGGATGCTTTTTTCATCGCGCAGGGTTTGAAGCAGTACGTTATCAGAAATGACAGAATACAACTCGCTGACGGGACAGTCAAGGAACGAAGCGATTCTATCTAATACGTGGTCAGCTATCTTCTCACCCCGTCCGATTTTTGCGACGGTGCGCGAGGAGACGCCGGCTTGCGTGACGAGAGAGGTCTTGTTAAGCCCTTTCTCTTTCAGCTTGTTAAAAAGCCCGGAATATGAGATCAATCAATTCACCCTCTTTCTTTACTTATTATACCCGATTTGAGCGGAAAAGTAAAGGGAAATTGTCTGACAAGTAAAGCAACTGTACTTGCAATGGGGGTAATTATCTCTACAAGCTTTGTAAGCGAACAGCGGCCCGGAGCGTCGTGAAAACTTACGGCTAAATCAGAAGGGTAATTGCCCGGCAAAAACGGCCGGGCTGTTTTTATACCGAAAAGAGGTGAAAAAATGCCTACAAAATCCAACAACATAGGCGGCAGAGGCGGTGCGAGGCCCGGTGCGGGAAGAAAGAAAAGCCCTGTAAAAGAAAAAGCCGAGAACGGCAATCCCGGAGGCAGGAAACTCACGGTTCTTGACATTCCCGAAGTCGAGGGCGTCGATATGCCGAAGCCGCACGATTTCCTTTCGGCGGAGCAGCGCGACGGAAGTCAGCTGCAGGCCGAAGAGATCTATACCGAAACCTGGGAATGGCTGAAGAAGATCGGCTGCGCGGCGAAGGTCTCTCCTCAGCTGCTCGAGCGGTACGCGATGTGTTCCGCAAGGTGGATCCAGTGCGAGGAGATGACGAACAGGATGGGTTTCCTCTCGAAGCACCCCACTACGCAGAAACCGATCCCCTCGCCGTTCATCAATATCGGCATTCAGTACATGAATCAGGCCGTGAGGCTATGGAACGAGATCTTCCAGATCGTGAAGGACAACTGCTCCACGGACTACGGCGAGGTCTCCCCGCAGGACGACCTCATGGAAAGACTGCTTCGGGCAAGGAAAGGATAAAAGAAATGTTTGAAAAAGTAAATCCCGCTCATGCGGATAAATTAGCTGACCGTATCGCCGGCGCTCTCGTAGACCTGGCGTATGACCGTGAGGACGATCCCCGCATCGCGGTCGAGGTCCTGCTCGGTCATGGCGCCTGCCATATCATTGCGGAAACGTCAGTGCATATTCCCGTGACGGAGGTAATTGCCGCCGTCAATAGGATCGCCGGCACCGTCTCCGTGGATTACCTTGAGGTGCCGCAGGACGGTCATCTCGCCGACAATCAGCGCGGCGCTTTCCGCTGCGGCGATAACGGAATCTTCAAAGGCATGCCAGTGACGGACGAGCAGCGGGAACTGACGGAGATAGCGACCGGGCTGTTCTCCGCGTTCCGTTCGGACGGGAAATACGTCAAAGACGGGGACAGGCTCATCATCTGCCAAAGCAACGCAAGTACGAGAGATTTGAAAGCCATGTTCCCCGATGCTGAGGTAAATCCCCTTGGGCCGTGGACGGGCGGCACGGACGTCGACTCAGGCGCCACCAACCGTAAGCTCGGCTCCGATATGGGCGACTCCGTCACGGGCGGCGGCCTGCACGGAAAGGATCTAAGCAAAGCCGATGTTTCCGTGAACATTTACGCGTGGCTCAAAGCCCAGGAGACCGACAGCCCTGTGGAGCTTTGCTGCGCCATCGGCGACGATAACGTGGACGGCAAGCCGTACTCGGAGATCGTGGAGATCGCCCGCGAGTACATCGCTGGTCTCGGCGGCTTTGAGAAGTTCGCCGAATGGGGGCTGATCAGATGATTCTGTCGAAGCCCCCTGTTCAACAAACGTCAGTCCTTTAACGCGGTGATCGGAACAACGAATACTCCATCGGGACGAACGTATGCGGCGTTAGTCATGCCGCAGATAACGCAGAGGACGGACGGCGGTACGCTGTCCTTTTCTTTTGCAATATCGTCACGGATGGAAACAAGCTCTGCAGCGGCGGCGTCTATTTGGTTTGCTCCGAGCTTTATCTCAAACGCGCACCATCTGCCGTCATTAAGCTCTATCACGGCGTCGATCTCTCTGTTTTGATAGTCCTGATAGTGCATGAGGGACGCTCCGAAGGACTCGGCGTATATTCTGAGATCGCGTTCACACAGAGCTTCAAACATGAAACCAAATGTGTTCAGATCGTTGAGGAGCCTTTCCGGCGTCGCCTTGATCAGAGCGCAGGCAAGCGCGGGATCGCAGAAATGCCTTTTTTCAGCCTGCTTTATCCTGATCGGCGAACGAATGTTGCTTGAAAACGCCGGCTGATCGTCCAGCAGGAACAGTCTCGAAAACACGTCAAGGTATTGCGCGACAGTATTTCTGTCGATGCTGTCGTCGTCAAAGGTCTTGATATCGTTCAGCAGCTTGCTGTTTGTCGCCGTTGTGCTTTCGTTTCTTGCGAGGGAACGGAGAAGCAGAAGCATCTTGCGCTTGTCATATTTGATATCGTCGATACGCTGAGCGTCATCGTCGATTATCGCGCTTATATAGGACTCGGGCAGAATCTGCGCGTCCTGAACCGAAGTCTCAAGGTTGCCGGGCCATCCGCCGCGAACGACGCAGTGAATGAGATTGTGGAGATCGACCTCGCCGGTCAAAGCCGAAGAAAGCCTGCCCTCGCATAGTTCTTTCAAAGATACCTTGCCGGAGGAGTCGCCGGATTCATACAGCGACATAGTTCTCATACGGAGCTTGCCTATCCTGCCCGCGCCGCTGTGTAATACTCCTTTTCTCCTTGGCGTAGATGAACCGGTAAGAATAAACTGTGCTTTCTCACCTCTTTTGTCAACCGTATGACGTACCGCATCCCAGATGGGAGGAACCTCCTGCCACTCGTCTATAAGCCTCGGAGTTTCACCCTCAAGCACTATGGATGGCGAGATCTCGGCAAGCTGACGGTTCTGAAATCCTCCGGCGGGATCTCCGATCATAAACTCGCTTGCGCAGTGATAAGAAGACGTCCATGTTTTACCGCACCACTTTGGGCCCTCCACGCAAACGGCTCCGAAGTTCTTTAGATAACGCTCGACCTGACCGTCGACGATTCTCGGTCTGTATTTTTGCTTGTCAGCTATACTCATATTGCATTTCTCCTTCATGGAATCTCGATATTAGTATAACCTGTTCGGCAGGATTTAGCAATATCATTCCGCAAGATTTTCGAGAATTGTTCGGCGTGATTTTCAATTCTTCGGCTCTGTTCGAGCCGTTTTTTATTGGAGAAAGATTATGAACAACCATAAAACGGAGTTTGAGATCGTCAAGATCGCAGAACTCATTCCGTATGTCAACAATGCGCGCACGCATACCGAGGAGCAGATCGCAAGGGTCGCGGCTTCCATTAAAGAATTTGGATTTCTGAATCCTGTTCTCATTTCTTCCGATAATGTGATTCTCGCAGGCCATTGCAGAGTGGAAGCGGCGCGGCGTCTGCATATGACGGAAGTTCCCTGTATAAAGGAGTCTCATCTGAACGAGGCGCAAAAGAAAGCTTACATTCTTGCGGATAACAGACTTGCGCTTGACGCCGGCTGGGATGAGGAGCTTTTGCGCGTCGAGATAGAAAGCCTGCAGGTCGCGGACTTCGATCCCCTGCTCACGGGCTTTGACGCGGACGAGATCGCCAAGCTCTTCGGTACGGAAGGCGAGGCTGAAGACGATGATTTTGATATTGAGGAAGAACTGTCGAAGCCTTGCCTCTCAAAAGAAGGCGACATATGGCGGCTTGGAAAACATACGGTCATCTGCGGCGACTCGACATTACCGGAAACGTTTTCAGCCCTGTTAGGAGATCGCAAGGTCAATCTGGTCTGCACCGACGCTCCGTATTTTGTTAATCTGGAAAACCAGTCCGGAAAAATAAAAAATGACGATCTTGACGATCGATCCGCTTATGAGTTCTTAATGAAAGTGTTTACTAACTTCAAAAACGCCATGAGCAGGGACGCCTCCATTTATGAATTCTACGCTACCATGAAGGCGAGGGTGTTCTACGACGCCTTTGAGGACGCCGGATTTAAGGTCGGCGCGGGACTTGTATGGAAGAAACCCCGCGCTCCGCTTATGCGCACGGACTGGAAGTTCAACTCGGAGCCGATTATCTTCGGATGGCGAAAAGACGGAAAGCATATCTGGTATGGCGATCAAAAGCAGACCAACGTGTTTGAATTTGACGGAATAAAAAGCTCCAAAGAAGACGGATACGGACATCCTTCGTCAAAGCCGGTGCCGCTTATCGCGTATCTGATCAAGCAGTGTACGCAGACAAACGGCATTGTGCTGGACGGTTTCCTTGGTAGCGCGTCCACGCTCATTGCCTGTGAACAGTTAGGCAGGATCTGCTATGGCATTGAAATAGAGCCCAAGTTTGTAGACGTGGCCGTCGCAAGATTCATCGCTTCTCAAAACGGGTCGGCTGACGGAGTCTTTCTGATTCGCGATGGGCAAACGCTCACTCACGCTGAAGCTGTGGCAGCCATGGAAAGCGAGGAAGCAAATGGATAATCGGTTAACCTTGCTTTCGCTGTTTGACGGCAGCGGAGGTTTCTGCCTCGGAGCGCTGCTTTCGGGAATACAGCCCGTAGGCGCTTCGGAGATAGAGCCTTTCGCGATCCGCGTGACGACGAAGCGGCTGCCCTTCATGAAACACTACGGCGACGTTACCGCCCTTTCGGGAGTGGAGCTGCCGCCGGTCGATATTATCACCTTCGGCTCCCCGTGTCAGGACATGTCGATAGCGGGAAAGCGCGAGGGCCTGGGCGGCTCGAGATCGAACCTGTTTTTCGAGGCCGTCAGAATAGTTAAGGAAATGAGGAATGCGACAGATGGAAAATATCCCACTTGGCTGTGCTGGGAAAACGTGCCGGGAGCCTTCTCGTCAAACGGCGGCGGGGATTTCAAAGCCGTCCTCGACGCGCTCCGCGGGATCAAAGACCCCGAAGCTGATACTCCTCGACCTCAGAAGTGGACAAACGCAGGACTCATCATGGCGGATGATTACAGCATCGCATGGCGGGTACTTAACGCTCAGCACTTCGGAGTTCCCCAACGCAGAAAACGCATCTACCTTGTCTGCGATCTTGCAGGTCAGCGTGCCGGAAAAGTATTATTTGAGTCGGAAGGCGTGTCTGGGTATACTCCGCAGGGCTTCCTCTCGTGGCAAGGAGCTGCCGGAGCTTCTGAGGAAGGCTCTGGAGAGGCAGGCGGCGTCATCGTCCTGAACGATCAGGGCGGGAGCTTCATGAACGTCTCGGAGGACGTGACCGGAACGCTGAGAGCGCAGATGGACGGGCATCCGCCGACAGTGCTTGAGGCGATCGCCATCGAGAATTATCCGATTGACAGCAGAGCGAAGCTGTCGGAGGACAACAGCGTACAGACGCTCACATCCCGCATGGGAACAGGCGGAAACAACGTGCCTCTCGTCATGAAGATACGCTGCGGCTGCGAGGGCGGCGGCAAGGGGGCTCTCATACAGAAGGACAAGTCCGCGACGCTCGGGTGTAATAACGATCAGACTGTGTTCGTGCCAACGGCATTCGGCGTCTGCTCCAAGGATTCCAACGCCATGAAGTCGGATAATCCCAAAAGCGGTTTTTACGAAGCCGACTCTTCACGCACTCTAGACGGCAACGGCGGCAATCCCACGTGCAATCAGGGCGGGATAGCGGTCGTTGCTTTTGCTGATAAGCACGCTCCTCTCTCCGCGAACGACGGTCCTAAGGGTCCGTCATCGCAGATGCTCAGTTCTCCTGAAGACAATTTCGTCTGTGAAGCTGTAGCGATCGAGGGCAACGGCGCTAGACCCTCCCATCAGGGAAAGGGATATTCGGATGAGAAAGTCAGCTTCACGCTCAACGCTACCGAGCAGCACGCCGTGGCTTACGGCATAGACCGGGCGACGTATAACATGGGACAGAACGCCCGGTTCGGAATCACCGTTGAAACGGAGGTCGAGCCTACGATGGTGGCCAAAGATCCGGGAGCCGTGGCGCACCCCGTGTATTCGACGAGCAAAAACTCGTATCATACCGTTGCTGAAACGGATCTGGTCAATACCCTCGTCGCAACTGATTTCAAGGATCCGCCGACCGTTTCGGAGGATCCCTATTACGTTGTCAGAAGGCTCACTCCCACCGAGTGCGCGAGACTGCAGGGCTTTCCCGACTGGTGGTGCATGGGGCTTGAAACGGATGCGCCAACGGAAAAAGACCTCTGCTTCTGGCGTGAGGTCTTTGAAACATACAGAAAAGCGGCGGCTCCGGAAACTAAACCGAAGACCGACGCTCAGATAATCAAGTGGCTGAAGGATCCGTATTCGGATTCAGCCGAGTATAAGCTGTGGGGAAACGGAGTCGCCCTGCCGTGCGTTCACTTCGTGCTCGCCGGCATCGCTTACTTTGCTTCTTTGGAATGACGGTCACTTCCTCGCCGGCTTGACGTTCTCCGCGGGACGGACGCTGCCCTCGATCTCGCCGTGCTTGGCTTCAAACGCTTTGATGGCGTCGCGGACGAGCACTAGGATGTGGCTGTTCACGGAACGGCCCTCATAGTCGGCAACATAGCCCAGCTTCTTCAGCATCTCCTCCTCTATGCGAATAGACACACTTTTTACGGCCATGGTTTTTCTCCTTTCTATGGCTGTACTGTGCGTTTATTTTATGCCTGTTGTATGCTATAATGTGGCAAACGGATATACCGTATATCCAAAACATATGGAGGCGTGAATGAGGATAGCAGTGGTTGGATCAAGAGGACTCTCGGTTCCGGATCTCGGAGGTTATCTTCCTGAGGATACGACGGAAATCGTTTCCGGCGGAGCCCGGGGCGTTGATACGTCCGCCCGGGAGTACGCGCTCACGAACGGGATCAGGCTGACCGAGTTTCTTCCGGAATATGACAGATACGGCCGGAGCGCACCGATCAAGCGGAACGTGACCATAATCGAAAACGCCGATCAGGTCTACGCTTTCTGGGACGGACGGTCCCGCGGGACGAGGTTTGTCATAGAGGAGTGCCGTAAGCGCGGTATTCCCGTCAGGATTTTTATACCGAAAAAGACGGAATAGGGACTTGCTATTATTCGCTTTTAGAGTGATAGATACCTCACTCCAGGAAAGGCGGTAATACAACATGGCAATCGGAAATCTTGATAAAGCGATCGATGAATTCGTCCTCAACCGTATGAACGACATCGGAATGAATCAGCCGGACTCCCTCAGCGAGGCGTTCGCGAACTTTAAAAACGCGGCGAAGGCGTTGAGGGACAGTCTTCCCGACGAGCTCCTGCCCCTCTTCCGCGAGTGCGAGAACGCTTTCTCGATATTCGACGCGGAGATACAGGAGACATTTTACAGAGCGGGATTCGCGGACGCGGTGAGGCTTCGAAGCATTTTGACCGAGGAAGAATAAACATGGATTTTTCCAATAAAACGCTTGACTTTCTGTGGTTTTAGAGCGAATATGCGTATACCGAAAAAACAAGGAGGTCAAAGCAATGATCCTTAAATTCAACGCCAAGGGTCCCAGGAGAAAAGAGCTTGCGGGACTCATCTCAAGGTTCACAGGCAATGAATGCCGCTATCTCGGAGCGCCCGGTTTCTCGTATGAGATCGGGCGCTTTGTCGTCGACAGGAACGGCAACGTGCAGACAGATTACGAGCCCGGCTCGGAAACAGTCGAGCTGCTGACCGGGATGCTCTACGACAACGGTTTTGTGACCGAATACGATGAGAGCCGCGGATACGACCTTGAGGTTTCCGTACCGAGGGAGACGCTTACAGACGCGCAGATCGAAAACCTCAGAAAACTGATCGCGAAGAAGGCGGAGCTCATTAAGAAAGCGTTTGGAGCCGATGAGCTTCCGGTGGTCGTCACGGACGAGCGGATAATCTTCCCCTGGTTCGGCAAAGCCGATCCCAATACCGCCGGAACGTATACGGTATTCATTACGAAGCTGTGCGCCTTAGCTAAAAATGCGGTTCGTATCAACGACGGCGGTAAGCCGGTCGAGAATGAGAAGTACGCTTTCCGCTGCTTCCTTCTCAGGCTCGGCTTCATAGGCGACGATTACAAAGCCGACCGGAAGATACTGCTCAGGAACCTCGATGGCTCGTCGGCTTTTAAGCGCACCGGGGCGAAGGAGGAAGAACCATGCTCGGAATGACGAAAGAACGCTTACAGGCGCTCAGAGCAGCATATCCTGCGGGCTGCCGCGTGGTACTTGTTCACATGGACGATCCGTATAACACGAAGCTCGTTTCCGGCTGCAAAGGCACGGTCATCGCGGTCGACGACATAGGCACGATCCACGTCGCGTGGGACTGCGGATCCTCCCTCGGGGTGGTTTACGGGGTGGACGTAATCAGAAAGGAGCATGAGCCAAATGACTGAAAAGGTTAAGGAGCAGATACTCGCGATCCGCGATACGGGTCTTACCAATATGTTCGACCTTAACGCCGTGCAGCGGCTGGCGAACGACCGCGGGATGTACGAGCTCGTCGTTTTCATCGAGGAGAACCGTGGGTCTTACGTCCGCTTCATACTGACGGGAGAGGAATAACCGCACGTTATTTCCATCGAAAAAAACTACATAATTCTTCAAAAAATGAGTTGACTTTCCGGGCGTTCGGAGTGATATATACAGTACCGAAAGGCAAACGACGAACGGAGGAAAAAACAATGACCCGCGAAGAAAGAAACGAGTTCAACTACATCAAAAAGACGGTACGGAGCTTCCCGCTCACCTACGGTACGCTACTCTCGATCCGCCTTGACAGGGGCTCCGAATACAAGAAAGCCCTCGACGGGCTTTACACGGAGCTCGGCTTCCACCCCGCGACGATCACGAGCGATTGCAGGAGGTTCGACGGCAAGGAGCGGCTCATCTACATCTTCGGAAGGACGTGGACGGACGACGAAGGTCGCGAAAGGAGATGGGAGGAGATCTACACCGCAGAGGAAAAGACGGCCTTCGAGAAGGCGCTGAGCTGAACGAACCGAAAGGACGTGGCCCGTGACGGGACGTGTTCCTCGTTGACGGACACGGCGGCTGACAGTCCCCCGGAGGAACCGGCGCTTCACAGGGCGATACAGGGGCTTACAAGGGCTTTGCCGCGGGGCTGAACTACAATCAAAAAATGTAGATAATTCATAAAAAATAAGTTGACTTTCGGGGCGTTCAGAGTGATATATACAGTACCAAAACGAAAGGGGTACACAAACCATGGATACCAACGCCTGCTTTGAAGCAATGATGCAGACCGTCCGCGACTGGAGGGTGGCGAGAGACGAGCGCAGCGCACGCAAGCAAACCATCATCGATACCTACGGCTGGGAGAGCAAAGAGCTCGAAGCCTGGTACGAAGAGGACCAAGCCGCGAGATACCCATTCGCCGGGGGCGAGAGCAAAGCCCTGCAGGCATGGAGAGTGACGGTCGACCGCGACGAGAACGAGTTCGAGATGGACGACTTCCTTTGGGACAAGGAGACGCACGACTTCATCGAGACGCTCCGCAAAGCCGGGATCGAAAGCTTCGTCTACACCAACCAGAGCACGGCGGTCATGGAGAACCTTCACGCATTCGCGGCTGAGGGCTGCGAGATGACCGGGCTTTGCACGATCGCCTACAAAGCCGACCGCTTCGGCGGCGAGCAGACCATCGAAGCAAAAGGTATCCGCTTCACGGTAAAATGAAGCCTCGCAAGGGCAGCGAACTGCATTGAAAAAATGTAGATAAATACTGAAAAAACGCTTGACTTTAGAGGCGTTCGGAGTGATATATACAGTACCAAAACGAAAGGGGTACAAAACCATGAAGAACGCATACGAACTGAGGGAAACCTTCGCCCTCCGGAATCATAACACCACGATCACCCGCGCAGAGTTCGAGGCACGGTTCACCGCCACCCGCGAGACCGTAACCTTCACCTTCCACGGTTGGGACGGCAAGAGCTACGACGGCGAGAGGCGCAGGGCACGGGTCCTCCGCTCGAACGAGCCCGGCTACGAAAACGTCAGGTTCGTAAAGGTCGGCAAGAGCCTCCACTACATCGATGAAGACTACCTTGTACTCGAAAAGGCAACCGGCGAGAGGCACCCCGGAGCGAGCTGGCTGGTGGACGTCGAGAGGGCATAACATTCGATACCGCCCTTCACGGCGCGACAAACGGGCTGTGACGGCGCACCGGCTTTGGTAAGGGCAAACTCCCGCGTCGGCAAGCAATGCGCTCACAGGGGCTTCGCAAAGGGATGAACGGAACACGAAAAATGTAGAAATTTATTGAAAAAACGCTTGACTTTTAAGCTGTTTAGAGTGATATATACAGTACCGAAAGGAAAACAAACGGAGGTACAAAACCATGAAACAGCAGAAGATAAGCAAAAGGGCGGAAACATACCTCAGGCGCATCGAGGCCTGCACCGCCCGCAACGAGATCGAAGGCATACGGATCGAGTTTTCAAACGACTGCAGCGCCTACAGGCTTTCCTGGGAGGACTTCACGGTACTCTACGCCGCACAGCAGGCGAAGCGCAGAGCGATTCGCGGCGAACGGTAAAAGGAGGTACAAAACCATGACGATCTACGAAGGAATGAATAAGCTGAGGCTGCCGAACCCCACCACCCCGGAAGACCTCGAGGCACGCTGGCACAGAACCTTAAAGTTTGGCGACAAGGTGCTTGTGGCCGGGTATTACTACAACGGTTTGAACAAGCCCTGCTGGTACGGAGCCACCTACGAGTTCCTGACCGGAGACACCACTGCCGAGGGCGTCATCGGGTTGAGGGCAGTCAGCGAGATCGAGTTCCACGACGACGGTCACGCGATCGCCTGGGCGATGAGACAGTAAAACAAAACAACCTGAGGTAAGGAGCTGGAAGGCTCTGTGCCTCGTTACACATACTTTTCACGGTCGCTTTGAAGGGCGACTTTTTTGTTGCCCGGAAAGGAGGCAGTTTTGCGGAAGCTGAAGAAGTACGAACCGACGCGGTTCATGGCGAAGACCTCGCACTACGATAAGGAGGCCGCGGACTACGCGGTCATGTTCATCGAGTCGCTCTGCCACACAAAAGGCACATGGGCAGGTAAGCCTTTCGAGCTCATCGACTGGCAGGAACGTATCGTGCGCGACCTTTTCGGCGTACTGAAGGAGAACGGATACCGGCAGTTCAATACCGCCTACGTGGAGATCCCCAAGAAACAGGGAAAGTCGGAGCTTGCGGCGGCTATAGCGCTCCTACTCACCTGCGGCGACGGCGAGGAACGCGCCGAGGTCTACGGCTGCGCGGCCGACCGCAATCAGGCCAAGATCGTCTTTGACGTCGCGGTCGATATGGTAAGGCTCTGCCCTGCGCTCAACAAAAGGGTGAAGATACTGGAATCGCAGAAGAAGCTCGTGTACAAGCCGACGAACTCCTCATATCAGGTGCTTTCGGCTGATGTCGCGAACAAGCACGGCTTCAACACCCACGGCGTCATATTCGATGAGCTGCACACCCAGCCCAACCGGAAGCTCTTTGACGTCATGCTTCAGGGTTCCGGCGACGCGAGGATGCAGCCGCTGTATTTCCTCATAACGACGGCAGGGAACGATACGAACTCCATCTGCTACGAGGTGCATCAGAAAGCCATCGACATACAGGAAGGCCGGAAGATCGACCCGACATTCTATTCGGTTATCTACGGCGCTGACGAGAACGAGGACTGGACCGATCCCAAGGTGTGGAAGAAGGCGAACCCGTCGCTCGGCATCACCGTCGGGATCGACAAGGTCAAAGCCGCCTGTGAGTCGGCAAAGCAGAACCCCGGCGAGGAGAACGCTTTCCGTCAGCTGAGGCTCAATCAATGGGTGAAGCAAAGTATCCGCTGGATGCCGATGGACAAGTGGGACGCATGCTCTTTCCCAGCTAACGAGGATGACCTCGAAGGACGGATCTGCTACGGAGGTCTCGACCTTTCGTCGACCACGGATATCACGGCGTTCGTGCTCGTGTTCCCTCCGGAGGACGACGACGGCAGATACAGCGTGCTTCCGTACTTCTGGATACCGGAGGAAACGGTCGAACTCCGTGTGAAGCGGGATCACGTTCCGTATGACCTCTGGGCGAGGCAGGGATTCATCATGACGACCGAGGGCAATGTCGTTCATTACGGCTTCATCGAGAAGTTCATCGAGCGACTCGGCGAGCGTTTCAATATCCGCGAGATAGCCTTCGACCGCTGGGGAGCCGTGCAGATGGTGCAGAACCTCGAGGGCATGGGATTCACCGTCGTTCCATTCGGTCAGGGCTTCAAGGATATGTCCCCGCCTACGAAGGAGCTGATGAAGCTCGTGCTTGAAAAGCGCATAGCCCACGGCGGGCATCCCGTTCTACGCTGGATGATGGACAACATTTTTATTCGCACCGACCCCGCCGGGAACATCAAGGCGGATAAGGAAAAAAGCTCAGAAAAGATCGACGGCGCGATCGCTACGATAATGGCTTTGGATCGGGCGATAAGATGCGGAAACGATACGACCGAGAGCGTTTACGATACGAGAGGCTTACTCTTCATCTGAAGGTTCTTCGTCATACGGCTTGTCGGTTGCCTTGAAATACTGACGGCCCTCTTTAACGTATGTAGGCTCGCCCACGGAGTAATCTCCGTTATAGAAGCCGGCGATGTCCATATCCAAAGCTTTAAGCACCCTGCAGGCTATATCGAAAGAGGCTCGTCGAATCTTGCGCTTGCCGCTTTCAAACTGCTGATAGCTTTGAAGCGGTATACCCGCACGATCCGCTGCTTTCTGCTGTGTCAATCCGAGGAAGATCCTGCGCTCGTGGAGCGAGTAATGATCTTCTATATGGGCAACGGAAAAACCGTCAAGTGAGAATTCCATAAAGCACCTCGCAAATCAAAACTTACAGGCGTTTGCCTGTAGATGTATTATACAGTCAACTGCCTGTGCTGTCAATGCCGAAATCAACGGAAGGAGAAAAAGATTTGGGGATCATAAAAAACATATTCAAGGCTCGAGATAAGCCTCAAAACCGAGCCGTCGGTTCCGGCTACGCTTTTTTCATGGGCGGCACTTCGTCCGGAAAGACCGTGACGGAGCGATCCGCAATGCAGATGACTGCGGTCTATGCCTGTGTGCGTATTCTGTCGGAGGCAATAGCGGGACTGCCGCTGCACCTCTACAGGTATAAGCCGGACGGGGGTAAGGAAAAGGCTATCGACCATCCCCTGTATCTCATACTGCACGACGAACCGAACCCCGAGATGAGCTCATTTGTATTCCGCGAGACGCTCATGACGCATCTTCTGCTGTGGGGCAACGCCTACGCGCAGGTGATAAGGAACGGTAAGGGCGAGGTAATTGCTCTGTATCCGCTCATGCCTAATAAAATGAGCGTCGAGAGGGATGAGAACGGAAAGCTCTATTACCGTTACTACAAAACCTCCGATGAGCCCGGAGGCAGAAACAAGTCTGTCGTGCTCCGTTCGTATGATGTTCTGCATATCCCGGGTCTCGGCTTTGACGGTCTCGTGGGATACTCGCCAATTGCTATGGCAAAGAATGCTATCGGCCTCAGCATGGCGACCGAAGAGTTCGGCTCTAAGTTCTTCGCCAACGGCGCGGCTCCTTCCGGAGTTTTGGAGCATCCGTCGACGATCAAGGATCCGCAGCGTGTGCGTGAGGCATGGCAGTCGCAGTTCGGCGGCTCGTCCAATTCGGGCAAGATCGCCGTGCTCGAAGAGGGCATGAAATACACTCCCATCTCCATAGCCCCGGAGCAGGCGCAGTTTCTTGAGACACGCAAATTTCAGATAAACGAGATCGCGAGGATATTCCGCGTGCCGCCTCATATGCTGGCAGATCTTGAGAAATCCTCGTTCTCGAATATTGAGCAGCAGTCGCTTGAATTCGTGAAATACACCCTCGATCCGTGGGTCATACGGTGGGAGCAGTCTATACAGCGGACGCTTTTCACACCTACGGAGAAGAGGCAGTATTTCGTAAAGTTCAACGTTGAGGGGCTGCTCCGCGGCGATTACGCTTCCCGTATGTCCGGTTACGCAACAGCGAGACAGAACGGCTGGATGAGCGCCAACGATATAAGGGAACTGGAAAACATGGACCGCATCCCTCCCGAGGAGGGCGGCGATCTTTATCTTATCAACGGCAATATGCTTCCCATGGCGAACGCCGGAGCTTTTGCTGACGGAACGGGAGGTGAGGACGCTGAAAAGGGTACCGATGATAGACAGGAGGTTCGGAAGCCTGACCGTTACAGGTTTTGAAAAAAAGATCAAGGGACACCTGTTCTGGTCTTGCAAATGCGACTGCGGCAACGACACAGTCGTTGAGGGCGGCAATCTCAGATCGGGACACACAAGCTCCTGCGGTCGATGCGAACGGTATGAACGGCTTGACAATGGGACTGTTGCGTGCAGGCTGCCTTCCGGCAAAAGCTTCTTTTTTGATTCGGAAGATCTCGAGTTCGTAAAGAGTCACAAATGGTCTATTGAATCGTCTGGATACGTTCATACGACTTTCAACGGAAAGCACGTCAGACTTCACACCATGCATGCCGGTTCGTCCGGAATGACGGTAGATCATATAAACGGGAACAGAACTGACAACAGACGCTGTAACCTGAGACTGTGCTCAAACAAAGAGAATGTTTGAAACGCTAAGCTCTCAGTGGCAAATACCACTGGATACAAAGGCGTTTCATACGACCGTGGCAGGAGAAAATACTCCGCAAGAATAACGGTCGACGCAAAGAACATCTTTCTCGGATATTTCCACGAACCGGAAACGGCCGCTCACGCCTACGACAGAGCGGCTGTTCTTTATTTCGGAGAATACGCGAGGACAAATTTTAAGGAGGAAACAGATAATGAGAAAATTCTGGCGCTGGGTTGACTCCGTTAAAAACGCGGATGAACCCATCGAAACGAGCGGAGAAAGGACTCTGTATCTCAACGGCACGATAGCCGAGTCAACATGGTTTGACGACGACGTCACGCCGGCTCTTTTCAAGGAGGAGCTGAACGCGGGCGACGGCGACGTTGTCGTATGGATCAACTCGCCCGGAGGCGACTGCGTAGCCGCGGCTCAAATCTACAACATGCTGATCGACTACAAGGGAAACGTCACGGTCAAGATCGACGGCATAGCGGCAAGCGCGGCTTCGGTCATAGCGATGGCGGGCACGAAGGTGCTGATGTCTCCGGTATCCATGATGATGATCCATAATCCCGTGACCATCGCAATGGGCGACGCGGAGGACATGGCTGACGCCATAGAGATGCTCTCGGAGGTCAAAGAGTCGATCATGAACGCTTACGAGATCAAGACCGGCATGAGCCGTGCCAAAATCTCCCATCTCATGGACGCGACCACGTGGATGAACGCGAACAAGGCGATGGAGCTCGGCTTTATCGACGGCATACTCTCCCGCGAGGAACGGGCGAACGAACAGCCGGAGGTATCGGAGCTTTTCTCCGAAACAGCCGTCATGAACTCGCTCATGGGCAGGATCGCGGAGAAATGCAGGATCAAGAAAAAGCCTGTTCCAGCCGATGAAAAGAAACCCGAAGGACGCTCTGTGATAAGCCTCATGGAGCGTTTATCTTTACTCGAAAATTGACAAGGAGGACATAAGTCATGACGATCAACGAACTGCGCCAGAAGCGCGCACAGAAGCTTGCGGCCGCGAGGGCTTTCCTTGAGTCGAACCGCAACAACGACGGCGTTCTTTCTGCCGAGGATGACGCCGCCTATACCCGCATGGAGAACGAGATCACGGCTCTGGGCAATGAGATCTCCCGTATGGAGCGTCTTGAGGCAATGGACGCTAAGCTCTCGTTCCCCGTTTCCGCTCCCATTACGGAGAAGCCCGAACAGCCCGCAAAGACCGAGATCAAGACCGGCAGGGCGACCGACGAGTATAAGAAGGCGTTCTGGAACGCCACGAGGCACAAGGATAAGGACAAGCTCACTCCCGAGATGAGGAACGCCCTGCAGGTCGGTACCGACTCCGAGGGCGGCTACCTCGTTCCCGATGAGTTCGAGAAGATGCTCATCGCGGGTCTTGGCGACGCGACTGTGATCCGTTCTCATGCCTACGTATTCAAGACCTCCAACGGTCTGCACAAGATCCCCGTCGTCGCCTCTCACGGCTCCGCGGCGTGGATCGACGAGGAAGGCGCGTATACGGAAAGCGACGACGCCTTCGGTCAGGTCCAGCTCGACGCTCACAAGGTCGGTACCATCATTAAGGTATCCGAGGAGCTGCTCAACGACTCCGCTTTCGATCTTGAGGGCTACATCTATTCCGAGTTCATCCGCAGGATCGGCGACAAGGAGGAAGAAGCGTTCATCACGGGCAACGGTTCCTCCAAGCCCACTGGTATCCTCAACGCGACCGGTGGCGGTCAGGTAGGCGTGACGACCGCGTCCGCGACCGCTATCACCGCAGACGAGCTTATCGATCTCTTCTACAGCCTCAAGGCTCCCTACCGCAAGAACGCGGTCTGGGTGTTCAACGACGCTACGATGAAGATCGTCCGCAAGCTCAAGGACGGCAGCGGCCAGTATCTCTGGCAGCCCGGCCTTAAGGACGGCGAAGCGGATACCATCCTCGGCCGCCCGTATTTCACCTCTGCAGCTGTTCCTACCGTAGCCGCGGGCGCGAAGACTGTTATCTTCGGCGACCTCAACTACTACTGGATCGGCGACCGCGAGGGCATTACCTTCCGCAGACTCAACGAGCTATACGCAGGGAACGGCCAGGTGGGATTCCTCGCCTCCAAGCGTCTCGACGGCAAGACCGTGCTTCCCGAGGCCATCAAGCTGCTCCAGCAGCACGCTTAAGGAGGTGTAGAAATGAGTGAGTACAACACCAAAAACTATACCGAACAGGGCGGCGACGTCACCCACATTCACGGCAGACTGATAATCGAGGAAGACGGCGAGATATCCGGTCTTCCTCAGGCCTCTGGCCTCACGCCCGGCATAATTAAAGCGGACGGCATCACAAGGGACGCTCCCTATACCGTTGAGGTCAAGATCGATTCGGAAACGGGAAAGCTCTACGTTCCCGAGTACCCCAAAGCGCAGTCCGTTACTCAGAGCACGGCGACAACGGTCGCCGATCTCAAAAACTCTTTCAATGCCCTTATTACCGCATTGATCGAGGGCGGCGTAATGGCCGAGGGCGGCAGCAAGGGCGAAGGATGATGAATGGAAGCGGCGGCATGAATACTCTTTTGCAGAAGCTCAAGGCAAACCTCATATTGGAACATTCGGCTGACGATGCGCTGCTCGAGGGCTATCTTACTGCCGCCATCGCCTACGCGGAAAGCTACCAGCATATAGAGGAAGGTTACTACAGCGGGCACGATATGCCTGCGACAACAGAACAGGCCGTGATCATGCTCGCTTCTCATTTCTATGAATCCCGTGACGGCGCAACTGCGGGCTTCTTTGCGGATAACCCACAGGCGGCGCAGCAGACGTGGAACACGGTCAATCTGCTCCTGCGTCTCGACCGGAGGTGGCAGGTATGAGCATTGGCAAAATGAACCGTTTCGCTGAGCTCGTAGAGAAACGTAACGTCAGGGACAGCGAGGGCTTCACCTCGAAAGAGAATGTGGTTCTCGCGTCCTTCCGCGTCTATCACGAAGGGCGGCACGGATCTGTAAGATGGGCAAACCTCGCGGCGTTCAGTGAAGCGACGGATCTCTTTCGGTTCCGGACAAACCCCGACGTCCATGTGGTGACAGGCCAGATCATCATCTGCGACGGCGAACGCTTCGAGATCCTGTCCGTAGAAAATGTCAGGGGGCGCAGTATGTACGTCGAAGTCCTTGCCAGACAGGTGGTGGCGAGCCATGGCTAAAGCCGACGTAAAGATGCCGGAGGAATTCCTCGATCGGCTTACGCGGCTCGGCGCTGCGCAGGATGAGATTGCAGGAAAGGTGCTCGAAGCCGGAGCGGAGATCGTCGAAGCGAAGGTCAGGAGCAATCTCATCGCGGTCATCGGAAAGGATACGGCGTATCCGTCGCGCTCGACGGGCGAACTCGTATCGGCGCTCGGCATAACGCAGGTGCGCGTGAACAGGAACGGCGACTACGATATAAAGATCGGTTTTGCCGAGCCGCGTCCGGACGGTGAGAGCAACGCGAAGATCGCGAACACCATTGAGTACGGCAGGCACGGTCAGCCCGCTAAACCCTTCCTCGCGCCCGCGAAGGCAGCGTCGAGGAAGGCTTGCATCGAAGCCATGATCAGGAAGTTCGAAGAGGAAACCGGAAAGATATGACGATACTTGAGGAAATCAATCATCTGCTCACCGGTATGAACGTACCCGTCGAGACCGGCGTCTTTACAGACGAAGCGCCGGACACATATGTCGTGATCACTCCGCTTTCGGACGTCTTCGACCTGCACGCTGACAACGCGCCCGGCATGGATGTGCAGGAAGTACGGCTGTCGCTTTTCACAAAGGGCAGCTACACCGAACTGAAGAACCGGATCGTAAGGCGCCTTCTGCAGGAAGGCTTCACAATAACGGACAGGCGCTACATCGGTTTTGAAACCGATACACGCTATCATCACTACGCGGTCGATACCGCGAAAGCATACGAATACACAATGGAGGAAACCCATGGCAACAATAGGTCTTGATCATCTTTATTATTCAAAGATCACCGAGGACGCGAACGGGAGCGAAACCTACGGAACGCCTTCCGTTCTCGCAAAGGCTATGACGGCCGGTATCACGGTCGAACTGAACGAGGCGGCGCTGTACGCGGATGACGGACAGGCTGAGATCGTTAAGGAATTCAAGTCGGGAACGCTCTCCCTCGGCGTGGACGATATCGGCGCACAGGCGGCGGGCGATCTCACGGGTACGGTTATCGACGCGAACGGCGTGGTCATCTCCACTTCGGAGGACGGCGGCGAACCCGTGGCGGTCGGCTTTCGTGCAAAGATGTCGAACGGACTGTACCGCTATTACTGGCTGTACCGCGTCATATTCGGCATATCGGCAACGAACCTCACCACGAAAGGCGACTCGATCACGTTCTCCACGCCCACGATCGAAGGCACGGTCATGAGACGCAACAGACTCGACGCCTTCGGCAAGCACCCGTGGAAGGCGGAGCTGACGGACGACGGGACCACAGCAAAGAAGTCCGTGATAGCGAACTGGTTCGAGTCCGTTTACGAGCCGGTCGGATCCGGCAATACCTTGGGAGGTAACAGCTGATGGATGAACGCGGAACTGTGATCAATATCGGCGGCGAGGAATACGAGCTTATCCTCACCACGAAGGCAACGAAGGAAATCGCGGCCCGCTACGGCGGGCTCGAAAACCTCGGAGAAAAGCTCATGAAAGAAAAGAACTTCGAGATGGCGCTCGGAGAGGTCGTATGGCTGATCACGCTCCTTGCGAACCAGTCGATCATGATCCACAACGTCAGAAACAGGGACGATAAGAAACCCCTTCTGACCGAGGACGACGTCGAGCTCCTGACCGTGCCTGCGGATCTCGCGGAATACAAGAACGCGATCACGGAGGCGATGATGAAGGGCATGAAGCGGAACGTCGAAAGCGAGGATGATCCAAAAAACGCGGAAGCAGCCGGATAAACGACGATGAACTGTTTATCCGGCTGTTGTATTACGGCCTCGCACATCTCCATCTGACGCAGACCGAAGTATGGCTCATGCCCTTCGGTCTGCTGCTCGATCTCTGGGAGTGCCATAAGCAGTACAACGGGCTGGCAAAGCCCAGGAGGGAGATGTTCATAGATGAAGTAATTCCGGAAGGGGTCTGATTACTCCGTTGCTCTTCACCGGCAAATGAGGTATAATACTGTAGCGGACATATTTACAATGTCAGTCATCAAGTTAAAAGGAGAGCAGCATCGTGGGTTTATTTGATTTTCTAACAGGCGGAAAGAAAAACAAGCAGAATGGCAGAAGTCAGTTTGCGTTCGCGGACAGCAGTTCAATCGATCCGGAAGAAAAACAATTCTATCAGCCGGACGACTACTATACGTTCTATGCTTTCCCGGGTACTGACTCAGCGCATAAGGTCATCACTTTTGAAGAAAGAAAGAAGATTTCCTTTCCTTCTAAAAGAGGACTGTATGTCGCGGAAATACTTCTTCTTGATTACTGCAGACAAGGGAAGTACCCCAAACCTACGGCTGGATATCCCGGATTATGGTGGTTTGAGTATGGAATACGAGATGTTGGACACGCACTCGAATCATTAAGGAACAGGGGCTTTATTCAGTGGGCACCTAAAGCGAACAGCCTTCATACGCTAAAGGTTGATGAACTGAAGAGGATGCTTGAAACTGTCGGACTCCCTGCAAACGGTAAGAAAGAGGAACTGATAGAACGAGTTGCCGCGAACATTCCGGAGCAGCGACTTGTTATTCCCGGATACGTTGCAAAATACGAACTGACAGACTTAGGACATAATGAATTGGAAGAGAATGGTTATGTTCCGTATATGCATAAACATTCCGAAAAAACAACCGATGATGATACGTTCGGAGAACCGTTCAATGTTTGGTCGATCAATAGATTGTTCAGAGGGGAGACCCCATCTGATTGGCGCACAGTTGTCGGTCAAATAGAAAAGCACAAATTCGGCGTCGATACTGCCTCATCAAGTCATGTCGACGGATCAAAGGAAAGCAAGAGCCGTGCGAGCCGTATTTCTGAAAGGGATGAGATGCGTGCTTTTCTTGCATCAAAGAAAAGGGAAATCCAAGAAGGTATCCATACTCCCGGCGACGGTTTTGCTGAAGAATCAAAAGGCATGATGTTAAGGTCAAAAGGCGATGACAAGGCGGCGCTTGTAATGTTCTATATCTCCATAGGAAAACGGTTCGACGCACCGGCGCTGTACCGTGAAACAGCTATACTGCTCAGAAAATATGGTATGCTCGAGGAGGAACTGAAAGTGGTCGAAGCGGGGATCCGCAATAGTGGACCATCGGATGACCTTCTTCATCGCAAAGAAAGAGTGACCGAACTCATAGAGAAAAACAAAGGGAAGAAATGATGCCAAGAGAGCCGTTCGCGGCTCTTTTCTTTTGCCCCGAAAGGGGCTTTTTCTATGCCATCACGGAAGGAGGCGTTTTGATTGGCTGAGAATTTCGGACTGAAGATAGGTCTTGAAGGCGAAAAAGAGTTCAAGAAGGCTCTTGCCGACATAAACTCCACCTTCAAGGTGCTGGGCAGCGAGATGAAGCTTGCTGTCTCGCAGTTCGATAAGAACGATCGCTCGGTCGAAGCTCTGACCAGCCGGAGCAGCGTCTTGAACCGTGAGATCGAGGAACAGAAAAAGAAGATCGAGGTGCTGCGCTCTGCCCTCGATAACGCGGCAACGTCCTTCGGAGAGAACGATAAGCGCACCCAGTCTTGGCAGATCCAGCTCAATAACGCGGAAGCTGCGCTCAACGATATGGAGCGCGAACTCAGGCAGAACAATACCGAGCTCGACAATGCCGAAAAGGGCTTCGACGAAGCCGGAGGCGAAGCAAAGGACTTCGGCAAAGAGGTCGATAAGGCCGGAGATCAGTCGAAGGATGCCGGAAGTAAGCTCAAGAAGGTCGGCCAGATAGCAACGGACGTCGGCAAGGCAATGGCAGCGGCCATGGCCGCGATCGGCACTGCCGCGATCGCAGCCGGAAAGAAGCTCTTCGATATGGCGACCGACGTCGCTGAAGCCGGTGACGCGATCGACAAGACCAGCCAGAAGGTCGGTATTTCTGCGGAATCATTTCAGGAATGGGACTATGTATTCAAGCGCTGCGGCGCTGACGTGAACGGCCTGCAGAACGGCATGAAGAAGCTGTCGGGCGTCATATCGGACGCTGCGGCGGGCTCGTCGTCAGCCTGCGAAAAGCTGGAGGCTGTCGGGCTGTCGATCGAGGACCTGAACGGCAAAAGTCAGGAAGAGCAGCTTTCCATCGTGGTAGCGGCGCTGCAGGATATGGAGGCCGGAGCGGACAGAACCGCTGCGGCGAACGATCTCCTCGGCAAGTCGGCGGTCGATATGGCTGCCGTCCTCAATATGACGGCGGCGGAAACGGCGGCGCTCAAACAGGAAGCGCACGACTACGGCATGGTCATGAGCGATGAAGCGGTCTCCGCTTCCGTGGCGTTCAAGGACGCCATGACGAAGCTCAAGGGTACTATGACCGGTCTTAAAAACAGCATGGTCGGTGAGCTCCTGCCCGGCATCACACAGATAATCGACGGCCTTAGCGACCTCGTCGCAGGAAACGATGAAGCCGGAGAAAAGCTCAAGGAAGGCGCGAAATCGGTGATCGGCTCGATCACGGATATGATCCCGCAGGTTATCACGCTGATACTTACGATCGCGCAGGCCGTACTCGAAAGCGCACCGGCGATAATCGCGGCGCTGGCGGAAGGCATAATCGGCGCGATTCCGGAGCTCATTCCCGTGGTCATGCAGGTCATCCTGCAGATCGTATCGACGCTGCTCGATCTCCTGCCGCAGATCATTCAGGCCGGTATGGAGGTCATCGCTTCACTCATCCTCGGCATAGCGGAGGCGCTGCCGACGCTGATACCGCAGATAGTTGCAGTCGTTCTGCAGATCGTCCAGACCCTGATCGACAACCTTCCTATGATCCTCGACGCTGCGCTTCAGCTGATCGTAGCGCTGGCACAGGGCATACTCGACGCGATCCCCGTGCTGATCACTGCGCTGCCGGATGTGATCGTTGCGATCGTCGACTTCCTGATCGGCTCCATCCCGCAGATAATCGAGACAGGAATCCGGCTGCTGACTTCGCTCGTCGAAGCGCTGCCGACGATAATCGCCGCAATAGTGGCTGCAATCCCCCAGATAATTAACGGGATAATCAACGCGGTTATCGGCGCGATTCCTCTCATTGTGCAGGCGGGCATCGATCTGCTTATCGCCCTCATTCAGGCGCTTCCGACGATAATCACAACCATCGTAGGCGCGATCCCGGAGATAATAGGCGGCATTCTCGATGCGCTGATCGACAACCTCCCGCTCATTATTCAGGCGGGCGTGGATCTGTTCGTCGCGCTGATTGAGAACCTACCGACGATCATAATCGAGATCGTCAAGGCGGTGCCCCAGATAATCGAAGGCATAGTCAGCGCCTTCGGCAATCTGCTCTACAAGATCGTCGACGTGGGTAAAAACCTCGTCAAGGGTCTTTGGGAAGGTATAAAGAGCCTCGCATCGTGGATCTGGGACAAGGTTTCCGGCTGGGCTTCGGATCTGTGGAACGGCATACTTGATTTCTTCGGCATACACTCGCCGTCAAAGAAGTTCGCCTGGATCGGTGAGATGATGGTCGAAGGTCTCGCCGGATCGATCGAGGATAACGGAGATGAAGCGATCAGGGCTGCGGAAGACTTAAGCTCCGGCATCGATGACGTCATGCAGGACGTGTCAAAGAGCATGACGGAGGGCGTACCGGCGAAGTTCAATATAAAGGGCAGCGTGTCCGGCGTGAAGGATCCGATCATAGGCGGAAACGGTCTTCAGCTGCAGCTGAATATCTCGACGTTCAACAACTATTCGGTGGAAGATATCGAACAGCTGACCAATGAGATCATGGCGACGGCGGGTTCGTTCATCCGCAGGCAGAGGGAGGTGTTCGCGTGAGCGGAAACAGAGTTGCACAAAACTATTTCGAGTATAACGGCGTCCGGTCTGATCAGATGGGCCTTAAGATCGAGAACCGCGATATCTTCGGCGCTCCGGCTTTCGATAAGTCGTTCATCACGATACCCGGAAGAGACGGCGAGCTGATAAGCTCGAACAGGCGGTTTCCGAACATGCAGATCGTGTACACGGTCTTCCTTCCGGCCGAAAGTCTTTCCGATCTCATGACGAAGATGACTGCGGTCAAGGCATGGCTCTACGCTGAGCCGGACAGGTACCACGAGCTTCGGGATACGTCCGATACCGATGCGTACCGAAAAGCGGTGATAAACGCACAGCTTGACGTTACGCAGGAAGTGAAGAGGATAGGCCGCTTCACGATCTCATTCTCGTGCCTGCCGTATAGATATCTGAACAGCGGAACGGAGGCGCGGACGTTCTCTGCGGCGATGCCGTTCATGAACCCGACGCCTTTTACGGCAAAGCCGCTCATCCGCATGAATGGCAACGGGAGAAGCGGCGTGCTGAAGCTGACGCACGGCGGCGTGGAAACGGAATGGTCGATCGACGGCATAAACGGCTGGATTGAGATCGACAGCGATGAGATGATCATAACCGATGCGAACGGGCTTGCGAACAACCGCGTGACCGGCGACGGTTTCCCGCTCCTTAAGCCCGGAGCGACAACGGTCAGTTTTTCGGGCTCGATATCGTCCGTCGAGCTGACACCGAGGTGGGTGGTTCTGTGATCCCGATCCTTTACGATGAAGAAGCCACCTCTTTCGATACCTTCGGTATCGGCGCGCTTAAGGATTGCACCTTCTGTCAGGTGACGGAAGAAAGGAACGGCGCATACGAGCTGACAATGAAGTATCCGATCACGGGCAGGATGTATCCGGAGCTTCAAAACGGGCGGCTCGTCAAGGCAAAGCCGAATGAAACGTCGATCGATCAGCTGTTCCGGATCTATCGAATAACGACTCCGCTCGCGGGGCAGGTCACGGTATACGCGGCGCACGTTTCATATGATCTCTCCGCGATCGCGGTCATACCGTGGAGCGAGAGTACTGTATCCGCTCCACAGGCGATGTCGCGGCTGTTCTCGAATACGGCTACCATGTGCCGGTTCAGCTGCGAAACGGACTACGACACGGAGAAGCCGTTTTCGGTAACGAAGCCGCAAAGCGTTCGCGCCTGTCTCGGCGGCGTCGCGGGAAGCATGCTCGACGTGTGGGGCGGCGAATTCGAGTGGGATAATTTCCACGTTCTGCTGCATAAGCACAGGGGCAGCGAGACCGGGGTCGTGGTGGAGTACTCGAAGAACATGACGCAGCTCAGCCATGACGCTGACGCTTCGGATGTTTACACCGATCTCTATCCGTATGCGACGTACACTGACGAAAACGGAGATGACGTCCTCGTAACGATACCCGGAAGGCTTATCACGGACGGCTTTATCAACGTGGACGCAAGGCGGCGGACGCTCATAAAGGACTTCACCGATCAGTTCGAGTTCGGCGCGGTCATTACGCCCGAAGCGCTGCAGCAAAAGGCCGAAAGCTGGGTGGAGCGTAACCCGCTCGGAACGGCGGAGGCGGTTATATCCGTTGCGTTCGAGCCGCTGCGGTCAAGGCCGGATTATTCCGACGTGCTGGAGCACGTTTCGCTTTGCGATACGGTCACGGTCAGGCACGCGGAACTCGGAATAGCCACGAAGACGAAGGTCGTCCGCACGGTGTACGACACCCTCGCGGAGAAATACGTCTCCGTCGATCTCGGCAAGGCAAGGCAGACGCTCATGCAAAGCGTGAACTCGCTTACGCTTGAGACGGCGACGATCATTCGCACGATATTCCGCATACCCGGCTTCATTGCCCCGATCATGCACGAAATGAGCGGGCAGATAGATGAGATCAGCGCCAAGAAGATGTACCGGCTCGTGATAAGCTCGTCGAACGGGAATATCTTCAAGAACGGCGATATTTCGACAACTCTCTCGGCGACGGTCTTTTCGTGGGACGAAGACGTGACGGACGAGCTAGATCCGAACCAGTTCGTCTGGACGCGAGTATCGGACAATCCGGAGGCGGATATCAACTGGAACCATGATCATTTCGGCGGGACGAAAACGATCGAGATAACAACGGACGACGTGGTGCAGAGGGCGACCTTTTTCTGCGATCTCATAGACACGACTACAAGACAAAGCCTTCTCGGCTGAAAATAGGAGGAAAAAATGAGCAGAGCTCAAGGCCAATTCACAATTATCGATTATAACGACGCGCTGACGCTGACCGGATACATCGGCTCGAACCATCCGAAGACGCAGATGTATAACCCGGATAACGGCAGCTACACTCCCAACTGGGCGACCACCAACCTTGTGCTGACGCCTTCGCTGTACGTCATAGGCGAAACGGCGGGTAAGATCACCAGCGCGAACGTCACCTCCGTCAAGTGGTATCAGGGCACTTCGACCACGGCGATCACTTCCGGAGGAAACTATGCGCTTTCCGGCGCGAAGAGCCATATTCTTACGGTCAAGGCGAACGTAATGGCGGGACTTGCCGGTGTGGATTTCAAGTGCGTCATAACCTACAAAGACTCGTCGACGAACCTGTCGATCACACACCCCTTGAGTATTTCATTCGGCCGCGTCGTGAACGGCTCCGGTATCGTCGACCTCCTCGTGACCACTCCGAGCGGCAATGTGTTCAAGAACACGCTCGTTCCGACGTTGACCGCGAAGGCGGAACTGTGGCGCGGCTCAACGGTCGATACCACGAACGTCACCTACAAGTGGGCGATCATGGACCCGTCGGTCACTTCCACTTCGTCTGCAGGCTACGACGCGGATTTCGGTACAGGCTGGAAAAAGCTGACCGATACCTCCGGCATGTACTCCGGAACTTCAACCGCGACGCTCACGATCTACGCTAAGGCGGTCGACAGCTATGCTGTGATCAGGTGCAGTGCGAAGGATACGGACAGCGCGTCAGCGACGTATAACTCGAAGTTCTATGACGTCGCCACGTTCATTGACAACTCTGATCCTATTCAGGTGGTTATCGAATCGACAGGCGGCGACATTTTCAAAAACGGTCAGGGCTCGACCACTCTTACGGCGAACGTCTATCAGGCCGGCAGCGTGCTCGATACAGCCGGAAACGGAACGTATACCTGGACGAAGTACGATAAGGACGGCAACATCGATACGTCCTGGGGCACGAGCGGAACGAAGACCGGCAAGACGCTTGCCGTATCGAATATCGAGGTCGATACCAAGGCCACGTTCGTTGTGGTCGTGGAGATCTGACGGAGGTGTGCATATGCGGTCGATGGCACAGTTCTGCATAAAGGACATTCATGACGCGGCGCCTTCTGAAACGGCTCCCGAAAACCCTATGACTGGCCAGATCTGGATCGACATATCCGTTTCGCCTCCGGTAGCGAAGGTGTGGAACGGCACAGAGTGGGAGACACAGAACGAATCGGCAAAGCTCCGTGAAACGATAGAAGCACTCCTCACAAAGCAGACAGAGCTCCGCAATCGCCTTGCGGAGCTCGACGCGTATTCAGGCGCGGAAAACGACAGCATATCCGCTCTGAACGACAGGATGGAGCTTATTGAAAGGGATATTCGGGAGCTCGCGGAGCTCGTCGCTGCAAATGACGTGACAGGCGTCGAGGAAGCGGTCGCGGCGATACGCGGAACCGGCATGAACGAGATCACGAATTCATCCGGCTTGATCGGACTGACCGGATGGACTGCCACGGGGAACGTGCTCGTCGACCGGAGCATGGAAACGCGCCTGAATACGGCATCCGGCTCGTGCTTTAAGCTTGGAGCAAACATGGCGCTTTCCAAAAGGCTGACGGGACTGATACCGAACGCACAGTACGCTCTGGCTTTCCGACTGAGGCGAACGAGCCAAGGCTCCGTTACCATAGGCCTTTTCGCCGGAGGAAATCCGGCGGCGCGAATCGACGGGCTGAAAGCTGATATCTGGAACAACGTAGAGTACGTTTTCGAGGACGCTCCCGACGGAACGATCGAGATTCTGGTGGAAACTGCGTCCGGCGACGTTTACGTCGGCGATTTCGTCCTGACGATCGGAAACCGGCCTCGTGCCTGGACGCCTCATCCGCTCGAAACGTATTCGGACTGCAGGCGGATAGACGATACCGGCATTACGCTGAGCTCAGGAAACGAACGGAGTGTATCGATCACGCATTCGCGCATATCAGTCGCAAGCGGCACCGTGGAAGGCTTCTCGGCGGACGCTGCGGGTGTGCGAGTGCAGAACGCTGCCGTAAGCGGAACGGTCACGCACGGCAAACTCATGGTCGTGCCGTGTGATCCCGCGTCCGGCGGCGCGGATATCTATCTGCTCGATTAGGAGGTAAGACATGGCGCTGTCAGGAAGTTTTTCTTCATTTCCCGTTTCCGATCTCGGCCTGTACTGTACGTGGACGGCTGAACAGAATGCGGCGGGTAACTATTCCGATATCACACTCAAGGTGTACCTCCAATACCGAACGCTGAACGTCGGGCAGATAACCGGAAGTACGATCTCAATCAACGGGGTAAGCGAGACGTTCGCTACGCCTGCGATCCACGATACGACGGGCGGCATGAAGACGCGGCTCATTAAGACGAAGACGGTTCGCGTCCAGCATGACGAAGGCGGCTTCAAAACTTCGATCGCGCTCACGGCGTACTGGCCGTGCGATATTTCGCTTCACGGGACGGCGGTGGCGGCGATCACGGCGACGGATACGATCGCGCTCGATCCGATCGACCGGAAAGGACCCGCAATAACACTCTCAGTGGTGAGCGTTACCGAAACGGCCGTGACCCTAAAAGCAGCGGCGAACGCTGCCTGCGACACGTGGAAATATGAGCGGGACAACTCAGGAACATGGTCGGCGGTCACGGGCGACGGAACGGAGGTGACCTTCACTGTCAGCGGGCTTTCAGTCGATCGCAGCTATTACTTCCGCGTGCAGGCGCGAAAGAAACTCAATCTCGTCGAGGGAGTTTCCGCTCAGTTCAGCGTTACGACAACGAACGTGTCGAAGCTGAACAGCTGCGCGAACATTACTGCGGACGCGGCAACGGTGCGTTTCAACGTCAATGCGACGGTGAACAACAGCTCATGTACGCATAAGGTCGATATTCTTAAGAACTCGACGGTGGTCGTAACGGTTTCGTCACTGTCGTGGTCGCAGGGCACGTCCAGCAGAACGGTTACGCTCAGCGCAAGGCAGAAATCGGACCTGCAGGCGGCGATGTCCGGAGTGAAGCTGATGCCGGTGACGGTGCGGCTCACATCGTACAGCGGAAAGACGCAGATGGGATCCCCGACGACTGTCGATACGGAGGCTATAACAACCTATACGAACTCGGCTCCGACGATCGAAGGAATGACTCTAACGGATGAGGAACAGTACACTTCGATGATGACGCATGAAGAGGTGTTCGTGCAGTACGCATCGCAGCTCCTCGTTACGCCCGGAAGAACAGCGGCGAGGAGCGGAGCCGAGATAACCAAGTACGCTGTTTACTGCGGAAACAAATACGTCGAAAACATGGACGGACGGTCTCCGCTTATGATCGGATCGATCGAAGAGAGCGGCAGCGTGGAAGTACGGCTTATCGTAACCGATTCACGCGGCTACACAGCGACGCTATCACAGACGATAACGGTTCTGCCGCTCTCAGATCCGGTGCTGACCGGCTTCTCGCTCGTCCGTAACGCAACGGAACCCACAAACGTGAACATGGATTTCACGGGTGAAATCTGTTCTGCGGTCTGCGGAAGCGAGATGAACGGAATCGCGTACATACAGTACCGAATAAAGCAAACGAATACTGACACATACGGCGAATACGTGAGCCTGCTGCGCGACATTACGCTTACGGGGACGGACTTCTCGCTTGAGGACTACGTGATCGATCATGTCGATGACGACAAGTCATACGATCTGCACCTGCAGGTCATAGACAACTTCGGAAGGCAGCTCGACAGGTACGCAGTCATACCGAAAGCGAAACCTGTCGTTTCACTCAGGGACGGTATGGTCGGCATTAACAAAGCTGAACCGAGCGTTGCGCTCGACGTCGACGGCGGCGCCTCATTCTCGGGCGAAGTCAAGGCGACGTCGTTCGCAGGTTCGATCGCACCCGCGAACCTCGCTTCGGCTGTCACTGTATCAAAGGGCGGAACCGGATCGACCACAGCGGCCGGTGCAAGGTCAAGCCTCGGCATAAAGGGCACTTCGCTGTATAACAGCACGCTCACAACGGGCAGTACAACCTTCAGCTATTCGAACTATAACGCCTACGCGATCATCGGAACGACGGCGGGATCGACTGTGCGCTGCGCGATACTCGTGCCGAAAGTCGCGCTGACTACGTCGGCGGTAACCTACTGCATCTCGGACGGAACGGCTCGGCAGGAGTTTACGCTCAAGTATTCGGGCTCGACGGTCACGCTCACGATGGGCATAGGCGGAGGCTCGATACTGAGGATCATAGGCATCAACTAACTCACAGGAGGTAACAAATGAAAGAATTCTGGATCACCGTACAGGTGGTTTTCTCGGCCGTCGGCGGCTGGCTCGGATGGTTTCTTGGCGGCTGCGACGGCCTTCTCTATGCGCTAATCGCGTTCGTGGTCATAGACTACGTGACCGGCGTCATGTGCGCGGTTGTCGATAAAAGGCTGAACTCGGCCGTCGGCTTCAAGGGCATATTCAAAAAGGTGCTGATATTCGCTCTTGTGGGAACGGGACACATACTCGACACAAGGATCATCGGCTCCGGCTCGGTTCTGCGAACGGCGGTGATCTTTTTCTATCTGTCCAACGAGGGCGTTTCACTCCTGGAGAACGCGTCGCACCTTGGTCTGTCCGTGCCGAAAAAGCTGAAAGCTGTGCTCGAGCAGCTCCATGACCGCGCTGAAAAGGGCGACGCCGACGAACCGCATATAGAGGACTGCGGAAACGAGTCCGGCAAGCATGATAACGAAAACAATTACAAGGAGGATGACGACGATGCTAAAAACGAATAAACTCAAAGAATTTATCACACACCTTCACGACCAGGTGAAGAACCACAGTATCTACGTTTGGGGAGCGCAGGGACAGAACTCTCCCGTCATATCCGAATCATGGATAAGATCGAGGGAAACGAACGAGACCAACGCGAAAAGGGCTATCGCTTTCTGGAAGAAGCAGGTTGCGGCCGGCTACGGCGACGTGCTCCGCGCCTTCGACTGCTCCGGCCTCGGTATGTACTGGCTGCAGAACGTCAAGGGTATCCTCAGATACGACCTTTCCGCTCATGGACTGTACAACAAGTGTACGAAAATCACCAGGGACAAGCTCCGCGTCGGCGATTTCGTGTTCAAGATCAACGGCGAGGGCAAGGCAACCCACATCGGTTACGTCGCCGATACCAACCTCAACGTTATCGAGGCGAAGGGCCGCGACGTCGGAGTGGTTAAGCTCCCGCTCTCCGGCAACTTGTGGAACGCATTCGGCAGACCTCCCTTCTGGACGGAAGCCGAGGTCGCGGATGTCGAAGGGAAGTTCATATTCACCCGTATTCTCAAGTGGGGCTGCGTCGGCGACGACGTATGCGATCTGAAAAAACTGCTCGAAAAGAACGGTTTCCCAGGACTGAACATGAAGAACAGGAACTACTTCGGTTCTACACGCGACAAGGTCAAGGCTTTCCAGAAGGCAAAGGACCTGACCGTTGACGGCAAGGCGGGGCCCAAAACCATCGCCGCTCTCGGCGGCTTCTATTGGGCTGAGTAACGCAAACCCCATCGGAGGACGATCTGATCTGAACCCAAAAAGTTAGACAAAAGAATTAAATCAGGCAGCTTCGAGGGCTTGCTTCCTGTGAACAGCAGGAGGTAAGCCCTTTAGCTTAGCTTTAATACGGCGGTTATTGTAGTAGTCAAGGTACTCGATCAGT
>JAFWVQ010000038.1 GCA_017523925.1 Clostridia bacterium
ACTGATCGAGTACCTTGACTACTACAATAACCGCCGTATTAAAGCTAAGCTAAAGGGCTTACCTCCTGCTGTTCACAGGAAGCAAGCCCTCGAAGCTGCCTGATTTAATTCTTTTGTCTAACTTTTTGGGTTCAGATCACCTCCAAGTGGGTGGTTTCATAGCCGCTTTCTTCGGCGGGTGGTTCAAGGTGCTCATCGGCTGCCTTTGCGATCTGCGCAAGGCACATAGCGAAAACGCCGAAGGTTCCGCCCACCATTGTGCCGATGATAAATGTCAATACTCTGCTCATGTTTGTGTTTATCCTTTCTGCCGGGGGTTGCAGGGGATCGCCCCTGCCAAGCAGCCTTTTGTCCCCAAAAGGCGATGCTTGCGGGTAGATAACAGTTCGTTCTCCCGCATGGTCGAACATTGGGTAAAACCTTCCGAAAAAGAAGCCTCAGCGTTCATAGTCGCGGCTTCGCTTGCTTCGTTTTGCACTGAACTCCACCCCCTTGAAGTGCTCGGCATCCAGGATATAATCGCCGTTCTTCCATCGGTCGGATACGATTCTTTTTGCCTGCTGTTCGTTTTCGGCTTCCACGGTAACGGTCTGCGAAAGCGTTTCCGTAATGGTGATCTCATACTCTTTCATCTCTCAAAAGTCCTTTCATGTTTTTTGTTCGGGGCAAGCCCCATGCGCTGACAGAGGTATTCGTTCACATCCTTTGCTCCTTTCGGCGGCGGTCTGAAGGAAACGGAATAGTCCTCTTGGAGCATGGAGTGGATCGTCTGTGCCGCAAGCTTTCCCGTGTAGTCATTGTCCAGCCGCAGCACGATACGCCGTATGCCGGAATGGTCTTTCAGGTATTGTGTGAGCGCCATGGGCATGGTGCTTTCCTGCGGCTCCGATTTTGGTCGATACACGCCTGAAAGTGACAGAAGGTGATCCCGCTGCCAGTCGATGCCTTCCTGCTTGCAGAGCGTGGCATAGGACAGAAGATCAATGGCGCTCTCGAAAAGATGAAGCACATCGCTTTCACTCTTTGCGGGTATGCTGAAAGAGAAGTGCTTATCGCTCCCGCTTGCTTCACCCTTGAAATCCGATCCCGTTCCTCTGAGGCTTGCGTATTTTGCTTTGCCACCTGCATCCATTCCGACGAATACAACATTGTGATACGGCGCACTCTCATACAGCCGCCCGGTCCGAATGCAGAAGTCGATCACTTCCTTGTCGATGCCCCGTCCCATTAGATAACTGACAGCCTGCGTATTGCCGCTGCTTCTTGAAGGCAGCACAAGCGTTTTCGGCTTTGGTGATGCAGGCTCCGCTTTCACGGACGGCAGCATAGCCGCTTTTCCGAGGATCATGGCAACCGCCTCGGTAAAGGGTATCTCTTTCACCTTGATGAGATAGTCCAGCGCGGAGCGCCCGCCGATCCCACGGGAAAACCAGTACCACTTGCCGTTGCTGATCTTTAGGCTGTCATGTTCGCGGGTACAGTAGGTGCTGCCGCCGAAATGCACCAGCTCCTGCGGCTCGTTTGCCCGGAGATAGCTGTAAAGGTCGATTTCCTTCGCCCTTGCAACCTCCTCGGGCGGTATAAATGGCATATAAAAAGCCCTCCTTTCTCATAGCGGGATTTGGCACACAGGTCTGCTATGTAAAAGAAGGGGTTCGGATATGAAAAGACCGGCTGATCTTCATTAGGAAAATCAACCGGTCTGAATGTGAATTCTTCTATTCGTGGTGCGATATTGCCCCATCCGCCCGCGCTGCGTGTTGCTCCTTGTAGGCGATGTTATTCGCCAGCAACTCGTCAAAAGTCACGGGCTGAAAGCCGTTGACATCCACTCCGGCATTCAGCACCCGTTCGCGCCGCAAGAGAAGCGGCCAGTAATCCGCGGCGGTGTCGTTGTGGATATGCCCGTGGATCATATAGGAACGCTTTGCGTGCTTCCATGTGAGAAGCGGATAGTGGCAGAGCGTAAGACCGTGCTTTCCACCTGAGATTTCAAGCAGGGTGTCCACGCTTGAAAAATACCTGGAAAGCTCCACCTTGCCGATCCACGAGCCGTCGTGATTGCCGAGGATAAGCCGCTTTTTGCCTTTGAGCCGCCGCAGTATAGGCTCCGGCTCGGCGCAGCGGAAAAACATATCCCCGACAATATACACGGTATCGCCGCCGCTTACGCGATCATTCCATGCCGCGATTAGCGCCTCATTCATTTCGTCAATATCCGAGTATGGGCGCTCGCACATACGGACAATGTTTGCGTGTCCGAAGTGGGTATCTGCTGTAAAGAAAACCATTTGTTTGCCTCCTTGTTCCTTTCGGTGCTTCTATCATATTCATGCGATGAACAAAGGGCAAATGTGCGAATGCACGAGGCATATCATGCTTTATAGATATGAAAGCGGCAAGGCTACAAGATTCTCCCGCAGATACAGCTTTCTGTCCAGCAGGCAGATGATAGCCCCCATTCCCCGCTTTTTATCGGGGATACCGTCCAGCACATCGAACTCAGAAGCCATGCTCGCTTTGGGAACCGTTGACATCTTGATCTCAATAGGATACAGGATGCCGTTCTCCTGAATGATGAAGTCGATTTCGCCGCTTACCGATGCTTCTTCATCGTCGTCCTTCGATATCTTTTTATCGCTTCCGTTATAATAGAACACATCGAAGTCATACTCCAAGCCCTCGTTGGAATAGGATTTCAGTATTTCGTTGATTACGAATGTTTCAAATATAGCCCCTGCCATTGCTCCGTTTTTGAGCGTTTCAGGCGTGAGCCAGCGGGTGAGATAGCAGCAAAGCCCCGTATCTCTGAAATACAGCTTCGGTGTTTTAATGGCTCGTTTTAACACGCTCGCCGTATACGGCTTCAGAATATAGATGATGCCGCTCTTTTCGAGGATGGACACCCATTCCTTTACCGTGACCTCCGAAACGGAAAGCTCGGAGGCGATATTGGCATAATTGACGACCTGTCCTGTCCGTGCCGCAACTGCCGTCATGAACTTCACAAAGGTCATGTGATTTTGGGCTTTTATCAGGCGGTTCACATCCCGTTCCAAATAGGTTTTTACATAGGATTGATAATAGTCGATCCATTCGCGTTCGGGGTTTGAGTAAAGTTCGGGATAGCTTCCTCTGTGGATGACCGCCCAAATATCCTCCGAATACTTTTTCAGATGCTGCTCTCTTTCTGAAATATACTCGGCGGAGGGAACAAAGTGGCGATTGAAATCCACGCCGTAGATCTCCCTCAAGGATAAGCCGGGGAGCTCCATGATCGAGATCCTGCCTGCCAAAGAATCGCTGACATTCTCCATAAGCTGCAATTTCTGCGATCCCGTTAGGAAAAAGTTGGAATGCCGATCCGTATTGTCAAGAATTATCTTCAGACGGTTGAAGATGGTCGGGCATTTCTGTACCTCATCGATCATCAGCGGACAAGGGTTATTCAGAAGAAACAGCCCCACATCCTCGGTAGCCTGTGCAAGCAGAAGGTCATCGTCAAACGTCACCTGATTGACTTCCTTAAATATGTGCTTAAAAAGGGTGGATTTTCCCACCTGTCTCGGCCCCGTAAGCAGGATGGCTTTGCTGTTTTTTGCCCGTCTGCTGACGATAGGCGCTATATGGCGATTGATAGAGTACATAAGAATACCTCCGCAAAATCCAAAGTCACACTTTAGATTATACTCGCGGCATTCCAAAAGTCAATAGCAATTCGCGTAAAATCCAAAGTTCTACTTTATATTTTGTTTTTCGCGCTATGTAGGCGGGAAAACCCGCCTAAAAGTTGTACCTCCAGTTATCGTACTCCTCTTTGGTGATCTCGCCTTCTCTTAACTGCGCCTGTTTTTCCTTCCACGAAAGAAGGTCAATGGACAGCAGCGTAAACTCTTGATTCGGAATCTCAAGCCGAAAAGCGTAATCATCCTCCGTAATCGTTATGCGGCAGTGATCCTCCAGCGCAAAGAGCAGGTGCATAAGCTCCCGGTCGTTTTCTATGTTCGGAACCGAAAGCGCCGCAGATGCTACACCGAGAGCTGAGGCAAGCTTCTCACGAAGCAAATAGCGGGGCGTTCGTTCGCCACTTTCATACTGCGCGATCCTTACCTCGGCGGATAAGGGGCTAAAGCCTGCAAGAAGTCCAAGCTCCTTTTGTGTCATTTGTGCTTTCTTGCGAAAGAATCTTAATCTCTTTCCGATTGACATGATGGTTTTCCTCTCTATCGTTCATATTCCCGCGCTTTTGGTTTCTCCGGCACATCTTCCTCCGGGGCTTCGTCGATCAGCGCGCGGTCTTTCTGATCCATGTTCAGAAGGATGTTCAGCTCCTTGAGCCTTGCGGTTTTTTCGGAAAGCTCATCCTCCTTGGCAAAAGGCGTATTCATTTCCGCCTTTGCATTTTCAAGCTGCACCAGTGTTTCCGCAAGCTCCGCCCGCACCTTCTCCAGCTTTCCGGCTATACCGTCGATCACATTGTCCATGCGGGTGATGTTGCCGAACACATCCGTTCCAAGCACCACGGTGTGGGATAGCTGCCCCTTCAGGTGGAGCCGGTATTCATTCTTTACATTGTCATACGAGATGGACATGAAAAACCCCCGGTATTCACCGATCATATCGGTTTTAACGGAGCCTGTCATCCTTGTGCATACGTCGATGATCGCTTTGCCTGCATCCTCCTTTTCCGCAAGCTGCTTTCCCATGACCGTGATGCCCGAAAAGCCCTCCTGCGGCTTCGGGTGGAGGGAAGCAAGGTGCGCATCCTGTTCATACCCGACGATCCGTTGCTTTAAGTCCTGAATCTGCTGAGGGTATCTTTTCAGCACCATTTCCTCCAGCGCGTACCGTTGATTTAGATGGCTTGCTTTCAGAACATTCAGCTTGCTCACCTCCATATCGAGGTTGCACTTTTCTATAATTAGCGGATTGCCGGTGGCCAGCGCCTTGATCTCCGAGTAGGACAGCGCCGTTTCGTCAATATCGTCCGCCACGCGCACGGGTGATTTTGAGGTCATGATTTGCGCGATAAACTTCTGTTTGTTCTCCACAAGCTGATAGAGATAGGCATCAAAGGTGTTTTCCGTCACATATCGGAAGATGTCCACCTCGGCATTCTGATTGCCCTGTCTGACGATACGCCCAAGGCGCTGTGCAAGATCGGAGGGCCGCCACGGACAATCTACGTTATGGAGCGCCACAAGCCTGTCCTGCACATTGGTTCCCGCGCCCATTTTTTGAGTGCTGCCCATGAGGACGCGCACCTGCCCGGAGCGCACTTTGGCAAACAGTTCCTTTTTCCGCACCTCGGTGTTTGCATCGTGGATATACGCAATTTCTTCCTTCGGGATGCCTTTATCCATGAGCTTTCTTTTCAGATCGTCGTAGACATTGAAGCTCCCGTCGTCCTTCGGGGTGGAGAGGTCGCAGAACACAAGCTGTGCGCCGAGCGTTTCTTTGGTGTCCTCCCATATCCGAAACACATTCCTTGCACAGACTGCGATCTTTCCGTTTTCATCGTCGGGCGACAGCGGGTTTATAAGGCGCATATCCAGCGCTAACTTTCTTCCGTCGTTGGTGATGCGGAGCATATTGTCCACCTTGGGATCAACGCCGCCCTTTCGGATGGCTTCGGCTCGCTCCGCAAGCCCCGCGATCATTTCCTGCTGCAATTCGGAGGGCTTTATGACCTCGGTGTGGAAGTTTGCCTTCGGAACAGGGAGCTTCAGCATATCCGCCGTTTGAATATCCGCCACCTGCTTGAAAACTGACATGAGTTCGGGCAGATTATAGAACTTGGCGAACCTTGTCTTTGCTCTATACCCGCTTCCCTCCGGCGAAAGCTCAATAGCCGTGATCGTTTCCCCGAACGCCGCCGCCCAATCATCGAAGTGGAGCATATTCATTTCTTCCAGCATGATTGTTTTAGGTTCCATTATTCAGCATCCCCCTTTCTCTTTTTTCTTGCGGCAAGGAAGCCGCATACTGCCATGCCCGTGAAGCTAAAGCCCGTAAGTGCGTACCAAAGAGCTGGATTTCTGTTATCCCCGGTCTTGGGTGTGTCACGAAGCTCGTTGTGCATTACCACCTTGGCAATTTCGCCTGCGGTGACGGTAACGATCTGATCCGCAGGAAGAACATAGGCTGCGGAAACGCTGTCGGATACCTCGGAAACTCGGTAGTCCCCGATGCGCAGACCTTCGATCAGGATCTCGCCGTTCTCATCCGTCGTAAAGACCTGCTCATATCCGTTCGGCCCGGTCACGCGGAAGCTGAAGCCATCGACCTTCTTATCCGAGGAAGTCTTGAAGATTTTAAGACCGCCCCTCTGCGGAGGATTGACAAAGCCTACACCTGCTTCGTTCTCCACGACTACGGTTTCACCGTGTTCCTTGATTTCAAAGTAGTAGGCGTTTTCGTCCAAAACGAAGCCCTCCGGGGCTTTTGCTTCCTTTACAAAATACCCGCCGTAGGGAAGCGCATCCTGCTCATATACGCCTACGGTCACTTCGCTCAGCTCGCCAAGCTTCTCATCGTCCGAATCAAGCTCCTTGTTGCCGTTGCTGTCACGGTAGAGTTCAAAGATCGCGCCCGTGAGCTTGCTGGCGGGGAAGTCTTGATCCACCTTCACAAGCTGCACTTTGCCGCGGATAGGCGCGTTTTCGATTTCGATCTCGATCACTTCACCGTGTTCGGAAACGGATACCTCGTAGGCGGTTTCGGAAAGGATGAAGCCTTCGGGCGCTGCGATCTCACGAACGATCCATGCGCCGTAAGGCAAATTGGCAAAAGAAAAGCTGCCATCCTCGGAAGAAATGACAGTCATGATTGCCGTATCCGAGCCAAACTCCGTTTCATCGCTTCGGAAAAGCCCGATCAGCGCACCCGCGAGCTCTGTTCCGTTATCGTCCTTTTTCAGCCCGTGAATCTCACCGTAAATCAAATCGTTTTGGATATTCTCGCCGTTGTTTGCGAAGATCTCCACCACGGTGGTTTCCTGTCCCGCGTATTCAAACACTACGGGGTATTTCTCATCCGAGATGATATAGTGCTGATCCGTGGAAAGCTCTTTCAGGTAGTAGCTTCCGAAGGGAAGATCGGTCTTGCACTCGGCATGACCAAGCTCGTCAAAGGTGACGATCTCCAAAAGTCCGTCTGCGGGGATAACGGTGCCGTCAAGCGCCGTCAGCGTTTCCGCCGCATAAAGCCCGAAGGTGACGGCGGAAAGCTCACCGTTCATGCCGATACCGAAGGCTTCGTTCTGTTCAAGCGTTTTGAAGACGGACACCCTCACGCGCTGGCGCTCGTTATAAAAGCCCGCAGCCGTTTCCGTGATGGAGATTTCCTGTCCCGCATACACAAGCTCCACAATATGGGCTTCATTGTTCAGCACCATACCGAAGGGTGCTTCGATCTCTTTTACTTCATATTTTCCGAGGTACAGAAGCCCGCTTTCGGCTTCGCCGTTTGCATCCGTGGTTACGGTATCCACAAGTTCACCGAAAGCATAACGGATCGTGCCGTCCTGTGTAACAATATCCTCGGCGGCTCTGATTTCATACACCGCGCCGGGAAGTCCGCAGACTGCAAAGACGGGACGATAGATTTCCTTTCCCTCCATTACAGAGGAGAACATTTCGCCGGTTTTTCCGATGCGGATGATACCCTTCTGCGGCATATCCTCCTTGGTGACTACGATGACCGTGATGGGATCGTCCTCTGAAACATCGTCCTCCGTCACATCGAAGTATACCGGTGTTGGATCGAGCACATAGCCATAGGGAGCGGATACCTCCACAAGCGCATAGCCCGTCCCGCGCTCTAACTTTTCAGGAGTGATAAGATACCCCTCGTCGTTGGTGTAGAAGGTGTCTATGACCGTTACTTCGGGATAGGTGAAGGTCTGCGTGATAAGCGTTCCATCAGGGCGGTAGAGCTTGAAGCCTGCTCCGGCGTAGGCAATGGGATTGCCCGTTTCGGCATCCACCTTGACCACCTTGAGATAGCTTTCAAAGGTAGCGTTGTTAATAATATAGCGGTAAATGTGTCCATGTTCGGAGATATACACATCGAAGGGCGGCATAAGCTCGCAGCCGTCCCAGCCCGAAGTCTGCTCCACGGTATAGATGCCGTAGGGCAGCTCCTTTGTTTCGGCAAATCCGTTTTCATCGCAGACGAGGTAATCCCTCTCGCTGTCATTGGCGGCATCATAGCTGCCTGCGGATTTGAGATAGACCGCAAAGCTCGCTCCCTCCTCCGGCGTTTCGATCTGTGTTTCACCGTTGTCGCAATGCTTGGTGATGGCGATCCTTCCCTTGACGATTCTCTCGGTCACATCCATGGAAATGGGGTTATACTCGATGGTGAAGTGTTCCGCCTCCGCGCCGACAGGGTGGATTGTTTCATCCAGCAGATACCCCTCGGAGGGGCTGATCTCGCGGATCGTCCAGTTATCGCCGCATACATAGTAGTCGGTGGTAAAGCTTCCGTTTGCATCCGTGGTGTAGGTGTCGATCAGCTCATCGCCACGGTAAACCCCATATACCGCGCCTGCAAGCGAAGCATTGCCCTGCGGCGTTCCCGTTTCGCTGTCGCGCTTGTTCACCGTCGCATTCCACTTTTTCAAAACATTGATAAAGGTCTGCTCCGTAACGGCACCCCATTCAATAGCGGTCGTTTGATCTGCGGGGACAACATAGCGGTTGGGCGTGTCCACCTCCTCAAGCACATAGCCGGAGCCGGGCAGGATGCCCGTAAAGTACGCCTTTCCCGTACTGTCCGTCACGGCATATTCATCAATGGCGATGCCGGAGAAGGAAGTGCCGTAAAGGTGGAAGCGCATACCCTCAACGAAATCATCCTCCGAGGTCTTGATAACCGTGAGATCGCCGCGCTTGAGTACATTGTTGAAGGTAACGGTTGCCGTCTGTCCGCTCACGACCGTAACGGTTTGGGAGTTTTGCGGCTCATACTGATCCGAAGCCTGCTCTGTAACGGTGTATGTGCCTGGAACAAGGTCGTCAATCAGGATCGTACCGTCGCTTCCCGTCACTGCGGTCTGCTCAATGCCTTCGCCGCTGATCGTGAAGCGAATGCCAGCCACGTTGCCGTCCTCCGAGGTCTTTATAAGCTTGACAGCGCCGGTATGGGTTTCCACATTGAGATAGCAGTAAACGGGATCGGCGTTCTCCACGCCGGTGACAACATCCTGCAAGGTGTCCGAGCCGTAGGCGATCAGCTTCGCGCCGGAGCTTACGACGGGAATGTTGTTTCTGCTCGCGGTGATCCTCACCGTGTGGCTGAAAGCCTGAGCCGCCGTAAGAGTCAGCGTGCTGCCTGATTTGGAAACGGAAACGCTGCTGTCGGAGCAGGAGAAGTCGTACTCGGAAAGAACGCCGTTTGTATCCGTGAAAGTGAGCACATACTGTCCGTTCTGATACTCCATAGCCGTTGCCGCAGAATCGGGTGAAGCGGACATGAAGCTTGGGATGGTGTTATGGCGTGTCAAAAGCGCCACGATCTCGTCATATACCGCTCTTGATCCCGCGTTGGGGTAGTTTTCGCCGTAGTGAAGCTGATAGGCGGTGTCGCTCGTCTGTTCATACGGCGCGGTGGCGTTTCTGCATCCGACAACAAACTCCCAAAGAAGTGTCTGCGTTGCCATTCACTTTTCATCGTCGCTGCCGGTGAAGCTGTCGCTGTTTCCCTGATAGCCGTACAGAAGTGCAAGCCCCACGGCTTTTTTCTGACCGGCTGAAAGAGAGTTCCATACCTCCGATGAACTCTCATACAGGGTATCTCCCGTATGCAGCGGAACACCGGGCTCCAGACAGAAGGCCGTGGAGCCGTCCACAAACATTCGGAATTTCGGTTCCCCGATGCCTCCCGCATGATAGCCGTTGATGATGGCTTCGCCGTTATAGAACATGGGGTTTCCTTCTGCATCGCAGGCGCGGTGGAAGGTGATCGTCACGGCATCGCCCTCAGCGGCAAACGCCGAGATTGGCACTATGGAAAGCACCGTAAGCGCGGCAAGCATGAGCGCCGCAAGTTTCTTGAATGATCTGAAAATCATGTGTGTATTCCTCCTTGAAATGGTTACCGGCTGAAAAGAAAGCCGGAAATAAAATGCTCCGCTGTTTCTTTAGCGGAGTTGGTAATAAAAATCTCTTTTTCGGTTGGTACAGCAGGTATTAAAGGGGGTGAGGTGTGGAGAGGGGGGAAAGCGAAAAGCCCTGCCCTCCAGCCCTCAAAAGGGTACACTGCCCCCTTGGTTGGAAAGTTTCACCGCTCCATACTGCGCTGGCGTTTGCGGTAAAGCTCCAGCGCTTTGATAATGGTATCCTCAATGGTTTTCGCGGGCGTCCCCGGCGAGAAATACTTGCTGATACGCTCCCTTGGCATACGGAACTGCTCTTTCTGATTGGGTTTTTCCTCCTGCATGATGGACAGGATCACATCTTCGGACAGCTTGCCCTCCTCATAGAACTTTCGGATTTTGATTGCCTGCACATGGGATGGCGTACACTCCTCCAAGCCCATGATTTCAAACAAAGCTTCCTGCTCCTTTTCGGGAAGATACGAAAGCTCCACGGCGGGGCGCATGGCGATCCTGCCTTCGTCCACCATGTCCAGCAGGGACGGGATAAGGTGTGTTAGGCGGATATAGCGTTGGATTTGCGCGCGGCTGTCTGGACTTTGAGATGCAAGCTCCTCATTTGACCGTGAAAACAACTTCGGCTCCAGTGGGGCCGAAGTTAAATCCGTCCGCTGTCCCTGCCGTTTCATAGCCTCTAACTTCATTCTGTAAGCAAAGGCTTTTTCCGACGGCAGCAGGGTCTCCCGCTGCAAGTTGCTGTCCACCATGATGATAATGGCTTCATCGTCGGTCAGCTCGCGCACAAGGCAGGGCATGGTTTCCATCTGCGCGATCTCGCTTGCCATCTTGCGCCTGTGTCCTGCAACCATTTCATACCCGCCCTCCGGTTTGGCTCGCACCATTCCGGGGACAAGTACGCCGTACTGCTTGACACTTTCCGCCATTTCCATCATAGCTTCATCCATGCACACCTTGAACGGGTGGTCGGGAAAGTCGCGGATCTCCGAAAGCGGAATGTCCACCACGGCTTCACGCTTTGCCTCATCCCGTTCCTTCTGCGTGGTGAAAAGCTCATTTACCGAGGTCAGAAGACCGGCTACGCTGTTTTTCGCCAATGTCCAACACCTCCTTTGTCAATCTGCGGTAGGCATCTGCCGCCCGTCCCTTTGGATCGTGAAGAAAGATACTTTTGTCCGCAATGCTGATCTCCGCAAGCCGCACCGTTGAGGGAATGACGGCGTTTAACACGGGAAGGTGCTGGCCGAAGCTCGTCCTTACCGTCTGCACGATCTCCCTGCGGAACTTGGTTTCATTGCTCATGGTGAGAAATACACCGCCAACCTTCAGCTTTGGATTGATCTGCCGCTTGATGCTCTGGACGGTTCCGATAAGCTCCGTCATGTCCTCGGCGGCAAGGTAATCCGCCTGCACGGGAATCAGCACATAGTCCGATGCGGAAAGTGCGTTGATGACCAGCATACCGAGGGACGGGCGGCAATCCAGCAGAACATAGTCGTAATCCTGCTTCACGCTGTCAAGGTATTGCCGCAGTACCGTTTCACGGCTCATGACATTCACCAGCCCCACTTCAACAGCGGACAGGGAGCGGTTTGCCGGAACAAAGTCGAAGCCCTCGCTGTGGCGCATGATCTCAGGGTGTTCCTTAAAAGCTGTTCCCGCTACAATGCCGTCCATGACATTTCCGAGGGTAAGCGGAAGCTCATGCGGTTTGCGCTGCCCTAACATCTTGGTCAGATCACCCTGCGGATCAACATCCACAAGCAAAACCTTTTTGCCCTCGGCTGCAAGACCTGCCCCGATGCAGTAAACGCTGGTGCTTTTGCCTACGCCGCCCTTTTGATTGGCTACGGCAATCACTTTTGTTTTCGCCATTGGGATTTCCTCCTTTCAAAGATTTAGCCGCCTGCGGCGAAAGCAAGCGGCTATGTATGGGTATGAAAAAAGCCGCTTACTCCGAAACAGAATAAGCGGCTCTCGTGAGAGGTCGATATGTAATTGTAAGCATTATACCTTACTAATCTTGATGATAAGTTCGTCCACGCAGTCCGTGTATCTGCCCTCCCGAATGAGCTTATTCTTCAGTTCGATAAGGCTGCGGAGGATAACGCGGGTTTCTTCCGTGCTAACGGTAAGATAGTATTTCAGCTTCTTCATGGATTCTTTCCTCCTTTTTGCTTCCATTATATATGTAGAAGCAGGTGTCCGCAAATGTGCGATTGAGGGAAACGCATAAGCCTGTCAGGTTGAACTGTTTACAGACTTGCGCGGTTTTTCCTTATATTTCAGCCATTTAGCTGTATTTCTTGAGCAAAGGTAAGCGTGGGTTTGGTGTGGTTTCTTTAACTATGTGAATCCCCGTTTTCATATTTTGAAACGGTCTGCCGCACAACGTTTATTCTGACAGCCAATTCCTCTTGGCTCATACCCTTTTGTTTTCTTGCCTGCTTGATTCTTTCGGATAGCAAATCTACCACCGCCTTTCAAAGCCATTATAGAGGACATGCTTCAAAAAAAGCAAGCAACGGGAATTAACAGCGGGCATTTATAGGGTGTATCCGCATTGAAATCACGGAATCAGCGCAAAAACAGAATTCAAGTTCTTGTTTCGATTTTGATAAACGATCAAAAAACGCTTCGCCCCGCTGTGTTTCAGCTATCCGCGCCTTCTCTGCGGGCGCGAAGCATTTCGGCGATCCTTTCGTGCTCCTGCTTGAGCTCGGCGTGTAGCTGCGCTGCCGTCCAAGGCAGGTTGTGCTCGGTGACGATCGCCTTGAGCGCCACGGGCGCACCGTCGCGGCGCAGGCAATGCAGAAGCGCGCCGAAGGTCCTTTCATCGAGCGCATTCATAACGAGCATCTCATCGGCAAACGCGGCGGATCCGTCGTAACAGGCGGCGGCAGACGCGTTCGCTTCAATCGGGCCGGCGCCGATCAGCTCGCACAGCGGACGGAGGTGATATTGCGCATCCACGGATACGCATTCGAGCCCGAGCTCGCTTGAAACGGCACGGATGCGCTGCAGCTTTTCGCCCTCGATATTGAATAGAAGTATGCCTGCCATGGCCTGCCTCCCGCTAAGCGTATTCGGCGCAGATCGCGCCCGAGTGGATTATACCCCATCGGCGGGAAAAGCGCAATAGCGCGTTTTGAGAGGCTTGCAGAGGGGCTTGCAGCGGGGGCTAGCTGAGTGGCTTGAAAGTCGGCGTAAAAGCGCAGCTCGGCAGGCTTGCGCGGCTAATTATCTGCGCCGCCGGTCACGCCTCAGCCTTCGGTTTTTCTGAGCCGCAGCATGAGCTCGTAGCCGCCGTCATCGCTCGGCAGGCTGAATACGGGCAGCTCGCTTGCGGGGCATTCAGTCGCCTGATTGTTCGCAAAGGCGGTCACGGCCTCCATGGTGCGCGTGCCGCATTTGCCGTCCTCGGAGAGCTTCCTGCCGCCTGCATCGGTGTATCCAAGCCCGTTCAGCGCCTGCTGAAGGCTCTTTATCATCTCGCCCTGTATCATGGGCGTGGTCTTTTTCAGTATTATCGGCATGGTACCGTCCTCCCCGTAATCGAATTTTTTGCTCATCAGCGCACGATGGGTGAAATTTCGCTTTGAAAGCCGCGTTATCAGCACGCCGTAGCGGATGCTCCTTGCTTCAACTATCAGCGGCTCCGTGCCGTCGAACCCGCATACCCAGCCGACGTGGATCATCCTGCCCTCGTCGTTTGCGCGAAACAGCGCTTCGCCGATGCGGTAGGGCCGCTCCGTTTCGCCGATAAGCGCCTTATCCTCGCACCAGTAGCGCCAGTTCGCCTCCACGTTGTAATCGGTCGGCTCGGCTTCTTCATAGGTCAGATATGCGTCCAGCAGCCCCTGGCAGTCCGTGGCATAGCCCGTGCGGCTCCAAGAGGCGGTTATCGCGTCGTACTGCGCACGCGTCATCCTGGTGTGATAATACTGATCATAGTAGCGGTCGAGCGTCGCCTGATCGGTTTGAACGCGCACGCTGCCGTACAGGTATTCCCACGGTTCAACGGCGCATTCCGCCTGCGGGAGCGCGAGATACGCGCCCTGAACAACGCTTTCGGGCTTGACGCGCATGAGCGCCCATCTGATGAAATCGGTCACCTTATACATATTCATCCCTCCGATATAGAGTATGCGTTGGGAGGGGGAGGGGTGAGCTTTGTTGTTAATAGTGAATAGTAATAGTTAATGAATAGTGAATAATGAATAATGAATAGTGAATAGTTGAGGTGGAGATCCCTGCGGGATCTCTATGATTTTATTATTATATGGGGAAGGGGCATGATCGAGCGAAGCGGAAACTTGTTTGCGCGGGTAGGTGGCATGATCGAGCGGAGAGGGGGAGTGAATCAGCGCGTTTTGATTAGGCTGAGAATGAATCAAATGTGAAGGCCGGAGGTACCGAGGGCGCGAAAAAGGCGCCCGGAGGCGCCTTTTAAATCGGGAGGAAAACTCCTGAAGGAGTCGATGAAGCTTATCAGCCTTCCACGACCTTGTAGATCAGGATCTGACCTGCGGTCCTGGAGGTGGTGTACCTGCCGGTGCTGTAGGAGAGGTAGTAGTAGCCGTCTGAATCGACCTGGTTGTCAAGCGCGCCGGAGGAGGTGTATCTCCATGCAACGCTGCTTGTGGAGGGATAGAGGTACTGAGCGGAGTCGAGGCCGAGGTACTTGCTGTTGCCGACGTTCCTGAAGGTGTAGCCGTAGTAGGAGCTGCCGCCCGCTACCCAGCAGATGTTGTCCACGGTCACGCCGGAGGGGATGGTCAGGGTGCCGTTGGAGTTAACGGTGACCTGAACGGTGTTGAGGTAATGGTTGCCGGAAACGACCTGGTTGCCGACGGCATAGCCGGTGCTGCCGTATACGGAGTTCGCGGCAACGAGGATGTATTTCTCACCCGCGGTGATGTTCGTCACAAGCTGATAGGTGGTCGTGGTGATGTTCTGCCTGTACAGAGCGGTGATCACGGTGTTCGCGGTGATGTAGCTGTATGCCTTATCCCAGCCGATGAAGGTGTAGCCGGGGCGGGTGGGGGTGGTGGGAGGAGTTGCCGCTCCGCCGTAGGCGACCTGCTGAGTCTTGAGAACGGTGCCGTTCCAATCCTTGAAGGTTACGGTGTAGGTGGTGGGGCCGGGCGTGGGGGTCGGAGTGGGAGTCGGGGTGGGGTTGACGGTGCCGGAGGCTACCTTGTAGAGCCTGATGGCAGCGTTGGTCTTGGAGGTGGTGTACCTGCCGGTGCTGTAGGAGAGGTAGTAGTAGCCGTCGGTATCGACCTGGTTGTCAAGGCCGTAGGAGGAGGTGTACTTCCACGCAACGGCGGTGTTGGAGGGATAGAGGTACTGGGCGGAATTGAGGCCCATGTACTTGCTGTTGCCAACGTTCCTGAAGCTCCAGCCCGCGGAAGAGCTGCCGGAAGCGGTCCAGGTGATCGCGTCAACGCCGGAGCCGACGCTGAGGGTGCCGTTGGAGTTCACGGTAACGGCAACGGTGCTGAGGTAGCGGTTGTTGGAAACGGTGGTGTTGCCGACCGCGTAGCCGGTGGTGCCGGAAACGGAGCTGTCCGCCACGAGGATGTACCTGCCGCCGTTCTCGATGGAGTAAACGCGCTCGTAGGAGGTGCCGGTGCTGCCGCCGGTAACGGTGATGGTGGCGGTGCGGGAATAGGTCCTGTTTGCAACTCTGTCGTAAACGCTTGCGGAGAGGGTGGTGGTGCCTGCCGCAACGCCGCGAACGTTGCCGTTGGTGTCAACGGTGGCGATGGAGGAGTTGTAGGTGCTCCAGGTCACGGTGTAGCTCGCATTGGCGGGGGTAACGGTGAGGGTGGCCTTCTTGGTTTCGCCAACGTTTACGTTAACGCCGGAGAGGGTCACGTTGGTGATCGCGCTGCCCGCGTTGCCGCCGATGAGGGTCCAGTCGCAGTTAACGGTCTGCCTGCCGTCGGGATTGGCGGGGAAGGCGTCGGTGGGGCTCATAACAATGGGCCATGCGGTGGGGTTGGTGTAGGGATCGCTGACGCCATGGGTGTTCTTCATGGTCTGGATAGCCTGAGCAACGGTCTTGCCGGCCTTCATCTCGGTCCAGAAGGTGGCCTCGTAGTTGTAGTCGCCCCTGAAGGAAACGCTCTGGGAGTAGCCGTAGACGCCGGCTGCGCCCGCACGGAGCAGAGCCGAACCGGTGGTGCCCTGGCCGCCGCGCTTCATGCCTTCGCAGATAGCCATCCAAACGAAGCAGTTGCCAAGGTTGCCGGCAACGTGGTTTTCAATGTAGCGGCCGTCGATCCATGCCTCGGAGGAACCGTTCCTGACAGCCCAACCGTTGTTGTAGTCGTTGGTGGTGATGCCGGAGTTGGTGGTGAGGCAGAGATAGGAGGAGGTGCCGGTCTGAACGCCGTGGGAATCGTAGATAACAACGCCCTTGTTGGTGTAGTTCTGAGCGATGGCGGGGCCGGTCGCGTTCGCGGTCTGGATCAGGGTGTAGGTTCCGCCGGTGGTGTTCGCGATGGACTGAGCTTCGTTTTTGTACTGGTTGGTGAAGCTGGCGTCGATGCCGTAGTAGGGAGCTACGAGAAGAACGTTGGGGGAGTTGGGAGCCTTGCCCGCGAAGGTCTTGCCGTTCGAATAATCCTCAACGATGATGCCCTGGGGCTGGGGTTCGGGATTCGCGATCCTGTTGATCTCGTTGTTGATGCGGAAGTTGTACGCATTGTACATGCCGTCGACGGTGAAGAGGAAACCGTCCTCGGTGAAATCGGAGAAGCTGTCCTTATCGACCTCGTCGATGGCCAGCGCCGCTTCGTAAACGGCCTTGATCACGTTTTGCTTGGTTGCGCGGGACGTTTTGAGCGCCCTTGCTTCGGCTGCGTCGAGCTGCGCCCAAACGCGGTCGAGTTTGCTCATCTGCCTGGCTTCATGGGTAACGACGCGTGCGCCCTCAGCGAGGGAGAGGACGGGGACCGCCGCGAAAACCATGATCAGCACGAGAGCGGCTGCGAGTAGTTTGCGGATCTTCATGAGAGTGTTGACCTCCATTGCGGAAAATACTCGGCGGGTGCATAGGCGCTGCGGGAGAACTGATGAGGAACCGTTTCATCGGTGTTTCCGCAGGCGTTTTGCTTCGCCGGCAAATGTAGAATACCATCACGTATATATAAATGTCAACGGCTTTTTGCGGCAAAATAATAATATATTTTTAGTTTCGTAATATTCAAAAGCGGCAACAGCATTATCCATTTTCTACAACACACAAATAAGAAGCGCCGAAGCATTGCTGTGGATACGATTTTTTGCCGACAAAGAGTATATTTTATCCTATTTTGAGTGGGTGGTTCTGACACAGGTTTGACACATAATATTCGCGTCTAATACACAATATTGCGGCACAAAATGCGTTTATGAGGGGCGTATAAAACCGGGGTTTGAGCGAAAAAAACGCACGATTTGCATATTCGGCAAATGTGAAGGCCGAGCAAATGAGAACCGCTTCGCAAGCGAGATCCGCCTGCACCGTATGAGATGCGCCCGCGGCGGGTTGACATGGAAATCCATCGATATCTCAAAATAAAAGATGAAGAAACGCCGCTTGCGGCGTTTCCACCACAACTATTCAATATTCATTATTCACTATTCACTAAAAAGAGAAGCGCCCTCGGCGTTGCCTTGGGCGCTTCACGCTTATGCTGTTGCTTTGGGCTCATCTCGAGTCGTACACGTTGTTCTGATCATGCGGATCGAAGCCGTGGTAGCAGACCTGGATGCCCATGTTCTCGGGGGTGAGATGGCAGGTGGGTGCGGATACAAACATCATAACGCCGCCGCCAACGGGGAAGGGCGCGGGAGCGGGCTCACCGGGCTCCTGGCCGGGGAAGATGGTGCCGGGATCGGTCGACTCGGAGTTGGGTGAGGAAACTGCGTAGTTGCAGCTGCCGGTGATGACCTTGGCATCGAGCGCCTCAACGTAGAGGCCGGGTTTTTCGTATTTCTTCATGGTTGATGACCTTCTTCCTGAGGTTCAGTTTTCAAGCGCAAGCCTGATGATGCTCACGGCGTCGAGCAGGTCGATTGCGTTGTTCGCGTCCATATCGCCGCAGATCATGCCGTAGACGTCCGGCTCGACGGAGCCGAGGGAGCAGCGCATTGCGAAGAGCGCGTCCATGAGGTCGAGCTGCCTGTCGTGGTTGGCGTCGCCCGTGATGCCGATCGTGACCGCTTCGGTGAAGTCCACGAGGCTTTCATCGGAAACGATGTTCGGAGAGGGCTGGGTGTTGAACTCGCCGACCTCGGGGATCAGCTTGAGCTGCACGAGCGAGAGGATCGAATCCGCATCGCCCTCGCAGGTGATGGCGACCTGTCCGTCGCTGCCAACGAACTCGGTGATGTCGTAGAACAGCTCGGTCGCGTGGCTGATGCTTGCAACGTTTTGGCCGTTGACCTTCAGCGTGATCGCGCCGCTGTTGAAGGGGGCCTTCGCGCTGAGGTGAACGCCCGCGAAGCTGCCGTCAAGCTTGAAGGCGAACGCGCCGCCGGGCTTGATGTAGGCCTCGTTGTTCGGGCCGTTGTTCGCGTATTCCTCAACGGTCACGGGCTTTGTGCCGACTTCGTCCACGTAGAGGTTAACGATGCCGTCGCCGTTCGGGTTCTGGCCGAGGAAGAGCTGCTTGAGCTGCTTGTATTCGGCGTTGAGCTCGGAGTGGCTGTCGTTCGCGGCAAGGTAGGAGATCTCGTCAACGCCCTTGCCGAAGATGCTCTCGCCGCGGGGATGATAGATGCGGACCGCATCGATATAGCTGGTGAAGCTGCCGTGGGCCCTGGTGGGGGCGGACTCGCTCTCGGGGAATACGGACTGATACTCGTAGTCCACCGCGGGAATGCCGGGGATGCCGGATGCGTGCGCGCCCTTCTCGTTCTGATGATCGTAGAGCGGCATGTAGATCGCGGTCACGAGCGCCTTGTAGAAGCCGTACTCAAGATAATCGTAGTGCAGCACGGGGATCTGATAGAGGCTGGTGCCGTCGCCGTCCTTATAGCGGGTATCCACTATAACGTGCGCATAATCGCGGGACATGACCGCTTCGCCCTGTGCATCCACCATCGGCATGCCGGTGATGGGGTCGATCTTCTGAGTGCCGGTGTAGGTCCATTCCTCATTCTCGGGAACGATGCTGATGACCAGAACGCCGGTATCCTTGCCGGAGCGGGAGATCAGGTCGAAGCCGGTGCCGCTGAAATCGAATTCGCAGGAGGGCCACTGATAGTTCGGGTTCGTGAGCGCCGCGTCGTACATCGCCCTGTTGACGGTCACATAGTGCGCGCCGCCGTGGCTGTCGTGGGTGTCGTCGTGGTTGGTGTAGTTCGAATCGAAGCCGTACATATTGTTGCCGGCGTGCTGATAATCGTCCTGCCAGCCGTTGGTATGCTCCCATGCTGCGGCAGCGCCGTCCTCAAACTTCATGAAGCCATCGGTGCGAAGGGTGTGGCCTTCGGAGTCGAGGTTCTTCTCAACAGTGTGCTCCTCGTAAAGCACGTTGGTGGCGGGGAGGAAGGTCAGGCGGCACCATTCGAACTTATAAGGAAGGCCGTAGTTGTAGTTCGGATCGGTCGGATCGTTGGGGTCGGCGGGGGAATTGAGCTGGAGGAACGCCGCAAGAGTGTAGTCCTCACGGCTGATGGTGTAGGGCTCGAAGGCGCAGTGATCGCCGTTGGAATCGTCCGAAACTATCTCGACCCTGAAGAGCTCCTTCTTGGTCTCGTAGTCTTTGCTGGCGGGATAACCGTATTCGATGGGGTAATAGATGCCGGAATTGTCGCCGGAATTGTCGCCGGAATTGACGCGGCCGTTGCCAAGCTTATCATAGGGATAAACGGTTTTATACTCGAAGTATTCGCCTTCGTAGTTTTCAAGCTCTTCTCCGAAGAAGCCGCCCATGTCGAATGATTCGTAGTAATTAAACGAGGTGTTGACATAACCGTTTTCATCGAGCCCGTAATGCATCCAGAAGAAATTGCCCTGCACACCGTAGCAGTCATCAAGGCTCAACACCCTCTTAACGTCGTGATTATCGGGAGTGCTGCCGAAGAAATTGAGCGCGTGATCGTCCTGAAGACGGATGCCGAAATCGTAGACCACAACGTGCTCGCGAATGTGGACCGTGGGAACGGGGAAGCGAAGCTCGTCGGTGATCTGGGTGGTGGAGGGGGTGGGGTAGATGCCGGAGGTGCTGAGGTTGGTCGGAACGTCGCCAACGGTGTCCGGGTTCGCGACCAGACCTTTGATAACAACAACGAGCTTTTTGCCGTAATAGGAGTTGCCCTGCTTGCGGCAGTAGTTTGCGGAATAATCAAAGCCGTCGATCTCGATGCTCTTACCGTAGAAATCAAACCGTACATTATCCTCGGTAAGCCCGCCCGGAAGATTGCTTACGGGGCGAATGGCGCTGTACCAGGGATCATAGTACGAATCACCGCGGAAAGCGCTGTCGTCCGTGGGATTGCCTACGCCGTCTATATGATCGTGAAGCGGATTGAACTTAAAGCTTCCGTCTGCGTTCTGACCGATGCAGTTGTGCATTCTGACGAAAACATGCATCTCGCGGAAAGCGATATTCGCAAGGCGCTCGATCTCCGCTTCGCTCGCATTAGGCTTGGCTTTTCTCTGGATAGCCTTGAGCCTGTCAAACTCTTCCTCGTCAAGGCTGAAATGCTCGGAGATATAGTCCTTCATTATGCTTGCCGCGTTGAGATTCGTGCCGGAAACGGAGGAGGATGAGGAGGTGATAACGATCTCGGGGATGTTGAGGAACGCGTCGGTCAGCCTCGTTACGTTGTCGAAGGTCGAGTTGTTCGCATAGTTCATATCGACCGAGTCGGTAACGTTGAGATAGTAAGCGCTCGAATCGCGGGTGCCTGCGCTGATCGTGCCGGAGCTCTCATCGCCGCTCGCGTTCGGATAATTGCTCGAAAGCGCATCCATAAACGCGGAGGTGTTGGCGGGGGTCGCCTGGATCTCGTTGCTGTTGGGGTACTTGCCGTTGTAGTAGGCGTGGGTCTCGGTGTTGAGCCTGTTGTTTACAAGCGCCACGGTGAGGACCTTTGCGTTGTAGGTGCTCTTGGCGGTCCTTGCAAGGTTAACGGCCTTGGCTGCCCACTGGGGGCTGTAGCCGTAGTAGCCGGGGGTGCCGTCGGAGAACACGATCACGACCTTGTTGCGAAGATGGGTGCCGTCGTAGGTGTCGTTCCTGTGCGCGGCAAGGATGTTGTTTGCAAGCTCCATGCCGATATGGGTCGCGGTGCCGCCGTTTGCCTTAAGATTGTCGATGCAGGTGTTGATCTTGGTGGCAGCGGTCTTAACGCTCATAAAGGCGTTGTTGTAATCGCTCGAGGAGACCTGATTGTACTTAACGAAGTCGGTGGTGGTGCCGTTGAAGATACCGGTGTTCATATAGTTGTAGCCGGCGGTATTCTCCATTGCAAAGCCCGCGATCGCAACGCGATGATCCGCTCCGCTCTTGTAGAGCTCGCGAATGAAGGATTTGCAGGCGGCCTTGATCGCCTTGAGGTGGTAGTGGTAGTAGGTGTGGCCCGCATAGGTCAGCACGTCCTCCATAGAGCCGGACTGGTCTATAACAAGCACAAAGTCGGTCGGAACCTGAGTTTCCTCATAGTGGGCGACCTCTTTGCCGGTAGCGTAGGCTTCAAGCCTGAGTGAATAGGTGCCATCCGCCTCGAGCCAAGCGACCTTGTCGAGATGCACGCCTGAGTCATTGACTTCCGCGGAAACGGTGTTCATCCTGATGCCGCGGAGCGAAGCGAGCGCGCCGAATACCATCGCGAGGGCGAGTAAAGCGGCGAGCAGCTTCTTGAAGATGCTCTTCTGATTCATTTTTGACCTCCATTGAAACAATAGGTTCTAAGTGCGTGGCGTCGGCTCAAAAGCGCAACTCAAACGAAACCGAATAATTTGAGTGCAATAGAGTCAACGGTTTTGTTATTTTAGCAAAATACATTTGAGATGTCAATAAAACGGGTGGCAGGCTTGAAAATATACCAAAGCTGAAAGTCAATACATAACTATAAAAATAGGATTACAAAACAACTACATCAATTTATATCTAACGCGAATAGTTTGAAAGCAAGCAAAATTAGATATAGTTTTAATGCAAAAACAGCAAAAACCGAAACGCGATATATTAAATCAAGGCGCGGGAGCGCCCGTGGGAGCAGCAAAAAAGCTGCCGCACCCCGAGGGCGCGGCAGGCTTTTTCGGTTGTTCGTATTCGGTTTATGCTTTGGCTTATTACGGATTCAGCCTGTCAGGGCTGCGGAAGAGGAACATAGCTTCCTTTATAGTGAGCCCGAGCAGCAGCATCGTGAGGCGGTCCACGCCGAGGCCGAAGCCGCCGTGGGGCGGGCAGCCGTACTTAAAGAACTCGAGGTAGAACTTAACGTCCTCGCCGAGCCCCTTCTCGTCGGCCTGCTTTTTAAGCTGCTCATAGCGGTGCTCGCGCTGCGCGCCGGTGGTGATCTCCACGCCGCGCCAGATGAGGTCGTAGCCGAGGGGGTTGCCGTTCTCGCCGCGCATATGGTAGAAGGCGCGCTTTTCGGCGGGGTAATCCACCACGAAGAGGAACTCGTGGCCGTATTTCTTCATGACCCACTCGCCGCTGAGCCTCTCCGCGTCGGTCGTAAGGTCGCTGCGGTCGCCGCCCTCGGGCTTGTAGCCGTATTCCTTTTCAAGCTCGTCGTAGAGCTCGTTCAGCGTGATCACGGGGAAGGGGAGCGTCGGCACGATGACCTCGGTGCCGAAGGCTTCTTTTATGGCTTCGCCGAACTTCTCCTTCACAACGCCGAGCGCGTAGGCGAGCATGCCCGCCTCCATGTCCATAACGTCGCGGTAGGATTCGATATAGCTCATCTCGAGATCGAAGCCGGTGAACTCGGTGGTGTGCTTGCTGGTGAAGGATTTTTCCGCGCGGAAAACGGGGCCGACCTCGAAGATGCGCTCGAAGCCCGCCGCCATCGCCATCTGCTTATAGAACTGCGGGCTCTGGGCGAGATACGCCTTGCGGTCGAAGTATTTGACCTCGAAAACGTCCGCACCGCTCTCGCTCGCCGCGCCGATCAGCTTGGGCGAATGGATCTCGATGAAGCCGTTGTCCATAAGGTACTGCCTCATCGCGTTCACGATGCAGCTCTGCACCTTGAAGAGAAGCTGGTTTTCATCGGTGCGAAGATCGACCCAGCGGTAGTTGAGCCTCTGATCGATGAACGAGCGCTCCACGGCCTGCTTTTTCTTGGTGGCGGGGATCTCCTTGCGCACGATGGGCAGGGCTTCCGCCACGGATTCGACCTTGATAGCGGTGGGAAGCATCTCGATGCCGCCCATCTTGACGTATTCATTCTCCATCACGGGGCCGATGCAGGTGATGACCGAGTCGGGCGTGATTTTGGCGAGCTCATCGAGCATATCGGGGCATTTTTCCTTTTCAACGGTGATCTGGAGCTTGCCGGTGATATCCTTGATGACGATGAACGCCATGCTTTTGCCGTCGCGGAAGTCCTCAACGAAGCCGGAGACCTTCGCCTCGCCGCCGATCGCGGAGCGGATGTCCTTAATCATTGTTCTTTGCATTGTGATACCTCTTTTACTGTTACTGATTATTCTTTTGCCTGCCGATCAGCCGATGACGGGAGGCTTTTTCATCTTGAAAACTATGTCGTCCGGCCCCTTGTAGATCGCGTAGGCGGGAACGAAGCCGCGAACGCAGGAAACGGGGTAGACCGTGCTTGCCCTGCCAACGACCGTGCCGGGGTTCAAAACGGTGTTGCAGCCGATCTCGACCTGATCGCCGAGCATCGCGCCGAACTTTCTGCGGCCGGTCTCGAGACGGACCTCGCCGGAGCGGACGGTCACGTTGCTGTGGTCGCTCTTGACGTTGCTCGTGATCGAGCCCGCGCCCATATGCGCCTTGTAGCCGAGGATCGAATCGCCGACGTAGTTGTAGTGCGGGGTCTGAACGCCGTCGAAGAGGATAACGTTTTTGAGCTCGACCGAGTTGCCCACGACGCAGTTTTGCCCAACGAGCGCATTGCCGCGGATGAAGGCGCAGTGCCGCACCTCGGTGCCGTGGTCGATGATGCAGGGGCCGTTTATCCAGGCGGTGGGGTAGACCTTCGCGTCCTTGGCGATCCAAACGTCCTCCTTGGGATGGTCGAACTCATCCTCGGAAAGCTTGGCGCCGATCTTGAGGATCGCAGCGCCGATATGATCGAGCGCCTCCCAGGGGTATTCGATGCCCTCGAAGAGGAAGGCGGCACGGGTCTTTTCAAGGTCGAAGAGCTTTTTAATCTGAACGTCCTCGGCAAGAAGCTTTGAAATATCCATGGTTTTTCCTTTCGCTCAAACGCTTTGTCAGCCGATGATCAGCCCCTCGGCGCGCATCGCGTCGATGATGTGATCCACGGCCTTGGCGCAGGCCTCGTTCGTGGGCGCCTCCGCCATAACGCGCACAACGGGCTCGGTGCCGCTCTTTCTGAGCAGGATGCGGCCGTTGCCCTCGAGCGCCTCCTCGGCCTCCTTTGCGGCCTTCTGCACGGCTTCGTTGTTGATGGCGGCGTCCTTATCGGAAACGCGAACGTTCTTGAGAAGCTGGGGGTAGATGGTAACGGGGGAGGCGAGCACCGAGAGGGGCTGCTTGTTTGCAAGCATCGCCTGCATCAGCTTGATCGCGGTCAGAAGGCCGTCGCCCGTTGCGGAGTACTTGGTGAAGATGATGTGGCCGGACTGCTCGCCGCCGATCAGGTAGCCGTTTTGGCGCATGCATTCGTAAACGTATTTGTCGCCCACGTCGGTCTTGGCGTACTTGATGCCGATGCGGTCGAATGCCTTATACAGGCCGAAGTTGGACATGACGGTGGTCACGACCGTGTCCTGAGCGAGCTTCTCGCGGTCCTTCATGTATTTGCCGTATATATAGAGGATGAGATCGCCGTCGATGATGCGCCCGGTCTCGTCCACCGCGATGCAGCGGTCGGCGTCGCCGTCGAAGGCAAAGCCCACGTCGAGCTTGTTTTCGACCACGAGCTTGCGAAGCTCCTCGATATGGGTGGAGCCGCAGCCGTCGTTGATGTTCATGCCGTTGGGCGCGTTGCCGATGACCATAACGTCCGCGCCGAGCGTTTCGAAGATGTTTTTCGCCATCTGCCAGGTGCTGCCGTTCGCGCAGTCCAGACCCACGCGCTTGTCCTTATAGGAGTGGGTCGCAAGGCTGATGAGATAGCCTACGTAGCGGTTCCTGCCCGAGGCGTAGTCCACTACCTTGCCGATGGAATCGTTCGTTGCAAGCGGCACTTCGCCGTATTCGCCGTCGAGATAGCGCTCGATCTCGTTTATAACGTAGGGCTCCATCTTTTCGCCGCTGCCGTTCAAAAGCTTGATGCCGTTGTCGTGGTAGGCGTTGTGGCTGGCGCTGATCATGATGCCGCAGTCGAAATCATCGGTGCGGGTGATGTATGAAACGCTCGGGGTGGTGGTGACGTGCATAAGATACACGTCCGCTCCGCTCGCGGTGAGACCGGCGGTCAGTGCGCATTCGAACATATAGCTCGAGCGGCGGGTATCCTTGCCGATAACAACGCTCGCCTTGTGCTCCCTGCCGTAGTAGTAGCCGAGGAAGCGGCCCACCTTGAAGGCGTGCTCAACGGTCAGATTGACGTTTGCATCGCCGCGGAAGCCGTCGGTTCCGAAATATTTGGACATGGATCATCCTCCTGTTCTGCTGATGCAGCTTTTTGGTTTTTGCTGTTTTATTTTACGTTTTATTGCTTAACGCCGCGCGGAGCATGCCCCGACGCGGCAATTACTGCCGCCGAAATAGCTTGGTTTTGCCGTTTAGTTACTGCTTAACGTACTTTTCGCGCTCCGCTTCGGGAACGAGACCGCCGCCCGTTGCCCAAAGGATATGGGTCGCGGAAGGGAGCCTGCCTTGAAGCGCGGAGGGAACGGCCCCATCCGCGATCGAGCCTGCGAGCTTTGCAAGCGCCCATACCGAGGTTGCCGCCGAGGGCTCGATGAATACGCGCTCCGTGCCGTGAACGAGCTGCACGAGCGGCTTGAGCCTTGCATCGGAAACCGTGACCTCGCCGTCGATCATGCTGCCGACGGTGTCGTAAACGAGCTTGGACGCCCTGCCGACGGCAAGCCCGTCCGCATCGGTTTTCCCGCTCAGCCCGAGCTCGGAGATATGTATGCACTCGTGCTTGATAAGCGCCGCAAGCATACAGGGCGCATTCACGGGCTCAACGAAGATGCAGCGCACGCTGTCGCCGAAAACGAGCTTCAAGCCGAAGGTTATGCCTCCCGGTGCGCCGCCGACGCCGCAGGGCAGGTACACGAAGAGCGGATGATCGGTATCGACCGTTATATCGGCGTCCTCAAGCTGCTTTTTGAGCCTTAAAGCCGCGACCGCATAGCCCATGAAGAGGCGAACGGAGTTTTCGTCGTCCACAAAATAGCTTTTTTCATCCGCGTCCGACAGTGCGCGGCCCCTTTTGACCGCCTCGCCGTAGTCGCCCTCGTATTCTATAACGGTAACGCCGCGGCTTCTGAGAAGCGCCTTCTTCCACTGCTTCGCGTCCGCGCTCATATGCACGATCGTTTTGAAGCCGATGGCGGATGCCGATATGCCGATGCTGAGCCCGAGATTGCCGGTGGAGCCGACCTGCACGGTGTGATTCGAGAAGAATTCACGGTGCTCGGCAAGCCTTGAATAGTCGTCCGCCTCGGTGATGAGCCTATGCTTGAGCGCAAGCTCCTCGGCGTGGCAAAGCACCTCGTAGATGCCGCCGCGCGCCTTTACGGAGCCAGCGACGGGCAGAGCCGAATCGAGCTTGATGAACACGCCGCCGATACTTTTCAGATCGAGCTTTGCTTCAAGCGCGCTTTTCAGCTTATCCGCCTTCAAAAGCGGCGATTCGATAATGCCGCCCGCGCCTTCGGTTTCCGGGAACAGCTTTTTAATGAGCGGCGCGAACCTTGCGAGCCTGTTTTCGGCCTCGATCACATCCGCAAGCGAATAGGGAAGCTTTTGAAGGCTGTGGGCGCAGGGGCGCATGGCCCTGAAGAGGACGGTCTCCCTTCCGAAAACGGGAAGATCATCGCCCTCGCCTTTGCAGTCTCCATCGCCATGGGCGCCGGACAGCTTGGTCAGGCCGGACTTTTCGCTCCGCTCCCTTTTCGGCGGCTTTTCCTTCTTGGGCGGCTTGTAGTTGAACTGCGTTTGCGCTTCGTCGATCCTTCCGCGCGCGATCAGCATTGCCGCATCGGCGGCGGAGGGCAGCGCGGATGCGATCGCCTTTGCGTCCTCCTCGCTCGGAACGCCGAGCACGTGGTCCACGAGCCCGTGCGCCGGCTTGCCTATGCCTATCCTGATGCGCGGGAAATCCTCGCTTCCGAGCTGCTCCACGATGCTGCGCATTCCGTTATGCGTGCCGGCGGAGCCGTTTGCGCGGATACGCAGCGCGCCGCAGGGCAGGTCGATATCGTCGTAGATCACGATAAGATCGCCGATATCGGGCTTGAACCAGTTGAGAAGCTCCACTGCGGCAAAGCCCGAGGCGTTCATATAGGTTTCGGGCTTTGCGAGCACCACGCGCTCCGTGCCGATGCGCGCTTCGCCGTAGACGCAGCGAAACCCGCGCCGCTCGATGCGTGCGCCGAGCTTATCCGCAAGTGCGTCCAGCGCCATATAGCCCACGTTATGCCTTGTTTTTTCGTATTCCCTGCCGGGATTTCCGAGGCCGAGTATTATCTTCATATCAGATCCCGCTGTCAGAACAGACCGAGCGCGTGCCGAAGTATCAGTATGGCGTCCACAACGGTCACGCTGCCGTCGCAGTCGTAATCGCCGTAAAGATTCACGTTATCGTCCCAGGACGTGCCCATCACGTGGCGAAGCGTGAGCAGCGCGTCCGCCGTGGAGATGCTGCCGTTCAGGTCCACGTCCCCGGGCAGGAAGCTGTCGCCGATAGGCATGTAGGCGTAGGCGGCGATGATTACGCGATCCTCCGTCACGTTGGTATAGCTGCCTTCCCAGCCCACGAAGGCGTATTCGTCATGTGTGGGAGGGGTGGGGGGAGTCGCGTCCCCGCCGTTCGGCACGTTCACCTCGAGGATGAGCTCGCCGGTCAGCCCGTCGATAAAGCGCACCTCGTGGAAGATAGAGGGATGCCCGAGCTCTTGATCGATCAGCGCCTCGAGCTCGGCGGCGCTTGTGAAGGTGCCGGCGAAATGCTCCACGACCACTCCGTTTGAATTCACAAGGAAGGTCTGCGGCAGCATGGGATAAACGCTCACAAGCCGGGTCAGAACGCTGTCGAGGCGCAGGCAGTCGAAGCTCAGGCCGAGCTGCTCAAAGAGCGCGGCGCAGCTTTCGGGAGTGCTCGTCGCATCCTCATACAGTAGCCCGTAAACGGCTATCTCGCCCGAGCCGAAGGTGTTCAGCGCATGCTGCATATAGGGCAGCTCGCGGCCGCACTCCGGGCTCCAGGTGGCGAAAAAATGCAGCACGGTGATGCTCTTTTGGGAGAATACCGCGCCGGTTATGGGTCTGCCGCCCGTGGTGGTGGTCGCCATGGCGGAAAGATCGCTCCCGACGACCTCAAGGTCGCCGGGAGTGAAAATGCTTTCGGTATTCATTTCGGCGCGAACGCCGGTAAAGAGCGAGAAAACGAGCGCAATAACGATCAGAGCGGCTGCGAGCGCGCCCGTGCGGTGCGAAGCGGTTGCGGAAATGTTCGAACGCCTTTTCATTTGAACAGTCCTCTTTTCATGGTTTTTCGTTCTTCGTTTTCGTTTGGCTCTTACAAAGCGCGCCGCAAAAACGGATCAGCCGCGCTTTTTCTTATTGATGAGCACGACAGCTGCGCCGACGGCTGCAACTGCCGCTGCGCCAACCGCTATGAACGGGAGGGGGGAAGCCTTGCTCTCGTTCTTTGCGTCGCCCCTCTCCTCGCCGTTCTCGGCGGGAGTGCCGGTCGCGTTCGGGTCGGCGGTATCGGTGCCGGCATAGGCATTGGTGGCCTCCACGGGGTCGTCACCCGTTTCGGGGGAGGCGGTCACGGTCCCGTCGGGGGAAGCGGTGATCGGTGCGGCGGGAGCGGGCTGCGCGCTCGCGGAAGCAGGCGCCGGAGTGGTGCCGGGCTCGGAGGTCTCCCTGGCGGTTCCGGGAACGGGGGTCGTGCCGGGAACGGGGGTGGTGCCGGGCTCGTTCGTTACGGTGGGGGGAACGGTCGCGATCGGCGGGGTGGTCACGGTGCTGCCGCCGGGCGTGGGCTCGGGGGGCTGGCTGGGCGAGGAAGAGATGTTGTTTCCGATGCCGTCGTCGCCCTCGTTGTAGCCCGCTTCGGGGGTCGCGCCGCCCCTGAGGGTTATGATGGAGTTATGGGTGCTGAAGGGCACGGGGGTGCTGGTGCTCGCCTCAAGAGGCATGTAGATGAACTCGTGGATGACCATGATCACCTGCTGATTGACCGTAACGCCATCCTTCACGTGGAACTTCATCTCGAGCACGTTGCCGGAGCCGCTTGCTGCGGCCAGGGGGCAGATGACGCCGAGCTTGATCTTGCCGGCGGGGGCAAGGGTCTCGGCATCGAGCACCACGATGCACTGGTTCTGCTTGATCGAGGTAAGGTAGTCGCCCTCGGTGCAGCTTTCAAGCACCATGGAGTTCGGGTCGAACTCGATCGAGAGGTTCATGCCGTGCGCCTGATATTCGCCGGAGATGCTCAGAGTGACGGTGAAGCTCTCGCCTGGGGCCACGTTTTCAACGCTGTTCATTGAGAAAACAACGGGACCGCCGGCCGCAAGCGCAGCAGCGGGGAGAATGGCAAGCGCGGCAAGGATCGCCGCGGCGAAGAGTGAGAAAATACGTTTCATTTGGGGAAGCTCCTTCTTTTTTTTGGTCGTGCGTCGGGCGCAAAGAGCCGACTGCTTTCGTCCGAGCGGAGGATATGCGATGCGCGTCCGAAACGGCGGACGGTCACACAATTCCAAGATAATTATACCACAGAAAGAATATGGTTTCAATACGATTCGAAGCGCATAAAAGGGGCAAATTTCATTTTTGCACTTTACAAATCGGCGCCAAAGGAATATAATCTATACTGCGGTATGCGGCTGACTATTAAACGCATGAAGATGGGGATCGGATGACGCGGCGCATAGAAACTGCGCCATCGGTCGATGCCGCCGCCGCAAAATCAGGAGGTTTCACCGGAGAAAACCGATGCATAATACGAGATTTGACAGACCCGATTCTGAGGCGTTCGCTTCCGCGGTCGAGCTTCGCCATACTCTGCATAAGAATGCGGAGCTGTCGGGGCATGAGGAAAAAACGAAGCGCATTCTCATCGCCTATCTCTCGGCGAGAACTTCGCTTGAGATAAACGATATGGGCGCATGGTTCTATGCGGCGTACCGCGTGAAGGGCGGCGGCAAAAAGCGCCTCGCTTTCCGTGCGGATATGGACGCGCTGCCGATCGACGAGGGGGCGGCGCTCGAGTACGCCTCCATGACGCGCGGCGTTTCGCATAAATGCGGGCATGACGGGCATTGCGCCTCGCTCGCGACTTTTGCCGAATACGTCGATAAAAACGGCTGTGAAAACGACGTTTTCTTCCTCTTTCAGCACGCGGAGGAGAACGGCTCGGGCGCGGCGGTATGCAGGGAGCTGATCGAGCTCGAGCATATCGACGAGATCTACGGCTATCACAATATGCCGGGCTTCAGGCTCGGCTCGGTCGCGGTGCATTCGGGCTGTGCCGCCTGCGCGTCCACTGGCATTATAATCGCGCTTACGGGCAAAAATTCCCATGCGTCACAGCCTGAAAACGGCAGCAATCCCGCGTTCGCGCTTGCGGAGCTCGTGCTTGCGCTGCCGCAGCTCGTTCGGGCGGCGGCGGGTGAGAGCCAGCTCGACAGCCCGAACCCGATGATGGCATTCGGCGCACGCGGCATGGTGATGTGCACCGTCGTGGGTGCCGGCGTATCGAACCGCGAGGACGGCGAAAAGGCGGATGCCTTCGGCACCTCGGCGGGCTTTGCGCGCCTTGCGCTGACGATCCGCGCGGAGGATGAATCCTGCATGCGCACGCTCGAAAAGAGCCTGATCGAGATCGCCGAACTGGTTTGCACAAGGCACGGGCTCGTCAGCAGCGTGAGCTACAGCGACCCCTTCCCCGAAACGCGAAACGATGAGGCCTGCGCCGAAAGGGTGCGCGCCGCGGCTGCCGAGCTTGGGATGCCGCTCGTGGAGTGGAACGAGCCTTTCAGAAGCTCGGAGGATTTCGGCTATTACACGAAGATAGCCAAGGGCGCTTTCTTCTACATCGGCTGCGGCGAATTCCACGCGCCGCTGCATACTGCCGAATACGATTATTCGGATGATCTGATCGGCAATGCGGTGCGGCTGTTTGCCGAGCTTGCGGGCTGCTGACTTTAGTGAATAGAGAATAGTGAATAGTGAATAGTTGTGGTAGAGATTCCGCCGGAATCTCTTCTTTGTTTAGTGAATAGTGAATAATGAATAGTGAATAGTTGAGGTGGAAATTCCGGGGGAATTTCTTCTTTGTTTAGTGAATAGTGAATAATGAATAGTGAATAGTTGAGGCGGGAATCCCGCAGGTATTTCTTTTTTTCGGTGAAAAGTGGATGATGGATGGTGGATAGCTGTGGCAGGAATTTCTTCAACTGTGTTTTTGGGATTTGGTTGGCGAGGGGGCATATATCATAGCGACAAAACCCGACTGTTTTACTCGGAAATGATAAACGGTTTTTCACAGAAAAAACGAAATATTTACCAAACAAATATACGATTTAGCGGCGTTTTGGCTATGGATATTGGTGATCATTTGTGATATAATCGTTATATGTTGGAGTACGTATGCCCAAATGGGCGTATTTCTCCGGCGAAGTCAATTTTCTATCAACCGCAAAGCGGTATAAGGAGGAACAGCATGGCTAAACAAACAACTACCATTCCTTTTAAGGGCACGAAGGAGCAGGAAGCTCAGCTCAACGAAGTCATAGCCCAGTGGAAGGGTAAGGAAGGCGCCACGATGCCCGTGCTTCAGGCTGCACAGAACATCTACGGCTACCTGCCGATCGAAGTTCAGACCATGGTCGCGGAAGGTCTCGGCCGCTCCCTTGAGGAGATCTACGGCGTATCCACCTTCTACTCCATGTTCAACCTCGAACCTCGCGGCGAACACACCGTCCGCGTATGTCTTGGCACCGCCTGCTACGTCAAGGGCGCCCAGAAGGTGCTCGACGAGCTGGCAAGGGTACTTGACGTTGAACCGGGTCACACCACCCCCGACGGCAAGTTCACCCTTGAACCCACCCGCTGCCTCGGTTGCTGCGGTCTTGCCCCCGTCATCATGATCGACGACGACGTGCACGGAAGGCTCGCGCCGAACATCGTTCGCGATATCATCGCAAAGTACTAATTCTTTTATCCAAATCGGAGGTTTAAAATGGAACTCAGTCAGGTCGCCGAAATCCTTGAAGCCAAGGTTCTTACCGGCAGCGAGCATCTCGACAGGGAAGCTCACTCCGCGTGCGGCAGCGATATGATGAGCGATGTGCTCGCCTTTGTGAAGGATCAGGGCATCCTTCTTACGGGGCTTGTGAACTCGCAGGTCATTCGCACAACTCTGATGATG
>JAFWVQ010000039.1 GCA_017523925.1 Clostridia bacterium
CAGCGCGAACGGTGCCGATGTCGGTGAAGAAGTAGGTGTGAACGTTGTCGAACTCAACTACGTTGTTCTCATCGCGCATCTTGGTCATGTATTCGGAGGGATCGACGTGTCTGCGGTTGCGCTTCTTTTCGATCGCTCTCGTGATCTTGCGATTCTCACGGGAGATCCTTGCGGATTCTCTCCTGGAGATATAATTTACGCCTTTTCTCTTTGCCATAATACTTACCTCCCTGACTTAGCGCTTCATCTTCGGGTCGAACGCGTCGCGGAGACCGTCGCCTACGAAGTTAAAGCCGAGAACCGTCAACATGATGAGCAAGCCGGCGGGGATCCAGATCCACCACGCGGTCTGCATGACCTGCATATCGTTGACCTGGTTGATGATCGAGCCCCAGGATGCCATCGGGTACTTAACGCCGAGGCCGAGGAAGCCGAGGGTCGCCTCGGTGATGATGATGCCGCCGAGTGCGGAGGTCGCGTTAACGATGAGCAGAGGCATGACGTTGGGAACGAGATGCTTGAAGATCCTGCGGGAGGTGCGGATACCCGTTGCTTCGGTAGCGACCATGAAGTCCTGCTCACGGAGGGAGAGGATCTGACCGCGGACGATACGCGCGATACCGGTCCAGCCGAGAATACCGAGGATGACCATCGTAAGGAACAAACGGGATGTTGCGTCAACGCGGAAGCTATCCATTACGGAACCGAGGATGATCAGCATGGGGTAGAAGGGGATGGCGTTGAACAACTCAACAAAACGCATCAGAATGGTGTCCACGATGCCGCCGAAGTAGCCGGAGATACCGCCGACGATAACGCCGAGGATGATCTCGAAGAACACGACTACGAAGCCGACGATGAGCGAAACGCGGCCGCCGTACATCAGACGGGTCAGAACGTCCATACCGTTGTTCTCAGTACCCATGAAATGGGGCTCCTTGCTGGGATTGAAGGGGTAGATCCAGAAGGGATTGGCTCTCTGATCAAACAGGGAGGATTTCTGCATCGTCTTGACGTAGTAGTTGTCGTTCACCAGAGTGATGGTGGCATCGGTCTCTTCGCCGTACTGGTTAACGAAGGAGAACTTAGCCTGCTGACTGTTCATGGCGTCGCGGAGTTTGTTTGCAAAGTCTGGGGTAAGCTCGATACCGTTCTTGGCGGGGCCGTAAACAACGTTGGAAGCAAGCACGATGTTGTCACCGGCCGAGTTTTTCGCGATGTATTTGCCGGGCTCGCCGTCAAAGGTATAGTTCTCGCCGTCGTACTCAAAGGTCCTCTCGCCGGCAGCGATCGCGGTCTCCATCGCGCTGATGAAGTTGAAGTCGGTGCTGAGCGAATCGTACTTGGTATCAACGGGGTCGAACGAGTTGAGCACTACCATGCCGGGGCTGCCTTCGGGAGTGACGACAACGTAGCCGCCGCTCTCGCTCTCGCTGATGGAGAAGGTCTTTCCGTCGAAATCAACGGAAGTCAGCTTCTCATCGAGCGCCGCCTTGAGTGCTTCGAGGAACGCCTTGGAATCGGAAAGGGTGGAGTTGAAATCCAGATCCTTTGTGATGGGGTTGCCGTCCTTGTCAACGTCATCCACCTTGATGCTCCTGGATTCGAACACGCGCTCAACATTCAGAAGCGGGGTGCCGTCGGAAGCGGAAATAACGAAGCCTTCCTCGGCATCGCCTGAGATGGAGAAGTTCTCGCCGTTGTAGTCAACGGAAGTCTCGCCGTCCCTGAGCGCCATATTGACGTCGTGCAGGAACTGGGTGTCCGCCTGGAGGTCCGCAACGCGGCCTGCGATCGGCGAATAGCTGTTGTAGGTCGAAACAGCAACGGGATCGTCGGAGGGCGCAAAGTACTTGATCTCAACCTTGGAACCCTCGATGGAGATGGTCATGCCGTTGTAAGCAAGCTCTTTGCCGGGCTTGGACTGAGCGGCATTCTCGGTGATGGCAACGAGGAGCGCTTCGTCAACGAAGTTTTCGTCGTACCACTTTACCTCGCCCTTGGAAGCGGTCGCGATATGCATGGTGCCAAACACCGCGCAGGTCGGCTTATCGGGGTCGGGGTTGATGACCTTGAGAGTGTAGTGCTCGCCACCTGCTGCAAAGGGGAGCTCCTCGCCCGCGGTGAGGGAATACTTGCCACCTACCTTGGTGTTGCCGAGAGTCTTGAGCACTGCGGAATTGAGAGCGGAGTTGTTGTTGGGATAGAAGAGTGAACCGGAAACGAATTTACCGGTCGCGTAATCGCCGGGTTCTTCAACGTCCTTGAAGAAGACCTGCGCTCTGCCGTAGGGCGAGAAGAGCGGTCCGAGGAAGGAGAAGAGGAACATTGCGATAAGAATGATGATACCGACAACGGCGAGCTTGTTGCGAATGAATCGCTTGAAAACAAGCATACCGGGAGAAAGCACTTTAACTCGGCGCGCGTCGTCGAGGGCGAGCTGCTCGTTTTCCTGGAGCGCTTCGTCCTGCTTTTTGGGCTCAACAGCTTTATTATCTTTAGCCATAAAAGTACCTCCTTAATTGACGCGGACGCGCGGGTCTACAACTGCGTACATGATGTCGGCAAGGATCAAGCTGACCTGCGTAAGAACCATCAGGAACGTGGTGTAGAACATAGCGAAGGGAATATCACCCTGGAGCATTGCCTGGAATGATTTGTAACCGATACCGGGGATCTGGAAAACGGTCTCGGTGATCATAGCGCCGCCGAAAAAGCTCGGAAGCAGACCGCTGAAGATCGTAACAAGGGGGATCAACGTGTTGCGGAAAGCATGCTTGTTGATAACGACCTTTTCATTGAGACCCTTAGCCCTTGCGGTACGGATATAGTCGGAATTAAGAACCTCAAGCATGTTGGTTCGGGTGAAACGCATCAGACCGCCGATGGAGAGCAGCGCCAGAGTAAGAACGGGCATGATAAGATGCTGCGCTATATCGCCGATTTTGCCCCAGGTGGAGAGCGTTTCGAAGTATCTGCCCGTCAAACCGTAAAGCGGGAGCCATTGCAGCTTAACGGCAAATACGTATTTGAATACAGTGCCGATGTAGAACGACGGCAGAGAAATTGCAGCGAGCGCGAAGATCGTGACCGCATAATCCGTGAAGTGGTACTGCTTGCGCGCAGCAAGGATACCGAGCGGGATGGAGATCAGGATCTCAACGATAAGAGTGATGACGTTCATAAGAACGGACCACCAGATGACCTCGCTGAAAACCTTGGTAACGGGCTTCATGTACATCCAGGAATCACCAAACTTGCCCTGGATCGCATTGAAGAACCACTTAAGGAAGCCGGTGAAGACGTCGCTGTCCATGCCGTACTGCCTTTCGAGCACATCGAGCATGTCCTTATAGCTTACACGTCCCTGTGAACCGGCGGAAAGCTGCCTCGCCATCTTCTCAAGGTAGGAAGCGGGGAGGAGTCGGATAACCGAATAAGTTACAAAAGCGCCAAGAATGACGATCAAAATACCTAATAAAATTCTTCTAACGAGGAATTTCCACATGTATACCACCCTCTCGCGGTTCCGGAACCGCGTAATATTACCGGAATTCCAGTTGAGCCCACCTTGTGGGTGGGCTCAACTGATTCGCCCTGTGGGCTATGCGCCCGCAGAACCTGTTAGATTCATCAATACTGCATCTGAAGCGCCTCGAGGTCGTTCATCCAGCCCCAGAAAGTGGTGATGTCGGGGGTCAGGGTGTCGAGGTTGATGCGCTCGGTGCTGAATACGGTGCAGTTCTGACGCTGATAAGCGGGAATCTCAACTGCCCAGTCAACGATGATCTCAAGGCACTGCTTGTAAACGGTCTTACGGAAGCTCTGGTCCGCAGAGGTACGGGCTTCCATGATGAGCTCGTTGAGCTGTGCATCATTGATGTGGTAGTGGTTGGAATCGGTGCCGCCCTTGCCAACGATGTTGTTGCCGTGGTAGACCTGATACATATCGGGATCGATGGTGGAGCCCCAAGCAGCGCACCAGAGTTCCTGATCACCGGCGTCAAGACGGTTCCAGAGAACGTTGGAGTCAGCGGGGTCGTTGATGATCAGCTCGATGCCGATCTGCTCCAGAGCGTTCTTAGCCATGAGGAGAACGTTGTAGGAGGGGTGGTCGGCGTTACCGTCACCGGGGATGATGACTTCGTAGTCGAGCTTAGCGCCTTCGGGAGCAACGGTTACCTTGCCATCCGCAACGGTGTAGCCGGCAGCCTCGAACCAAGCCAGAGCGGCCTCGAGAGCAGCAGCGTACTTATCGTCAGCGGTCATGGAAGCGGTGTAGATATCGTTGCCATCGGGGTCAACGGAGAACGCAATCTTGTAATCCGGGTCGGAAGCCTGAGGAGCCGCCCAGGAGGTGTTGGAGATCGGGTACTGGATGACGGAAGCAGCCTCGCCGTAGTAGGAGTCGTAGGAAACGTCACGATATACAGCGAGAACGGTGGCGAGAGCCTTGCGCAGAGCCTTGGACTCAGCGGAGGAGGGGTTGCCGCCAACGTTTACGGTGTCGGCGTTGAGGCCGATGTAACCGTAGCCGAGGTTGTCAACCTTCTTGGTGGTGATGATGGGTCCGACGATATCGCCGTTGCCGTTGAGGTCAGCAACCTCTTCGAAACGGGTACGGGAACCGGTCATTTCGCCCGCATCGGCGTCGCCGGTCTTAAGAGCGGTCGCAACTTCAGCTGCTGCGGTCTCCTTGAACTTGATGGTCTCGATGATGGGCTTGCCCTTGTACCAATTCTCATTGGCCTTGAAGGTAACGACCTTATCCTTGTAGGAATCGAATACATAGGGGCCGGCGCCGCGGGGAACCTCGGTCTTGGCCTTCTGAGTGCTCAGATCGTTGAAATCGAAGCCGTACTTGCCGTTGTCGGGATCCCACTTATTGGTGTCGCCATAGTAGTGCATCGGGGTGATGGTGATGCCGAGGATGGAGTAAACAGCGGGAGCGCTGAAACCGTCCAGGGTGATCTCAACGGTGTACTCGTCGATCATCTTGATGCCGCTGATGGAGCTGATGCCCTTGCCGCCCATGTCGGGGTCCTGAGGACCGTAGGTGCTGATGAAGTCATCATCTGCGATCTCAACGATGGTGCCGGTCTCACTGCCGGTGCTCTCCTTGTCGAAGAACGCAACGGGGTCGCCCTCGTACTTAGCGTAGGTGGCATTGTAGTAATCTTCGATGGTGGGGAACTCGTTCTCAAGGTCCCAGGTCTTCTCGCCGTCGGTGAAGAGACCGTCTTCCTCGCCAACCTCACCAAAGCCCCAAGCGGCCATACCGAACGCGACCTGGAGGCCTTCGCTTGCCTTGACCTCTTCGGGGGTCTTGCCGAGCATATCTTCAGCGTAGGAGTCAACGTACTTGCTCATGCAGTAGTCAACGATGCCCTGGCAGGTGCCGGTCCAGGACTCCTTAACGCAATCCCAATAGGAATTGTAGAGATCCTCGGAGTACTGATCGTTGGCGGCGTAGCCTGCATTGCCGGCTTTGAAGATAGCTTCAGCCATATCGGCATACTTCTCATAAACCTCGTCGGAGGTCTGGGTGCGCCAGTTCTGGAGACCTACGATGGGGTAGGAAGCCAGGGAGGAGGATCCAACGTAGGAAGGATCGAGGTAGGTGTAGTAGGTGAAGAGAATGTCCTTAGCGGTGATCGGGGTGCCGTCCCAGAACTTGAGGTCGTTACGGATCTTCGCGGTGTAGACAGTCTGGTCGCCCTTCTGCTCAACCTTGAGGTCAGCGGGGCCGGTGTAGTGATAGTTGGTGCCGTTGTAGGAAACATCTTCGCCCTCGATGGCGTTGTAGATGATACCACCCATACGGTCGGTCACCATGAGGCCAAGGCCTACCATGCCGGCGACATCCTGGTCATAAGCGGTGTCGGCATAGAAGGGGCTGAACTTCTGGGAGAAGGGGCTGTACGCGACTACAAGGGGAATGTCGGGTACGGGAGATGCAGCGGGCTCCTGAGTCTCGGGCGGATTGGTTGCTTCGCCGCCGTCGGGAGTGTTCTCAGGGGGGTTGGTGTTCTTTGCTTCGTCAGTGGTCTTGGGCTCGGGCGTGGGGTCTTCGTTCTGGGGGGTGCAAGCCGCGAACGCGCCGAGAACCATGATTGCTGCGAGCAGAACTGCAAGGATTCTACTGAGTTTACGCATTTTTTTCCTCCTAAAAAGTTATTGTACGTATGGAAACACTAAAGGTTTTTCGGCCGAAAGCGAAACCTGCGTTCCTTGAGGGGGGAGCGCGGCTTTCGCGATCCGCCGTTGGCCTAAAGTGGGTTTCCCGTCAGAAGGGGAGCTCAGAGCTTGGAAGTGTTTTCAAGCTCCTCCGTGCGCACAAGCTTCATCTGCTTATAAATAATGAAGCTTGATGCAAGCGCCGCGGCCGTGCCCAACGCAAAGAGCGCGTCGCGGAGACTGAAGGGGGCGGGCGGCTCAAACGCCTTGAAGAGCACGAGCGCCCAGTAGATGATGAAGCCGACAGCCGCAAGTATAACTGCTGCTATACATATAACGGATGAAGTCTTCAAACGGATGAAGCTTTTGTCAAATTTTATGCGTTCCATTTTTTCCGGTTTGGAAGGAAGCATAAAAGCGCTCATCACTTCGTATGCGATCGGGAAGATCGCGATGACCATCGGGAGCATGAACCATTTGTTTTCGACGTTTGCGCCGAGGATGTAAACGGCAAAGATAACGGCGATCAGGGAAACGGCAACGAGTATGCGGGAGATAAGCACTATGCGCGAATACTCGGCTTCGGAGTTGAGCGGGTTGATCCATTTGCCAATGTAAACGACCCGGTTTTCCTCCCTGCCGCTTGGCCCAAGATAGGGGACGGTCTTATAGTCCTGAGTGTATCTATAACGCCTGCCTATCAGCTTTGCCAATTGGGTTTCCTCCGGAAGATCATGGTGCGGACTATCCACAAACCGCCATTCGGACATAACAAATAGCAGGCACATAGATATCCATCACAATGATTATAGCATATTGTGTCGTGAATATCAACAGTTTTTTCCCAAAGAAAAATCAGAATGCCCTAATATAGTATTTTGATGAAAAACTCAACGATCACAAGCAAAAATTGAATGCTGCGACTTAAACGGCTGAAATTAAAAAATAAATAGGAAGAAACTGACTGAAATTTTGTTCAAAAATCCCATAAAAAGAAAAATGCATTTGTATCGCTTGAAACGGAGCTGCATTTCTGCTATAATCGTTTTCGGAATCATAACAAACTATATAAATAGGAAATAACACTGCGATCATGCGCTTAGAAGCAAGTTTCGCGATCAAATTTCCTTAAAGGAACTCTTGTATGAAGGAATTCAGTGTATTCGATATAATCGGCCCTCGTATGGTCGGACCATCCAGCTCCCACACTGCGGGGGCTGTTCGCATAGGGCTTGTTGTGCACAAGCTTCTTAACGGCGAGCGTCTCAAGGAGGTTCGCTTAACGCTCTACGGCTCGTTTGCCGAAACGGGCTTCGGACACGGCACGGACAGAGCGCTGCTTGCGGGCGTGCTCGGCGTGGAGCCGGATGATTCGCGTGTGCGCTTTTCGATGCTGCTTGCAAGAAGCGAGAATATCTGGGTCGAGATAAACAAAGGCGACGAGGAGATGGATCATCCGAACACCGCGAAGATCTACGCCCGAACCGTATCCGGCAGGGAGTTCACCGTCGTGGGCAAATCCGTCGGAGGCGGCAACGTGGAGATCGTCGGCATAAACGGGATGGATGTTTCCTTCACCGGCGACTACCCGACGCTCATCGCGTTTTATACCGACGTGCCGGGAGTTATCTCCAAGGTCACGGCGATCCTTGCGCGGGAGCATATCAACGTTGCTTTCATGAAGGTGTTCAGAAGCGCAAAGCGAAGCGAAGCCTGCATGGTGATCGAGACCGACGTACCCGTGCCCGATGCGAGCATAGAACTGATTCAGAAGGAAGTTGAAGGAATAGAGGAGATCTGCACCGTATGAAATATGCTTTTTCGACAGGAGAGGAATTGATATCGCTCTGTGAGGCGGAGCAGATCACGATCGCCGAGGTAATGATCAGGCATCAGCTCGAGATCGACGAGCGCTCGAGGGAGGATATCGTGAACGAAATGTTCGAAAACCTCATGACCATGCAGCGCTCCGTCAGCATAGGCTTTGACGAGAATCAGCAGACCATGACGGGCAATGCCGGTGACAACGCCGAGAAGCTGCTTGCCTTCGCCGAGAATGCAAACATGGGCTACGACATGGCGCGCATCTGTGCTGCGGCGCTCGCAGTGACGGAGGTAAACGCTTCCATGGGCAAGATAGTTGCCGCGCCCACCGCAGGCTCGAGCGGTGTGCTTCCCGCGGTGCTGATCATGTGCAGCGAGAAGCGCGGCTTCACCGACCAGGACCTTGTGAACGGTCTGTTCGCGGCCGGCGCAGTAGGTATAATCATTGCAAAGAACGCGAGCATCTCGGGCGCGGAGGGCGGCTGCCAGGCCGAGATCGGCTCCGCTGCCGCCATGGCTGCCGCCGCGCTTGCAGAGCTCTGCGGCGCATCCCCAAAGGCCGCGCTTGATGCTGCGGCGATCGCGATCAAAAACATACTCGGGCTCGTGTGCGACCCGGTGGCGGGGCTCGTTGAATGCCCTTGCATAAAACGCAACGCGATGGGCGCCGCGAACGCCGTGCTTTGCGCGGATATGGCGCTTGCGGGTATAACGAGCATAATCCCGTTTGACGAGGTCGTTTCCGCGATGAAGAGCGTGGGTAAGATGATGAATTCCGACCTGCGTGAAACGGCGAAGGGCGGGCTTGCGGTGACTCCGACAGGGCTCGAGATCGCTCAAAGGATCAATCTTGAGGGCTGACGAACAAACGAAAAACGCCGCAGAAACGAATAAGAAACTGCCGCATCGGAGAAAAGTCCGCTGCGGCAGTTTTGTTGTATTTGACGATATAAGCGAATTGGACATGCTAACGGGAGCGCTTACTTTATCTTAAAGCGTTTTTGAAGCCCTTGAGTATCGCCCGCACCGTTCCCTTAGCATCAGGATCGACGGTGAGATCGGCAGCGCTGCGGTAAAGCCCGATGCGCTCGTTATAAAGCTTGCTCACCGCATCCTCGCCCGAGCGGAGGAGCGGTCTGTTCTTGACCTTTGCGCGCTTGAGGTTCTCGATGCTGCGGTCAAGGAAAACGGTGAAGCCGCTGGCTTTGAGCAGGGCAAGATTCTCCTGACGGGTGATAACGCCGCCTCCGGTCGCAACGACGGTACCGCCGCGATACGCCAAAGTGCGGAGCACATCATGCTCAAGCTCGCGAAAAGCCTCTTCGCCGTCCTCGTCGAAAATGCGGTCGATGCTCTTTCCGCTGCGCTCCATAACGAGCGTATCGGTGTCTACGGAGGGCATCATCAGTATCTCGCCGATGCGGCCGGCAAGCCGTGTTTTGCCGCAGTTCGGCATGCCGATGAAGTATAGATTCAGCTCGCCTCGCTGAAGAGCCTTTGAAGAGGTGATGATGCTTTTGAAAAGCTGAACGACTTGCTTTGAGTACACCTCCACGGCCTCGCTTCGGATGGCGTCAAGCACCTCGGCTTCACGCGCCTCGTTTACAAGAGGCAGAGCGAGAGCGCGCTTGACTTCTCCGAGCGAAAGCACCGTGTCGAATCTTTCGCAAAGAAGCTGAACTATCTCGGAGTCTATCTCGTCGATATCCATTCTGAGAGCTTCGAGTTCCCTATACAGCTTTTCGTTTGATGGAGCAGTGCTCATAGCTTCCCCTCGAATGAAAGAAGTGCGTCGCAAAGAGCTATCGCCGCTGCTGCTTCTATCGCGGCGCAGCCCCTCGGAAGAATGCAAACGTCGTGCCTGCCGCGCAGCTCGAGCGTGGCAGGCTGCCTTGTGCTTGGATCGATGCTCCGCTGGGGCAGGGCGATCGAAGGCACGGGGCGAAAAGCCGCACGCATGATCAGCGGCATGCCGTTCGATATGCCGCCGTTGATGCCGCCGGAATGATTGCTTGAAGTGGAAAGATCGGGCAGTATTGGATCGTTTGCTTCGCTGCCGAGCATGCCGGGGAAATCAAAGCCTGCGCCGAAGTCCACGCCGTGAACGCCCGGAATCGAGAATAACATATGCGCGATCATGCTTTCAAGCCCGTTGAAGAAGGGCTCGCCAAGCCCGGCGGGAACTCCCAATGCGGCGCATTCGACCACGCCGCCAACGCTGTTGCCCGACTGCCGCAGGTCGGCAAAGAGCGCGTCAATGCCGCTCTTTACGCCGGGGTCAACGAGCGGGAAGAACGGGTCGAGCTCGGGAAAAACGGTCATCATCGGGTCGAAAGGAGCGTCGGCGATCGAGCCGACTTGCAGCACGTGCGATCCAATGTGAATCCCGCGGCGAGAAAGAAGCTGCTTGCAAACTGCGCCGGCAAATACGAGGGGCAGTGTGAGCCTGCCGGAGAACATGCCGCCGCCTCGGGGATCGTTATGACCGCGATACTTGACAGCGGCAGTCAGATCTGCGTGAGACGGGCGAAGCACGGGAGTGGAATAATCCTCGGAGCGCGCATCGGTGTTTTTGAAGATTGCCGTGAGCGGCGCGCCTGTGGAAACTCCGTTGTAGACCCCGGACACTATCTCAAAAGTATCCTTCTCTTTTCGCTTCGTGCTTTCCACACCGCTGTGGGGTGCTCGCCTTGACAGCTCGAAGGCGACCGCGTCCGAGTCAATGCAAAAGCCTGCCGGGATACCGTCGATGGTGCAGCCGACGGCAGGTCCGTGCGATTCGCCGAAGACGGTCAATCGAAGCTCATTCCCGATCGTATTCATATGCAATGCCTCCGAGTTTTCGAAAATCGTTGAAAAAGCAGGGTGCGCTCTTTGAAACGGCCTGTGCGCCGCTTATTACAACAGGCTCACTGCACATCATGGAAGCGATCGAAGCCGCCATCACGATGCGATGATCGCCGAAGCTTTGTACAGTGCCGCCGGTTAAGCGCCCGCCGCATCCGTGAACGACGACGCTGTTTGAGCGCACATCCATGCTTCCTCCGAGCGCCTCCGTAAGCGCCTTTACGGACGTGACGCGATCGCTCTCCTTATCCCCGAGCCGCGCCGTGCCGATGATCACGGTATCCTCGCGCTTTTTGAGCGCGCATACGCAGAGGATGGGGAAAAGGTCCGGACAGTTTGATACATCCGGAGCGTTTTTTGAGAAAAACTCGCGTGCATCGGCGTCCGGCTGAGCGCGGCCAAGCTCGGAGCCGATGACGGCGACCCTTGATGCGCCGCCTGTGACGAACTCGGCGGCGGTGAAGTTTGCAGCGTATGACATATCCGGCTGAAACGAAAAGCAGGTATTTCCGGACAGCCTGCCCGAAGCGCGGAAGTACCCGTCCGGATCGGTTCGAAAGCTCACGCCGAAGCGCGACAGACAGCGAAGCGTCAGATCGATATAGGGAACGGAAACGGCGGAGTCTATGCGGACCCTTGCGCCGAGCACTGCGGCGGCGATAAGCATACCGCTTGCAAACTGCGAGCTGTTTGCAGCCGAAACGGTGAAGTCGCTTCCTTTGTGCCTGCAATCGGAAAAGATGATGGTGCCGGAGCCTGCATCATGCCGCACGGAGCATTCAAGCGAATCGCGCAGCTCGAGCATGCTTCTTCTCATGAGCGACGGAGCGCATGAAAACTCAGCTTTACCTCGAAGAAACAGAAGGACGGGTGCAAGCATTCGGATAAGCGCAGCCGATTCGCCGACGGGTATCGGCGTTTCAAAAGAAGCGTCGGAAAAGAACGCTGCCTCGACCGCCTTAGACGCATTCAGAATATCGTCGCAGTATTCATAGCTTGGATCGAGCAATACATCGGGACGCATTCCGCACAGCCCGTTCAGTATGAGCGCTCTTAGCACCTCGCTTTTGAACGGCGGCGGTGTTATGCTTCCGTTCAGCTCTTTTGCGGTTACGACCAAATCCATATTATTTGAGGGAGTGAAGCAGGTCCGCAGCAGCGTCGATCGGCACGCGCTTCAAAAACGGTTCGCCGAAACGCCTGATAAAAGCAAACTCGATGCTGCCGGATGCGTTCTTTTTATCGTGCTTCAAGTATTCTTCGGCGCTCTCTGCATAGGGGGAACAGTCGCTTTTCAAGCCAAGCTTGGAAACGATATCAAGCGCTGCATCGGAGGTGCCGATCTCGGTGATGCCGAGACGCTCGCCGAGGCGCAACTCGGCGATGAGACCGAGCGCAACGGCCTCGCCGTGAGTGAGCGAGAAACCGCTAGCGGCCTCGAAGGCGTGCCCGTAAGTGTGCCCGAGGTTCAGGATGCGCCGCTTGCCGCCGTCGAGCACGTCCGCTTCAACATGATCGCGCTTGATGATGCAGCATTCCTCGATAAGCTCTGGAGTAACACTTCTTTGAAGCAGGCAGGATAGGATGACGGTGCTTGCGCTGATACAGTAGTATTTCAGAGCTTCGCCGAAGCCGCTGAGCAATTCGCGCTCGGGAAGCGAATTCAGATAGTTCACGGCGCAAAGAACAAACTTTGGCTGATGGAATGCGCCAACGATATTTTTGATGCCGCAGTGATCTATGCCGGTTTTGCCGCCCATGGCGCTGTCGATCATCGAAAGCAGCGTGGTGGGGATATTGATATGATCTATACCGCGCATATAGACCGAAGCGGCGAACCCGCCGAGATCGCCAACCACGCCGCCTCCGAGATTTATTATTAGATCGCTTCTTGTAAAAGAATGCTCGATCAGCTCGGAGATGATAGCTTGGAGCGCTTCGAAGCTTTTAACAGATTCGCCGCCTTTGAGGGTGTGAACGAAGAACTCGGCATTGGCACCTGAAAGCAGTTTTACAATATCGGATAAAGCGGCATCGGATGCGCCTTTGTCGGTCAAAACAAGCACCTTGCGGCCGCGCACATAGCAAATAAGCGCATCGAATGATCCTTCGATGCTCCCGTCTATCAGCACGCTGTATTTGTCGGGGCGAGTATTTACATCATAATCTACCTTGAGCACGGATACTCCCAAAGCGGCGCTTTCATTCTTGCATTTCTTATCATCAATACTGCGCCTTTTAGCATATGATACAGCATTTTGACGATTATTTCAATAGCAGCAAATAAAAAACATAATTTGACGTTTTTCGATGCAGGGAATGAGAAACCGGCGACTAATTGAAGAAAGTAAAAATCCGGATATGGCGGTGAAATATGAAGATCTCATTCGAAATCACGCGCGAAACGCTTACCGCGCACCTTAACGGTGAGCTGGATCAGCACAGCGCGGGCGAAGTCAGAAAAGCTGTCGAAGCCGAGCTGAAAAAGCGCAGAACGATCAAGCTCCTGGTTCTCGAGCTATCGGGAGTCGGATTTATGGACAGCTCCGGTATCGGCTTGATACTGGGAAGGTACAGACAGATGCGCGATGCAGGCGGGAGGCTCTCGATAACGAACGCACAGCCGCAGGTCGAAAAGCTGCTGAAGCTCTCGGGCATATTTGCGCTGCTTGAAACGCAAAGGAGGGGTAGGGCAAATGGATAACAGGATAAAGCTTGAGTTTTTAAGCCTGTCGCAGAATGAAGCCTTTGCGCGTGCATGCGCGGCGGCATTCATTGCTCCGCTCGATCCGACTATCGAGGAGCTTGCCGACGTGCGAACTGCGGTCAGCGAAGCGGTCACAAACGCGGTCATCCACGGCTATAAGCACAAGCCCGGCACGGTTTCGATGGAGCTTACGCTTACGGGCAGGCTCTTAAGAGTCAAGGTCGAGGACAGTGGATGCGGGATCGAGGATATCGAACTTGCGATGCAGCCATTCTACACATCCGGGACGAACGGCGAACGTTCCGGAATGGGCTTTGCCGTCATGCGCGCGTTTATGGATTCGCTCAAGGTGGAGTCGGAGGTGGGCATAGGCACGGCGGTCACGATGGAGAAGCTGTTTTCGGATAAGCTCCGCTTGGAGGAAAGCAAGAAGCGGGTCAAGGATGAAAGCTGAAGATGCGGGCTGCGAGCCGCGTGCAAATAGTATCCTAAGCGAACGCCAAGCGCTGATGGAACGCCATCTCGGGCTCGTTCGTGCGCTTGCATCGAGATTCTGCGGAAGGGGAGTGGATCATGAGGAACTGTTTCAAAGCGGCTGTGTTGGGCTCGCCGCAGCCGCAAACTCGTTTGACAGCACGCGCGGGATAGAGTTTTCTTCATACGCTTTCAAATTCATTGAAGGTGCAATGCGCGAACAGATCCGGCGGGATCGTCCGATAGCTTTGCCGCGCAGCAAATACGCATCGCTGATGGAGCTGAAAAGGCTATGCGGCTTGGCAGCGGGCAGCGACGGCGATTCGAGGCTCGGAAGCGCTGCAAAAGCATTACGGATAAGCGAAGATGAGCTGTCGGAGCGTTTGTTTGAGGCGGAAATGCTGACGAGCTTTTGCTATGGGTTTGACGGTGAAGAATATGGCGAGGGCGGAAATAACGGCGAAACCGGGAAGAAGGCGGCGATAGAAGCGGCGTGCTTTGACGTACAGTGCATAAACAGAGCCTTCATCATGGAGCTGCTGAATAAGCTCGACGAGCTGCAGAAAAGGGTGATAGTTCACCGATACTTCTTTGAACGAAGCCAAGCGGAAACAGCAGATCTGATCGGCATAAGTCAATCGACCGTTTCAAGACTTGAAAAAGCCGCGCTTTTGAAATTGAAAACGGAGGAAGATCGATGAAAGCCGGTTGAATAGCATACTTTCAAAGCTATGCGGCAAACTATTATCAGCTTCAAAATGAAAGGATGATCGAAATGAAAAGAAGCATGATAATGGTGATAGCGTTCATAGCTGCGCTTACGGTTCTGTTTGGCAGTATCGCGCTCGGCTCAAAAGGCAGGCGAGCCGAGGCGATGGGCGGCGGAGCGGTGCTCGTTTTGAAAGAAAAGGTGGGGAAAAGTGACTGTTGAACGTGCCAATACTTCGCTGCCGACAATGCTTTTTGATCAGGACCACGAAAACAGGGCGGTGAACGACAGGGAGATACGCTTCCGCCCTTATACGGAAAAGCTGCATAAGGCGCTTGGAGCCCGCTTGCAGCCTTCGGTAAAGGAGGAAACACTATGAAGAACGATCCGCACAGAAAACTCAGCGCGGCGGAAAGAAGGGCGCATGAAAGCTACCTTGAGCTTGTTAAAACAAGAGCGCCCGAAAGCAAAACGGGCAGGCAGCTCGTTCTTGCGTTTCTTATCGGCGGTGCGATATGCTGCATCGGTCAGCTTGTTGGCGATCTCGGTCAGCTTGCATTCGGGCTCGGTGAGATGCAGCGAGCCGCTTTTACTGCCGTAGTTCTTATATTTGCAGGCGCGCTATGCACAGGGATCGGCGTTTACGATAAACTTGGCGCATTCGCCGGTGCGGGCTCGGTGGTCCCGATAACCGGCTTTGCAAATTCTATCGTTTCCCCTGCGATGGAGCACCGGCGCGAGGGGCTGGTTATGGGCGTCTCGCACAGCTGTTCAGCTATGCGGGGCCGGTGCTCGTGTACGGCATCACAACTTCGGTGCTGATCGGCGTTATCACGTGGCTGTTCGGCCTCTGACGGTGCAGTACATACGTTTGGCGATCAGATCTCGCGCGATGCTTCAAGCAGCCGCTCGAAATCCGAAACGCTCAGCTCCTCGGCACGGCAACCTTGATCAAGCCCTGCCGACTCGAGGAGCTTGGGCAGCGCATCCTTGCCGAAGAGCGGCGAAAGATTGTTGCGAAGCGTCTTTCTGCGCATCGAAAAAGCGGTGCGAACGAGCCTTGAAAATGCCGAATCGTAAGACAGCCCCCTGCTTTCAAAGAGAAGTACGCTCGAGTGAACGAGCGGCTCGGGATAATAGCATGACGGAGGCAAACGAAGCTTTTCGGAAACGCTGAAATAATGCTGCGCGATGATCGAAACGGGCGTGTAGCATTTCTGCTTCGGCGAAGCGAGAAAATGTTCGGCGGCCTCCTGCTGCATCATAAGCACCATTCGCTTGATGATCAGCGGAGAATCGATCAGCTTCATCGCCGAATCGGAGGTTATGTAGTAGGGAAGGTTGGCAGCAACTATGAAGCCGTCCCCGAGCAGGGAATGAAGCTCGTCTGTTTTCACCTTGAGAAAATCCCTGTTGATTATTGTGACGCAATCATGCCCAGCGAGCGTCTTTTCAAGCAGCGAGCACATGAGCGAGTCGACTTCGACGCATACCACCTTATCCGCCTGCTGCGCAAGCTCGTTAGTGAGCGCGCCGAGTCCCGGGCCGATCTCAAGCACTTTTTTCCCGCCGCAGTCTGCAAGCTCGGTAATGGCGGCAAGCGCCGATTCGTCAACAAGGAAGTTCTGTCCGAGTGCCTTGTTTGCCTTGATACCGTATTCTTTGATCAGTTCTTTGGAGTTTATCATGCTGTTCACCTCAACAAGGTTAAATTATACACAAATCGCGGGAAAAGTAAATATCCCCCATGGATGAATGTGCATTCGAAGCGGTTTGAGAGCGTTTCTTCATATTTCAGCTTATGGATCGCAATTACAAATAAATCAGTATTTTCGTGCAAAATTTAATCTCTGAAACGAACCGACAGCAATATACTAAAAAATGACTTGACATTTATCGCTCCAAGTGTTACAATACACTTCGTTCCGAGGAACGCCTGGGTGTGGCGCAGTTTGGTAGCGTGCTTGAATGGGGTTCAAGAGGCCGGAAGTTCGAATCTTCTCACCCAGACCATCAAAAGCAAGTCGAAAGGCTTGCTTTTTGATTTTTTCCCGTACCGGTACTTCTTTGAATACATTGCGAATAGGTAGAGAAATGAAAAAGAGCAGCTTTTATATCCCCTTGATCATCGCGGCTGCCGCTTCGATGGCGGCATGCTCGGTGAAAACTCCGAGCGGGAGCACGCCTCCCTTGCCCGATGTTGAGTTCGGCGAGATGGGCGCCTACAACGAATGGGCGGAATCATATGGGTACGCCGGCGGCCTCTTGACGCAGGATGGCATGAACGGAGTTTATATGGACCGATTTATGACACCTCCGGGATCCCCCGGCTATGATTCGGGCAGTATAGTGATCGGCGACAGCCGCTGCTGCCAGCTCGGCATCTATCAGCAGCGCTCGGGTCGGAGCGACTTTGCCGCTTTCGGCGTTTGGGGAGGGCGATATTGGGTCAATAGAGCACCTGCAATAATGACCGATACGCTCGTTTCTGCGGTCGAAAGCTGCTTCAGAAGACAGATCGAAGTCCATGGGCGCAGCAGGATCTTCTTTTTTGCGACCGTGAATGATTATGACAGCACCGGAAGCAAGAATGCCGAGAGCATAGCGCAGGCCATAAAAGCCGCAGAAAAGCTTGCCTTGATGGAGTATGAGTTCAAAGGAAGCCTGCATAGACCCGAAGTGATCGTGATCGGCTTTGACGGCTGCATGGAAGGGGTTACGGCTTACGGATCGGGTCCCAATGGGTTCAACGGCTATATCGCTGAGTATAACTCGGCGCTGAGAGCCGCCGTTGAAAAGAGCGGAGTGTTAAAGGAATATGCCGATCGCTTTACCACCGTCCCTGAGATAGCGGGAACGACCGGATTTATCTGCGATGCGCTTCACTACGATGATCTGACTTTGAACAAGATCTGCGAGCATATCCGCAAGTCCGCAGAGCCTTGAGTATGGCGGCAAGCATGGAGATGTTATAATAAACGGATGCTTTAAACGATGAAGCCCCGGCGCGGCCGGGGCTTCTGTTTGTATGGTTTTTGTGGTTCGTATGGATAATGTCGGTCATCGGACGCGGATACCGTATTTCGCTCCGCCGTATGCGTCGTCAAGCACCTTGCTTCCGATCGCGTTCAGGTCGCCGACTGTCAGCGTGCAGGTATGGTATTCGCCGTCGCGCCAATAGGTGATCTCAACACTGTCGCCATAGGTTTTGGTCCTGATATACGCACCAAGCGCCTCGTTATCCTCTATCTTAACGTCGTCTGCCTGAGTGATGATATCATCGGCATACAATCCCGCTTCGTGCGCGGGACCGCCTTCCGTGACTGTGTACACAAGGCCGCCAACGGGGATGCCGTATTTCTCGGCTGTCTCTGGCGTTACGAAAACCGTTGAAAGTCCGATGCCGGGACGCACGATGCCTCCCTGTGCTATGAGCTCGCGTGCAGTTTCCATAGCAGTGCCGATGGGGAGCGCAAAGCCAAGACCCTCTGCTGTTATCGGTTCGCCGTTTTCATCATAGCTTGCCACAACTGTCTTGGCGGAGTTAACGCCGATCACAAGTCCGTTCATATCGAAGAGCGGGCCGCCGCTGTTGCCGGGATTGATCGCGGCGTCGATCTGGATATAGTCGTTGCGAACACCGTCGATGGTAACGCTTCTTTCGATCGCGCCGACCATGCCGAAGGTCGCTGTGAAGCTGAGCTCCTCGCCGGTCGGATGCCCTATCGCGAGCACGAAATCACCCGTGCGCACCCTTGAGGAATCGCCGATCGTCAGCGTCTTCATGACGGCCTCTTCGGGCGCTCTTAAAACGGCCATGTCGGTTCGAACATCGCTTCCGACGATCACCGCATCGTACTCACTGCCGTCGTAGGTAGTGATGCGAACGTTTGCCGCGTCCTCAACGACGTGCGCGTTTGTGAGGATGTATCCGTCATCGGTGATGAAGAAGCCTGAACCGGTGCCGGTATGGGCGGAGCTTCTCGGAACGCCGGAGTAGCTGTTCACGATAACAACGCCGGCGGCGTTTTCGTCGTATAGCTCGTTGAGTCCCGCACCGAAATTCATCACGGGGTCATCCTCGGGCGGAGCAGGCGTTGGCAGCGCAACGTTCGGATCGGTGTGCGCCGAAGGGCTCTTTGCATCGTTGTCGGATGATGCGCCGTTTGAGCTCTGCTCGGGTAGCGGCGTTTCGATCACCGATGTGCGCTTCGTCTCGCCTATCGCGGATGCGATCGACTTGACGTCAACGAATCTTGCAAGAAACACCAGACTTGCGATCAGTGCGCCGAGCACTGTGAAAACGAATGCGGTGAGCACTATCACACCTGCGGACGGCACCTTCTTATGAATGATGGTGGTCTGCGTTTGAAGGGGGCCGCCCTCCTCACGCCAAGCGACGGTGCGCTGACGGTCTCCGTCGTCATTGACGGTGCTTATGGGGTCGGTGAAAAACTCGATTTTCGGATCCTTTTCTTCCATAGTTCCTCCGATACGGCCTGCAAGTTTTCTTGCAGGCAGATTATTATCTTGCTCAAGCTTTTCGTGCGGGAGCGTTCGTGCGCCTGAGCGTAAAGCTGAATTCGGTAACGCCGTTTGCGGACGATGCCGATATATGCTCGCCGTGCTGATCGAGTATGAGCTTAACGATCGACAGTCCCAGTCCGGTGCCCGAAGTGCCGGTATAGGTGTGCGCCTTCTCGGCCTTGTAAAAGCGATCGAAAAGGCGGGGGATATCCTCACCGGATATGGGTTCGCCGCTGTTCGAAACACTGATACGAACCGTTTGCTTGTCTGTCTCGAGCGAAACGCCGATCATACCGTTCTGCTTATCGGTGAACTTGATCGCGTTGTCGATCAGATTGTGCATGACCTGATCTATCCTGTCGCGGTCGGCATCGACGTACACAGGTGAGTCAGGCAGATCGGCCTCAACTCGGATCTTGGCAGCTTCGATCCTGCTTTCAAAGGTCAGCAGCGAGCGCACGATGAGCTCGCCAACGTCGAAAATGCTGCGGTTGAGCTTATATTGCCCCGATTCGATGCGCGCCATGTCAAGCAGGTCGTTTACTATCGCGGTCATACGCCTGTTCTCGTCAAGCACAACGCCGAAATACCTGCCGTGCTCCTCTGGCGGGATAACTCCTTCCTCCATCGCTTCAAGAAAGCCTCGCATAGAGGTGAGCGGTGAGCGCAGCTCGTGTGAAACGTTTGCAACGAATTCGCGCCTTGCTCTGTCGAGTCCGGCGACCTTGTCCGCCATGTCGTTGAAGCTCCTGCCGAGGATGCCGAGCTCATCGTTCTGAGTCAGATGGACCCTTGCCTCGAAGTCGCCGCGCGAGATCTCGTTCACAACGTCCGTCATATGGGAGATCGGTTTCGTTATCCTTTTGGTTATTATAAATGTAATCACCGCAGTAATCAATACCGCAGCGAGCGCTGCCGCAAAAATGTCAAAATACAGTTCGGAAAGTGACGAATATTCATCGCTCATGTCATAATGCAGCAGGATCGAACCGTAATCGCCCTGTTCGCCCTGAAGGGGCTTGATGATGCTTAGCGTGCGGATGCCGGCGGAACCGCTCAAAAGATCGGTGTAGTAGGTGCCTTTAGGGGTGCTCTCTCCGCTTGCGGAGGAAACGAGCTCCTCGATATCGAGCTCAACACATACCTTCCACTTGCTGCCCGTTTGGTAATCGTAGAAGCTGCGGGTGCCGATGGCAGGATCGTCGAAACGGATCTGCAGCAGCGCATCGAACTGGCGAACGATCGCAAGTATCTTTTCCCTTGCTACGTAGCGCTTATCGCTGTCGAGATACTCATCATGAACTATCAGCGCGATCTCATCGACCTCGCGCGAGAGGCTGTTCTTGGCGTTGTTTAAATAGTTGTTTTTAAAAATCGTGCTCGAAACAACGCCGAGCAGTATGATAACCGCAACGGCGAAGGACAGATATGCTGCCATCATTCTCGAAAAGAGCGTTTTAAACATAGCCGGGTCCTTTTCGCTCTTGCACTGATTCTTAATTGCTTGATCGTTAGGGCGGGGAAGAGCGCATGCTCATTCCCTTCGGCGGGCTGGTGCGGGGAGGAGGATAAGCGAGTTCAGCTCAACTCAACAAACTTGTATCCGACACCCCATATGGTTGCGATCTCCCATTTGTCGCTGTCTCCGAGCCTGGAGCGTATGCGCTTGATATGAACGTTGATGGTTCGGCTGTCCGATCCGTTGTCGTAGCCCCATACCGCGCTCATTATCTGGCTGCGTGTGAGCACCTGGCCCTTATGTGAGATGAGATAATGCAGCAGCTCGAACTCCTTGTGCGGCATGTCGCAGAGCCTGCCGCCGCAGGTGACGGTGTAGTTATCCGTATCCATGGTGATATCGCCTGCGGTTATGATATGGCCTTCATCGGCAGCACCTGCGCCGGAGCGTCTGAAAACGGCTCGTATCCGCGCAACGAGCTCCTTGGAATCGAAGGGCTTAACGATATAGTCGTCCGCTCCGCAGTCCAACCCCTGTATCCTATCAGGAACGTCGCCCTTTGCGGTCAGCATTATGACGGGAACGTTGCTGATCCTGCGAAGCTTTTCAAGTATCTCCCATCCGTCCATGCCGGGCAGCATCACGTCGAGCAGGATCAGATCGGGCTTGAATTCCTCGAATGCGGAGATGGCGTGTGCGCCGTTTTTGCAGGTGTATATGTCATAACCCTTGCTCTTGAGATAAAGCGAGAGTATCTGACAGATCTTTTCATCGTCGTCAACGACGAGTATGCGTTCATTGTCCATGTTTTTCACCGGTTGATCATCAGATTATTCTTTTGTTTCAAGCTGCTCATGCAGCTAAAGCGGCTAAAGCGAGCGAACACCTATGCCGTTTTTTAGAAGCAGCGCGGCCGTAACGCCGCAGCCCTCGCACAGCCTGCCGCAAAAGCTGCCGTCATAGATCTCGCCGCAGCCGCATGAGGGACTCTTCGATTTGAGCCACGCGGTATCTGCGCCGCAGCTGAGCGCGATACGGAGCGCCTCGTATGCCCCGAGGATGAATTCACGAGTAACGTCGTGAAGCTCGCCGCACTCATCGCGCGACATCACCTTTGCACAGCCGCTCAGCACGTCCTCGCCGCCTCCGCCGATTATCTCGGCAGCGGGGCGCGGCGTAGGCAGACCGCCGAGGCATTCGGGACAAACCGCTATCGCGCAGCCGCTTTCAAACAGCCTCAGCGCTTCTTCATTCGGCTTGGACTGCGCATCATAGCGGCAGGGAATGCCAAGAAGGCAGCTTGATACAAGTGTTATTCTACCATCCATTTATTAACTCCGTGTGGCAAAAATGAATACAATTGATTAACTTTTCCTCGGCAGCCGTAGCCCGCTACTTCAAAGTGACCACCGTAACGCCGAAATCGCCCTCGCCGTAGTTTCCGTTTCGGAACGATTTGACCCTGCTGTGGTTCTTGAGATGAGCCTGAATGCCCGCTCTCAACGCGCCCGTTCCCTTGCCGTGGATGATGTTCACCTCGCTCAAGCCCTGAAGGTGCGCGGTGATAAGGTATGAGTCCACGAGCGGGATAGCTTCGTCCACGAGCTTGCCGCGAATATCGAGCTCGAGACCAACGGTGTTTGCGGGGTTATACTCGACCTTCATTGAGGCGGTCTGCTGCTTTTCTTCGTTCGAGACCCTTATATCGGAGAGCTTGACGCTCATCTTGATGATGCCGATCTGCACCTGCACCTCGCCGTTTCGATCGGGTGCGGAAAGCACCGTTGCGGATTTGTCAAGGCTGACTACGTGCACCTTTTCGCCGGGGCGAACTGACTTGGGTGCTTTTCCGCCTGCATTCTTTGCTTCGGGAAGCTGTTCGGCAAGCGCGCCTTCGCTCTTTCTGAGCGCATCGCGCGTTTGCTGGATTATCCTGTCCGCTTCGCGCTGATCGATGCTCTTAATCGAGCGGATCTGCATAATCAGCTGCTCCATCTCGCGTCTGGTGTCGGCAACTATCTTGCGTGCCTCCTCGCGCGCCTTGAGCTTGAGCTCTGCCTTTGCGGATTCGAGCTTTTCGCGCTCTATACGGAGCTCCTCCGCGAGCCGCGCCTGCTCATTACGCGCAAGCTCCGCCTGCTCGAGCTCCTCCTCGGCGCGGCGCTTCTTGTTTTCGGCGTCCGAAAGCACGGCCTCGAAATCGGTATCCTCCTTCTTGATGTAGCTTCTTGCGCTTTCGATTATGTATTCGGAAAGCCCAAGCCTGCGGCTTATCTCGAAGGCGTTCGATTTGCCGGGGATGCCGATGAACAGGCGATAAGTCGGGCAAAGCTTATCCACGTCGAACTCCATCGAAGCGTTTTCCATGCCCTCGTGGGTGAGCGCAAATGCCTTGATCTCGCTGTAATGCGTGGTGGCGGCGGTTATGCAGCCGCGCGAATGAAGCTCGTCAAGTATGCTCATGGCAAGCGCTGCGCCCTCGATGGGGTCGGTGCCTGCGCCAAGCTCGTCGAGCAGGATCAGGGAGCGGTCATCGGCATTATCGAGTATGAACACGATGTTGCGCATATGGCTTGAGAAAGTGGAAAGCGATTGCTCGATGCTCTGCTCGTCGCCGATATCTGCAAACACGCTTTCGAATATCGCAAGCTCGGTGCCCACATTTGCTGGCGCAAACATGCCCGATTGCGCCATCAGCGTGAAAAGTCCGGTGGTCTTGAGCGTAACCGTTTTACCGCCTGTGTTTGGGCCGGTGACTATCAAAGTTTGAAAATCGGTGCCGAGGCGAATGTCGATCGGTACGATCTTATACGAGGGGATGAGCGGATGCCTGCCGCGGATTATGTTTATCCTGTGCTCGGCGTTGATCTTGGGAATAACGGCGCGCATCTCCTTTGCAAGCTTGGCTTTTGCAAAGCAAATGTCGATCCTGCCGAGTATCATCAGATTGTCGAAGATATCGTTTGCATATGGCTTTATAGTGGCGGTCAGCTCGGTGAGAATGCGCTCGACCTCCGCCTGTTCTTCCATCGAAAGCCGCTTGAACTCGTTTCCGAGCTCCACAACGGCGGCGGGCTCGATGAAAAGCGTTTGACCGCTGCCGGATTGGTCGTGGATAAGCCCAGGGATCTGCTGACGATGCTCCTGCTTGACCGGCACGACGAAGCGCCCGTTTCTGATCGTTATCAGCGGATCCTGAAGGTATTTGGAATAGGTCGCTGAGCGGATGATACTGTTCAGCTTTTCGCGCGCTTTTTCGTTTGCGATGCGCTTTTCGCGCCGAATGCGGGCAAGCGCGGGGGACGCGCCGTCGAAAAGCTCGTTCTCGTTGAGGATGCATCGGTTGATCTCATCCTCAAGGAACATATGAGCGATGAGTCCGGACGCGATGTTTGCAAGAAGAACGGGTTCTGTCTCCTCCATCGAGCGAGGAACGAGCTGCTCGCGCGCGGTGCGGATAGCCTTGAGGCATTTGCCGATGTTTAAAAGCTCTTCGCAATTCAAAAACAGCACCGCATTGAGCAGCCTCAGCGCGGAACGCATATCGGGAAAATCGTCGACGGGGGAGTACCCGGTCTTGAGGAAATAACTCTCGGCTTCGCTCGTCAGAGTGAGCAGCTCGCGCACCTCGTCGAGTTCGGTGCTCGGGGTAAGCGCGTCCGCAAGCTCGCGGCTGACGCAGCAGCAGCAGTGCTGTTTAAGCTTGCCGAGGATAACGTCATATTCGAGTGTTTTCAGAACTTTGCTGTTTATCATGGTAATATCCTGTTTTCGCGGCATATGCCGCGTGATCCGTTTTTTGATTCAGTCCACTTTGCGATTCCAGTGCCCGCGCGTGGATGAAGGGTACTGCGCCTGTTTTTCTCCGCGAATCGCGGCTAAAAGCGCGCGCAGCCTTTCGAGCGAAACCGCTTCATCCTCTCCGAAGAAGCTCATGCGGAATCCGCGAACGGGCGGCAGCTTGTCGAAAAGGTCTATCAGATCGCTCGTGTTGGAGTTGAGCATCCGCACAAGGCATTTATCAGCAAAACGAATGTTTGCAAGCGGGAAAACGCGCCCAGCCTCGTCCGTCACGGCTCCTGCGGTTCCAGAGCAGCTTTGACAGCGCCTGTATTCCTTTACAGGGCAGTGAAGCAGCTGCATAACGGGTACTCTGCCATGCGTCCACAGAAGCAATCGGCTTCCGAACTCGGCGCAGATATCGCGCAACTGAGCGGCGGAAAGCTCAACGGAAGGCACTATGAGGTCGCAGCCGAGCCGTATCAGCTCGCTGACGGTGAAGCTGTTGAGTGCGTTCAGTCCGATGCCCGCTATCTTCAGCGGAAGTGCAGATATGAGCTCGAGCTGGCCGACGTTGTTCGCCTCCGCGCCGTCAAAGGCACCGCTTGAAACAAGGTGCGAGATCAGCTCTCGCTGAGCGGAGGTTATCAGCACGTTCGGGAGCAGAAGCACGAGCTTTTTTCCTTCGGGCTTTTGAAACGCAAGCTCGCGAAGCTCTTCGTTCGTAAAGCTTTGCGGTTCAAGCGATACGAGATCGGCCCCCGCTTCGAAAAGCTTTTTCGCTTCCGAAGCGTTCCGCGCGGCGCAGTAAACGATCTGCTTATCAAGATCCTTGCTTCCTGCAGCATGCTTTATAAACTCGCGCTCGTTCCGCGGCAGTTCGTTTCGAATATGGAAGCAGGCGAGGAGCCGCTCGGCGGCTTCCCTGCGCAGGGCATTCAGCGCGGCGGCGGAGATATAGCAGTTTTCGCTCATTTCGACAGCGCAGCTCTCGTTTGAAAGCGCAAAGGGAGTATCCCCGAGCTTTCCGAGCCTTGCCGCGTAGCTTCCCGCATTCTGCGGCTTGATCGCGGATTGAACGATCTCACCGGCGACCTCGATGCAAGCGCCGTCGGCCGAAGCCGAAAGCAGCGCGGGTTCACCGAGAGCAAGGCTCAGCTTCATGCGGATATCCCGCTTGCGATTTTCGCCGAGAAAGCTGTTTTTTGCATCGGTGACCGATTTGGGATCGGGCTTGCTTGAACCTATGCCGCCGGTCCGCACGCTGTCGCCGAAGAAATGCACGGTGCTGAACTCGCCCCTGTTGAAGAAACGGAAAAGTTCAAGCTTCATCCGCGAGAGCTCATCCTTTGAAGCTCCGTCGAGCGCGGCGCGATAGCAGCGTGTGACGGCGGCAACGTATTCGGGCTTCTTCATCCTGCCCTCGAGCTTGACGCAGCATATTCCCGCGCTTTTAAGCTCGTCAAGATGCTCGATCATGCAGATGTCGTTTGGTGAAAGACAGAGCTCGTTTTGCTTCGGCGCACCGAAAACGCTTGCCGCCTTGCGGCAGGGCTGCGCGCAGGTGCCGCGGTTTCCGCTTCGTTCACCCGCCATGGATGAATACAGGCAGCTTCCCGAAAAGCTCATGCACAGCGCGCCGTGGGCAAAGGCCTCGAGCTCAATGCTGCTCGAAACGGAGAGCAGCCTTATCTCATCAAGGCTGACCTCGCGGGCAAGCACCGCGCGCTTGATGCCGGCTTTCTCGCAGTACGTGAGCCCGCCTTCATCATGAATGCCCATCTGAGTGCTTGCGTGCAGCGTAAGATCGGGCAGCTCGTGACGGATAAGCGCGGCCAAGCCTAGGTCCTGCACGAGAACGGCATCGGCTCCGTAACGATAGAGTTCGGCGGCAAAATCGAGCGCGGCTCTCAACTCGCGGTCGAAAACGAGAGTGTTCAGCGTGATATACGCCTTAACTCCGCGCTCATGGCAGTAGTCGAGCGCGGAAACTAGCGCGTCGCCGGAGAAGTTGTCGGCAAAGCGTCTAGCGTTCAGTATGCTGCCGCCGAAATAGACAGCATCGGCGCCGTTTTGAACGGCCGCAGCAAGGCTCTCCCTGCTGCCGGCCGGTGAAAGCAATTCCATCATGGCATTCTAAGGCTCAGTTCCCGCTTGATCAAAGAGAACTGAGATCAAAAATCATCGTATTCGCTCTGCTCGTTTTCCGCTGCAGCACCCTCGGGAAAAGCGGGGGAGCCGTCGGCGGATTTTGCCTTAAAAAGATCGTCCTCCATATCAAGCATGGCAAGCAGCACGATGCGCATGGTGCTCATGCCCGGATACTTGCTGCGGATGCCTTCGATCCTCGAATTTACGGCTGATTCGAGCTTTTTCATGTATTCGGGAGTTTCCGCGCAAACGATGCGGAAATTCTGGCGTGCAAGACTTATATCAAAGTGATTCTTTTCCATAAATTCAAATAACCTTTTCGCGTTTATTGATCGAACTGCGTATATATCGACCCAATATAATTATACTGCATTTTCTGCCTTCAATCAACAGGTATTTGCGCGTAATATATAGATAAACACTGTTTTTCTTCGAACAATTATGCTATAATCTAATCATATCGTGCCGGAATAGCTATCCGGCTGCAGGAGGTCAACAATGGCAAAACAGAAATTCGTTCCCAAGAGGAGCGAGGTAAAGAAGGAATACACCTGGGCAACCGAGGATATCTTCGCGTCCGACGAGCTCTTCTTTGAAGCGCTTGAGGAAGCGCGAGTGCTGCCCGAGAAGCTCGATTCATATCGCGGCAGGCTTGCGGAAAGTGCCGAAGCGCTGTATGATTATCTGGTGTTTTCCGATGAATGCTCCCTTAAGCTGAGCAGACTTGGCATGTATTGCATGCGAAAAGGCGACGAGGACACGGCGAACAGCTTCTATCAGGGCATGAAGGGCAAGTTCATGAGCCTGTATGTTCAGTTCGCGAGCGCTTCGAGCTTCGATACCCCAGAGATCAACGCAATACCGGACGAGGTGCTTGACGGCTTTTACGCGCAAAAGCCCGAGCTCGAGGGCTATCGCCGCCTGCTTGAAAAGATGAGGAGCCAGCGTGAACACACGCTTTCGGACGCAGAGGAGAAGCTTCTTGCAGCTGCAAGGGATATTTCCGGCGCGCCCGGTGAGATCGCATCGAACTTCCGCAACGCCGATCTCAAGTTCCCTTCGATCACCGATTCCGAAGGCAACGAGCTGCGTGTGACCGCGGGTTCATACAGTCCGCTCATCGAGAGCGAGGACAGGACCGTTCGCAAGGCTGCTTTTGAATCCCTGCTCGGAACGTACAAGAGCTTTGAAAACACCGCAGCTTCCTTCCTCAATGCCCAGATGAAGCAGCTTACCTTCTATTCAAGGGCGAGGAAATACGGCAGCAATCTCGAAGCGGCGCTTGCAAGCACGGAAGTGCCGGTTTCGGTCTATCACAACCTGATCAACACCGTGAATGCCAACCTCGGCTGCATGCATCGCTATATGCAGCTTCGCAAGCGTATGCTCGGGCTGGACGAGCTTCATATGTACGATCTGCACGTTGCAATGCTCCCGAACGCCGATTCCGAAGTTCCGTATGAAAGGGCGAAGGAGATAATCATCGAGGCGCTCGCGCCGCTCGGCGAGGAGTATCTCGGCATACTCAAAGAGGGCTTCAACAATCGCTGGATCGACGTATATGAAAACGAAGGCAAGCGCAGCGGCGCATATTCCGCCGGCGGCGTTCCCCATCCCTATGTACTTCTTAACCAGAAGGATACTCTCGACAGCATGTTCACCATCGCGCACGAGATGGGACATGCGCTGCACAGCTATTATTCCACCAAGAATCAGCCCGTTGCCTATCGCGGCTACGTGATCTTCGTTGCCGAGGTAGCTTCCACCTGCAACGAGGTTCTGCTCGTTAAGCATCTGCTTGCAAACACCAAGGATAAGAAGGAACGCGCCTATCTTATCAACCATTTCCTTGATCAGTTCAAGAGCACCGTTTACCGCCAGACCATGTTTGCGGAGTTCGAGCTGTGGATGAACGAGCGCGTTGAAAGCGGCGAAGCACTGACGGCCGAGATGATGAACGAGGCATACTATGAGCTGAATAAAAAGTATTTCGGCGAGAGCGTCTGCGTGGACAGGCTGATTGAGATCGAGTGGGCGAGGGTGCCGCACTTCTTCTACAACTACTACGTTTTCCAGTACGCTACCGGCTTCTCCGCCGCCGTTGCGATCGCAAACCGCATCCTCAAGGAGGGCGAGAGCGCCGTGAAGGACTACAAAAAATTCCTCAGCGGCGGCTCGAGCACCGACCCGATCTCCCTGCTCAAGATCGCGGGCGTTGATATGGCCACGGCTAAGCCCATCGAGGACGCGCTCGCGCTGTTCAGCGAGCTTATCGACGAGATGGAGGCTTACGCCGAATAAGCCAAGCGAGCTGAAAAAACTTTTGATCGGCGCTTGGGCTGCGCTGCTGTCATACTAAGGCGGATCATGCGGATGATCTGTCGTTACTTCCGGCGCATCGCGCATTAGGCACGGTGCGCCTTTTATAGATTTTTGCTCGGAGGAGAGTATGAACGATCTGTTGCGCAGGCATGCGGATATCATAACGCGCGAAGCTATAGCCGCCGTTCAGCCCGATGCGGCGGTTCGCCGTGCGCTTGAGAAAATGGAGCTTAGCGGCAGGGTGCTGCTTGTCGCTGCGGGAAAGGCGGCATGGCGGATGGCCAAAGCCGCATCCGATCTTCTCGGCGAGCGCGTCGAAGCGGGCGTTGTTGTAACAAAGTACGGTCACGCCATGGGCGAGATAGCGAATTTTAAGATTTTTGAGGCGGGACATCCCGTTCCCGATGAAAACTCCTTCCGAGGCACGTGCGCTGCGCTTGAGCTCGTAAAGGGGTTAAGCGCAGAGGATACCGTGCTGTTTCTGCTTTCTGGCGGCGGCAGCGCGCTATTTGAAGAGCCGTTGATACCCGCAAATGAATTGCGGAATATTACCGGGCAGCTTCTTGCCTGCGGCGCGAACATTGTTGAGATGAACACGATAAGAAAGCGGCTCTCGGCTGTCAAAGGCGGTCGCTTTGCACTCCTTTGCGCTCCGGCGAAGGTGGAGGCGGTGATCCTTTCGGATATCCTCGGAGATCCGCCCGATATGATAGCCTCGGGGCCGGCCTGTCCCGATCCCTCGACCGCCGATGACGCGAAGCGTATCGTGAAAAAATACAGTTTGGCGCTCTCGGATGAGGCGCTGCGGCTGCTGGATGAAGAAACGCCAAAGGAGCTTACTAACGTTCAAACCCACATCAACGGCAGCGTGCGCGAGCTCTGCTTAGCCGCAGCTAACGCCGCCGGAAAGCTTGGCTATACGCCATTCATTCTCACCGATATGCTCTGCTGCCGGGCGCGGGAAGCGGGCAGCTTCCTCGCTTCGATCGTCAAGACCCATGCTTCGGATGACGCTTCCCTCGCTTTTATTGCTGGCGGCGAGACAGTTGTTAAGCTGACCGGTAAGGGCAGGGGCGGCCGCAACCAGGAGGTCGCGCTTGCTGCGGCGCCGGGGATTGCGGGCCTGAAAAACGCAGCCGTGTTCTCCGTCGGCAGCGACGGAACGGACGGCCCGACCGATGTTGCGGGAGGCTATGCGGACGGCGATACGGCGGCGGAGCTTGAAAGGCTCGGCATTTCGATTGACGCCGTGCTTGAAAACAATGATTCATACAACGCGCTTGAAAAGACCGGCGGGCTTATCATCACCGGACCTACGGGAACGAACGTAAACGATTTTGCGGCGGCGCTCGTGCGTGCCGATCGAGATTGAAGCTCTCGATCGTTTTGTTCAATCTGTTTCGATCCTTGCCCTTACAGGTCTTTTTGCGAGGGCAAGAATTATTTAAAGATGTTATTTGAGAGCGTAACATGGCCGAAAACCAAGCTCGAATTTGAAAGAAAATGCAGATATTTGCGCCAAAACATTGCAAATGGCGGAAATTGTGATATAATAAAATCGCTTTTTAGCATTCGGAGGTCAAAACTTGATAAACAGCAGTATCATTTCGGCGGTTCTTTACGAAGCGCTGAAGACTGGCGGCGATTTTTCCGAGCTGTATCTGGAGGATACGGAGCAGAACTCCCTTTCCATGATCGACGGAAAACTGCAAACCGCCAATTATCAAAGAAAGGTAGGCGCAGGTGTTCGCGTGCTCAAGGGCACGAGAAGCGCCTATGCTTGTTGCAACAGCTTGAACGAAGAATCGCTCCTTTCGGCGGCAAGAGCCGCAGCGGCTGCATTCAAAGGCGCACGTGAATATGAAACGACGGGGTTTTCCGTTGACCGTATCGGCGTTTCCTGTGCAAAGATACCCTTTTCCGAGATAAACAATCAAAAGCGCATCGATATGCTTAAGCTGAGCACCGATGCCGCAAAGGCGTATTCAAACGAAATATCGCAGGTGGTAGTTAACTACATGGACTGCGACAGAAGAACATGGATTTATAACAGTGAGGGACTCCACGCCGAGGATCGCCGTCCGCGCACTCGCCTTGCGCTTCAGGCCGTCGCCACGGCTAACGGAGAAGCTCAGGTCGGTTCGCTCAGACCGGGGTACGGCATGGGCTTTGAAGCATATGCCGAGAAGGTCGATCTTGAGTATGTTGGCAGGCATTCGGCTGAGATAGCGGTAACGATGCTTCACGCACCGGAATGTCCTTCCGGTGCTGTTCCTGTTGTAATAGACGGCGGCTTCGGCGGCATTATCCTGCACGAAGCCTGCGTTCACTCTCTTGAATCCTCGAGCGTGGGCAGGGGCAACTCGGTTTTCTGCGATAAGCTCGGTCAAAGGATAGCAAGTGATATCGTTACCGCTGTTGACGACGGAACTCTTCCCGGCGAATGGGGCAGCATGAATTACGACGATGAGGGCAGTCCCGCGCAGCGAAACGTGCTGATCGAAAACGGCGTGCTGAAAAGCTACCTTGTGGACAGACTCGGGTCAAGGCTGATGGATATGCCCGTCACCGGCAGCGCAAGGCGGCAGGACTACACCTATGCCCCCGTTGCACGAATGACCAACACTTTCATTGCCGAGGGTACTGACGATGAAGACGAGATGATCGCTTCCGTGCCGGAGGGACTGTTTGCCGTCCGTATGGGCGGTGGCTCGGTCGATACGCTGACAGGCTCTTTCAATTTCGCCGTAAACGAGGGCTATTGGGTCAGGAACGGTCAGATTGTTTGCCCGGTGCGCGGTGCAACGCTCATTGGCAAGGGTGCGGACGTCCTTATGAAGATAGACCGCATCGGCAGAAAAATGTGGATGGAGACAGGTATCTGCGGCTCGTTCTCAGGCTCCATCCCTACGAACGTCGGTCAGCCAAGGATCCGTGTCAGCGAGATCACGGTCGGCGGAAAGCGAGGCTCGGTATGATGAGCTTCGACGAATTCATGCAGGCATGCTTTGAAGCGGCAAAGGAACAGGGATGCGATGAAGCGGAGGTGTACTCAGCTTCGGATGAGCGCATGGAGATAGGCGTTCTCGACGGAGAAGTTGTAAAAATCTGTGCAAACAGCAACAGCGGGCTTAATCTTCGCGTTATGTATGAAGGCAGGATCGGCTATGCGTACACCGAGGTGCTTGAAGATGTCGAGAGCCTCGTTCGGCATGCTGTGGACAACGCAAAGGTGATCGAAAATGACGACGTTCATCCAATGCAGGGCTCCTGTACCTATCCGAGCATCGAAAAAAAGCCGAATCCGATCGTTGACATGACCGATGACGAGAGGATCAATATCGCCCTTAATCTCGAAAGAGATATTCTTGCATTTGACGATCGCGTGAACAGAATGTCGCGCTGTGAGCTGCATTCGGGCGTGCGCAGTTCTCACATCCGCAACACGCGCGGGCTCTGCGCCGACAGCGAAACCGGGTATTCCTACATCTTCGCCATTCCGATCGTTCGTCAGGGAGACGAGGAACGCTCGAACTATTCGCTCAAGTTCGGTCCCGATATCATGGACTACAACGATTTCATCAAGGAGACCGTTGACAATGCGCTGATGACCTTCAACGCGAAGCCGGTCGCTTCGGGGGAATACAGGGTTCTGCTTCGCTGCGACGCGGCGGTCGATTTCCTTGATGCTTTCTGTGAATTGTTCTTTGCGGATAAGGTTCAGGACGGGCTCTCGCTGCTTGCGGGCAAGCTGAACAAGCCCGTCGCGAGCGAGGTCGTTTCGATAGTCGACGATCCCTTCGAGGCGGACTATCCTCGCGCATTTGACGACGAGGGCGTTCCTTCCGTGTTTACGAGCGTTGTTGAAAACGGAATACTGAAAAGCTACCTGTACAATCTCACGACCGCGCGCAAGGATAACGTTCCTTCAACTTCCAATGCGGGCAGGTTCGGCGCTTCTTCGCCGATAGGCATTATGCCGAGCAATTTCTATATAAAAGACGGAGAAAAAAGCTACAAGGAGCTTATAGATGAGCTGAACACTGGGCTCATCATCACGGAGCTTGCAGGTCTTCATGCGGGAATAAATACCGTCAGCGGCGACTTTTCGCTGATTGCGGCTGGTCTGCTCGTTGAAGGAGGAAGCATTATCCGCGCTGTCGAGCAGATAACGATCGCGGGAAATATCCTGACACTGTTGGATGGCATACTGGCCGTCGGAAACGACCTTCGCTTCCGGCTTCCCGAGTACGGCAGAGTCGGCTCTCCGAGCCTTCTGATCGACAAGCTCGCGGTGTCCGGCAAGTGACGATGTGTTGCTGAAAATATACATTTGATGGATCGAGCGCCGTTTTTGCGGCGCTTTCACTTTTCTTCGAATACATATAATCCAAAACCCCTTGATACTTCTTTAAAAAAATAGTAAAATGATAACATAGAAGGTATGGGCGCATTATAGCGCCCGAGCCTTCAAGGTATTAGATAAACTAAATCGGTTCAACCGAAAAACGGAGGAAAAACCATGGCACTTAAAACCTTTGACGAACTTGTTGCAAAAGTTAAGTCCGGTAAAAAGAGCACCGTTGCGCTCGTTTGCGCAAACGATGCCCATGCGCTCGAAGCCGTTATCGCGGCAAGCGATCTTGTGAACGCCGTTCTCGTTGTTGAGGGCGACAAGCTCGAGGATCTCCACACGCTTCTCAAGGAACATGGCAAGACCCCCGAGGATTTCCCGATCGAGGTCGTGCCCGAGGGCATGCATCCCAGCGTTTGCGCGGCTCAGCTCATCCATGCCGGCAAGGCGGATTTCCTTATGAAGGGCAAGATCATGACCGGAAATCTTCTGAAGGGCGTTCTCGCTCCCGAGGCTGATCTTCGCACCGGTTCGCTCATGAGCCACGTTATGCTCTTTGAGGTTCCCGGCTACCATAAGCTGCTCGGCGTTACCGACGGCGGAATGTGCACCTATCCCGACCTTGAGAAGAAAGCCGGCATAGTTAAGAATGCGGTCGAATTCTTCCATAAGATCGGCGTGGAGAAGCCCAACGTTGCGGCGCTCTGCGCGATCGAGACCGTCAACCCCAAGATGCAGGAGACCGTGGACGGCGCGGAGCTCAAGCGCATGAGCCTTGAAGGTGAGCTCGGCGAGTGTTACGTCGAAGGTCCGATCAGCTACGATCTTGCGATGGTCCCCGAGCTTTCCGAGGTCAAGGGCTACACCGAGTGCCCCTGCTGCGGCGATTTCGATATCCTGCTCGTTCCCGAGATAGTTGTCGGCAACGTTCTCGGCAAGTGCCTGACCTACACCTGCGGCGGCAGGATGGCCGGCCTTATCATGGGCTGCAAGGTGCCGATCGTGCTCACCAGCCGCGGCTCCAGCGCCGAAGAGAAGTATTACAGCCTTGCCATGGGCGCGGGCTTCGTCGGTGAATAAGATGAAAAGGATCCTTGTTATAAACCCCGGCTCGACCTCCACCAAGCTCGCCGTTTTCGACGACGATAAGCAGGTCATGGCCGAAACCATCCGCCACCCGCTCGATGAGGTGAAGCAGTACACCTGGGTGATGGATCAGTTCGATTACCGCATGGCGCATATCGAGGAGACCCTCAAGAATAAAGGTATCGAGAAGTCAAGCCTCGACTGCGTTATGGCGCGCGGCGGCCTGCTTCCGCCCGTTCCGAGCGGCGCGTTCATCATCAATCAAGAGATGATCGATTATTTCTACGCCGCCAAGGTGGACGTGCATATCTCCAACCTTGCCTGCGTGCTCGCAGATGCTATCGCAAAGCCCCTCGGCATCCCCGCGATGGTGTACGATCCCGTTGCGGTCGATGAGCTTGAGGATGTTGCGCGCATCACCGGCATGAGCGAGATAAAGAAGGCGAGCCGCGGTCACGTGCTAAACAGCCGCGCAATGGCGCGCAAATGCGCCGAAGAGATCCTCGGCAAAAAGCTTGAGGATTGCACGATAATCGTCGATCATATCGGCGGCGGCTGCTCGACTTGGCTCGTTCATAAGGGACGCTGCATCGATTGCTACAGCGACGATGACGCGGGCTTCGCACCCGAGCGCTGCGGCAGGATCCAGGCGATGAACCTTGCCAAGCTCTGCTACAGCGGCAAGTACACCGAGGAGGAGATGAGCCGCTATATCCGCGGCAAGTCCGGCCTTGCGGCGCTGCTCGGCACGAGCGATGCGCTCGAGGTAGAAAGAATGGTCGAGCGCGGCGATGAGAAGGCAAAGCTCGTTTTCGAGGCGATGGCAAGGGGCCATGCAAAGGGCATAGCCGACCTTGCAAGCGTCGTTTGCGGCAAGGTGGATCGCATCGTCATAACCGGCGGCCTGGCGAACAGCAAGATGCTGATGGATATGATCCGTCCGCACGTGGAATGGATCGCGCCCATGCAGGTCATGGCGGGTGAATTCGAAATGGAAGCGCTTGCGGCAGGCGGTCTGCGCGTTTTGAACGGCGAAGAAAAACCGCATGAATTCCATCTGAACCAATCTGCCGAAAAGGGCGAAAAGAAGCCCGTAAACGAGGAGATCGTCCTTACTGCCGAGAATTTCGATAGCGAAATAGCGGGGGATACCCCGATCCTCGTGGATTTCTGGGCAAGCTGGTGCGGTCCCTGCCGCATGCTGGCGCCCACGATCGAGCAGCTCGCGCATGAAAGTGACGGCAGCTACCGCGTTGGAAAGGTCAACGTTGATGATGAAGGTGCGATCGCGGCAAGATTCGGTATTCAGAGCATACCGACCCTCATCGTTTTCAAAAACGGCGAAGAGGTCAGCCGCTCCCTCGGAGTTAAGCCTAAGGCTGCGATACTCGATATGCTGAAATAAGCATAAATGACAACAAAATGAATACGGCGGTGAAGCAGGTGCTTTGCCGCCGTATTGTTATGTAATGTGTTGAGTCAATGCGTTATACGATAGGGGAAACGATGCGCATGGGATCACTTTGAAAGTAGATCGTCGAGATACTTGAGCTCATCGATGCCTATGCTTTCGTCCACCGAAGCGATCACGATCGCAAGCATGCAGAAATCGGAAAGCTCATCGCCGCTCAGCCCGTCGATAAGAAGCTCACAGCGGGCGCGCTGCTTTTCATCAAGCCTGAGAGTGCGCTCCGTCAAAAGCTTGCTGTCGCCGAGCAGGTCGGTAATAAGCTTCTCCTCCTTCTCGCTGAATCGGCCGTCCGCCGAAAGAGCGTTCACAAGGAAGAGGCTCAATGCATCGGTTGCTTCCGCCTTGCTTGCGGCATATCTGTTCATTATGTCGAAAGTGCGCTCAACACTGATCTCGGCGATGCCGAGCAGCTCCGAGTATTCGCATTTGCGCATCTTATAAAGGAAGTCAACAAGATCCTTTCTCATTCATACCTCCGCCGCAAGTAAATGCGGATGATTTGAGCGTTATGAAACAGTCCGCACAAAAAGTACGGACCATCCAAAGCGGTTTCTGCCGATCAAATGATGCTTGCTTCTCGAAGCTTGCCCATGAACTCGCTTACGTCCGCAGCGGCAGTTTCGCGATCGACCTCGTATTCGTCGAGGATTCTTTCAACTATCGCATCCTCGTTTTCCACATCGGGGAGCATGTTCAGAATGAATATGCCGAGTTCATTGAGCGTGATGAGACCGTTGAACTCAAGCAGATGGTCGCCGATGGGCACAAGAATGGTGTCGCCCATTATCTCACGAATAACATAGTTGTTTTTCAGCTGCATATTTATCTCCGTTCTGAAATATAAGAGTGATTGGAGTATTTGCTCAGATCAGTCCTCTGTCTTTTTAAGAGCCAACCTGCGCTGATACTCCTCGGTAACGATCTTGATATACTCTTCGGTGATGCGGCAAACATACTCAGGCGCCTCGCTGTCGAAGCTGCCTGTTTCTGCGTATGTTGATGCGGCGCAAACGTCGCAAGCATAGCGCTTGTCGCATGAGGTACATTTGGGGGGCATATAGATCTGCCTGGAATCAGCATGGGTGGCCTTCCAAGCCTCGGAGAATCCGAGATCGAGCATGGAAACAGAGGGCTGCTCCATCATGCCGCAGGGAAGCATCCTTCCGTCCCATGTTGCCCAGAAGGTGCAAAGACCGGCGCGACAGCGTATATGCTCGGTCGGGGTGAGCTCTTCGGCGGTTGGGATATCAAGGCATTCATAATCCTCGTCGATCTGACGGATGCCCTGAACAACATTGGAAGCGTATTCCATGAACCTTTCGTCATCCATTCGAAAAGTGCTCAAATACAGCTTCATTTGTGCAGACTGCTCACTCGTCAGCCTGTCGTTGCAGCCGATCAGATCGTGCGAACGGCGCAGCGGCGGGAACATATAAGACGCAGCCTGAACGTGCAGACCGATATCATCGGTGATCTTAAAGATGTTTTCAATATCCGGCGCGTTATAGTGGGTGATGCTGCAGTTGACCTTGGTGGTGATCCCAATCTCCTTGAGCGTCTTCAAAGCGTGAAGCGTCTTGTTGAAGCCGGAAGCGTTGCCGCAGAGACGCTCGTAGATCTCCGGTGAGGAGCCGTAGAGCGTGATGTTGAACTTATACGGGGGATTGTGCTTGAAAAAATCAAGCATATCATCATCAAGAAGCGATCCGTTTGAGTTGATGGAGATCATCACTCCCATCTTTTTCAGGCCGAGAAAAATCTCCCTGAAATCGGGGCGGAGAAGGGGTTCGCCGCCGGTGAGCAGGAGCATGAGAAGACCTTTGCTTACGGCCTCCTCGCCAAATGCAAGCCACTGATCGGCGGTGAGTTCCTTGCCGATCGCCTCCTGCTGCTGCTTGGTGAGGTGCACGTAACACATTTTGCAATCGAAATTGCAGCGAGGGGTTAGTTCAAAAGTGCCGGAAATTGGCGTTGCAGTGCGCCCCGCTTTTGAAAGCAGGTATCTTAGGAGCGGGGGCTCGTTATTCTTGCGCAGCGAGGGTTGAGGTTTTGTCGGCATCTTTTCCATAGTTTACTCCATTTTCATTTTTTGTGATACAGAGGGATCGAAATTGGTTCAGATCCCCAAAGCGTGAGCAAGCGTTTCCACAGCGCCGCCGTCGGGCAGGCATTCAAGAAGAAGGACGGGAACCGCTGTGATAGCATGCTCAATTATGTCACAGATGGTCTTGGAATCATCGCTGTACCAGATGTTGGTGGCACAGCCCTCATAAAGATCGCGGAATGCGGCGGCGGGGCGAAGCGGGGTAATACGGTTGAAAGGCGCCTGACGCAGCACCACTATTGCCTGCACGGGTGCGGAATAGTTGAGGCAGATGCCGGAGGTGCCGCAATAGGGGAGACTGAAAGCGGTAAGCACGCCGTCGTCGATCTTTAGCAGAGAACGATCGCCGTTGATCACCTCAGCGCCCTTGAACCTGCGCCAGAGCTCCGCCTGCGTTGATTTGCCGGTTTGTGAAGGCGCGGTGAACAGTATCGCTTTGTCACCGTATGAAATGAAGGACGAGTGGAGCAGAGTTCCTTGAAACAGCGCCATTGCATGCTCGATTGCGAGATGGTCGAACACGCGCAGCTCGGTCTTGAGCGAGGGAAGCTGCTCTTCAAGCACGTACACCGTAAGCACGCCTTCATCGATGCGCTCATCGCTCATTAAAGCGCGAGCCTTTTTCTTCGAGTATGTATAAAAACGGTAAGTAATATCATTCTCGCGGGAAACAGTAATCATCCCGTCGTAAAACAGAGGGCGCTCCGGAATAGGAGGAAGCTCATCCATAGTTATGAATTCGTATGTAAGATCGGGAAGATCGAAATCGGAACGAAAGGGCTCATACCTTTCCGTTTCCGTAAAATCGAAATCCGTTTTTATCAATATGTTAACGTTGGCAAGCGTGTATTTTCTTTCCATACAAAATCTCCGCGAGGATAGTGGCTGATTCTCATAAGGAACGATGAAAATCAGCCTTATACAATTTACTATTTTAACATAGATCGCACATCATTGCAACTTGTTTATCAGAACAAAGCCGTAGTAATCATGAAAACTTTGCCATAAAAGTATAGATTCGAACGCTCTTTAACCTAATGGAAGGAGCAAGCTAAACCAAACGAAGCCTCCGCACGCAAGAACGTGCGGAGGCAGTTTCAAGAATTATTCACTTTTCGTTAATTCTGACAACATAAATTCCATCAAGCAATTCCCATCGCGATGCGCATGATGGTGAGCGCGTCGGAAACGGCGATGCTGCCGTTTTCGTCCATGTCGGCAATAAGAGTCTGACGCTCGGTGAGCTCAAGCGTGCCCATAGCTGCGCGGAGCGCCATAAGCGCATCGGCCATCTCAACGGTGCCGTTCATATTTACGTCGCCGGGCAGATAATCCGGATCGTCGTTAATGTAGCCGGGAATGGAGATGTTGTCGACCCAGCCGCAGTCCGCGCCGGTGTGGGTGGAAACGTCCTTATGGAACTCCCACTTGAAGGTGTAGGACCTGGTGGCGGTGGCGGTGAAGGTGACGGTCGCCCAATCCTGCTCGCCGTGGATGGTGTTGCGAACGCTGCTGTCAACGTAGAAATTGAGCTTGTCATAGCTCGCCTCGCTGCTTACCTTCCAATCGAAGGAAACGACGTCGCCTGAGTTGAGCTGCATGGTCACGGTGAAGGCCGCATCGGAGCTGTTCACGCCGCGGTTGTCGCTGCGAACGCTGACCCTGCCGGGATCGCTGGAGGGATCGACGACCCAGTGATAGGAGCCGACGTTGTTGTTGAACTCGAGAGTGCCGTTTTCAACGTTTGCAGCCTCGTTGAAGGAGGGAACTCCGCGAACCTGCACAAGCGTGGTGGCGGTGTAGTAAACGTCGTTGATGAGATCGTGCGCGCGAGCGGTGACGGTCGCGGTGCCTACGGCGACTGCGGTAACGGTCGCCTTGCGGTTGTTGCCGGTGACTGTTGCAACGGATTCGTTGGAGCTGGTCCAGGTGATCTCGAAGTTATTCGCATTAACGGGCTCGCGAAGCGCGGAGATGGTTGCGCTGCCGCCTGCATACAAGTTGAGCGAAGCGGGATCGAGGGTAAGGGAGGTCAGCGCAATGGGCTCAACGGGACCGGAATGGAAGGTGATGCCCATGTACTGCAGCGAAGCCGCCGCGCCTGCGGGGGGATTGTAAACGCCGCCAACGGGCTTAACGGTGATCGCACCGCCGCCGCTGATGGAGCAGGAGCTGCCGGTGAACACGAGGGGCGCGAGCAGGCTGTACATATCCTCAACGTCGTGATACTTGGAGGGATCGTAGCCGGGCTGAGGCACGAAGCCGTAGATACCGTCCTCGACGTCCTGAGTGGTGTTGGCGGTCATTGCGATCCTGAAATTGCGAACGAAATCAGCGGCATTCTGCCCGGTAACGTTCTGCAGCGCAGCGGGGAAGCTGTCTCCGGAGGTGATGCGCTGAAGCAGGGAGCGGAAGGCCGTGTTGCCGTGCTGAGTGTAGATATACTGAGCGAAGAAGGAGACCTGCGCATAGAGCGCGAGCAGGTCGTTGGTGTTAAGATAGTTGCTCCAGGAATACATCGAGTAGCCCTTGTGGAGCGAGTAGGAGCTGGTGTATTCATGCTCGGTGGGCGGGTTGAGCCAGTCATCGTTGGTGGAGAAACGATAGTTGAGCCAGCTCTGGGTGCGCGAAATGATGGAGCTGCCGGGGTAGCAGATCTCCTCGGCGGCAGCGCTCATGCACTCGTTGATCCAAGTGTCGGAGCCGCCCTCGGAGTAGTTGATAAGATGCTGATACTCATGCACCATGGTGTTGTAGGTGCTCTCGATATCGATGATGACCTCGCCGGTGGGGCGCTCGTAGTAAACGCCGGGATAGGTGTCGATATTGAGTATCGGCATACCGTTGTAATAAAGATCGCTCGAGGAGAAGAAGCCCGCAACGTAGCCTTCGCCGGGCTGCCAGCCATCGTCGATGTTGTAGTAAAGAATATTCAGCCTTCCGTCACCGTTGGTGCCGTTGGAATGGTTGCCAAAGGAGGACTGCATGAGATCGAACTTTGAGTCGAACTCGGCGGCGGCCAGATCGGCAAAGGTCTCGTCGATCTGATCGAGGGGGTAAACGTTGGATGCGGTGGAGGTAGGCGTCCAGATATAGCAGTGGTCGCCCTTGGCAAGCACTTTGAACTGCACGCTCGTGGAGGGGAGGGGGCAGTAGGTGGAATTGATCTGGAAGTTGTGCGTATCGCCAACGTTGAAGGAGGTGGCGATGACGGCACCGCTGCCGGTCTCGGGCTTGGCGGGGATGCCTGCGGCATCGTTCTGCTCGGCGATCAGGCCGTCAACGTCGATAACGTACGGGCGGTCCATCGCGGCGCGATCGGGCTCGTATCCAATGGAGCTCGTGCCGACGGTGGTTTCGATAAGCCCGGCCATGTTGCCTGTGGAGGCGGTGGCGGAGGAGCTTGTGGAGGGGTTGTAGATAACAACGTAGTCGCCGGTGTAGCCGTCGCTGCCGTCGTCGTCAAACTCGACGTTTGCATTGACGGGCCTTGAGCCATCGGTCGTCCTTGCAAATACTGCAGAAGGCAGCACCGAAAGGAGCAGAAGTGCGGCAAGGAGGAGGCTTGTGATTTTCTTCATGTGATTCTCTCCCAATTGGATTCTCCGCTTGCTCGGCGAATGAGCTCGCATGAGCGCACAGAGTGATTATATTCTACCATATTTCATGGGCCTAAGAAACACCGCATAACAATATATTGTATTTCGCCCATCGAAGCGCGATCATTCACGATCATTTGGATGCTCTAAAAGATCCTGCTTGTAGTAGCGACGCGACCCGATGATGCTTACCGCCAAAACTGCGGCAATAACGATGCTGAGCACGAGCATACACCACGGACCGCGCACGAATATCATCAGAATGATTGTGACTATACCGCCGATCACCAGCGCTATGCCGCCAAATCGCTGACTCTTCTGCCAAACACGCTCGTTCTTCATGCTCCAAGTGGTGCGCAGACCGAAGGTCGAGTTCATCCGCGCCTTTGGCATGACGTTGTCGAGATAGTCAGAAAAAGCGCGGAATGCGTTTGAAAGGCGCGCTGCCCGTTCGGGATACTTTGCTCTTCCCGTTAACATTACCCATAAGGTAGTTCCTTATGAGCGAAATAAGTGGTAAAATAGAAAGAGATCGATCTAAGGGGGAAATTGAAATGAAGCTTGCGCTGATACAGATGAAGGTGAGCGCCGATAAGGATGAAAACCTTGCGCGCGCTCGAATGCTCGCCATGCAGGCAAGAGGAGCGGACGTGATAATGCTGCCCGAAATGTTCGTTTGTGAATACAGACGCTCGGCCTTCCTTCGCTTTGCCGAGGCGGAGGGCGGAACGATCACGCAAGCGCTTTCGAGCATCGCCGTCGATACGGGCGCATATCTGATCGGCGGCAGCATGCCGGAGCGCGACGGGAACGCGCTGTACAATACATGCTTTGTTTACGACCCAAGCGGCAAGCGCACTGCGAGGCACCGCAAGGCGCATCTTTTCGACGTTGATATCAAGGGTGGGCAGCGCTATAGGGAGTCGGACTCCTTTTCACCGGGCTGCGGCACGACCGCATTTGATACGCCCTTCGGAAGATTCGGCGTATGCATCTGTTTTGACATTCGATTTGCGGCGTTTATTCATGAAATGAGGGATATCGACTTTCTCGCTGTTCCGGCTGCGTTCAATATGACCACAGGTCCTATGCATTGGGAGCTGCTGTTTCGTGCGCGTGCGGTGGATGAGCAGATATTCACCTTCGGCTGCGCACCGGCAAGGGACGAGCGCTCGAGCTACGTATCCTACGCGAACTCGATCGCAGTCAGCCCTTGGGGCAGGGTGATCGCTCGAGCCGGCGCGGAGGAAACGGTGCTCATGGTCGATGTCGACCCGAGCGAGGTGCGCGAGATGCGCGCGCAGATACCTATTGGCAAAGACTGAGAGCCGCGCAGATGACCACGGGTTTTAGCCGAAACATTTAGAAAAACAGCTTCTTTTTCAGCGATTCCTTCAGGGCGGGGGATATCGCGATAACTATCAAAGCAATGCCGAGCATGATGCAGCCAACGAGCGGAAAATATGACCATCTTAGCGTTGTATCGTTCAAAAAAGTGAGTCCGATCAAGAACTCGAGCAGCACCATGAAGCCGCCGTGCGCTATGAGCGCGCCGCCGAAGATATAAAGATAGCCTCTGCGCAGGTAGTGACAGAGCACCACTATCGCTGTCACGATAAGCGCGTTCGCACCAACTACCGGGAAAGCGAAGCTGAGGAACCAGCCGCCGCGAACTGTCAGATCGATATACAGCAGGTACAGCAGCAACGCCGCATAGTCGCATGGAACAAATATCACCGGATTTGGCTTTTTGAACCATAGCGGCAGGAAAACGATGATATATAGCAGCATGACGCCGCCCATCGCGTAACCGACCCATGTGCCGGATGATGGTATGCTGAACAGGCAGACGACCAGCTGCGCTATTACGGCGGCGAACGCCACCGTTATTGCAAACATGATGCCGCGAAAACCGATTTTTATGGGCTTGTCGCTGTTCACGGGATAGGTCGGCTCCGCTTCGTTTCGAACGATGTCGGGATGATAGACCCTTGTTCCGCAGAGCGGGCATACGCTCTCCGTATCCGCAAGCTTGACTCCGCATTTAACACAATACATATTCAAACCATCCTAAAACTTAATGCTATGAAACATTGCCGTTCGCTCTTGCCGTTCCAAGCCTTGAGATCACCCTTGTGCTCAAGGTTCATTCGATCGGCTTGGCAAGGAAGCGAGATTGCTTTCAACGCAAACGTTCAGCCCGAGCTCATGAAGAACGGAGTAAAAGTGGCTTTCAAGGCTCGGCTCGGCGGTGTTCCTGATGAAGCTTATATAGAGCTTGCCCTTGTAGGACAGCACGCCGCAGTTGTTGGGCTTGGTCGCCTGCACTCCGAGAATGAAATCGAAGCGGTCGATATGACGCTGCATAACTTCAGGCAGCTCGATCGCGCCGAGATTTGAAAGATTGAGGCAGTTCGTGCGCTCGCCGACCGTGTCGTAGATCGTTTTCATCGCGATATTCTTTACAAACAGCGGCATGACGCGCAGCACGGGATTGCGCTCGGCGTTTACGTTCGGAGTGAACATCGCCTGAAGATTCTTCTTCGTTACGAGCAGCCCGAGCTGATGCTTTACCGCCGAAGCGATCTCCCCGATCTCAAAATCGCCCATTCGCGGATCGATCTCGGGCATAACGACGTGCGCGAAATTGCGCAGGGTCTCGCTCGGAAACAGCTTTCTGAGATTGACGGGCACGACAACGCGGATCGGGCGCTGCCTGCGTTTGTCGACGATCTGCTCGTTCTGAAGGTTCTGAAGAGCAAGCAGCATGCAGCTTGCAAGCAGCACGGTCAGGCTGACATCCATGCTCTTTGAAAGCCGAACGACCTCGTCCGTTTCGAGGATGAAGGTGGTCAAATGCCGCATGACGCCGCTTTCGGGAGTGCATTTCATCTTGAAAACGGTGCTCGCATTACGCTTTAGGCTAACCTTTCCTGCATACTTTGTAAAGCTGTCCTCAAGCTCGCTCGCTCTTGGTTCCTCATGCCGATCGAGCACGCCACAAACGCAGGGAACGCGCTCGCCGTATTTCTGCTCGATATACTCAGCAAGCAGGGATTTGAGAAACACCATACCGCCGTTTCCGTCCGTCAGCGCATGGTAGAATTCCACGGCGATCCGTTTTCCATAAACTATGACGCGCAGGGCGCATTTATTGATCGCGTCAAACGGCGTATGCGCAAGCGGCCACGGATGCTCTTCCGAAATCTCGGGAGCGGAGGACACCTCCTCGAGATAGTACCAGAAAAAGCCCCTTCCGAGCCGAACGGCGATCGAGGGGAATCTTCTCATCGTAACGTCCATAGCGGAGCGAAGCACGTCCCTATCAACCTCGTCATCAAGCGTAGCGGAGAGCCTGAAATAGTTGTTCCAGTATCTGCGCTTTGCGGCCGGAAATATCTTCGCGGCGTTGTCAAGGCGCATCCAGCGCAGCTTGCGCGGCGCTGTGGCGGTTTTTTTGAGAAACTCCTCCATCAGTGCAAAGTCGTTTCTGTGCTCCTTGAGGCAGTAAAGCACGTAGCCATGCCACATGTGTTCGGCAACGATAAGCTGCGAGGAACAGCCGCCTGCGACGAGCTTCTCATGAAGCCTTCTTGAGTCGTCAAGCAGTATCTCGTCACCTCCGACAAAGATCAGCGAAGGGGGCAGAGCGGTCGTGTCGCCGAAAAGCGGGGAAACCAGGGGATCCTGCGTATCTTCGGAGTAACAGCGCACGTAGCTCTCGAGCTGTTCGCGGCAAAGGCTCGGATCGATCTGCGAATTGTAAACCATGCTTTCGCCGCTCAGCGTGAGGTCGGTCCATGGGGAGATCGCGATGATGCCGCTCGGAAGCGGCAGCCTCAGCTCCCTGAGCTTATATGAGAGCGCATAGCAAAGCCCGCCTCCGGCGCTTTCGCCGCAGAGCGTGATCCTTTCGGGAAGATAGCCCATTGAAAGCAGATTCCTGTATGCGTCAAGCGCATCCTCAAGGGCGGCGGGGTAGGGGTGCTCGGGCGCAAGGCGGTAGGCAAGACACATCACCTTTTCGCCGCATTCGTCGGCAAGCACGGAAGCAAAGCCCTTGGCGTACTCGATACCGCCGCAGGCGTATCCGCCGCCGTGGATATAGAGAATAATGCCGTCGCGGCGCTCGTCGTGCGGGATCGCGAGCGCGAGCGAAAGCCGCGGATGCCCTATCTCTGAAATATCGACCGTTTTTCTTTTTGTTGCCGATAGAATCGCCCCTATCCTATCTTGGCCCTTGCGCATGGCTTCGATGGTTTGCGATGCAAGGATGGGCCGCATTCGCTCAAGCTGTTTGCGAACAAGCTTTTCGGAAAACTCCATAATGTCTCCGATCTGCCGCAGCGATCGCCGCAGCTTAGTCCGATAGTGGACACGATTTGAATTCTAACATATTTTCAATTGGGAACGCAAGCATATTATCCTGCGACGCAAATATAATTTAGTATCAAACACAGGAGGACGAGTTGATGAACGACAGACCCATCTTGGAGGGCAGCAGCCTGCGCCTGCGCAGCCATTGCATAAATATCGAGAATCGTGAGCTTTTGAGCATATCTGGCGTAAAGGACGTCGGCAGCTTTAACGAAACCGAGATAATACTTATGACGGACTGCGGCGGGCTTACCATCGACGGAACCGAGCTGCACATCACAAAGTTGAATCTCGACGAGGGTCAGATCATCGTTGAAGGTCAGCTGATCGCGCTTGAATACGACGACGCGCCCGTTCAGAAGGGCTCGCTGTTTTCGAGGATGTTTCGCTGATGCATGATAATATGGGCGAGCTTCCCGTGCTGCTCTGCTGCCTTTGGGCAGGTACGCTTCTCGGGATCATCTATGAAGTATTGCGGCTTTTTCGCCGCTCGGGCAGGAAGGCGGCCGAGATAGCGGCCGACCTGCTCTTTTCCGTATGCTTTTTCGTAGTTGTATCGGCGGTGCTATTGTTTGCTGACAGCGGGCGGCTCAGGCCGCAGTATATGCTTGCGATCCTTGCCGCGCTCATTGTGTGGGTGTACTTCCCGGGCAGGCTCGTTCGAAGCATGGTGCTGCATCTCGAAAACAGGAACAAATGGAGATAATAAGCTGAATAACAAAGGTCTGAGGCGATCTGATCACATTCTATCGTCTGTTTACGATGCTATAACAAAATTAGCCGGCTCTATCCGAACGAATGCTTTTGATTTTTCGCATATAGTTTTTTATCGCGAACAATTCGCGAAACAAGTGCTTGAACGCAAATGATCGATACGCAATCAGTCGCAGCATATATGATAATATTTGAAATATGGCTCATAATGTGTTAGAATACATATGCATACCTGCGTTATGCCGCATTTTTCATCGATTTATGCGATCAAACAACGTTCGCTCAACCGAAACGGAGGGTCGTGCGTTATAATAAATGGAGAGAAGATTTTGTCAGAACGCAGCTTCGACAGCATCTATACCGACTACTCGCGCCTGGTTTATTGGGCTGCCTACAGAGTGGTTTCCCATCAGGAAACGGCTGAGGACATAACCCAGCAGGTGTTTGAGCGTGCGTATCTGAATCTCGACAAGATATCGGGACTTGCCGATGCGCAGCTTAAGAGTTGGCTCTACCGCGTTGCAACGAATCTTTCGCTCGATCACGTGCGAAAAGCCAAGCATGAGCTTCTCAGTGATGAGCCGCTTGGACCGGAAGTGCCCGATAGCGAACCGCTGCCCGAGAGCGAGCTCATCTTCAAAAAGCGCAACGATGCGGTGCGCAGGGCGATAGAGCAGCTTGACGAGGCAAGCCGAACCGTTATTACTCTGCACTATTTCTCCGAGATGACGGTCAGCGAGATCTCGGAGGCAACCGGCATAAGCCAGGGAACCATCAAGTCAAGATTGGTTCGCGCAAGAAAACTCCTTTCCGAAATGTTAAAGGCGGAGGCTGATAACTATGAAGAATGATCGCAGCATAAAACTTATTACGGATGAGCCGTTGGATGAGCAGGCCCCGGTCCTTGATGCTGTCGATCTCGGCGGTGAATTTGAAGAGATGGATACGCTTCTGCGGCTCGTTGCCGATGAAAGCACGGCTCAGATAGATTTTGAAGCCATCAAGCAGCGCGCCGTATCCTCTGCAAAAGCCAAAAAGGCAAGGCGCGGCAAGCTCAGAAGGGCGGTTAGCTACGCATTGTTTGCCTGCGCCGCGCTCGTAATGGGCTTCTCGCTCCTCACCGTCATCCGTTCCGCCGGCAAGCCGAACGACCCCAACGTCATCGCGTACTCCACGCCGGACTGCGCCCCGAAGGAAACTCATGCAAACGGCAGCAAGGGAGCTTCGGGCGATCAAACTCCCATCTGGCGCATGGAGGCCGGCACCGTTTCCAAAGACGCCTATAAGGACATCACCAAAAAGGTTTCCGATTTCTTCCCGACCGAGCTGCCCGAGAACATGATGAAGCTGGTCGACGATTCCGAAGCGCATATCAGCGCGATCGGAATAGACCGTGACGGCTCCGAACTCTGCTATGATCTTGTTATGTCCACCGAGCCCCCGATCAATCTTGAAGCGGGCGAGGCCTGCAGCGTTGAGGACGGCGAGTTCATAGTGTATTACTGGCAGATCTCCGAAGAAAACTGCGTTTCCTTCCGCTTCACCGGATTCGAGCAGAAGCAGACGGATTCCATGTTCGGCGCGCTTGCAAGAAGGATCGTTCAGATCGTTCCGGACGACGGGCAGCGTTGATAGATACACATGCAGTTTGATGCTTCTGGAGCACGGTCGGCTTGACTGTGCTCCGTTTTCTTGGTATAATACCAAATCGTTTGCCGCGGTATGCGGCTTGTAAGTGCGCATAAAGTGCGCTTGAGCGAAAACAAGGTGAATTATTATGAGTAAAAAACTAATTGGGCTTCTGCTTATAATGCTTGGCTGTGCATTTGCGGCTACGGCATGCTTTGCATTGCCCATCGAGAGCAGACCCTCGGCGGACAGCACCGCCGCACCGGCACCTGCTCCTACGCCCACGCCCGTTCCGAAGCCGGCGGCGGAAACGACCGCCGCGCCGATCGGCAGCAATGCGGACAGCGAAGACTCCGCTTCCGCTGAGGCAACTCCGGTTTCTACCGCAGCGGTGCCGCCGATGCCGACACCCGTCGCCACGGAGCTTCCGCAGCCCGAGGAAACGCCGGAGCCGCCCGCCGCTTCGCCAATCCCAAACGAGCAGGTGAAGCTCGATTCGTTCTCGTTCGCGGATAACGACCTTGTTCCGGTCGATCTTGATTATGACGGCGTTATCGAAACGGTTTCGCTCGTTTCGAATCTTGAAAAGGGTTCAATGCGGCTCGTGATCGATTCCGATCAATCCTTTGAGCTCAATTTGGATATTTCGAGCCTCGTGTGCGCATACGTGACTGATTTCTGCTTCGGTGACGGTTCGGCCGAATTGATCGTTTCATACGTCAACAGCATGGGCGATTACGTCACTGCGATCGTCGGCAGCTTCACCTCGAGCACACCGATAAGCTGCTCCAATCTGGACGGCTGGGTCGAGAGCCTGAGCGAGGACGGGATACGGCTTTGCCGCACAGCGAGTATTCTCGGAACGCGCGGGATAAGCAGACTGTACACCTACAACACCGTGGACGGCAGCGTGATCCCGCTCGAAACGGAATGGTGCGTCTATTCATACGACAGCTACGTCAGCGTTGCGAGGCCACTGACCGCCGTTTTTGCGGGCGAAGAGGGCGATACGGTGATCACGCTTGAAGAAGGGACGCTCCTGATACCCACCGCGACCGATTTTTTCAGCTATATCGCATTTAGAACTTCGGACGGCAAGGAGGGCTATATCAGCGCTGTCTCAGAGGACGGCGAATTCTTCCTCGACGGCGAACCCCTCGATTCCTTCTTTAACGAGCTTCCCGCGCTCTGACAAGATATTCAAACGGCTCGAGAGACGATCCGAATACTGATCGATCATCAAGCTTGCTGCTTTGAATGGCATGTTGAGTTGTTGATTACAAACCATGTATGAAAAACCTCTTTTGCCTTGGCGGTAAAAGAGGTTTCTTTGATGGAGCCGAACAGGCGTTAAAAATCCACCAGTTCAACTGGTGGTCGACAAAATAATCTTAAGATAATGACAGAAAAAACCTCCTGTGATAAACTGAAAGTGGCCTGGCAACCACAAGAAAGGACACAGGAGGTTTTGTCATGAAAGATGACGTAAGAAGTTTATCACACAGTAAGTGGCGATGCAAGTACCATATAGTATTTGCGCCAAAGTATCGTCGGCAGATAATCTATGGCAAGATAAAAGCCGATGTAGGGAGAATACTGAGAGAGTTATGTGAAAGGAAGGGGGTGGAGTTGATAGAGGGAGAATGCTGTCCGGATCACATACATATGCTGGTGGCAATACCGCCACACATGAGTGTGTCGCAGTTTATGGGGTACTTGAAGAGTAAAAGCAGTCTGATGATATTTGATAGGCATGCGAATCTGAAGTACAAGTATGGCAACCGACATTTCTGGCGCAGAGGATACTATGTGGATACAGTTGGCAAGTATGAAGGGGCAATACGCGAATACATACGAAATCAACTGGAAGATGATATAGCGACCGACCAGATAAGTATGAAAGAGTTTGTAGACCCGTTTACGGGTGAGCCTGTGATAAAAGGCTAAGAAAGAAGCCCCCGAGTAGGGGGCTGCCAGAGAAAATACTGTAGTTACCAGGAATTCAGCGCCCCCTTTAGGGGGCGTCTACAAGAGATAGGCCCTTATAGGGCCTGAGCAAACCACCCGTTCAACGGGTGGTTTTGATTTATTCACAGCGCTCAATCTGCACTTTTCAAGGTAAGAACGAACAAACAATGGTCATGACTAAAAAGCATTCTCGGCTTTTCTCCCGTTGTCAACCGTTCTTCTTCCGAGACGAAACGAAACAACCTTCGGATTCACTCCTCGCAGCCGATACCGGCATAGGGGATATTGTGGATAAGGCAATGCTCCTCATCCTCAAAGTCTTCGTGATCCGGTTCCTCGCCTTCGCGCGCTGCGCATTCAATTCATCCACAATGTTTTCGATCAGCACCATGTCAATAAACAGGGGCAGTCGTTCTAACATCTCTTCCGGCACGTCAGTTTCCGTGCTGTACCCCTTGAGGATGTATCGAAGTAGCTGTGCATATACGCCATTGGTGAGATCGTTCACTGTGCTCACGGTGAAATCAAATCCGTACCCATGCAAAGCGGAGCTCAACTCAAAGTGAGTTCATCCACGAAGGTGGCTTTTACCCGTCCGAAAGGGCGGATCTAATTGAAAACGGCAAGTCTTGCGACTTGCCGTTTTATGTGTAAGACCGCGTAAAAGTGTACCATAGCATAGAAAGAACGCCTAAAGGCACACCAGCAGGGGAGCCCTGCAAACTGGTATTTGTCAACTTGTTCGGTTTTGCTGAAAAGATCGTTTCAGCGGCAGCACAGCGACTTCCTCCGCATCTTCATAATCGCTGTCTTTCTCACCGTTCGGCGCAAATCCAAATGAGGCGTACAGATGCCTGGCTGCTTCATTTTCCTGATCGTATGATGTACTCCATGTGTCTTCCTCTCCATCCGGAAATGATAGAACATAGTCCAAAAGAAGGTTCAGTGCATCCCTTCCGAATCCTTTTCCTTGAAATCTGTGATCGATCATAAATCGCCAAAGATAATAGCTGTGGCGATATATTTCCGCCATACCGTTATATTCCTCGGAATGGTGTCCGATTATGGCAAATCCGACCGCTGTGTCTCCATCGTAGATACCGAAACACTGAACAAATCTGCCGCTTGCATTTACGGCATAAGCCTGAGCCATACTCACCGTGTTCGAAGCAACGTAGTCTTTCTGCGATTCAGCAACTTCAAGCTTCATCAGATCAACGAAGTTATTGTCATTCACCTTTTCAAGTCTTATCCCTTTGTTTTTCAGTTCATATCTGCCTGTCATTTTAAGCCTCCTCAAATCCGGTTTTTACCGAATTCATTCTACCAAACTCCATAGGCCGCGTCAAACGCAAAAAAGCTGTGATGCAACCGTTCGTCTACTCCGAAGCCTGATTTTGCTTGTTACTATTTTATCCGGTCGTTTTTTGTCCGAAATGCAGTAAGAAACCTCTCTTGTCCGGTAGACAAAAGAGGTTTCTTTGTTGACTAAGTACGCCCAAAAGTACACTTTTTAAACTAAGTACGCCTAAAAATGCACCAGCAAATGGTATCATAAAATAGTTCACACAGGGATTCGTATAATATATTTTTCATGATTGAATTC
>JAFWVQ010000040.1 GCA_017523925.1 Clostridia bacterium
ACGGCTGAAGCCGAAGGTCATCTGGGTGAGGTCGTTGGTGCCGAAGCTGAAGAACTCGGCCTCGGTGGCAACTTCGTCCGCGGTGAGAGCCGCACGGGGGATCTCGATCATGGTGCCCACAAGGTAGGGGATCTCCATGCCGCGCTCCTCCATGACCTTTTTCGCGGTGGCGACTACGAAGCTCTTAACGTATGCAAGCTCCTTGGTCTCGCCAACGAGGGGGATCATGATCTCGGGAACGATCTCAAGACCGGTCTCCTTGCGAACCTCGATAGCCGCTTCGATAACGGCGCGGGTCTGCATCTCGGCGATCTCGGGATAGGTGACGGAAAGACGGCAGCCGCGGTGACCCATCATGGGGTTGGACTCGTGCAGGCCGTCGATGGTGGCCTTGAGCTCCTCGTAGGAGAGACCCATGGTCTTAGCAAGCGCCCTGATGTCATCCTCGTTGGTGGGGAGGAACTCATGGAGCGGGGGATCGAGGAAGCGGATGGTGACCGGGCGGCCTTCCATAGCCTTGTAGATGCCCTTGAAGTCCTCGCGCTGCATGGGGAGGAGCTTGGCAAGAGCGGCCCTGCGCTCGTCCTCGTTCTTGGAAACGATCATCTCGCGGATCGCGGGGATGCGGTCCTCGTCGAAGAACATATGCTCGGTACGGCAGAGACCGATGCCCTCCGCGCCGAACTCAACTGCCTTGGCAGCCTGATCGGGCGCGTCGGCATTGGTGCGGACCTTCAGCTTGCGGAAGGAATCCGCCCACTGCATAACGGTGGCGAAATTGCCGGAGATCTCTGCGGGAACGGTCTTGATGGCCTCGGCATAAACCTTGCCGGTGGTGCCGTCGAGGCTGATCCAGTCGCCTTCCTTGAGCACGGTGCCGTCCGGGAAGGTGATGGTCTTGGCCTCTTCGTTGATCTGAGCGTCGGTGCAGCCGCAGACGCAGCAGGTGCCGATCTGGCGGGCAACGACGGCCGCGTGACTGGTCCTGCCGCCGAAAGCGGTGAGGATGCCACGAGCTGCGTTCATGCCCTCGATATCCTCGGGGCTGGTCTCCTTGCGGGCAAGGATGACTTCCTCGCCTGCATCATGAGCGGCCTTCGCCTCGTCGGCGGTGAAATACACAAGACCGCAGGCGGCGCCGGGGGATGCGTTGAGGCCCTTTGCAACGGACTTTGCAGCCTTGAGCGCAGCGGCGTCAAACTGGGGATGGAGCAGCGCGTCGAGCGCCTGGGGCTCGATCATCAGGATGGCTTCTTCCTTGGTGCGCATGCCCTCGTTCACAAGATCAATCGCGACCTGAAGCGCCGCGGCAGGGGTGCGCTTGCCGCTTCTGGTCTGGAGCATGAAGAGCTTGCCCTTCTCGATGGTGAACTCCATATCCTGCATATCGCGGTAGTGCTTTTCAAGCGTGTCCGCGATCTTAACGAACTGGTTGTAGATCGCCTCGTTGGTGTTCTTGAGCTGATCGATGCTCTGGGGGGTGCGGATACCCGCAACAACGTCCTCGCCCTGAGCGTTCATCAGATACTCGCCGAACAGCGCCTTTTCGCCGGTGGCGGGGTCGCGGGTGAACGCAACGCCGGTACCGGAGTCATCGCCCATGTTGCCGAATACCATGCTCTGCACGTTGACGGCGGTGCCCCAGCTGGAGGGGATGTCGTACTGACGGCGATAGACGATAGCGCGGTCGTTGTTCCAGCTGCGGAAAACCGCCTTGATGGCCTCCATGAGCTGGACCTTGGGATCCTGGGGGAAGTCGAAGCCCTTCACGGACTTGAACATCGCCTTGTATTCTTCAACGATCTGCTTGAGGTGATCGGCGGTGAGCTGAGTGTCGAACTGGAAGCCGTGCTTTTCCTTAGTACCCTCAAGGATCTTGTCAAACTCCTTCTTATCAACCTCCATTACGACGTCCGAGAACATCTGGATGAAGCGGCGATAGCTGTCGTAGGCAAAGCGCTCGTTACTGGTGAGCCTTGCAAGTGCGACCACGGTTTCATCGTTGAGACCGATGTTGAGGATGGTGTCCATCATGCCGGGCATACTTGCGCGTGCGCCGGAGCGGACGGAAACGAGGAAGGGATTCTCGGTGCTGCCGAGCTTCTTGCCTGCGCGTTCCTCGATAACGACGAGCGCTTCCTCGATCTGCTTAACGATCTCGTCCGCGATGGTCTCGCCATCTTCATAATAGCGGGTGCAGGCTTCGGTGGTGACCGTGAAACCGTAGGGAACGGGGAGACCGAGTCCGGTCATCTCGGCGAGGTTAGCGCCCTTGCCGCCCAGGAGGTTTTTCATACCTGCGTTACCTTCGTTGAAAAGGTAAACGTACTTTTGAGACATATAATTCTCCTCCATATTCATTTGTTATTTGTATTTTAGATACAACTTATAATTATAAAGCATTTTTACCATAATTACAAGTATTTATCAAAATTTTTCATGAGTTTTCGTGGAATGCTACTGAATAAGCTCAAAGCAAGGAGGTGATAACGATGAAAAACGACGAAAAAAAGGGCAAAAAACGCAGTTTTAATATGGAATCTGCCGATGATGGCCTGCCGGAAGGGCTCGGCACGGTTTCTGCATCCGAGGCGACAGGGATGATGTATTGCCCGCCGAGGAGCGAGGATGAACTGAGAAGCCGCGAGCAGCTTTTCTCCCTTCAGACCGATATGCCGCCAGAGGGTTACGTTGGCTCCGAGCGCGAATGGAGAAGCGATATCGAAAGATTCCTTGAGGACGAGGCGAAGACCCCGCTCAAGGATGCGCCGATAAACTACATGGCACGGCAGGACGTGCTCGACCCCGCAAACACTTTCGCGCCGATCGACAAGCCGTAAACGGTTCAAATCCCGACCGTTTTCTGTTATAATCTATTCGCGGAAGCGGCAGCAGGCGGCATCGTGCGCCGCAAGGAGCCGGGACGAGTATAAGCTTAAACGAAAGAGGTCAGCGAAATGGAAAAAAACACCTTCGAGCGCATCTACGAGATAGTGCGAATGATCCCGCGCGGCAAGGTCGCCACCTACGGGCAGATCGCCGCGCTCGCGGGCAACCCGCGCCTGTCGCGCGTGGTGGGCTATGCGCTGCACGTCAACCCCGACCCGGAGAGCATCCCCTGCTACCGCGTGGTGAACAGGCTCGGCGAGGTGTCCAAGGCGTTTGCTTTCGGCGGGGAGAACAGGCAGATCGCGCTGCTCGAAAAAGAGGGCGTCGCGTTCATAGACGGCCGCGTGGATATGAAAAAGCATATCTGGCGGCCTTAGGTGATTTGATCGTGGATCGGCCGTCATACTCCTATAGCGGATCGGTATATCCGTCAAAACCGAATACGGTAAAAAGCAAACGGATGAACGCGCGTTCATCCGTTTGCTGTCATACTCAAGTTTTTACGATTACCATTTCCGTTACTTTTGTCCTTGCCCTTGCTCTCGCTGCTGCCCGGATCAATGAGCCCCGAGCCGCGAGCCCCGAGCAAAGGCCGATGCTCAGGTCAGAAAGCGCTTGACGCGCAGATAGCCGTAGTAGGGCTCGGTGATCTTCGAAGAGTGGATGAAGGCGTATCTGCCCGCAAAGCGAACGTAATACCAGTTGCCGACGCGGTACCAAACCTCCATCGAGTAGCCGGGGTAAACGTTGATGATCGGCGTACTGAACTCAGAGGGGCCGGTCATCAGCTCAGCATCGAGCACACCGGTCTTGACGGAGGAATAGCCGATGGGGTGATCGCCGCCTTCGGGGGAGGGGAAGTAGGTGACGTTCACAAGATCCCCGCGGATATAGCCGAGCTTGTTGTTGACGATGCAAACGAGCCAGCCGTTGACCTCGGTTATCACGTCAACGTGCGTGTTCGCGGGCAGCGTTTCGAGCACGGAGTGGTTCGTGGAAGGGCCGCTGCGCAGCCTTGCCGAGCCGGCGCTCACGCTTCCGAATGCTGCGGGCAGCTTGGAATAGCTGTTCGGCAATTCGGGATTGCGCTCCGCAACGTTCAGTATCTGTGCGTTGGGGAAGTAGTAGTCGATGATCTCGTAATGATCCTGACCCTCCATGCATCTGCCCTTTGCGGCATTCTGGGCAAGCCCGATGCCGGTGCCGTAGCGGCCGTGACGGATGCAGTAGCCGTTCGGTATCTCATGACCCCAGAAAATGCGAAGGTTACGGTCGTTCTCGGGCTGAAATACGCCGTACTCGGATTCATCGAGAAGGTGAACGTTGAAGCTCAGCGCAACGCTGCGCTCGGTACCGCCGTCGTTCACGCGAACGATAAGATCGAGCTTGGTGAGGTTCAGCGCGGTGTCCGGATACGCCCTCGTGTTTACGTCGGCATGGATGATGCTGAGAAGCTGCGCGCTGTGACCGAGCGCTTCGGTGACGTGCTCGCTGATGAGCGAACGGAAAATACCGTTTTCGATCGGCTCGCCGTAGTGGATGTTCAGCCTGAGCATGTACGGATGATCGTATCGAAGGTCGAAGCTGTCATACACGATGCTGTACGGCGCATCATGGGTTGTATTCCCGGGCCAAGTGTAGGAGGGCAGATTGGTCTCTCCGCCGTTTGTGGCGCCATAAAACGAGCGCACGACCCTTCCGTTGCAAAAGAGCATCTCTCCAAGGGACGCTATGCAGGCGTTCAGCGAGTTTGGGAAGGCTTCGTCGATTTTGAACCCGCGGTACCACTGATGCGCTTTTGAGGCGCTGATATCGTAATCATCGGAAGCGGGGAAGTACGCAAAAGCATAGGATTTGGCGGTGATCGCCTGGCATCTGAGCGCCTCGATACCCCAGCCGTCGTTCATTTCATAGGGAACGATGCCGTAAAGATAATGCAGCGTGGGAACGTGACTCACGATCCGCAGCTTATTGCCGTTATACGCCGTTATCCTGAAATTGCCGAGGTAATGCACGTCGCTGCATGCGGTCGTGGGCGTCGTAACGAGCTTCGCGTAGCCTCCCGAAATGCTGAGCAAAACGCGGTTGATATCGACCGTCGGGCCGGAGTAGATCAGCTCGCCGCCGTAAAAAACGCTGACGATGCCGCCCGATGCGGTCATGCGCACGATCGCGGGCTGAGAGATCGTTCCGACTATCGGCGCGAGGTTCTGGTCGATATAGTATGCGCCGTGCAGATTGAAGAGGATCGAGGTAACGTGGATGGGATTAACAGAGTATTCGCATTCGAAATTCATAAGAACGCGAACAGTCGAGAAATCCTCGTCCGGGGTATGTATGGCGTCCGCTTTTACAGGCATCGTACCATCGTCGCGGAAGGGAAGGAGCGCGGAGCGATCACCGTATCTCTCATAATAGCGGTACTCCTCGGCGCGGCGGCTGATCTCTTCTTCGGACGGCTCGTCCTCCACGCGAGCCTCCTGAGCTATAAGGGAAAGGGGAAAGATCGCGAACATAAGAACGAACGCGAGCAGCAGGGATAACAGACGGGGGACTCTTTGTTTCATATTGAATTCTCCCTTCATGTTTATTATGCGAGACGCAGCAAATGCCGAGAACCGTTGGCAAGCGCGTAAAGCCTCAAATTCGGATATAGTATAGCACTTTTTTTACCATCGTTCAATTTTGAGCGGGCGTTTTTTCTAATATATTTACAACGCTGTGCATATATATGCCTGCGGGCTTTCCTGCCCGCAAAAATGACCGAAGGCTCTTGCGAAACATCGCGGTTTTTCGCTGAAAACGGGTGATCGCGTATATAGCGCGGATTCGACAGCCTTTGCGCCAGATAGGTGAATAAATTTTATCTCAAAATGCAATTACTAATACCGAAGGCCGCAATGCGGAGCCAAGCTCCGAAATACCGGCGGTCGGAGGGAATATGGCGCTTAATAAGGTCGAGATCTGCGGAGTGGACACGGGCAGCCTTCCGAGACTATCGCATAAAAAAAGCATGGAGCTGCTCGAAAGGATCAAGGGCGGAGATGACAGCGCGCGCGAGGAGTTTTTGACGGGCAACCTCAGGCTCGTTTTGAGCGTGATACAGCGCTTTTCGGGCAGGGGAGAACAGCCGGACGATCTTTTCCAGGTCGGCTGCGTGGGGCTGATAAAAGCGCTGGATAATTTCGACACCTCGCACAATGTGCGCTTCTCCACCTACGCGGTACCCATGATAATCGGGGAGATACGCAGATACCTTCGGGACAACAGCAGCGTTAGGGTCACAAGATCCATGCGTGACACCGCATATCGTGCGCTTCAGGTGAGGAACGCGCTCATCGAAAAAAACGGCTTGGAGCCGAGGCTTTCGGAGGTTGCAAAGGAGCTTGGCATCCCCGAGAGCGAGGTCGTTTTCGCGCTTGATGCGATAAGCGATCCGATCTCACTGAACGAGCCCATCTACGGGGACGACGGGGACGCGGTCTATATCGAGGATCAGATAAGGGATGAAGGAGCGAACGACGAGCTATGGCTCGACTCGATCGCCCTTAGCGAGGGCATGAACAGACTGTCCGAAAGGGAAAGGCGCATCGTGCGGCTGAGATACTTCCACGGAAGAACGCAGACGGAGGTCGCCGATCAGGTCGGGGTCAGTCAGGCGCAGGTCTCCCGCCTTGAAAAAGCCGCTTTGAATAAAATGAAGCGCTATATTTGAGATGAGCGAACTAGGAATAAACGTGATATCAAACCGGAGGAAATATGGCAAATAATGGCAAAAATATGGCGAAATATGGCAAAACATGGTTTTGTCGCAGTGAAAAACGCGATCTTAAGCGATTAAGGAAAAAAATAATTGATATATATTGCAATTTTGTACAAAATACTGTATAATAATCCCGATAATACTTTAAGCATAGGAGTTGGACTATACTATGATCCTAAAAGATGTTTCGTCAGCCGAGCTCGAGATCATGAAGATCATCTGGACGGCAGGAAAGCCCGTCATTATCACGGATATATGGCGCGAGATCGAAGGGCACGACTGGACCTACCAGACAGTGCAGACATTTGTAAACCGCTTGAATGCCAAGGGCTATATCAAAATAGTCGGCAAACAGGTGCGCAGCTACCTCTATCTCCCCACTGTAACCCGCGCTGAATACATCGTTCAGTCCCGCGGAGATCTTCTTGACGGCGGCGAGGGTGCAAGTCTGTCCGATGTTGTTTCGATCATGTATAAAAACGGCATCTGCAGCAAGGAAGAGCTCGACAAGCTCTCCGCCACCGTGGCTCAGCTGCTCAAGTAAGTCGTTTTTCCATACCCTATAACAGTACGACCGCATGCGGCCGCTGCTTTGATTGCAGCGGCCGTTTTCGTATCCCGCTCGGGTCGGCCTGCGATTTGTTTAATACGCTCGGAGCGGCTCTTGATACGCCCGAGCTTTTTTGCTTCTAATCCTTGCCGCACTGCAGAAACAGCTCCTCTATTGCACGGCGAAGCTCGTCGCATTTGCCGAGGCTCAGGTCGACCAATCTAACGCAGCTCGGCGCCAAGCTCCTCAGCAGAATTAGCACTCCGTCGATGCTGCCGGGGGCGCACTCGATCCGAAAATGCTCGGTGCCGGCGCCGCCTCCATCCTTTCTTTCGTATGCGTTATGCGCATCGCTCAGCGTGCAGCTGCCATCCGGATTGAGCACGGCCAAAACAGCCCCGCCGATCTGCTCGCCGTTCTGCGTTGATGCCGAAACAAAAGGCAGGCCGAACAGCGAAAACAGATCGTTCATCAGCTCCGCTTCGTATTCCTCCGCATAGGCGGAGTCGAAAGCCGCTCGGAAAAACTCTATGCCATCGCGCAGCCTGAAGCGGAGATAGCCCTCGAGATTCAGGCTCCCGCTCTCGTAAAGATAGCTTTTCAGCGCCTCGGCCGCGCAGCCGGGTATCCGAGGCTCCTTCGTCATATCAAGTGCTCTTTCAAGTATCCTTCTTTTTGTTTCATGGCTTTCATCAAGCGGAGCGATCATATCGGCAAGCTCAAAATACCTCAGATCGATCAAAAGAACGCGGATCAGCGCCAGGCTCAGCGCATCGAGCTCGGTTTCCCCGTCCGCGGCGATCACGGCGCAGCTCTTCGCCTGATCCGCGCTCGGGCATGAGCCGGATTCGCCGCGTTCCATGCATCCTATCCTGCCGATCAGCTCCTTTGAAGCATCCGTTTCCTGTTCCGCAAGCCTGCGCTTTATCAGCTTAACTATGTTTGCTTCATATTCGTTTGTGAAAACGAAGTAATCCTGCATTGCCGCTCCTTGTTTCGCATTTGGCTGTTTTCGGGCAGATATGCCTATTTCGTATTATGTGCAGCACCGCGAAAAAGGTGACAGTAAAATTCCTCCAGAAATTCGAAAAACAAAACCGCGCCGCTTTCGGCGGCGCAGCTCGCAGGTTCATCCGAATATAATGATTTCGGTATTCTTTGCTTGGGTCATTAAAACAGCGGTTTTCACTCGAAAAAACCGTCGAACTCGGGCGTGAATTCGCTGCTTGCGGATGAGAGCGACTGTGTATAAACGTTCTCGAAGCCGAGCGTAAGCGCGTGCTCGAGCGCGCGCTCATACTCGCGCCGCAAAAGCCTCCGATCGAGCGGGGGAGGGAGCTCGCCAAAAGGCGTGTATTGGCTCATGAGCGATATGTGCGTTTCAAGCGGCAGTTTTTCGGCTATCCAGTTCAGCACGCTGCGCGCCTCATCCACGGAGCCGGGCAGCACCAGATGGCGGATGAGAACTCCGCGCCGAGCTATGCCGTCCTCGTCCGTTTTTAGCACGCCGCATTGGCGCTGCATCTCGAGCACCGCCCTTGAAGCATATTCGAAATAATCCGCCCGTCCGCTGTATTTTTCAGCGACCCGTGCGCCAACGTACTTCATATCGGGCAGATAAATATCGATCAGCCCGTCGAGCATTCGCAGCGTTTCGGGCTTCTCGTAGGCGTTCGTGTTGTAAACGATCGGAACGCTCAGCCCCATGAGCCGCGCCTTCTCTATCGCAGCCGCGATAAGCAGCGTGTGCGGGGAGGGCGTAACAAGATTTATGTTGTGTGCGCCGAGCGCCTCAAGGCGCAGCATGATCGCGGCAAGCTCGCCTGCATCGGTCAAAACGCCCTTTCGGCTTTGGCTGATATCGTGGTTCTGGCAGAATCGGCATGCCATATTGCAGCCCGAGAAGAAGATCGCGCCGCTGCCGCGCGTGCCGGAAATCGGAGGCTCCTCGTAATAATGCCGCGCCGCCCTTGCGATGAGCGCGGTCAAGTACGGATCGCGCCCGTCCGCAAAGCCGCCCACGCCGCAAGCGCCGGTCTCCTTCGCGCGGTCCGCCCCGCATTCGAGCGGGCAAAGCGTGCAGGTGTGCTCGATCGCATCGGCTTCCTTCTCCGGCTCAAACCGCTTCGCAAGCCGGGGAATATGAATAAGGGCCTCGCCTGAACGGGACCCTTCCGTATCGCGCATGCGCTCGTTCGGCGCGATGCGGGTCAAATTGTTTGCTTTAGTTTCATTCATGCTCATGCCGCCTCTATGCCGCATAGTCTGCGCATGCCGGAGGGTCCCCCCGGTCGAACGCAGCTGATCATTCGATGCTCTCGATCACACCGATCTGCCTGCAGCGCTGTGCTTCGCTGCAGCCGCATGGACTCAGCTCGGGATGCTCGCCGTCGCTTGCGTCGCGCTCAACGGTGAAGGTGAAGCGGATACTGCCTTCGGAATAGACCACGTTTATCCTTTCGTTGAGAAGGTTCAGTATTTCGGATACTATGGCAAGCCCGAGGCCGGTGCCCTCGCCGGAATGCGCGTGATCCGCCTTGTAGAAGCGCTCGAATATGTGCTCGATATCGGTTGGATCGATCTCGGCGGGGTTGCTGACGGAGAACAGATACCGCTTCCCGTCCTCACAGAGCCTCAAGTCGATGCTCACGCAGCAGCCGTCGATGCCGTGCTTGATCGCGTTGTCGGTGAGCGCGATGAGCACCTGCTCGATGCGGTCGGCATTGGTGCTTGCAAAATACCTGCCCTCGGGCATCTCAAGCCGGACGGATTTGCCGCGCTGGTGCGCCATTTCGTTCATCCTGTCCGCAACGTCGTAGGCTATCTCAAACAGCTCCACGCGCATCTTCGAGAATGCAACGCCGCCGCTCTGCAGCCTCGAAAGCTCGAGCAGATCGTCGATAAGATGAGAAAGGCGGATGGATTCGCGCTGAATGTAGCCGTAATAGCGCTGCTTATCCTCCTCGTCGGTGATTATGCCGTCGCAGAGCGCATCGGAAAGGCTTCGGATGGAGGCAAGCGGGGTGCGCAGCTCGTGGCTTACGTTTGCAACGTAGTCGCGCCGCGTCTGCTCGAGCCTTTCGCTCTCGGTGATGTCGCTTATCAAGGTGACCGCGCCGCAAAGCGTGTCGTTCGCTTCGTAAATAGGAGTGCTGCTGACGCGCAGCAAACGGTCGGATACCCCGAGCACGGCCCTTGACCTGGCGTTGCTCTCGAGCGCGTGCGCCGCAACGTCCGCCACCTTCGGATAGATCGAAAGAGAGGCCGGGTCGGAGCTGTCGCTTCCGCCGAGAAGCCGTATCGCAGCCGAGTTATAATGCGTTATATCGCCCTGGCGATCGACCGCGATAATGCCCTCGCCGATGCCGTCAAGCACCGTTCCAAGGCGGTTTCTTTCTATCACAAGATGATCGATATTGCTTCTGAGCGCGTCCGCGAGCGTGTTGAAGGATTCCGCAAGATGCTGCGATTCGTAGCTTCCGCGAGGAACGGCGCGCGCGTCGAGATCGCCGTTTGCCATGGCAAGCGCGGTCTCCGAAACGGCCTTTATCGGCTTGGTGACGTATCTGAAAACGAGTATGGCCGGGATGAGCGCCACGAGCAGTATCGCGATCATCACGAGGCCAAACTGCAAGGCGAGCCCGTTTACTCGATCCTGTATCACAGAGCCGCGGTGGATGAGGATCACAGCGGCTATCACGCGGTCCGCACCGTCGTACACCGGAACGCCGACCACGATCCCCGCGGAGGCCTGGGGCATCGAAACCGTTTTGCCCTCCATAACGCTCTCAAAGCATATGCGGACGGTCTCGGCGGAGGCTTTCTGGGTCTCGGCATCGTCGTTGCTTATAGGGGAGCCGTACGACTCGATCAGATAAACGGAGGTCTCCGCGACGGCGTATTCCTCGGAATAGATCAGCCTCGAGATCGTGTGGCGATCCGCATTCTCAAGATAGAGCTTCGTCACCTGGTTGGAGAGCGCCTTAGCCTTGGGAAGCAGATCGTCGGTTTTGTAGTTGACGTAAAGCCCGTGTCCGAATATGGAAAAAAGCACAGCGATCAGCGCCACCACGAAGGTGAGCGTGATGCTTACGATGAAGAATACGATTTTTAACAGGCTTGTACGCCGCACGCTGTTCATAGGCACGCTTGTTTAACAAAACCGGTGGAGAAAAAACCAACTCGAACTCGCAAAGATATCAACAGGGGATAAAATTGTCGGCGCTTTTTCAAAGCATTTTCGGAAGGAACGGGCGGAACACCGGCGCGGCGCTCCGCCGAAGGGTCGAAAAGCGGGCTTATTCGCGAAGCTCGTCGGCGTATTCGTCCTCAAGATCGATCTCCGGCTCCGGCTGTTCGCCGTCCGCATAGACCTCGAAGCGGTAGCCGACGCCGTAAACGGTCCTAAGCTCCCAGCCGTGCTCAGGATGCTGCGCGATCTTCTGGCGAATGCGCTTTATCTGCGTGTCCACAGCGCGGGTATCGCCGTAGTAGTCGTAGCCCCAAACGATGGAAAGTATCTTTTCCCTTGAAAAAACCTTGCCCGGATGGGAGGCGAGCAGCTGGAATATCTCCACCTCCTTGGGCGTGAGGGCGATGCGCTCGCCGTCGATGCGAACGTCGTAGTTGTTGATGTTGATCTCGAGATTGCCGTATTTGAGCACCTGTGCGGGCTCGGCCTCCTGCATGTTGAATCTTCTCAGAACGGCCTTTATGCGGGCAACGACCTCGCGCGCGCTGAAGGGCTTGACGATGTAGTCGTCCGCACCGAATTCGAGCCCGAGCACGCGGTCGATCTCCTCGGATTTGGCGGTGAGCATGATGATCGGAACGTTGCTGCTCTGCCTGATGATGCGGCAAACGTCCATGCCGCTCTTCTTGGGCATCATAAGATCGAGCACTATCAGGCAGGGCTTGTTTTTGTTGAACTCCTCAAGCGCCTGATCGCCGTCATAGGCGGAGATGTATTCAAAACCCTCGTTTTTCAGATAAGCGCCAAGGGTCTCGTGGATGATATGCTGATCGTCGCAGATCAGGATCTGCTGTTTTGCCGTCATGGAATGATCCCTCCGGAATTTAAAATTATTCGCCCTCAATTATAATCGATTTTGTCGTTCGTTTCAAGCGCATTTTTAGTTTGAAGCTCAATTTGGGCGCGTCTGCCCCCGTTTCATGGTGGTATGACAAAAAAATAACACAATTGGCCATAAAAAAGCACCGTTTTTTGCATTGCGATTCCAAATTTCGGTGGTATAATGTGAGCATGGATATTTGTGTCCTTATTTTGTGTAAGATAACTAACCCAAACTGTCCTAAAAACCCGTGCCGAGGCGGCTCGGAAATCAGCTCCGCCGCCGAGCAGGCTCGATGAACGATTGCAAGATGTAAGGAGATAATCATGGATCCGTTCAACGAAGAAATAGACTCCGCTCAAGAAAAAATGTCCGCTCAAGGCCCCGAAAAGGCTGCTTATGCATCCGTGCCTTCTGCCGGTCAAGCGGATAAGCCGCCCCGAGAAACGATCAACGGCGCGATGAAAAGGCGCATCACGATGCCGCTTGGTGCGATAATCGCCTGCGTTATCGCGGTGTCGCTTGCCGTGATGGGCGTGATGGGAGGCATAAGCCTTATCAAAGATGCGAAGGAAAAGCGCGTTCAGGTGATAACAACCTCCGCACCGTTCGTGCTCGTGACGGATGAGCCCGAGGCCACCGCAGCGGTGCCGGAGCGAACCGGCGGCGATCATCCTTCGGATGCTATCTGGCATACACACGCCACCGACGAGCCCTCGCGCGCCTATTCGGCGATCGAAGACGCCATGTCCGCCGTGGTCAGCATCGACGTTATGGTGAGCTACGGCTACGCGAGCGTTGCAAAGAGCTCCGGCTCCGGAGTCATAGTTTCGGAGGATGGCTATATAGCCACCTGCTGCCACGTCATCGACGGCGCGAGCAGGATCTATGTCTACCTTGACGACGGCTCGAGCAGCGAGGCAAAGCTCATCGGGAGGGACAGCATAAGCGACCTTGCCGTGATAAAGATCGAGGGCAGCGGCTATCCGCACGCAGTGTTCGGCGATTCCGAAACGCTGCACGTTGGCGAAGCCGTGTTTGCCGTAGGAAACGCGCTCGGCCAGCTCTCAAACTCCTACACCCGCGGAGTCATAAGCGGGCTCGACCGCAGCATCAAGATCGACGGCAAGGAGATGACACTGCTTCAGACCGACGCCGCGATCAACCGGGGCAACTCAGGCGGCGGCCTGTTCCGCTCTACGGACGGCGCGCTGATGGGCATCGTGAACGCAAAGAGCGCGGGCGAGAGCATCGAGGGCCTCGGCTTTGCGATCCCTTCGGACCTTGTGCTCAAGGTCATCGGCGATCTGATGGACTACGGCTTCGTGACAGGCGTTGCTTATCTCGGAGTGGAAGCCGAAACCGTCGCTCTGCCGGGCTACGGCTTCTTTACCGATTACCACACCTATCCCAAGGTCATCGCCGTTGAGGAAAACAGCCCCGCCGAGAAGGCGGGCATAGAGGTGGGCGACGTCATCCTTTCGGTGAACGGCGTTTCCGTTTCGGACAGCGAAATGCTCGATGCCGCGATCAGCGCCTGTAAGATCGGCGACAGCATCTCGCTTGCCGTAATGCGAAACAACGAGGATATCGAGCTTGAGGCAACGCTTGAAGGACGGGGCGCGCCCGAAGAATAAGACGCGCATATCCGCACAGAACAGCGCCGAACTGCGCTTCTGCTGTTGAAAACACTTTGAAAATATGGTATGATTGATACAGACCCGATGCTTCGTCGGGAATGATTTGATTTCGGGAGGCGGCAACATGGTTTTCAAGCGTGCGTTCAGCTTCATACTAACGCTCCTGCTTTTGCTTGCCGTTCCGGCGCTTTCCCTTGCTTCGGGCTCAACTGCGGCGATCTATTCCGATGGGGACTCGGGCGAGGCTGTCATCCGCATCCAGCTCAGGCTGCGTGAGCTCGGCTACCTCTGCTACCCGCCCACCGGCGTTTATCGGGCAATGACGGTGGATGCCGTAAAGGCGTTCCAGGAGCGCTGCGGCAGCTACGGCTCGCCCCTCGCGGTGGACGGCAGGATGGGTCCCGAATCCATGAAGCGGCTCTTCGATCCGAATGCTCCCCGCGTGCGCATACCCGATTCGGTGCATATGCCGAGGGGTCCGATAGCCGAAAGGCTCGCCGTCAAGGGGCAGCTCGTTTCATGGAGCGAGGTCAAAACCAAGCTTTCCGCCGGCAGGACCTATACCGCGACCGACTGCAACACGGGCTCGGCCTTCCGTCTCGTTTTCGCGGGCGGAGAGAATCATGCCGAGATGCAGCTTGCTTCCGATGAGGATGCGGCCGTTTTCCTTGAGTGCTGCGGCGGTGAACACAATTTCTTAAAGCGGCCGATCGTTGTGGATATCGACGGCATCGGCGCTGCGGCTTCGATGCTCTGCATGCCGCACGGCGCTGCGGGCGCTTCGGCAGGGGAGGAGCATATCTGCGTATTCTTCTACGGCAGCCTTTCGCACGTCGGCAATCTGCCCGATATCGAGCATGATTCAACGGTGCTGAAGGCGGCAAGCCAATAGCCTTTATCGCGCATATCTTTTTTGATCCTTCGCATTATCGTTTACGGCGCTGCGCGCGCATTTGAAGAAAAAGCTTCGTTATGAGGGGTGCGAACATGAAGCAGATACCCAATATCCTTTCATCGTTCAGACTTGTACTTGTCGCGGTCTTTTTTTATCTTTTCACTAAGCAAAACTATGAATGGAGCATGGTCGTGTATCTGGTCGCTTCATCCACCGATATTCTGGACGGCTACCTTGCAAGGAAGAATAACTGGATCACGAACGTGGGCAAGGTGCTCGATCCGCTCGCGGATAAGCTGATGCTCTTTGTGGTGCTGTACTGCTTCTATTCGATCGGAAAGATACCGCTGCCGATACTGCTCGTTGTTTTCGTAAAGGATCTTGTAATGATAGTGATCGGCATCGTCCTCTACTCAAAGAAGGTGGTCGTGTATGCCGATTGGTTCGGAAAGATCGCAACGGGGCTGTTCATGCTCGCGATCATCCTGACCTTCGTGAATATCATTTGGCAGGTCGAGACCTATTATATTTGGTTCTATCTGCTCGCCCTCGCCGTTGCCATCGTTTCCTTCTTCCACTACGGTATAAAAACGCTGATCAAAAAGCAGGGCAACGGCAGGATGGACGACTGATATTTTCCGCACGTTTTTTTGCAAACCGAATATTATTAGAGCAAGGAAGTTTTCCGGAGGTAATTCGATGAAAAAAATTCTTGCTCTTTTTATTGCTCTTATTCTTGCGGTTTCAACGGCGGCAGCCGTGTTTTCGGGCTGTGCTGTGAAAAAAACCGGGCCTCGCAAGGTCGTTTTGAACGAGGTCACGCGCTCGGTCTTCTATGCGCCGCTATACTGTGCGGTCGGTCTCGGGTATTTTGCAGATGAGAATATCGAGCTCGAGATCGTCACCGGCGGCGGCAGCGACAAAAGCATGACCGCGCTGATAGCGGGCGACGCGCAGTTCGCGCTGATGGGTCCCGAAACCGGCGTCTACGTCGTAAACGAGGGCAGCGCCTCGCATCCCATGGTCATAGGTCAGCTCACCAAGCGCGACGGCTCCTACCTCGTGGGCAGGCAGGCCGACCCGGATTTTAACTGGGAAAAGCTGCGCGGCAAGTCCGTCATCGGCGGAAGACCTGGCGGCATGCCGTATATGACGCTGAACTACGTCCTCAAAAAGCATGGGCTGACCCCGGGTGTGGACGTTGAGGTGATAAGCAACGTTCAGTTCAATCTGATGGGCGGCGCGTTCGAGGGCGGCACCGGCGACTACGTAACGCTGTTCGAGCCCACGGCAACGCTTTTTGAACGCAGCGGCAGCGGCTTTATAGTTGCAAACGTTGGGCTCGAATCGGGCGAGGTGCCGTACACGGCGTTTATGACGATGCCCGAAACGATCAAAAACGATCCCGAGCTCGTAACGAGCTTCCTTCGCGCCGTCTATCGCGCCCAGCGCTTCGTGCAGACGGCGAGCGATGCCGAGGTCGCGCGGGCAATGAAGGCCTCCTTCCCTGATGCGGATGAAGCCACGCTCGAGATCGTTGCAAAGAGCTACCGCGACACCGATTCGTGGATGAAAACTCCCGTTATGACCGAGGATGCTTTCACAAGGCTTCAAGATATCATGGACTCAAACGGCGAGCTGAAGGCGCGGGTCGCGTTCAAGGAGCTTATCGACAATTCCTTTGCGGAAAAGGCAGTAAAGGAATTCGAAAAGGGAAGATAAGCGGCGTATATTGAAAAAACATCGAAAAGCGGGGCTTGCTCCGCTTTTTTCGCTTGCAAATTTATCGCGGATAGTTCATAATAGGATCTGGAAACCGAGATCATTAACATGGGAGGACTAAAACTTGATCCGCTTTGAATTCATGGATAAGACCGAATCGGATGCGCTTCTGCCGCGCCTTTTCAGCCTGCTTTACGAAAATATGAACGAGATCGCCCCGAGCGGGCTTTCCGAGGAGGATGAGCTTCCGGGTTGGCTCGAGGCTGTGGGGTCTGCGGTGCAAAAGGAGCCGCGCCAAATCGTTCTCGTTAAGGACGGGGGAGAGCTGATCGGCTATTTTCAGTATTATATCAATGAAACCACTTTTATGATGGAGGAGATACAGTTCAAGCGTGCCTTCCACGGCAGCGGCCTGTTCAACGCGCTCTATTACTTCCTTTACGAAACGATAAAGGCGTTCCCAGAAAGCGTAGAAGCCTATTCGCATAAGGATAATCTGAAATCGCAGGGCATTCTCGAGCATCTCGGGCTTGAGCGCATCGGCGAAAACAAAAACGGAAGCTGCTTCCATTATCGCGGAAGCTGCGAAACCATGTGGAAAAGGCTCGGTTTAATGTAAAGATGCGTGTTCTTGATATCGATCTCGATTTCTTTCTCGCCGATTGCTGCGAGCTTGCGCCGATTGGCGAGCGCCCGCCGCTTCTCGGGCATGAGCCGTGGAGCGAGGCACAGGTGCGCCGCTTTTTGGAGGAAAACTGCGGATTGAACAGGGATAAGCCCATTTCCGGGCGAGCCTTTGAAACGCATGACGGCGCGCTCCTTTTCTGGGAGGAGCTGATCGCGGCGGGAAAGCTGACTGTTCCTTTTGAAGTGACCCATATCGATGCGCACAGCGACCTCGGCATAGGCAAGCCCGGTCCGGGCTTCGTGCTGAACTCCGTTATAACGCTCGATCCCGCCAAAAGAGCCGATATTGCGCGCTATTATGAGATGAAGCAGCTCGATGAAGCAAACTATTTGCTCTTTGCCATAGCGTTTCGCTGGGTGAGTGCGCTCGAGAACGTTCGCAACCCGAGGTCAAGAGCTGATATACCCGATTTTGCCCATAAAAACGATTCGGGCGAATACACGCACATAAAGCTTTCGTCCTTCGTTTCAAGGCTCTTTGAAGCGAAAAACGGCGAGGAGCCCGCGATCCCGTTTGCCGTTTATTCGGACTATACAGAGTTTAAAGCACAAGGTAAATACGACTTTGTTTCCGTTGCAAGATCGCCCCGCTATGCCCCGAAGGAAGCCGATGCGCTGATGGACGTGATAGGCGATTACGTCAAGCTCATATGAATCACGCTGCGAACGATCACGGCAAGGATGGGGCCGAATAAGGTTAAAATGATGATGAAAGAATTGCCAAAACGCGAAAACATGCTTGAAGCAAGCGAAAACAGCTGTGAACCGCGCATTGATCTTCGCGGAGTGCTGCTGCGCCTTGCGGAGAATATCTGCGGGAAAGGCGAAGCGGCTGCCGAATGCGTGGATCAAGCGCTCCGCCTGCATGAGCGCACGCAGCCCTGCACGCAAAGCGGCGCTGAGCAGGTCGAGCTGTTGAAAACGGTGCGTCTGTTCGCGCTCGAGCGTGCAATTGCGATCGCGGCGCCCGATAGAAGCGCGGAGTTCGCCTCGATCAAGGCCGAGCTTGAGCTCGAGCTTAATTCGGTCCTTCCAAAGGTTCCCGATGAAGACGTTCTGATCGAAGGACACACCGTCGCCGCGCTGATATGCGGCTTTGCCGCCGAGCTGGACGATGATGAACGCGCGGTCTTTCTGCAAAGATACTGGTATTTCGAGCCCCTGAGCGCGATAAGCGAAAAGCTCGGGCTCGGAGAGGGAAAGGTGAAGCGGCTGCTTGCGGAATCGCGCCGTGAACTCAAAAAATACATGAAAGGGCTCGGGTACTGCCAATGAACGCCGAGAAACTTCTCAAATCACTGAATGAGCTCGACGGGGAGCTCGTGCTCGAAGCGCAAAGGCCGCCCGCTTCAAGGCCTTTTTATAAGCAGGCGCGCTTTTATGCTGCTGCTGCCGTTCTGCTGCTCGCCGCTGCAGCAATCATAGTAAAGGGCCTTCTCACCGGAGGCAGGCTCCGCGAGCTTTCGGCCGATGAAGGACAAAGCTTTACTGCAAGGCTAACGCCCATAGCCTTTTCATCCTTCAAGGGCGAAATGCGCGACGCGGGCAAGCGCATAAGCGAGCAGATGCGCGATCATCAGAGCTATATGAGCTCGCTTCCGACCGTTTACAGCCGCAGCTTCGATTCATGCGCCGAAGCTGTGGAATACCTCGGCTATGACGGGTTGAGCGAGCTGCCTTTTCCGTTCTATGTCAGCAGCGTGAGCGTCAGCGCGAGCGGGGAGCGGTCTTACGGCTTCTTAACCCCGCAGTTCAGCGGCTCACAGGACGAATGCGAGGTTTACGGGATGGATATCTGCATATTATCGCAGTATGATATCCTGAACGCCGAAACGGGCTTCATCTTCGCAAGCGAGGGTGTCAGGATACTCACCGATGCCAATGAGCGGCACGCAGCCGACAGCGTGAGGGTGTACGACAGTTTTGCGGTTGGGCGTGATAAGGATGATCCCAATTCCTACAATATCATTCTGCAATCGGATGATGAAAGGATAATCGAGCAAACCTTCTATGACTATAAAGCGCAGTGCGGCGAGATCTGCCGCATAGCGATCTCTCATTTTGACGCCGCCGAGCCGAACGATTCGATCTCATGCTACATGGTGCATGGCGGCATGCTGTTCGATCTGCACCTGACCTATTATAAAAAAGATGCGGAAAGAGCCTTGGACGCGATGCTCGAATGGGTCGATTCCTTTAATTAAAACCGCGATACTCCAAGAGAGCCGATATTGCTCGCTGCTATGAGATGATACGGCTCGACGAAGCAAACTATCTGCTTTTCGCGCTCACGTTTCGCGCTCGCGTTTCGCCGTATAAGCCGCCTTGAGAACGTTCGCAACCCGGAGTCCAGAGCTGATATACCCGATTTTGCATATAAAAACGATTGCGGCGAATACACCCATATAAAGCTTTCATCTTTCGTTTCAAAGCTCTTTGAAGCGAAAAACGGCGAGGAACCCGTGATCCCGTTCGCCGTTTATTCGGACTATACAGAGTTTAAATCAAAGTGGAAATACGACTTTGTTTCCGTTGCAAGATCGCCACGCTATGCCCCGAAAGAAGCGGATGCGCTGATGGCGGTGATAGGGGAGTACATTAAGCTCATATAAATGCGGATTTGGTCGATGAAAATATAAATTGCGAATAAATGTAACCCCGCATATCGAAAATGCGTTTATTAGGGTGAGAGGAAAAACTTGAAAGGGGAAAGCCTTGGACGATTCTCGAATCGTAGATCTGTTTCTTAATAGGGACGAAAGCGCCGTTGAGCGCATATCCGCAAAATACGGTGAAAGGCTGAGGCGGGTCGCCTCGGGCATTGTTGACGATGCCCAAATCGCCGAGGAATGCGAAAATGATACCTATCTTGAAGCTTGGTCTTCAATTCCGCCGAACGAGCCGCGCGAGTATCTTTTCGCCTATCTCGGAAGGATAGTCCGCAATATTGCGATCGACAGATCAAGAAGGCTTTCCGCGCAAAAGCGAAGTGCCTCCGTTGTGGAGCTGACAAAGGAGATGCAGGAATGCCTGAGCGCTCACGCGAATACCGAGCATGAATTCGAGGCAAGGGAGCTTTCAAGAGCGATAAACGCCTTTCTCTCAACTCAAAAGCCTCAGCAGCGCACTATCTTTATTAAAAGATACTGGTTTTTTGAAAGCGTTTCGCAAATCGCGCTTGATCTCGGCTGCTCCGAAAGCAAGGTCAAAACCACGCTCATGCGTATGCGCGAAAAGCTGAAGGCAAAGCTTATGGAAGAAGGTTGGCAAGTATGAACGAATTCGATATCCTAAAAGCGGTAGGCGACGTCGATTCTGCGTATATAGACGAGGCACTCGCGGCAAGACCCGTCAAAAAACGCGCAAGATCGTTTTTTATAGCTGCTGCAGCCTGCGCAGCGGCTTTTATCGGTTTTTTGGTTTTAAAAAACAAGCTCTTTGATAGAGCCGATGGACGGGAAGCGTGGAGTGATCCTCATACTGCAAACAGTACCGGCGTCCCGTCATACATCTACAACAATGCTGGTCAAGGCGATTGTCATATTGAGATAATGCCATTTTTTTGCTTGAACGGAAACAAATACTATACTGCTTCGCAACCTCTGTTGGGTGGAAGCGAATTAGTAGGCGATTTCGTTGCACATATCGAACCTGCATTGCTTGAAGAAGATGAAAACAACATATATACGGACTATATCGAAGCCGCTGGAACGGTACGCGGAGATGCGTATATGATAAAGGGATATGCGGCGAATACGGCGCTTTGCTTGTATCAGGAAGGCATTGACGAGCCGCAGATCTTCATTAGCGCAAATGACAGCAGCCGCGATCTCGGCATAATGCTTCGCGATTGCCTCAATATTCGCGATAATCTTGTGCGGATCGAAGGAGAGTCAGCCGCTTCAAGCTTCAATTACGTGCACGATATACATAAGCTCACGGATCTACGCCGGGCTGATGGCTCGCCGACAGCAGAGCTTGAAAATTTTATCATGGCGCTTGAAAATGCGATAGATGTCGGCAAAACCTTGGATTTCATGAATGAAGAGGACAGAGATAAGTATTCCAAGCTGACCGCCGATCGCTGCCTGCTTGCGAATTTAAGTTTCGTGCTTGCCGGAGGAATGAACTTCGATTTTTCCGTATATGAAGGCGGTTATATCGTGCTTCGCGACAGGCTGTTCAGCGAAAACTTCGTTCTTTCGGATGAAGAGAGCATTCTGCCGCTGTTGAAACTCGTTTTCGGAGCTGAGCCGAATGAACAGAATTATTGGGCGCTTGAAACGCCTGTTCAGGCGCTTGAGAGGATCAGGCGTAATGACCGGTTTGGAAGCATCGTTCCAAGAAAGATACCGGAAAAACTCATCATAGACAGTGCCTATGCTGAAAACAGAGAGGACTATATTCATTATATCGACCTTGAATTTGAAGGCACGGACAAAGGAGCACATCTAAGATTCTATATCGCAGATGTGGAGGACACATATATCTATACGCAAGGCGGCTCGGATACGGAGGGAACGGAGAACAAAGTGAAAAAAGCGGAAAGTGCGTTCAATGTCTATACTGCTTGTGAACTGTACGAAAAGGAGGACTTCACACTTGGTCTGCTTGAAAAGCTCATTGAGGAATCCCTATACACTGCCGGATTTTATTTTGCGCTTCGCTGCGATGGTGCGGTTATCTTCCTGCGCGGGTCGTCGAGCATATGCGCCGAGGATATCATGACGCTTCTTGAGCCTGCGCTTCGGCAATGATCCCCGCAGCCGTTTATGAACTAAGCATATCGACTGTTCTGACGATCAAAGGGTTATGCTTTAATCCACTCCCCGCAGCCTTGCTTCGGGGATATTCTTTTGCACGATCGCAAGATATTCGCGCATCGTTTCATCGTTGGCGGGGGAGTGCCCGTCCTCGATCAGCGCGCCCGAATCCACAAATTTCTGAAGGAAATAATGAGGCTCGTTTGCAAGCCATTCACCGATAAGCTCAAAATCGCGCTTCGTGTGCATATCGCCCACAACGGTGGTGCGGAACTCATGCTCGATGCCCGAATTCTTTATAAGCTCCACGCTCTCGAGTATCGGCGCAGCGTCGAAACCCATTATCCCAACGAGCTTGCCGTAGTTCTCGGGCGCGGCCTTTATGTCCATCGCGATATAGTCAACGAGCTTATTTTCGACTATCGGGCGAAGCTTTTCATGGAGAACCCCGTTCGTATCGAGCTTAACGAGGAAGCCCATCTCGCGCACCTTGCCTATGAATTCAACAAGATCGCTCTGCAAAAGAGGCTCGCCGCCTGAAATGCAAACGCCGTCGATCATGCCGCGCCGTTTCCTTAAAAAGGAGAATACCTCGTCCTCGTCAATGGTCGGGTTCAGCCTCGGCGATATAACGAGGTCGGAATTCTGGCAGAACGGGCAGCGGAAATTGCAGCCGCCCGTGAAAACGGTGCAGGCCACCTTGCCTGGGTAGTCGAGAAGCGTCAGCTTTTGAAGTCCTTTGATTTCCATATTATCTCCAATCATCGTAAACGGATCGTCCGTTCGTTCCGATTATAGCCCAAATCGAGCCGCATTTCCACATTCTTAAAAATATATTATCCACCAAGCCGCCTTTCTCTTGACAGTTCGCGCCAAAAGAGTTATCATGTATTAGCACTCAGAGAGAGTGAGTGCTAACAGCGGACGGCACGGCATGAGCGATCTAAAACAAACCGTACTGAAAACCCGCCGAAATGCAAACAATACTGCGGTGAAAGGAGGATAAACCATGACACAGCTTCTGGACGTTCGCAAGATGAACATTCTTCGCGCGATCGTAGACGACTATATCCTCACCGCAGCGCCCGTCGGCTCGCGAACGCTTTCAAAGAGGGAAGATATCGAGCTTTCGCCCGCCACGATCCGCAACGAGATGAGCGATCTTACCGAGCTTGGCTTCCTCGAGCAGCCGCACACCAGCGCGGGCAGGATCCCGAGCGAAAAAGCATACAGGCTCTACGTCAGCAATATCATGGACAGAGCAAAGCTCACCGACGAGGAGGCCGAATACATCCGCGCCCATCTTGAAAGAAGGGTCAGCGAGGTGGGCGAGGTTATAAAGGAAACCGCGCGTATGCTCTCCGGCATCACCAAATACACCTCGATAGTGCAGATGCCGCACCTTAAAAACGCAAGGCTCAAGCATATCAGCCTCATCCCCGTAACGACCGGCACCGCGCTCGCGGTCATCGTGACCAATTCCGGCTACACGAACAGCATCATGCTCGACGTTCCGAGCGGCATCACCGCCGGGCATCTTGAAAAGATAAGCTCTCTTATGAATGAGCGCCTTGCGGGCTATAAGCTGGTGGACGTTCAAAAAACGCTTCTCCCGCTGCTTCGTGAGGAGATCGGCGAGCAGGCGGACTCCGTTGCGGCGATGCTGAGCTCGCTCTCGGAGGACAAGGGCCGCAGGGGATACGAGGTGGTCGGAGCCGCAAATATGCTCGATTACCCCGAGTATGCGGACGTATCAAAGGCGCGCTCCTTCCTATCGGAGCTCGAGCGCGGCGAGATCTTCAAAGAGGTCCTCTCGGACGGCAGCGGCGTTGAAATGACCGTGCGCATCGGCACCGAGAACGACAACCCCGAGCTCAAGGATTGCTCCGTTATCACCGTCAGCTACCGCGTGGGCGGCGAGCAGGTCGGCTCGATGGCGGTCATCGGCCCCACGCGAATGGACTATGAAAAGGTGGTCGCCGTGCTCAGATGCATGAGCGAGAGCCTGTCAAACGTTCTGAGCGGCATGCTGCTCTCTGAGCCCGATGCGGGCGGCTCGGATAAATAACAAAACCATCATCAACGTGAAAAGAATAAAACCCGAAGCGTAAGCGCTCGGAGGAGGTAAAAGTCATGGCAAAGGATAAGGAAAAGAAGAACAAGCAGGCCGCGCAAGGCGACGAGCAGACCCCTATCGAGGAGGTCAAGGCAGACGAGGCTCAGCATGAGGAAGAAGCCGCAGAGGTCGTTGAGGATTGCGTGACCTTCACCAAGGAGGAGTTCGAGCAGGCGAAGGCGGAGATCGAAAAGCTCCGTGAGCAGGCGGAGACCTCCAAAAAGGCCGCCGAGGAGGCGATGCACGATGCGCAGAGGCTTCAGGCGGAGTTTGCAAACTTCAGAAAGCGCAACGCCTCGATCCGCGCCGACAGCATCGACGACGGCGTTCGCGACACGATCAAGAATATGCTCCCCGTGCTCGATAATTTCGAGCGTGCCTTCATGAATGCGGAGGACACCCCCTTTGCAAAGGGCATGGAGCAGATCCATAAGCAGCTCATCGCCGCGCTTGAAAAATGCGGGATGGAGGAGGTCGAGGCCGAAGGGCAGTTCGACCCGAACCTTCACGAGGTAGTCATGCAGGACACCGAGTCCGACGTCGAGAGCGGCACCATCACCGCGGTGCTCCAAAAGGGCTACCGCGTCAAGGGCAGAGTCATAAGGCACACCATGGTCAAGGTCAAGGCGTAAGAAAGAAACGCCGCAGGGACCGGGTTAAAGGCCGAAAGCCCACCACGACCACAAACGAGATAACGCCCGTCAGGGTTTGATATCAAAACTTTAAATAATCCCATTTAGGAGGAAACTATTATGTCTAAAATCATCGGTATCGATCTTGGAACCACCAATTCCTGTGTTGCAGTGCTTGAAGGCGGCGAACCCGTCGTCATCACCAACCCCGAAGGCTCCCGCACCACCCCTTCCGTCGTCGCCATCAAGGACGGCGAGCGCAGGGTGGGTCAGGTCGCCAAAAACCAGGCTGTTGCCAACCCCGACAACACCGTAAGCTCCATCAAGCGTGAGATGGGCACCGACTACCGCCGCACCATCGACGGCAAGAGCTACACCCCGCAGGAGATCTCCGCGATGATCCTCGCGAAGCTCAAGCAGGATGCCGAAGCCTATCTCGGCGAAACCGTCACCGACGCGGTCATCACCGTTCCCGCTTACTTCTCCGACAGCCAGCGTCAGGCCACCAAGGACGCGGGCAAGATCGCGGGCCTGAACGTGCTTCGTATAATCAACGAACCCACCGCGGCTGCGCTTGCATACGGTATGGATAAGGAGCACAATCAGAAGATCCTCATCTACGACCTCGGCGGCGGTACCTTCGACGTATCCATCCTCGAGATCGGCGACGGCGTTTTCGAGGTCCTCGCGACCGCGGGCAACAACCGTCTCGGCGGCGACGACTTCGACGACAGGCTCATCAACTACATCGCGGATGAGTTCAAAAAGTCCCATGGCATCGACCTTCGCAACGATCGTCTTGCCAAGCAGCGCCTTAAGGAGGCGGCGGAGAAGGCAAAGATCGAGCTCTCCGGCGTCATGACCGCAAACGTGAACCTCCCGTTCATCTCCATGGATGCAAACGGCCCCGTTCACCTCGATATGACCATCACCCGCGCCAAGTTCAACGAGCTGATCAGCGATCTTCTCGATAAGACCAAGGTCTGCGTACAGCAGGCGATGCGCGATGCTGGTCTCACCAACGAAAAGCTCGACAAGGTCATCCTCGTCGGCGGCTCCACCCGTGTTCCCGCCGTGCAGGAGCTCGTAAAGAACCTCACCGGCAAGGAGCCCTTCAAGGGCATCAATCCCGATGAATGCGTTGCGCTCGGCGCGGCGATCCAGGGCGGCGTTCTCGGCGGCGAGGTCAAGGACCTGCTGCTCCTCGACGTAACGCCCCTCAGCCTCGGCATCGAGACCCTCGGCGGCGTTTTCACCAAGCTCATCGAGAGGAACACCACCATCCCCGCCAAGAAGAGCCAGATCTTCTCCACCGCGGCGGATGGCCAGACCAGCGTTGAGATCCACGTTCTGCAGGGCGAGCGCGAGATGGCGCAGTACAATAAGACCCTCGGCAAGTTCCAGCTCACCGGCATCGCGCCCGCACCGCGCGGGATCCCGCAGATCGAGGTCAGCTTCGATATCGACGCAAACGGCATCGTTCACGTCACCGCGAAGGATCTCGGCACCGGCCACGAGCAGAACATTACCATCACCGCTTCGAGCAACCTTTCCGACGCCGATATCGACCGCGCCGTGAGGGAGGCCGAGCAGTATGCAAACGAGGATAAGCAGCGCAAGGAGGAGGTCGAGACCCGCAACCATGCGGACACCCTCGTTTACTCCACCGAGAAGACCATGAAGGAGCTTGGCGACAAGATCCCCGAGGACGACAAGGCGAAGATCAACGCCGAGATCGAGAACGTCAAGAACGCGCTCTCCGGCACCGACTCCGCAAGGATCAAGGAGGCCACCGAGAAGCTTACTGAGGTCAGCTACGAGGTATTCGGCAGGATCTATCAGCAGGCGAACCCGAACGGCGGCGGCTTCGACCCCAACGGTGGCGGCTTCGACCCCAATGGCGGCGGCTTCGACCCCAATGGCGGCGGCAGCTCCGGCGGTAACGGCGGCGACGACGGCGTTGTGGATGCGGACTATGAGGTAGTCGATAAATAATCGGCAGCACTTTGATGATTTGCCGCGGGGTACGGGCTCATCCGCGCCCCGCGGTTTGAAATGATGCGTCCTGCATGGCGGCGCAGATAAAAAGCCCTGCCGAACTGCCGCGCGAGAGCGGCATATACTTGAATACGGGAGGGAGAAACCACCATGGCTGATAAGAAAGATTATTATGAGGTCCTCGGCGTGGCCAAAACGGCGAGCGACGATGAGATAAAAAGCGCATACAGAAAGCTTGCGAAGAAATACCATCCCGATCTCAACCCGGGCGACAAGGCGGCGGAGGCAAGCTTCAAGGAGATAAACGAAGCGTATGAGGTGCTTTCCGATAAGGACAAGCGCGCAAAGTACGATCAGTTCGGGCATGCCGCGTTCGATCCCAACGCGGGCTTCGGCGGCGGAGGAGGCTTCGGCGGCTTCTCGGGCTTTTCGGGCAGCGGTTTTTCTGGCTCCTTCGACGGCTTCGGGGACATACTCAACTCCATGTTTGGCGGCGGCTTCGGCGGCGCACGCTCCGCGAATCCGAATGCGCCCATGCAGGGCGACGATCTTCGCTACAACCTGACCATTGCGTTCGACGAGGCTGCGTTCGGCGCCAAGAAGGAGATCAGCTACCGCAGGGAGGAAAAATGCTCCGTCTGCTCCGGTACCGGCGCAAAGCCCGGCTCCAAGACCTCCACCTGCACGCGCTGCGGCGGCACGGGTCAGGTCCGCGTGCAGCAGAACACGCTGTTCGGCTCCATGATGAGCCAGCGCGCCTGCGATGCCTGCGGCGGCACCGGCAAGATCATCGAGCAGCCCTGTGACAGCTGTAAGGGCAGCGGCAGAACGAGCAAGGTCATCAAGGTGAACGTCACCATCCCCGCCGGCATCGACGACGGGCAGACCATCCGCATCGGCGGCAAGGGCGGCGCGGGCTATAACGGCGGCCCGGACGGCGATCTGCTCGTCACCATCCGCGTAAAGGAACACAAGCAGTTCATCCGCGAGGGCTACGACCTCTACACGAACCTCTCCATACCGATCACCACAGCGGTGCTCGGCGGCGAGGTCAAGGTGCCGACGCTCACCGGCGACGTGAAATACAATATCCCCGCAGGCACCCAGAGCGGCACCACCTTCAGACTGCGCGATCTCGGCGTTCAAAAGCTCAGGCAGCAGGGCAAGGGCGATCTTTACGTAAACGTGACAGTCGATATCCCCAAGCACCTTACCGAGGAGCAGCGCGAGCTGTTTGAAAAGCTCGCCGAGACCTTCGGCACCGAGCATCCGGACGGCCTTGGCGGCATCTTTAAGAGAAAGAAAACGAAAAAGAAGTGAGAAGTTTTTTGTGGCGGACGGATTGATTTTCGTCCGCTTTTTTGATAAAATTACGCTCATCTTGAAACGGAGGACAACGCTGTGCTCAACTATAAAAAAATCGGCATGATAGTCGCGGTCGAGATCGACGCGGTGCTCGAAAAATACGGAAAAATGCTTGAAAAGATCGAGGCCAAGGGCTTTGAGGTCATGAGGCTTTCCCTCGAAAGCTTCGAGATGATCATCGTCAAGAGCGGTGCGGGGGAGATAGCCGCCGCTGCCGCCGCGCAGTATCTTATCACCGCGCATGACGTGGATATGATCGTCAATTTCGGTGTGGTCGGCGGCCTGACCGACGAGATGAGCGTTGCAAGGCTCGCGGTCGTAGAGTCGGTAGTCCACTATGATTTCGACGTTTCGGATTGGTTCGATTCATTCGAGCCCGCCCGCTATTTGAACTATCCTTCCAAATTCATCCCGACCGATAGGGCGCTGCTTGAAGCCGCGCTCAAGGCGGAACCCTCACTTAAGCCCGTCGTATGCGCCTCGGCCGATAAATTCGTCGGCAAGCCCGAGAAAAAGCGCGAGCTGCATGAAAGCTTCGGCGCGGATATCTGCGAGATGGAATCGGCGGGTATAGTTCTCACCTGCGATCGCTGCGGCGTGCCGTGCCTGCTTATTAAAGCGGTCTCGGATTCCATCCACGGCGGCGCCGAGGAATTCGAAAAAGAGATCGGCCGCTGTGCCGCGATCTGCCTCGATACGCTTGAAAAGATAATCAAGAGTTCAAGCGTGTTGAATAAAGCTTCCGTTTGAGATATAATCTCTTAGTAACAAAAAAACCATGCTCCATGCTTTCGGAGGTAAAAATGATAAAAAGAAAAATCGCGTTACTGCTTTCCCTGCTGCTTTTGTTTGGCGCGCTCGCATCCTGTATAAATAAGCCCGAGCCCGACCCGTCGCCTTCGCCCGCGACCGCCGCACCCACGGCCTCTTCGGGGCAGGATGCCAATAACGAAGACAATGAGCAGTTCGAGAGGATCTCCAAGGAGATGTTCATCTCCGTCGCCACTTCGGACGGCTTCACCTATCATCAGTTCATCAAGGATCCCGCGTTCTACGGCATAAACGAGGCCGATGTCGAGCGCGGCTGGGGAAGTATCTCGCTTGAAGCGCATGAAGCGGATCACCGCGATAACGACGAGATACTTCAAAGGCTTGCCGCGATCGACCGCTCGAACCTGACCCCGATGAACGCCACAGCCTACGACACGATCGTTGAAACGCTCGAGCTTGCAAACGCATCGCGCGATTATTTCTACTATTCCGAGCCGCTCGAAACGCTCAACGGCAATCACACCATGCTTCCGCTGATGATGACAATGTACGAGATCGAGGATAAGAGCGATCTCGACGGCTATATGTATCTTCTTGAGGATATGCCGCGCTATATCGGCGAGATAGCAGAGTTTGAAAAGCAGAAGGCGGAAAAGGGACTGTTCATGAGCGAAAACGCGCTCGAGACCGTGCTTGCTTCCATAGATACCTTCATCGAGTCAGGCGAAAACTGCTTCCTGATCGGCTTCATCGACGACGTGCTTAAGGACGGCGTTGACGGCATGGATAAGGACACGGCAGCGGAATTCTCCGAAGCAAACCGCAATTGCGTGCTTGAAAGGATCCTTCCCGCCTACTCCGAGCTCAGGAGCACCCTCTCCGGCCTCAAAGCAAAATGCGGGCGCTTCGTCGGTGCGGCGGAGCGCGGCGAGGAGGCAAAGCGCTATTTCGTTTCCTCGATCAAAAGCAGCGCCGCCTGCGACATGGAGCCGGAGGATATGGCCGAGCTGCTCGATGAAACTGCCTCCACGCTCGTAACCAAGCTCATGCAGATCATCTATTCCGACAGGGATGCGATGAGCTCCTTCGGAAGCAAGATCACAAGCGGCGATCCCGATACCGATATCGAGTATCTGCTCGAGCTGATAAAGGATATCTACCCGACCATCCCCGAGCAGCAGATCGAGTATATCGAGGTGCCGGATGCCGTTGCGGAGGATTTCAGCCCCGCCGCGTATCTGCTTTCGGCGTTCGACGATCCTTCGCGCAATATCGTCATCACCAACCCGACTGCGGACACGAACACGCTTCTTTTGACCATGGCGCACGAGTGCTTCCCGGGCCATCTGTATCAGACCCAGTATTTCAGAAACGGCGGCTTCCCGCTCGCGCAGCAGATCGCCGCTCCGAGCGGCTATTCCGAGGGCTGGGCGGTGTTCTCCGAGCTCATGATCGCCTCAAAGGCGGAGCGCTACGGCGCGAACGCCTGCCTTATCGATCGGTACAACAGCTTTGCGTGCAATATCATCATCCCCGCGTATATCAGCCTCAGGGTGAATTACAACGGCTGGGATAAGCAGCGCATCGGCGAGTATCTTGAGAGCTACGGACTGAACCAGAGCGAGTACATCAATATCATCTACGAATACGCGGTCAATATGCCGGATTACTTCTTCAACTACGGCATGGGCTTTGCAAACACCTATAGGATATACCAAAAGGTGAACCCCAAGACCGATGCGGAGCTGCTGGCCTTCTTCAAGGAGTATCTTGACCTCGGTCCCTGCTGCTACGACGTGCTCTTCAAGCATTTCGGCATAACCGCCTGATGCTTGAAGCCGCGTTCCGATAAGCGCAGAATAAACGGTTTTCATATGAGCGCCTTGTTGCTTGACGGGGCGCTTTTATGATATAATTTTCACAGGTCATCAGGAGGCTGTAAAGCATGAAAAAAAAGCAAACCGGCAAAAGAATACCGCCGAAAGCCAAGGGGCGCTCCGCCTACGACGAGGCGCTGCATTTTTTAACGCCCAAGGCGCGCACCGTGCGCGAGGTGGAGGATCACCTCGACGAATGCGATCATTCCGAGATGGAGATCTTCGAGACCGTCGAAAGGCTGAAAAACGCCGGTCTGCTCGACGATGCAAAATACGCAGCCGACTTCATAGAATCGCGGCTGAACACCAAGCCCGTCAGCAGAATGAAGCTGCGCGAGCAGCTTGCGGCGCATTTCATCGATCCCGCGATCATCGACAGCGCGCTTGAGTGCGTTTCGGATGAGGGCGAGCTCGAAAACGCCCGTGCGGTCGCCGAGAAATATTACCGTCAGTTCGAGGGTCTCGAGCCCGCCGAAAGGCTGCGCAGAGTCGGGCTTCGGCTTGCTTCCCGCGGATACGGGTATGACGATATCAAAAAAGTTCTTTCCGAGCTCTCCGAGCTTCCAACGCTTTCTGAAGATATGGAGTGAGCCCGATATGCAGCTTCTTTTCGAACACGCTTCGGTGACGGACTCCACAAACGCCGAGCTTGCGCGCCGCATAGCATCGGGCGCGCTGCATGCCCCCTTCTGCCTCAGTGCGGACGAGCAGACCGCCGGGCGCGGCAGGCGCGGCAGAAGCTGGCTCAATACGGAGGGCGCGCTGATGATGAGCCTTTGCGTGCCGCTTGACGGCATCGCATGCGAGCTTTGGCCGCTCCTCGGCTTTTCGGCCGCGCTCGGAGTGCATTCCGCAGTCTCGGGATTCCTTTGCAACACCTTCGTAAAATGGCCGAACGACGTGGTCGTTATCAAAAACGGCGGGCAAAGGAAGCTCTGCGGCATACTGTCGGAGCTCGTGCAAGACCCGAGCGGTGCGCCCTATGCCGTCATCGGGATCGGTCTGAACGTCAATTGTGCTTCCGTTCCGGACGGGCTGATGCAGCCTGCGACCTCTCTTAGCATCGAGCTCGGATATGAGCTCGATATCGGGGCGCTGAGAAGCCGCATCGCATACGGCGTTTTCGGCGAAATTGCGAAAACCGAGGCGGATGCGGCGGCGCTGATCCTGCGCTTCTGCGAGCGCTGCTCAACGCTCGGCAGGCGGGTCACGGCGCGCGCTCTTTCGGGCGAGGTGATATGCGAGGGCGAGGCTGTGCGCATCGCTTCGGACGGAACGCTCATCATCAAAACCGAGGCGGGGGAGCGGAGCGTTGCCGCTGCGGACGTTTCAATACGGGATCCGGGCGCGGGGAACGGGTAAACGGCGCGAACGCTTGCTCGCAGACCGAACGGTAAACCTGAAAACATTGGCTGGATAATATGATAAAAGCAATATGATAAACGTTTCCACAAATGAATTCATGCGCGAGCTCGACCGCCATATGATCGAGGATATCGGCATTCCTTCGGCGGTGCTGATGGAGAACGCCGCGCACGCTGTGAGCGACGCGGTGCTTTCCTGCGCGGCAAGCGGGCGCTGCGTCATTCTGATCGGCCCCGGAAACAACGGCGGCGACGGGCTTGCTGTGCTTAGAAGGCTCGTTCAGCAGAAAAGGAGCGCTGTCGGCATCCTGCTCTGTGACCCGGAGAAGCTCAAGGACGATGCGCGCCTGAACTATGATATCGCCGTCAAGCTCGCCCTGCCGCTGACGCAGTCGCTCGACGCGATCGAAACGGCGGATATCATCGTGGACGCTCTTTTCGGCACGGGGTTCGATCGGGAGCTGAGCGGAAGCTGTCTTGAGGCGATAGAGCGTGCAAACGCATCAAACGCATACAGGATCGCCGTCGACATCCCTTCAGGGATCAACGGCACGAGCGGCAAAGCATTTGGCACGGTCTTCAATGCGGATGAAACCGTCTCCTTCGTTGCCGCAAAGCGCGGCCACCTTATCACGAACAGGCTCGAGTGCGTAGGCAGATTGAAGATAGTGCAGATAGGCATGGCGGACGAAGCGCATATGCGAATGCTCGAGCGCGAGCAGCTCGTTGACCGCGAGTTTGCCGGCAGTCTGCTTCCCGAAAGAAAACGGTATTCAAACAAGGGCGATCACGGCAGAGCGCTCGTGATCGGTGGAAGCCCGGGCATGAGCGGCGCGCCGGTCATGGCTGCGGCCGCCTGCATCCGCGCAGGCGCGGGGCTCACTCGAGCGATAGTGCCGGAGCAAACGCTTCCCGCATTTGCCGCGCTTCCAGAGGCGATGGTGCTTAAGGATACCGAAGCCGACCTCGCCGCTCAGCTTGAATGGGCGGGCGCCGTATGCATCGGCTGCGGCATGGGCGCCGACGAGAGGGCCGCATCAAAGCTCGAAGCGCTGCTTGCAAGCGGCAAGCGCGCCGTGATCGATGCCGATGCGCTGAACCTTATGTCGAATAAGGCAAACCGCAGCCTGCTCTCCCGTCTCAGCGCAAAGCATATCATCACGCCCCATCCGGGCGAGATGGCGCGGCTGCTCGGTTCGAGCGTTGCGGAGGTGCTCGCCGGCCCGGTGCGCGCCGCAAGCGGATTTGCCGAGGAACACGGCTGCATCGTACTGCTGAAAAACGCCGTAAGCGTCATCGCTTCGCCGGACGGCAGGCTGCGCTACAATTCCTCGGGCAACGCGGGGCTTGCAAAGGGCGGCAGCGGCGATTGCCTCGGCGGCATAGTCACCGCGCTGCTCGCTCAGGGGCTCGAACCCTTCGACGCCGCCTCGGTCGGCGCGTATCTTCTCGGCGCTTCGGCGGATGAGGCGCTTGAATTGCTCAAAACGCGGGCGCTCGCGGCCGGAGACGTTATCTCTGCGCTCGCTCAGATGCTCGCAAAATAACAGTATTATCAGTTAAATCAAACATCCCATGGAGGACATTATGCTTATACTCAAAAACGGCCTTGTAAAGCCCGTAACGGGCGAAAGCTTCACCGGCGATATCGCCGTGGAGGGCGGCAGGATCGCCGAGCTCGGGACGGAGCTCGAAAAGAAGTACCCCTCGGCTCAGATCGTCGATATCAGCGGCTGTACCGCCATCCCCGGCATCATCGACGCACACTGCCACGTCGGCATGTGGGAGGACGGCATCGGCACCGAGGGCTCGGACGGCAACGACTATTATTCGCCCGTAACGCCCGAACTTCGTTCGATCGACGGCATCAACCCGCACGACCGCTGCTTCGTTGAGGCGCGTGAGGGCGGCGTCACCACGCTTGTGACGGGTCCCGGCAGTGCGAACGTTATCGGCGGCCAGTTCGTTGCGCTCAAGACCAACGACGGCGAGATCGAGGACAAGCTTCTCAAATTCCCCATCGGCATGAAGGCGGCGCTCGGCGAGAACCCCAAGCGCGTTTTCACCGGGCAAAAGACCTTCTACACCCGCATGGCGGTCGCGGCGCATCTGAGAAAGGCGCTGCAGGATGCCATCGACTACGATAAAAAGATTAAGGCGGCGGGGGAGGATGAATCCAAGATTCCCAAGCGCGACCATTCGCTCGATGCGCTGCTTCCCGTGGTGCGCCGCGAGCTTCCGCTCAAGATCCATGCGCACCGTATCGACGATATCCGCACCGCCATCCGTATTGCGCGCGAGTTCAACATCCGCTTCACGCTCGATCATTTCACGGAGGGTTACATGTATGCTTCTTCCCTCAAAAAGGATATCGATGAGCTCGGCGCGGGCGTGATCGTTGGCCCGTACATGAGCGATCGAAGCAAGATCGAGCTGAAAAACGGCAGCATGAAGGCGCCTGCCGAGCTTTATAAAAACGGCGTGAAATTCGCCATAATGACCGATCATCCCGTGATACCGATACAGTATCTGCCCGTTTGCGCGGCGGTGGCGATCCGCGAGGGTCTGCCCGAGGACGAGGCGCTCAAGGCGCTGACCATCAATCCCGCCGAGATAATCGGCCTTGCGGACAGGATCGGTTCGCTCGAAAAGGGCAAGGATGCTGATATCGCCGTCTTCTCCGGCAGCCCCTTCGATTTCCGCGCCCGCTGCGTGCTGACCCTCATCAACGGCGAGATAGTTCACAGCGAGCTGTGAATATGCGCGCCGTATAACGGCGGAAAGCCGAACGAATAAACCATGGACATCATAAAACAAAGTGCCGAGACAGCCGAAAGAAAAGCGGAGCTTCGTAAGCAGCTCCGCTCCATGCGGCGCGCGCTCGATATAAGCGAGGTCGAGGCGGCGTCAAGGAGCGTCTGCGCCAAGCTGGCATCGCTCGGGGAGTTCCGCGAAGCGGGGCTCATCCTTGCGTACATGGCGGCTAAAAACGAGCTCGACGTTTCGTATGCGGTTTCCGCGGCGCTCGAGCTCGGCAAGCGCGTCGCCTTTCCGCTCTGCATCGAGGATGGCGGGCTGAGACTGCTCGTGCCAAACGACCCTTCCGCATTCACGGTCGGAAGCTACGGCATACTCGAGCCGGATCCGCTCCGCTCAAGCGAGGTGCTGCCCGATGAGCTCGAGCTCGTCATCGTTCCCGCCGTTGCTTTTTCGCCCGAGCTTCAAAGGCTCGGGCAGGGCGGAGGCTACTACGATCGGCTGCTTGAAAGAACGAACGCCTTCACAGTTGGCGTGGGCTACGATTTCCAGCTCGTTTCGGATATCCCGATCGAAAAGCACGATGCGCCGCTGGACTGCGTTATATTGCCGTCCCATACCCTCGTTCGATTGCGCTGAGCCCCGAAAACCAAAAGTTTTTGCGCCAAAAAAGGAATATATGCCCTCTTTGGTATTGCAAGAATCCGCGATGGGTGGTAATATTATATAAACGATCCGGAGGACGAAGCGCTTGAGGATAATTGCGGGCAGCGCGCGAGGAAGAAGCATAGAAGCGCCGAAGGGGCGCGACACAAGGCCCACGCTCGATCGGGTCCGCGAAGCTATATTCGGAATGGTGCAGTTCGACGTTGAGGATGCTTCCGTGCTCGATCTTTTCGCCGGCAGCGGTGCGCTCGGGCTCGAGGCGCTCTCGCGCGGTGCGGGCTATGCCGCGTTCTGCGATAATTCCGCATCGGCCTGCGCCGTCGTGGGCAGAAACCTGCAAACGCTCGGCTTTGCGGACCGCGCCGAGGTGTTTCATTCGGATTGCTTCGCCCTGCTCGAAAGGCTTTCGCGCACGGGGCGAAGGTTTTCGCTCGTTCTTATCGATCCGCCGTATCAGGCGGGGCTGTATGAAAAAACGCTGGATACGCTCACTCGATCCGGCGTCCTCGAGGATGGCTGCATCATCATCCTCGAGCACCCAAAGCGCATGCGGCTCGAGCCTTGCTCCGCCAAGCTCAAGCTCGGCAAGCCCCATTCCTACGGCGATATCGCGGTCACAAAGCTCGTTTATTCGGAAGAATGCGAAGAGGACGGTGCGCAAGGCCTCAGTTAAGGTCAGATTGCTTGAAACTACCTTCATTCGGAGGAAATATGCACATAGGTGTTTTTGCGGGTACCTTTGACCCGTTCACTGTGGGGCATCTCGACGTTGTTAAAAGAGCCGCTCCGCATTTTGACAGGCTGATAGTCACGGTCTGCGTCAACCCTGGCAAGGGGGACGCGATGTTTTCGCTCGAGGAGCGAAAAGCGCTGATCGTAGATGCGGTGAAGGGCATAGAAAACGTCGAGGTAACCATGTTCGGCGGCGTACTGATCGAGTATTGCCGATCGGTCGGCGCTTCGAGCCTTGTTCGCAGCATCCGCAGCGGGAGCGACGTTGACTACGAGCGCATGCTCGAAAGCGTCAATTTGCGGCTCGATCCCGGCATCGAAACCTTCTTCCTGCTGTCAAAGCCCGAGCTTGCGCATATCAGCTCATCGCTCGTTCGCCAGCTTATCGGACTCGGCATCGCGATAGACGATCTCGTTCCGAACGCGGAAAACGCAATAATCAAGAATAAAATCGCAATAATTTCAGAAGGGGATAAATAACTATGGAACAGGCAGAACTCATCATTGTAGACGCGCTCGAGCAGCTAATGGACTTTGTGGACAACAGCCGCATCCCGGTGCTTCGCTCGGGAGACCGCATGCGCATCGTGGATTCGGATCAGATCGCGGACATGATCGCCGACATCAAGACCCAGCTTCCGGAGGATATCCGCAGAGCCAATTCGATCCTGCTTCAAGCGGAGGGCAAGATCCGCGAGGCGAGCGAGTATGCCGATAGGATAACCGCCGAGGCAAACAACAACATTGAAAACCTCAGAAGCAAGGCCGAGGCCGACGCAAGCGCCGTCCGCAGCCAAGCCGATTCCTACTACAAGGAAAAGGTCGCCGCAGGCGACGACTATCTTGCAAGCAAAAAGCAGGAGGCGGACGAGTATTATCGCGAATGTGTCGAGCGCGCAAAGCAGGATGCCGAAAGGCTGATCGCCGAGGCAAACGAGCAGCATGAGCAGCTCGTCAGCGAGGATTCGATCATGCTCGATGCCCAGCAGCGCGCAGAGGAGCTGCGCAACAAAACCATTCTCCGCTCCAACCAGGTCTACAACAACGCCAAGCGCAGTGCCGACGACGTGTTCGCCGCGCTGCTCCACTGCCTGGAGGACTACTATTCCGCGATCGAGCAGGACAGGCGCGCCCTCGATCTGAAGCCCCAGGAAACCGAGATCAGGCCGCAGCAGAGCGCGCCCGCGCAGCAGAATCCGCAGGGCAACAGGCGTGATATCCAGCAGGTCGAGGATCTGGATGAAGACGATTTCGAGCAGGAAGAAGACGACGCGCCCTCCTTCTTCGATTTCTTCAAACGCAAGAAAAAGAAGCACTACGACGATGACGACGAGCTGTGATCGATCCTCGGCATGCGCTTGAGTATTTCATGCGCTAACCGAATACGCAATAATAGATGAGTCCCGCGCAGTTTTCCGCGCAGGACTCGCTTTTCTATATTCGCTTTGGTGCGGCCGCGTAAGGGTAAGAAGGGTAAGGGTCAGGATCGATCCGCCTCGGAGCCGCCCTGAGCGGCGGAGCCTGAAGTTTCGGCGATCGCGCCGTCGATGCCGGCAAAGATACTGCCTTCGCCGAGCTTGTCGATAAAGCCGGCTCGCTTGAGCACCTTCATCGGGAACTCGCGAACGCCCGTGAGCATGAGGCGCGTGCCGTGCTCGCTGCATTTTTCCATCATCGTTTCAAGATTCTTCATTGCCGTAGCATCGATCGACTGAACGCCGTCCATGCGCAGTATCAGCGCCTTTGTATCGTCCTCGAGCGCGAAATCGAGTATCTTCTCCGCGCCTGCAAAGAACATCGGGCCGTTGAATTCATAAATGAGCGTACCCTCGGGCAGGGCATCCGAAGCCTTTTCGCAGCTCTGCTTGCCGCAGCGGCGCATACCGCTCTGATCGGCCATGCGCTTCATAAAGAATATCGCCGAGAGCAGCAGGCCAACGCAGATCGCAACCACGAGATCGAATGCGACCGTAAGCACGAAGGTGACCACGAGAACGAGAATATCGCTGAGCGGCGCGGTTTTGATGATATGCACAAAATGCCTCCACTCGCTCATGTTGTAGGCCACCATGAACAGTATAGCGGCGATGATGGGCATAGGGATGAGCTTTGCAAGCGGCATGAGCACGAGCAGGAACAGCAGCAGCACGATCGCGTGCACCATGCCGCTGACAGGGGTGCGGCCGCCGTTCTTAACGTTTGCCGCAGTGCGTGCGATAGCGCCGGTCGCGGGTATTCCGCCGAAGATCGCGGAGCCGATGTTGCCGATGCCGAGCGCGATCAGCTCGGTGTTGGAATTATGCTTGTCGTTGATCATGCCGTCGGACACAACGCACGAAAGCAGCGACTCGATCGCCGCGAGTATCGCTATCGTGAACGCGCTCGGGATGACCGCTTTGACCGTTTCAAAATCGAACGCGGGCAGCGACGGGGCGGGGAAGCCGGCGGAAAGGGTGGGGTAGAGGGTGCCGATCGTGTTCACCTTGAGCGGCGTGAATCTGACGATCAGAATGCCCGCGATGACCGCGATAATGGAGGCTGGCACCTTTGCAAGGATCAAAGAAACCTTGCTCTTGCCGTTTTTGAATGCGAGCGGCCAAAGTATGAGTATCGCAAGCCCGATCAAGCCCACGATAACGGCGTGCGGGTTGATGGTTCCGATCGAGGCAGCGATCGCCTTCACCTTGTCGAGCGTTTCGATCGCGTTCGTGCCGGGGGCGAAGGTGAGCCCGAGAAAATCCTTGATCTGACCGATAATTATCGTAACGGCAATACCTGCGGTAATGCCAACGGTGAGCGTCATCGGAATGTAATTTATAAGCGAACCGAAGCGGAAAACGCCCATCAGTATCAAAAGGACACCCGCGATGATCGCCGCAAGCGTGAGACCTGCGATGCCGTGCGTGGCCACGATCCCGGCCACGATCGCCGCAAATGCTGCTGTGGGGCCGGAAATATTGACGCGGCTGCCGCCGAGCAGCGCGATGATAAAGCCCGCCACGATCGCCGTGTAAAGACCCTGCTCGGGCGAAACGCCGGAAGCGATCGCCAGCGCGATCGAGAGCGGCAGAGCGATTATAGCAACGATCACGCCCGCAATGAGGTCGTTCACAAGCTTTGAAGCGGAGTAATCGCGCAGCGCCTCAAACAGCTTCGGTCTGAATGTTTTCAATGCTTTCTCCTTCCGCCGCGGCGCATGAGCAAGCCCAGATTGCGCCGACGGGCAAAACAAACAGTTTCTGTGCGAATAATAGCATGTTTTCGTGTATATTACAAGCCAATTTTATTGCGGTCGGCTTGCTGTGGCGTATTATAATGCGCTTTCATCGAACCCGTGCCGCTACAAAGCAACCATCCGCTCCCAATCTTTATGCCGCACCTCATTTTTGTTGTGATAAATACAGCCAACTCTTTATTGTTATGGTAAATGCAGCCAACTCTTGCTTGTCAGTGGAATGCCACCAACTCTTTATTGCTACGATAATTACTAACAACTGTTTCTTGTCAAGGTAATGCCGCCAACCCTTTATTGTTATGGTAAATGCAGCCAACTCTTTCTTGTCATGGAAATGCTGCCAACCTTTATTGTTATGGTAAATACTGCCAACACTTTACTGTTGTGATAAATAAAACCTCCTTTCAAAGTAAACTGCACCGCTGCCTTTTCTTTGAGACTTTACCGAGTTTACCCGTGCTCCGCAGTTTTTCGAACTTTTTGCCGTATGCCTTTTTTGCTATTGCATTCTTGTGAAAGATATGCTATAATAGCACACGCACTGGGGATGTGGCTCAGCTGGTTAGCGCGCTTCGCTCACATCGAAGAGGTCGGGGGTTCGAGTCCCTCCATCCCCACCAGATTGCCGCGGACTTGGTATCGTTCGCGGCGTTTTTTTCATTTCTTGCATCGCTTCGAGAGGGCGCTCGAAGGGCGGAACAATTAAACAGTCGCTGCTAATGCGCTATCGTGCATAGCAAGCATCAATATATATTGCGAATTCGATTAAGAGGTCTTGAAATAGAATCCATAATGCTGTATACTAGCTAAGTTGGATAGTGAATACTTTCGCAGCGCACGCCGACCGTGGCGCGGCATCGAAGTGGTAATAACCGGACCGTCTCGAAAGTGTTCGGTGATTTTGGAAGCGGGCAAAGGAAAATTTCTATTATACATTGGAAAAACTTTGCCAGACACAATTGAATACTTGGTCTATTTCTCTCGCCAAAATCTCTCCTTTTTCCGAGAAACGTCCGGCGAGGTAAATATACGGAGAGTTGTCCGAGAGGTCGAAGGTGCAGCACTCGAAATCCCACACCACGAACGGCTCCCAATCTTCAAAAAATCCTTTGTTTTATTGGATTTTTGAAACCTTGAAAACTGAATATTTTTCCAAGTTCTCTCCATCAATTCTCTCCTTTTTCCGAGGCTTGATTTTGAGATACTCATGGAGCGGTATCGAAGTGGTCATAACGGGACTGACTCGAAATCAGTTGAGGGGCAACCCTCCGTGGGTTCGAATCCCACCCGCTCCGCCAAGAAAAGCCAGTAAGCCAAATGGTTTCTGGCTTTTCTTTTTGTTTGCTTTGGGCTGTAAGTTGCTTAGATGCACTTTTGGTCCGAATTCTCTCCTCGATGCAGCATCAAGTAATTCCCAGACCGCCGAGCAATGCATCTGCTGATGACATCTTTGAACTGTAATCGAGATGTGCATAGACATTCGCTGTTGTTGAGAAGTCGCTGTGACCAAGCCACTCCTGTATCTGCTTCATGGAAACCCCCTTTGCAAGGAGCAGCGAAGCGCAGCTATGGCGAAGATCATGAAAGCGAATCCTGCGCAATCCATGCTTCTCGAGCAATTTCGGAAACTCCACCGTCAGATAGCGGGGTTTGATTATGCCTCCGATCTCATTTACGCAGATATAGCCAATGTAGTCCTTCATGTACGATCTTCCGCAAAGTTTTCGGTACTCCTCCTGCTCTGCTTTTACGGCTATGAGCTTTTCCTTAACGAAATCAACAAGAGGTTGTAGTGGCCGAAGCGCTGGGATTTTAC
>JAFWVQ010000004.1 GCA_017523925.1 Clostridia bacterium
AAGACGGCATTGAGGAACTAAGAGGTGAGGCGTACATCGTACACAACGGTAAGATTAAACAGCTCTCTGCAAATGGTGACAGCGTTTTGCTGTGACATATATATGCTGTCATAAAGATGGCAAAACGAAGGTGATAAATTCCCGTTTGTATGGATATCGTTAAATCGAAAAATACGGAGGAAATTATGACGATCCGCGCAATGACGATAGAGGATTATGAAGCCGTGTATGAATTGTGGATGTCCTGCATCGGGATGGGGCTGAACAATTTGGACGATTCAAAAGAGGGGATCGAGAAGTTTCTTCTCAGAAATCCCGAAACCTGCTTTGTTGCCGAAGAGGATGCCGAAACAGTTGGCGTTATACTTGCGGGAAACGACGGAAGAAGAGGATACATTTATCATACCGCGGTCCGCCCCGATTTCAGAGGCCGTGGGATAGCTTCCGCGCTCGTTGAAGCCGCTATGGCGGCGTTACGGTCGCTTGGCATAAACAAGGTCGCCCTTGTCGTGTTTTCAAAGAACGGAGCCGGAAACGGCTTTTGGGAAAAGCTGGGCTTCACAACTCGGGACGATCTTATTTACAGAAACAGGGCAATTACCGAAATGATCAGAATTGATACGTGAATTCGTATCGCAAAGTTATTCGCCGCGTTTTATCGGCGCATAACGGAGCTTTAACACAGAAAAAACAGCAACTTAAATATTTTTGAGGTCAACAGTATGAAAAAATTCTTTGCTTCAGCATTGGGCTTAACGCTTCTTGTTTGCCTTGCGGCATGCAATATTATTCGCAATCCTGCGGTTCAGGAGTATACTCCCGGGCACGGAAACATCAAGGGCAACGTTGATACAGCCGATTTTTATGAGCGCGATGCGCGCTTTGAGATCGGAGCCACCAAGGACGGCTATGCCGTTTTCAAGAGCCCCTATGATGCGTATACCGCCCTGACCGAGAATTATTCTAGTGGTTTGGAATTGATACGATCCGAATTCAATTTGGAGCCGGTCACAAGAAGCAACTACGAAATGTATCTTCAATACGGTATGCAGATAACGACCGGTTCGGCAGAAGCGCAGGAACAGGCTCGGTTCGTTTCATCGTTCTTCGATATTTACGAAAACAGCTTTGAATGATGAGCTTTGCCGCTCGGAATGCTTCGGGCTCGCGAAGGATATTATCCGCCGCATTTTGGCGGCGCAGAACGGAGCTTAATACCGCCTTATGGCAATCGTGAGCTTTGGAGGCAAACAGATGAGCATAACGATCAATATCTATTATACGGGAGAGAAGGTCGGCGATGCCGCCGCATTTGCCGAGGAGATGGAGCAAAGCGGTATTGCGGATAGGGTCAGAGCCGAGGAAGGCAATCTGCGCTATGAATACTACCTGCCGCTCGGCGACCGAAATACGGTTTTGCTTATCGACAGTTGGAAGGATCAGGCTGCGCTCGACCTTCACCACGCCTCGCCAATGATGCGCAAGATCGCTGCGCTTCGGGAAAAATACGATCTGCACATGAGAGTGGAAAGATACGTTGGCGATGATCGTGAAACGAATGACGGGCGGTTCATCAGGGAATGATCGATCCGAACGATGTCCGTTTGCAGAGTGCCCGCCGTGCTTATCGTTTTGCGCATCGGCGGCACTTATCGGCTTAAATACGGAGCCTGCGGCTCCCTATTTTGAAAAGAGGTGCTATTTATGAAGGTAAATCGTATTATTGCCTTGCTGCTTGCTGTTTTGTTTGCTTCGCTTGCTGCCTGCAGCCCCAAGCCGCCCTCGGACGCGACCCCCGCGCCGACAGGCGAGGTCACGACGCCGGACTGCGCCGAGCCGACGAGCGAGCCCACCGCAGAGCCGACGAGCGCACCCACCGAGACTCCCACCGAGGCGCCGACCGAAGCGCCGACCGAGGAGCCCACGCCCGAGCTTCCCGCGCGCTTCGTGTTTCAGCCGAAGGTCACGAACGTGTATCAAAAGGAGGTTTTCGGTCAAACCATGATCGATACCTGGTATAATTTCGTGGATGCGGTGATGGCCGGCGAAAACACCTTTGCCTGCCCGGATAACTACACCTACGACTGGGTCATGGGTCAGTTCCGCGATCCCTGTTTCCCCCTGCTGTATGAGATAACGGACTATGCCTACGACCGCGCCAATCCGGTTAAGAACGGCGTTGCAAGCTTCACCTTCACGATCCCAGAGGAGGAGGTGCCGAAACGGATAGAGAAATTCATCGAGCTTATCGAGGGTATCCTCAACGATACCATGAAGACCGATTATTCCGATTTCGAGAAATGCGCAGCGCTTTATAAATACTTTGCCGATAACTATACATACGATTACGATATGTTTGACAGAACCCAGCAGGGCTATGTTTTCGAGTCCTGTGCGATGCGCTGCTTTAGGGAGGGCAAGGGCATTTGCGCCGAGCTTTCCGCTGCCTATTCGTATCTTCTGATGCAGGCGGGCGTGGAAGCCTCCGTTATGAGCGGCACGCGCGAATTCGATCATCTTGGGCATCAATGGAGCTACGTTCGCATAAACGGGAAGGACTATCATATCGATCCCACCTATGCGCTCGACACTTTTGATTCGCTCTCCTATCTGATGATGACCGATGCGCGGCGCGAGGTGATGGATTCTTTCCCCGTTTCCACCTTTTACGCCGTTTCGCACTACTCCAAGGAGCACCCGCATCCCGACTATGCGGCGACGGACGACTTTTTCGCGCCGATCTGGGATTATCAGTTCGAGGCGCTTTACCCGGACAAGGATATCCTGCGCTGCTGGCGGTATACCGAGGGCTGGGAGAAGGAGTATTTCGATTTCGATTACAGCGGATTCTGATGCGCCAAAGCATTTTCTATGCTCCAAAGAGCGCAGGGCTTGAACTCGGTTCTTTGCCGTGCTACTGTAAATCCGGCTTTTACGGAGGAAAAAGGAATGATTGTTAATGAAGATTTTTGGAATGCATTGGATGAGCTCGTCAACACTTCCGAGATCGTTATCGACAGACCGAAAGGATCTGCCCACCCTCGGTTCCCGAATTTCATATATCGTGTCGACTACGGTTATCTGAAGAATACTTCCTCTATGGATGGATCGGGAATCGACGTGTGGGTCGGAAGCGGTAAGAAAACAGTCGATGCCATAATGTGCATCGTCGATTTGATGAAGCGGGACTCCGAGATCAAGATACTTATCGGCTGTACGGAAGATGAAAAGGCGGAAGTCTATAAAACGCATAACGAAACTCAGAATATGAAGGGCGTTTTGATACGTCGATAAACTCGGCATTACGGAGCTTATCCGCCGCATTTTGGCGGCGCGGGCATTGATGCGCGGCAGATCGGCGGAGCGTTTGACCATGCTGCATTGCTTATTAACAGGAGTTTGGAGGTGCGAGAATGTGTCTGATTTGCGATAGGATAAATATGATTCATAACGGAACGAACCCTTATTTTGTTATGGAGTTGGACACCGGTTACGTTGTGCTTGGGGATCATCAATGCTTTTGGGGCTACACGCTGTTTCTCTGCAAAGAGCACAAAAGTGAATTGTTTCAGTTGGGCGAAGCATTCAGTACGAGGTTTCTTCAGGAAATGTGTATCGTATCGGAGGCCGTATCGAATGCATTTAACGCCGAAAAAATGAATTATGAGCTGTTGGGCAACGGAGAAACGCACCTGCATTGGCATCTGTTTCCAAGAAAAACCGGAGATCTCGGCGATTATGGCAGCAACGGAAAAGGCCCCGTATGGTGGTATCCTATGGATAAAATGTACAGCGATGATAATCGCCCATCGGATACCGAATTAACGGCGATGAAGGAACGACTCCTTGCGGAGCTGAAACGGCTGTTGTGATGCGGCTTTCGGTTAATAAAAGCTTCAGCGCTTCTCCAAACGACCAAACGACTTTTTATTGAATTCTTTTACTATGCTTGAAATAACTCTCCATTCCCTATCCGCCGTGCTGATCGTGATGTTCATGGTCGGCGTGGGCTTTCTTTTCGGAAAGCTCGGCTATATCAAAAAAGAGCACAAGGGGCTGATGATAAAGCTTATCATCTCGGCGGGCATGCCCGCGCTCGTTGTGAACAACGTGTTCGGCAATCTCGACCTTGCTTCTTTGGACAGGCCTGCGCTGCTGTTTCTTCTGCCCGCTGTTTCGATGATGATAACGCTCGTGCTCGGCATACTGCTCGCAAAGGTCCTTAAGCCCGATGCACGGCGGCGCGGCGGGTTTATCACAATGTGTGCGTTTTCAAACTCCATCTTCGTTGGACTTCCGATGAACACGGGGCTTTTCGGAGACGCTGCCGTTCCGTTCGTGATGTGCTTTTATATTGTGAACACAACGCTTTTTTGGACGGTGGGCAACTACCTTATCAGCCGAAGCGGCGAGGGCGAGAGCCATGAAAAGGGACTGTTTAGGAACCTTAAAAAGCTGGTTTCGCCGCCGCTCGTTGCGCTTGCGATCTCCCTTCCCCTGCTCGCTTTGGGCGTAAAGATGCCCGAACCCGTGATCAAGCTTTCGGGGTACATGGGCAATATCGTAACGCCGATCGCGCTTTTCTATATCGGCTACGCGCTGTATGAATACGGAATCAGGAGCATGAAGCCCGACAGGCATATGATCGCCGTGATGCTGATGCGCTTCATCGCCGCGCCGCTCGTGATGCTTGCACTCTGCAAGCTTTTCGGCTTCGGCGGGATGCCCTCGGGCGTGCTGGTGGTGGAATCCGCAATGCCCGTTATGACTCAGGCGGTGGTGCTTGCCGCCGCGCACGATGCGGACGAGAGCTTCGTTGCGGGCGGAATGAGCCTCACCACGCTCGGCTGCTTCGTGCTTGTGCCGCTTCTGATGCTGCTGCTTAAAGCGATGGGGCTGATCTGATTTAGTGAATATTGAATAGTGAATAGTGAATAGTTGAGGTGGAAATTTCTGCCAAATTTCTTGAATTTTCAGGGGGGTATGGAATGAAGATAGCCGTTATCGGTTACAGCGGCTCGGGAAAGAGCACGCTTGCGGGGAGGCTCGGCGAGGCGCTCGAGCTGCCCGTGCTGCACCTCGACACCGTGCATTGGCTGCCCGGCTGGAAAACGCGGGATATGGACGAGCGCATGGCGATGGTTGCCGGCTTTCTTGATAAAAACTCGGTTCAAGGCTGGGTGATCGACGGGAACTATACCAAGCTTTCCTATGAGCGGCGCATGGAGGAGGCGGACAGGATAATCTTTCTCGATTACCCCGCCCTTCGCTGCCTCGTGCGGGCATATAAAAGATACTTCAAATACAAGGGAAAGAGCCGCGCAAGCATGACCGTGGGATGCGAAGAGAAGATCGACCTTGAGTTTATCAAGTGGATACTGCATGACGGCAGAACGCGCGAGACAAAGGCGAAATACGAACGACTGGCAAAGCGGTATCCCGAAAAATTCATCCGCTGCAAAAACGACAGGCAGCTCGAAGCGGCGTTCCGGCTTCTCGCCTCGGCCGCAGGTGGCTTTGGAACCTACGAAACGAACGAAACGGAGGAAAAAGCATGAGGGAAAAGGCGATACTGGTGATCTTCAACGATTCGCGCAGCGAGCCCGAGGTCAAGGATCTGATAAACAATCTTGACAATGAGAATATTTCGGCGATCAATATCAACGAGCTTGATTGGGATCGTCTTAAGTACAAAAACAAAGGCGACGAGGAAAATGCGCATAAATTCATCTATGGCAAAAGGAAGAACTATATCGGCTGCGTTTTCGTTCCCGAGGGTTATAAGCCGAGCGCAGGCGGCGCCGGGTACGAATTCATCAAAAGGAAGATCGACGATCTGAAAGAAGGCAGATTCGATCGCAAGGATAAAATCTCCAAGAGGGTCTCCGGCTGGCTCATTTTGGAGGGCAAGGCGGGCTGTTCCAAGGAGTTCGCTCCCGATTGCGCAAAACCTCTCCCGATCGATGCGAGCAATTTCATCAAGCGGCTTCGCGGATACATAGACGGCTGCATCCGCAATAAGATCGAGGACAGCAGGCGCATCGTTGATGATAAAGCCAATTCGGTCTCCCAAAGATATCGTTGCGTCGATCTCGTGCTGCAGGATCTGTGCGAGCGCATCGACGATGAAGATAAATGCGAAAAGCTTGTGAATCTGTATGATGAACTGTATGGATTCATGTGCAAACGCTCCGAGCTGTTTTCGGGCGTTGACTGGTGCAGCAATGAAAACAAATACTATGACAATGCCTCTAAGGAGATACTTAAGATGCTTGCGGAGCTCGATCACTCCCCCGCGTTCATGCACGGTGGGGACGGATCGGACGGCGGCGCCGAAAAATATGAAAAATACAGGGTCTACCTTTTCGCGCTGCGTGTCAGGATCGGCATCCTGCTTGCGGAGGCTCATGCGGCGCTGATCGCCGCGCAAAGGCTTCAGTCCAACTCCGCCGAGAAGGCGAGGGAGGATGAGTATAAGCAATATCTCCGAAACTGGCGCATACTCTGCGGGCGTGAGAACGGTGAGAGGCCCGATAAAGGCTCGCTTGATAAGCTTGACTTTATCGTCAAAGACGGCTACAAAGAGCTGTTCTCACGCCACCGCGACTATCTTGGGCGCTTCATGGCGCTACAATCGTTCGTTAACGTTTCCGCAAACGATCCCATTCTCAGGGATGGAGATAGAGCCCGGCTGATACTCGACTGCTACAACGAGCGCGCGGGCATCCCCGATCCAGAGCTGTTCAAGCCTGCCAAGCCTTCGGACGAGCAGGAAGGCGCAATGCTCGGCGATGAAAGCCGCAGGCTGCTCATCGAAACCGCGAAAGCGCAGATAGAGAGCTTCAAATCGCTTTATAAAGCGATGGAAGGGCTTGATAAGGCGCAGCAGCCCTATTTTGCAAGTTTTCTCGGCGTTTTCGAGGAGCGGATAAACGAATTTCTGCGCGAAGCCGGCCTTGAAAAAGAGCCCGAGCTCACCGAAGGCGCAAGGGAATTCTTCGATCGCGCCGAACAGCGCAGCGCGCTCATGGATGCACAGGATGCCGCGCCTACGAACGAGGAGCTTGCGCTTTGCGGGCTGCTCGGCGTGGATGCGCGAAACTCCGGGCATTACGACGTGTTCATAAGCCACAAGAGCGAGGATCTCGAGCACGCGGAGGAGCTGTACTACCGCCTTCGCAGGCGCAGGCGGCCGCTCAGCGTTTTCCTCGATCGAAACGAGCTCGACGGGCTCGGCAAAGCTGACTATGCCGAGAGCATTTTCGATTCCCTCGACAAAGCAAGAATACTCGTTATCGTGTTTTCCGAGATCGATCATCTCAAATCAAGCTGGGTCAAGGATGAATACACCACCTTCATCAGCGAGATCAACGAGGGCCGCAAGCAGGGCGAAGTGCTGCTCTACTGCCCCGATGAGCTGTGCAAAAAGCTTAGCAAGAACAAGAAAGACCTGCCGCTGAGACTTCGCCGCTATTCGATCTTCGGGTTCGGCAAGGCGGCGGAGCTTGTACGCTTCATCTGGAATGCCGCAACCCCGACCCACGCGGAAACAGGTATGATCGAAAGCACCCAAGAATGACCGCGGACGCGAATGCGGCAAAGGGTATAAAGGATCAAAGTATTAGATAAAAGATAATGAATACAAAGGAGTTTATTCGATGAAAAAGCTTAATACGATCGGCGCGCTTGCGCTCTTGCTCGTTTTCTCGGCACTTTTTGCGCTGTCCGCTCCGGCCGCAGTTCATGCGCGGAGCGTTCAGCCGAGTTGGACCGTGCCCGCAGGCTTCAACGAGCACGATTACAACGCCTGCGTTTCGTTTTTTGAAACGACCGACGAAAACGGGCTCAAGAACGGCCTGCGCATGGACCCCGGCTACGATCCCGGCGATCCGAACACCTGGATAAGCATAGACGAGCTCAACGATATCTTCGTGCACGTGCACTGGATCACGGTGGACGGCGAGTTCAGGCTTTGGCGCATCGACGTGGCGTGGCTGGACGCGGTGGGCGTGCTCGATCTTGCGGATTGTCCCGCGCTTGAATACATTGAGGCGACCGGCAACCGCCTCACCGCCATAAACACGCACGGCTGCGGCGCGCTGCGCGAGCTTTACTGCGATAGAAACGGGCTCGGCTCGATCGACGTTTCCGAGAATCCGCTGCTGTATCAGCTTTGGTGCGACAGAAACGGGCTTGTTGAGCTCGATCTTTCGAACAATCCTCTGCTCCATGCGCTTGCCTGCAACGGCAATCTTCTCAGCGAGCTCGATCTTTCGAATCAGCGCGGGCTTGACGCGCTGAGCTGCGGCGAAAACCTGCTGACGGAGCTCGATCTTTCCTCTAATCCGGAGCTGACCATGCTCTGGTGCCCCGAAAACCGGCTCGAGCGCCTCGATCTTTCCGCGAACACGAAGCTTAACAAGCTCTTTGCCGCAAACAACGCGCTTACTGAGCTCGAACTCGGCTCCAACACGGTCATAACGCTTATCGACTGCATGAACAACCGCATCGCTTCGCTCGACGTTTCTTCAAACACCGCGCTTAGCGAGCTGAACGGCGCGGGCAACGCCTTCACCCATCTCAAGCTCAACTCACGGCTCTGCGCCGACACCGTGCGCGCCGAGGGCGGCGGCAGCTTCGGCTATCACTGCTCCGTTCCGTACAGCGAGGGCTTCGTTTCCGCGCGTGCGGACGAGGGCTCGGTTTTCGTCGGCTGGTTCGATCAAAGCGGCGCATTCATCACCGCCTCGCCCTATATCGTGATCTGGAACACGGAGTACACCGAGCTTACCGCGCGCTTCACCCCCGCCGCCCCCCTGCTTCCCGGCGATGCGGACGGAAGCGGCAGCGTGAACATCGCGGACGCGGTGCTGACGATGCGCTATGCCATGGGGCTGATCGGCGCAGAGTCCATCAATCTTATCAATGCCGACGCGGACAACAACGGAAGCGTCAATATTGCGGACGCGATACGGATACTGCGCACGGCCATGGGACTTTGACGCTGAAAGAGATCGGGCATTGACGGTCGATGCGCCTCGTTAGGGGGCGTATTATAACACAAGCAGCAATCGAATTGGCAGCGGTAATATAAGTACTATCGAAGAAAACGACTTTCAAATACCGGACAGTTGAAACACTGCTTGAAAATATCGTTGAAGGAATCGTGAAGCTTTTATACTCTGCCATCAGTGGGATGGATAATGCTGTGTTGGCATCAAAGAAAGAGAGAAAGCCTGACGGCTTGACGGTCAAGGGTCGAAATGCTCCGAGAACATTTACAACCGTATATGCGATCCGCATTACAGCAGAACCTATTCAAGGCTCCGGAATGAGCAGTTATGTGTCCATTAAAAATGTTGTTGCCGCCGTATATGAGCAATATGTCATGGATAGGGTAAAGAATGTGTTTAGCCATGCGGACGGCGAAAGATGGATAGGCAGGCTCGGAGCACTAATGCTCAATGCCGTGTTTGAGGTCGGCGGCTTCCATCTCAAAAAACACCTCAAAAAGCTGTTCGCCCTCGAAGGAGCCTGGAATTACGCCGCGGCTGTATAGAAAGTAATCAAGAGCAATGACCTTGAAGCTTTTGTAAATACTGCGATGCAATAAACGAAAAGCAGGCAGCAAAGGAGGAAAACCCCTTATGGGTTAATTCCATGATTAGTTGTACAATGTTATCAGGCATAGTTCTGACCTCTCGGTATGTTCTGCTGTGGCAGCTTTATTTTACCGATCGGTCAGAACTATGTCTATCTTTTTATCCGCTGACTATGCAGCTTCTGAATCTGCGCAAGATATTGCGCCATAGTTTCTCATCGTAAACGAAAAATAACCTGTGACCCGCGGGTCACAGGTTATGAAAACGCTATTCTGCATGCTCAACACCAACTAAGCCAACATTCAATGCCGTGTTGTGTAAACACAAAATATGGTGAAGAGCTGTTAGATCGGCTTTTTATCGTTGCTGAACGGATTTTTGCCCATGCTTACGGATGTGGATTCAGTCAAGGGATAAACTGCTTCAAACATCACAAACCCTCTTCCATATTCATCATCTCTATGTCGATCTGCTATCGCCGTCCTTGCCGCAACCTCAGTCTCTCCAATATAGAAGGCATACTGGATCTCGGTCCACGTCGCCATGCCCTCATATATTTCTAACTCATGATCTTTTCCGTACCTTTTAGCGATCTGATCGCGATCCCAGTGCTCATACTGCCAAATATGTGTCAGCTCATGAGTCATGGTCATGATGCTGCTGTATCGCGGTGCTCCGTTCTCAACATACAGCTTAAACTTGTTTCCGATCTGCTGCGCATACCCAAGAATCCTCGGATTAAAACCCGCAGTCGGCACAAAGCGCCTTTTGCTGATCTTGTTGATTTTCTTCGCGTTGACCATCTTCACCTCAATTGGTACTGTTATCTCTGCGCCGAAAAACAGCCTCATGTTTTCACGAACATCGTTAAACATCTTCTTGAACTCATTGAGCGATTTGATGGTGGTTCGGCTACAGTTTCTGCAGCGTTCCCTTCCATCCGCAAGCCGCTCGTAGTCCGTTCCTACTATACGAGTGCCGCAAAAGTCGCAACAACGTATCCCGCCCTGATCGCCTGTATATCCGCTCTCGATCAGCTGCGCGATACTTCTTCCCTTCCTTGCCTGCTCGAGCTCACCATTAGCAAAGCCAAGAGCCTTGAGGTAGTTCAGTGCACCCGTTAAATTCAGGCCTGCAGGATAATCTGTGCCTCCGTAGAGCAAATAGCAACGCTCATGGTAAGGCTTGCGTTTCAGCTCAAAACTCGAGCCGCCATCAACCGCATTATCCGGTTCAAACTCGAGATCATCGTCACCCGATATACCTTTGTCGGTCGGAATACCCAGCTCACCCTCATCGGATGATGAAGCACGAGTTTCAGGCGATTGTGCCGATGACATGCCGAGCGCGGCACTGAACAGCATTTGCGACCTGGAAGAAAGCGCTTTTCCTTCAGCAGAGCTATCAGGATCGGATTCGAGAATTCCTTGACCGTCTGCATCGCCAGCTGAATCCGCATCCGTTTCATGTTCACTTGCCGAACCATCATCAGAAGCCGTTCCGCCTTTATCCGTAGGATCCTGCCAAGGCTCGCCATCTGTTCCGTCGCTCGCAGGCTCGCCGTCTGTTCCGTCGCTCACAGGCTCGCCAACAGGACCCGCGGGCGGCTCGTCCTTTTTCTTTCTTCCAAACAGCTTTCTAAACAACCTCTTGAGCCATTCCCAGAAACGCTTCAAGAAACCGAATATACCCTTCTTTTTCTTTTCCTCGTTTGGATCCGCCGCATTCGGGTCATCTTCTGCTGGCACTAATCCACCCTGCGGTTCATCCGAAGGCGTGTTTATGCTTTTTTCAAACTTTTCAATATGCCAATCCAGGTAATCGCATGCAGTGAACAGTATTCGTTTGATATTTCTGCTGCAGGATTCGAGAAGGCCGATATCAAGCTGACTGTCTTCTATGATATAGATGCAGTTGCTGTCTTCACATTTGCAATCCAAGGAAAAGGTTCCGGGGATTTCGGCTTTTCCCGGCGTTACGGCAACAATGTAATCCGCGTTCTCGGCAAAGAGTGTTCTGAACACCTCGTTGACAAGCACCGCTAGCGTTTTGATGATGCTTCCATCCATGCCTTCTATATCGGGAAGCGTTATCTTAAGCAGTTGCTTGTTATGATAAGTCCTTTGCGGAATGCCGTTTACCATTACACTCTTGCCCTTGACGAAATCATTATATTTTGGCAGTTCCCAGTACGCTGGCGTATCGACGGTTATATCGCCAAATACCTTTTCAACGCGCATGCCGGAAACGTCCATGATGTCGCCCATCGTATCAGAAGCGCGCAGATTTGAAAGCGCGTACTCCCTGACCTGACGGTATCCAGGTCTTCCGTTGATATGATCTGCGGCGCGGCGAACAATAACGTTGCCGTCGCCCGTTACGCGAAGCATCTCATAGTATTTGCCGTTGAAAGTAAAGAACTGACCCGGGCAATACTTCTGAAAGATGTGGCCATTTAGCTCGGTGCCCAAATACAGGTTCTCCCCGTTCTCATCTTCTGCTATATAGCTGGCACTCTGAAGATCGCTTACAAACAATGCCGCAAACAACTCATCGCAGATCGAGTAAGTGTTTATCATCGCACCCAGCGTGCTGTCATAGCAGCGCTTGCAAACGATTATCTCGGATGTGAACACCTTCTTGATTCCTTTTTGTTCGGTTATCAGAAGCTCATTTCCATCTGCATCCTTCGGAATTCCACTCGGCGAGTAATTCAAACACAGCTCATGCCAGAACGCCGCAACGGGATCCTCTGCGTCGATATTGATGAGCATCAGCTCTCGTTTGATCTCCGACTCTTTAAGATATCCTGTGCAAAGCCGCAGGCAAAGCCTAAGAGTAACGTTGCGCACGGTATGAGCATAATCCGCAACGATACATGGAATAGCCTTGGCATCAGTTATAAAGATGCCGCTGTTATCCACCATATAATCCTTAAGTAAATACTCTGGCGAAATAACATTCACAAAGCCCTGCTTTGTGGCGCGGGTCGAATAATTCCTTCGCACCTCAAACAGGTTATTTGATTCGTCCTCGACCACCAAATACTGATACTTGCCTATCCTAGCGCTCCACATACTCGCAGACGCCTTGAAGCGTGCGCTCATTTCATCCTGCGTAATAGGAAGCTTTGCATATTTGAGCAGATCATAATAGTATTGTCCTGCAATCCACTTCTGATCCATAACCGGGAAGGCATCGCCGCCATACCAATGTGTGACTTTAGCATTGTTGCGAAGACCTACGAATGAAAGCTCAGTTCCGAAGCCGAGGTATCTTGCAACGTTCGGCAGCATACGGTGAATGAGATGGGTATCATCGGGCGACCAGCTCATATAGGTTGAAACACCGCTATGGTGATTCGTCGCGGATACCTCGGTCAAACTCTTCATTAGGATATGCGACAATGCATCAAGCAGGCCATCGCAGTTCTTATCTACCGAACAATAAGTGATGTCATTTGAGCGAGCCCTGCAGCAACGGATGATGGAATTGAGGCCGAGCTGAGCAGTCGTCAATAGTCTTGAAGGCTCGATAAGTACAACGTATCCGACCGAAGCAAAAAACTCAACGTTCTTTTCATGCATGCCTAGGTCGTGCACCTTTGAGCGCGTTACAATACCTATATCAAAATCGTTTTCCTCTGCAGATAATACCCCAATATTCCAAAGAAACGGTATGTTGTTGACGGCCTGCAAGCCACAGCGAACCCATTCGGCTATTTCGTCCTCAATCTCATGCCTTCCAAGCACTATCAATGCCTTTCGATGCTTCAACAGATTGCGATTCATTGCATAAAAGGCATATGGGATCAAATCGTAGTAGAACGGATTGTTAAAAAGAATGCTCTTGCCAAGCAATAGATCGCGACCGGAATTAAGATAATTCAAATCAATCTCAAGCCCTTTGCTCTGCTTACCATTCATAAATACGCCGTAAGCCTCGATCATCGTGCGCTCATCTTCCATCATGTCGGCCACGCTCTTGGAAGCATCCGGGGCGGCTTCATCCTCCTGGGCAACAGTCATATCATCGGCATTGAGTTTATCTTCGAACAAACGCTTGAGCTCCGGCCGAATAAGATGATAGTCGCAAACCTCGTCCTCAATGGGTTGATCAGGAGTTTTAAGCTGCTCGGCCTCGTTCTTTGTAAGGCCGTCAATGGCAAAGAAAATCTCCCCTATAATTATTACGCTGAATACGGGCAGAAACACAGTGGTGAGCCAGCCGCGGCGATAAAGCATGAAGCCGGCATACACAACCAAGCACGCTATGACTATCGAAGCAATATAAGCTGTTTTCAAAAATGTTCTGGCTTGGGCAAAATTGCGCTTAACAAACCATGCATCATCCTCGCTATCATACTCGTAGAACCGGCTTGCAATAGCCTCGTGAAGTGAAGTAATCTTTGAGAAGATCCAGCCGATAAAGTCGATCATCAGCCGTTTCAGCAGGATATGCACAAAAATAATCAGGGCGTTTTCCGCAAAAAACACCAGATAGAACATGTTAAACCTGCGGATGATTGATGATACTAAATTTGAAAGCCAGTCAAAAGCACCTCCTATAAAGGCGATGTTTCCGTTAAGTATCGATCTGAACCAATCGGCTGCATTTGCGAAAAATTGCGGCAAGCCTAAGATGACCCCTTCTATGATGCCATTCAAGCGATTTAGAAGGATAAGAATAACTATACAATAAATGAAGGCAAGCAGCGGCATAGGAAGCTGCCTGCTGCGAATCTTCTTTTTCAAGTTCGTTTTAAAATTCCAAATTGCAAGTATAATAAACGGCGTCAATGCAATCAGGAATCTTAGCAAGGTAAGCAGTTTATTGGTCATACAGCTCTTCCCTTCTCATTGATATGCAGAGAATATGATCGATAGGCACGTTCACTCTGCTTCCAGATTGTAGAAACTCGATCGTGCGTTCATTACTTTTGTTGAAAGGAACAGGGTATTCGTAGTCGACAGCGCGCTGATAATCGTAATCGAAGATGTCATCCTCATCCACATCGCATTGAGCTGAATCGTATTCCCCGAAAATATCCTGCATCTCCGCCCTGACCATACGAATATCGTCGATGTGCTTCATCAAAACTCTGATCTTCCTATTTACTGGCGATTCATTGTTTTGTATGTAATCAAGCACCGAGTATCCGCGCATAACGTTGCATGCATGGCTCAGATACCTTGAGTATGCATCAAGCGCGCTGTTAATGGTGTTATCCACCAATCCCATATAGGCATTAAACACATTGATAAGCTTTGTCAGCCCGCCTCTAAGGAAGAAAAGCGCAATATATAGCGTGATGAACATCAATAGCACAGAAGCCAATATCAGCAGTATGGATGCGATAATGCTGTTCTTTTCAGCGAGATTTCCGAAAAACAAAGGGAGAAAGCCAACGGCCAGAAGTACGATAGCTGCAAAGCCGACCAATAGTGTGGTAACTTTTTTCATTCGAGTATCGATCTTTCTGCGAACCTTTTTATCGAAGACGTGCATTTCCTTCTCAATGCCCTCGGAATCGAAGATGTCGCTTGTCTCCGTTTCTATCATGCTGAGCTCCTCCGCAGCGATATGCTCTTCAAGATCCTCGAGTTGGAACTCATTGATGAGCATCGCTTTTTCTGTTTCAGCAACGGAAAGCTCCTTGAAGCTAGAAACAGCAACCTTTACGGCGCGGCGTGGCTGCTTCAGCATATGGCGAAGCGTCCTGCGCGATGCCTCAAACTGGCCTGCCCACGTATTGTACTCATCGTTGGGGCAGTCCTGTGAAAGGCCATAGGCCTTCTTATTCGCGTAAAGCTCTCGCGTATCTATGCTTTGATCCATTGTAACCGGCACCGTGATCCCGGAACAGAAGATAGCATTGGCTTCACTATCTGAAATAACGGTTTTTTGGGTCGAAGACAGCTCATTGATCGAGCGTTCTAGCGATGCTATCGTAACGCTCAGCTTGCCGTTATAGTATGACAGCATATCCTTCAGCGCCTGCTCATCATTTTCGCATTTGAGCAAATACACCCTATGTGTACGAACGGCGCCCTTTGGCAGCTCGTTCTGAGCGATAATCAAAACTGTTGAGATGAACTTTACAAAGTCCTGCCTGTATTTTCTATGGTTCCTCGGAAGAATATCGTACACGAAGTACAGCATTTCATCGAAGTACATATTCCTATCGCCGAACTTGGAGTATTCGTGATCGACATGCGGGACCCATGACACCGGAATATCATACTCGTTGTTATTGCACGTCCTCTTAGCTATGCATATCAGCTCCGATGGCAGGGAAATGCTGATCTTTTCTCCATTGATTATGGCTTCACGGAGCATTTGCTTGCGAGCATGTTCCAACTGGTATTCGTTAAACTCTGGGTCATCGGCGGCATCGGTTATACCTGCGGATACCATGGGGGGGCGGCATAAATACGTGACCAACCGAGTAAGCGGCTGCTTGGCAGCAAGCTCAAAGGCTTCGAATTTCGCTTTGCGGACGATATTATAGTATTCGTCCGTTTTTTCGTCCAATGCCTTCTTATAGGCTGCGTAATCCGCCTCATCATCCCCGCTTTTTTGAATGGTTACCTCAGCAAGAAAGCTTTGCTTATCGGGCCACGTGCGTCCCACGGTGTCAAAAGGGTTCTTTTTATGAATGCTATCGTCACCTGTAATAATCAATGCTCTCCAACGATCATGCTTATTAACGGTTTGCGCCAAACTGGGCACAGCTGTTTCAAAACTGTTTGCGTACGGATGCCACTCACAAAATGCAATCTTGGTTTTATCAATAAGCGGGCTTAAAAACCTCGAAAACTCTTCAATGCGTTCGAGGCAATTTTTATCCGCTATCAGCACAGTTAACATATATTCGCCCTCCGCTCATCCCGGCCCGTTGGGGCGGGCCGGGATGCAAAACAAGCTTATTTGAGTATGGGAAACGAATGAAATCAATTGACTGAGCTTTGCGAGCTCTGATCGATCTTAAGCTCATTACCGAGAAGCGCCTTCATTTCCTTGAGCCTCTCATCCATGCAATCTGGCTCGGGATCGCAGTTGAACACGTTCTTGATCTTCCTATAAACCATATCCAGAACAGGGTTGTCCTGAGGCTGGGTACCTTTGTGAAGCGGCTCATGCTCCACATAGTTATTGAGCAGAAGCTTGAAGTGCTTCTCAAGCTCGTTGCAGAGCAGGAACGGAACGTCCTCGAGCTTCTCCCATCTCTTGATCTCATCCTCAAAGGTCTTTATGACTGCATCGATCAGGGCACTGATCTCGCTGTCATACCTCATGCTGTTCGGCAATGAGTTATAGTAAACCAGTGGGATCTCAAAGAGACTTGCTATTCCATCGTGTTTGTTGGAAAGAGTGAACTGCTCCAGGTCGCTGTAGAAGACCGTTTTGTCGTAGTTCGAATTGCTTATCTCATTCTTCCTGCGTCTCTTCTTCTTAAGCTTCTCGATGTTGTCAACAACCGCCGCATCTATATACAGCGAGTCGAGGATCTCGTAGAATTCATCACACTTGGTGCCGTTTGAGACCACAAGATCCACAAAGCGCTCATCGGTGTTCTCATAGCGATAGACCTGCTTATCGCTTGCAGTCGGAGAGATCTTTCTGAGTCTGATCGCCCTGTGAACGAGCGCATATACCATCGCCTGATGGATGCGCATCATCTGATCGGAAAGGTAGACGAAGTCGAGCTCCGGCATGACGGCGATGGAGTCCCAACGCTTGTCGATATGCGTGGAGATCATGGCGTTCTTGGTGGAATCGGGACCGATGCTCTTGCTGTAGGACATATATGCATTGTGATATAGACCGGCAGCCTTCTTTCCCGTTTCAGTGGTTATCTCTGCGGCAAACTTCTTGAGCTTGTCCGGAGTGATGTTATACATCGCGTGGAAGAAGTGCACCTCATAGGGCGAGATCGAATCCACGGGGCGCTGACTGCTGATGCTGAACAGCTCATTCACGCGATAAGCGCGCATGTCACTCAGCGAGCGATGATAGGCGCAGCACTTGATGCCACGAGGTTCCTCGTTAGTGATGCTCTGAATACCGGGCGCAGCAAGACGCAGACCCACGCCGAGCTTCTCCTTGATGTAGGATTCAAACTCCTTCGGAGTTATGGAATCGTATTCCTGCTCGCCTCTTGATTCCTCATCCAGTGCCTCCCTGGCGCTGAGCCTTCTATTGATGCGCAATTCCATGGCGATCGCTTCGATGATATTGAGCTTGATGAGTTCACAAGTTTCGGTCACTGTCTTCTTAAAGTATCCGAGAATTATGTCGTCAAACACATCCTTGCGCAGATCCTCCTCAACGACAGGCATATTGCGGGTCGCGCGCTCAAAAGCAGCGTTGTCTCTGACAGCAACATAGATCGCTGCATTGAGCTCGGAATTGAGCATTGCTCCGAAATCACTCAGTGCGCTCGTTGTGCGAACAAACTCATCCAGGATCGGACGCGAAGCACAGACATTCATTATGGAATCGCCCTTCTTGAACCTGAGTCCATCGGCAAGGTCCTCCATCCTCCTGTGAAGCGCGCTGGCCTTTTCATCGAAGGTCTTGTAGAACTTCTCAAAGCCTGCGCTGAGATCCCTTATATAGTCGATCGCGATCTTGTAGGCCTCGAGCAGAGCGGACTTATCGGAATACTCCTTGATAGCAAAATAGTATCCAGTAAAGAAGCCATTGAGCTTACTATAGTATTCCTCAACATACTTACCATTCAAACCGGCCTCTACGCCGCAAAACTCATCAATGTTCTTTTCCTCGTTCCCCTTTGTTTTGCTCCAGTCATAGACGGAGGGTTGAACTGCCTGCGGCGAGTACATTTCAAGCGACTGGCGAGCGCTGTTCCTCTCGGCCTCGAGAGCGGGGATCTTCTCTGCGATCTCCATCTGCAAAAGATAAAGGTAGAATCTTGCTGCATTGGGATGACAGAACTCGCTGAGATTGTTCTTAAGGTAGGCCTCAAGAGTGAATGGATCCTTCTCCTCCTGTGGATGACGCGCGTTTCTGAAGATTGCCTCGGAGGCAGTGCGCGATGTTGACGCGGCGGTCCTTTCCACCGCATCAAGATAGGTTCTAAGATAGCCGAGATTGCTTCTTGCTTTGCCTCTGTTAGTATCATCAGCGTAGTTAATTGCAGAGGCGAGGTGGCTTACGCCGTTTATGGCATTGACGACACTGTTGGCGCTTTCAACAAAGCGGACTATCTCATTTTCAAATGAGAGGATATAGTTGTCAAGCGTTTCCGAGTAATTGTCGCCCACAAACTGATAACGCAAATCGGTTGAGAAGTTGTCCTTTCCGGAAATCAGGGAATCGATATAAACCCTTTCCCTTGTCGGGGTATTCTCCTTCGGAAGCCCTCTTCTGCGCGCCTCAGCCTTCTTGATCTCATACTCCTTATCGTACATGCCCCAGTTCACAGAACCGGTTTCGCCGGTGATATTATTGCATGCCCATGCATAGGCAATGTATTCGACCACGCTTTCATACGGATAGCGCAGAATGCTCGCGCCGATCCCGCCGAAGCGGCTTCGTCCTCGGTTGCCCGTTATCGGCTTTGAGATATACGGACTCTTGTCGAGGTCCTCTTCATTGCCGCTCTTGTCGCGATCATCGGCGATCTCCTTTATGATATTATCCTCTATCGATCCGGAGTCCAGCTGCATGGGGCCGATGTTCTGCTCATAAAGCGCATGCGCAGCCTGCTCTATGTACTGATCGAGATTGACCATCGTGTTGTCCTCGGAGTTTTGGCCGTCGAACAGGAAGCAGAAATCACAGGGAAGCAGCGCGAGCGGTTTGAGAACGCCTGTACCGGGTACCGGAACCTCGATATGCAGATTACTGTAGCGATCGAGCGGACCCTCGATATTGCAGAAACCGGAGCCCTTCATCATGAATGCGTTGATCTCCTTAACCGTCGCATACGCATTGCGCCTCTGGCTTTCCTTCTCGATGTGGGATTCGATGACGGAATCAAGGGTCTCGGGAAGCAGCAGCATCGTGCGGATCCACGGAGCTGTCAACGGATACTTGCTGTTGATGTAATCGCGAATGTACATCGACAGCGGAAGCACAATGCCCGAGCCGGTACCGCCGGAAGCAGTCGAAACGAGCGCGACCCTGAAATAGGTCTTAAGCTTCCTTCCGTCCTTGCGGAAAAGGTCGTCGATAGCATCGTGCAAAGGGTTGAGCTTACCGGTCTTGATGGCCGAATTCAAGGCAAGCCTTGAAATAGCCCTTACCTGACCTGCGCCCACGGAAACGTTCTTATCGTACATTACCGCGTTTTTGGGGAACCAGTTGTGGAGAGCGTCAGAATCGTAGTTCAGATAGTCGCCCACCGTTTGTGTAGTGGATGTCTGAACGGAATAGATCTTGATCTTGTTATTGCTCTCGATGTAGCTCAGATCGTTTGCATTGGTGTCCAGGCAGACAAAATTGACGTTGTTGGTTTCACCCGGTCTGCACATCTCAGCAACCTTTTTAACGATCTTGGATCCTGTGCCGCCAACGCCCACAAAGAGCGTCAGGGTGTCGACTTCATTGGCTTTGATTCTAACTTGCATTTGTTTCCTCCTGAAAGACTTATTGGATTTTTTTGCAATATTCGTTAAGGCTTGATTATTACATCAAGAATCATATTAAGAGCGCGTCTGTTACACGTTGCGGAAAGGGTCATCAGCTGCCCGCCCGCTAGTCTGACATCCCCTTGGCATGGATCGGGAGTATATGGCGGCATACCCTTGAACATAGCTCCGCCGATCATTCCGTTGAAGATCTGGGTGCTCGGAGTCACGCTTTCGCACCTAACCGTTACGTTTCCCTTATGCAACAATCGCGCCTTTAAAATCTCAAACCGCGTCGTTGTTGCTTTTACGCCAATGGTGATATTGAAGGTCACTCCGGCATTCTGACCAATGCTGTTGATAGGAGACGTTATCGAAAGCATTGTCGTCTTCCTGCCCTTTGAATTGTAGCCTACCTGCAGATCACCGTTGACCGGGCGCCCATTAATGGTTATGGACGTAGGCGTGTGTCTGACAACAGTTATCGACTTGGGCAGCATCTTTCTGCTCAAGATAAACCAGAGCAGTGCCGCAACAGCCGCCAAAGCGGCGCCGATTATTGCCAGTATCAGCCAAGTTGGCAAAAGGCGAACCTTGAGAAGTTCCTTATCAGTCGAGCGAGTTTCCTCCCCAAGGCTGTTTCTTGTGGTCGCGTCCACGATAACGCTGTAATCGCCCTTAGAAACACCTTCGTTGCTCATTGTGACAATCAGTCCGGATGCGTCATAGTCCTTTTCAACATCGCAATGGATCGCCTTCCCGTTGTCAGTGATGGTGACAGTGTACTCGAGCGCATCCATCTCGGTCTTTGTAAGAAGGTTGCCGCTCATTCTAAGCTCTATGATGATGGGCTTGCCCGGCAGCTCGGATATTGTAATCCTCTGAGCCGGCAGTTCAATATCTGCCTTGAGTCCGAAAACATCGTTTTCAATCTCAAAAGTCACTGAAGCTTCGGCGCTTACCGGATCGTGATTAGGCTCAGTCAAAACAGCATATGCGTTCATCACGACCGTACCGCATTGCGTTTTCTCAGGATGGCTCGGGTCCGCATAATCGGGCGTTATCAAAAACCGGTCTCCGTTTTGTTCAATGCGAAAAACAGTGCCGTTGGCATCCTCCACAGTCAGCTCGATGTTATCCAGCGCGTCACCATTTAGCTTTTCGTTGTCTCTGAAGAACTCAGCGATGAAAGGCTCGCCCTTGTTGAGCTCGGAAAGCCTGTAGGCTTGCTGCCCGCCAGAAATCCTTATCTCAAAGGGCAGTCCGGGTAAATTGGGAATAGTGAAGCCAAACTGCGGCCAGCCGAAGTCCGAGCCGGTCTTGTGTATTCTGTAGTTTTCTAGGTAGGTAACATCAAATTCAGCATCGAAGGTATCACCGGCATCAAGATGGACCGGAATGCTTCCTGAAGAGCTGCTCTCGACGCTTTTCTCCTCGCCGTTCAATGTGTAGCTTACCTTATAATCGGTCTTGCCGAGAAGGGATGAGTCGGTCTTTTTTCCGGTTCTCGAATCGTACAGACCGTACACTATGCTGTAGTCGCCCGGGAGCAGATCCTCGCCTGACGAGATTTCGTTGCCCTCAGCATCCACGATCGTTGCTATAAGGTCAACGTCCGGCTCGTAGTAGATGGCAACGCTGCTTGCATTGCCAGAATAGCTGAGATCGTATTCTCCGGAAGCGAGCTCGCCGTATGTGGATATCGTGCCCTGAAGCGAGGTGTCCGGAACGCCGAACGGCTTGCCGACGTAAGCGGAGTAATCTGGGGTGGATGGATCATCGGCATAGCTATACTGTTGTATTCCGCCGTATTCGGCGAATTTTGTGTTAATATCGTTGCCGATCTTTTTGCCGCCGGAAAGAGTGATGTTTGAAATATTCTCGCCCTGTGCGAAAATAATAAGCTTTTTCATTGAAACATCAAAGCTGACCTTCGGTCCGTTGAAATTGGCTCGCGGGAGCTCATCTCGGCCGAATATCCTGTTGCACATAGAAGTCAATCGCTCCAGAATATCCCTGCTGTCCGAAGCAATATATGAATTTCCTTCGCCGATATTGGGGACGGCACTTCCTGAGCCGACCTTTAGAAACATTGCGTTTGTTCCGTTGGGAACGCTGTTCAGTACAGCTTCGAGCTGGGTCTTGGTGTCAGCTTCGCTCAAAGCACTGCCATCCTTATGGAAATAGTTGCCGTCGGTTATGACCACAAGCCATTTCTCGCCGGAAAGCTTGCTCAGATCGCGTTTGGCAGCCTCGATGCTTTCGATGGGAGTGCCGGCAATGAAGTCAAGCGACTGTATCTCGCGAACAATTCCTGCGTTTGATGGGTCGGTAATGATGATGGGGTTATTGTAATCATGGTCGTTATTACGCACCTTGACAGGATTCATCGGGAAAATGCGGATCTCGTCTCCGGTATCTATCATCGAAGCAAACACCTCAACGGCATAGGTGGCCCGACACCAGTCCGTAATCGGGTTGGCGAGGCTTCCGAACATGGATCCGGAGTTATCAAAAACGATGGCGATGGTTTTGCTCGCTCGAGAGTGTATGGCAAATGCAGTGCCTGATACCGCAAAACATGCAGCGAAAATAATCGCCAAAAAAAACGAAATAAGCTTCTTCATAGGAGTCTGTACCTTTCAAGTTAGCAGTGTAAAAAGGACGAAAGAGAAATAGTTTGTTTTTTCGTTTGCAATAGCCGCGCCGTTTGAAAACAACAAAACAGAACAACAGTACCCACGAAACAACAAGTTCAATAATATACTGATAAGTTTAACATATTTTACAAAAAAGTCAACGCTTTGCATACTAGCGTAATTAATATATTTTGCCAAACGTGCAAAACACCGATTGTTCAGTCAAGCGCAGCGTTATTCTTCGATAGCGCTTTTATTTGCGCGAATTATAAACGCAAAAAATGCTGCCGGCTCCGCTCCCAAAATCGCAGAAAAATGTTATGCGTAACGACATAGAAATGCTATTCATGGATGCCGAAGTTGTTATTCGGAAAATCAATAGGGATCGAAGAGTCGTGCTGCGCTCGGTATGGCAGTGGCAGGAGCTTCCTAAGATTACGTGCGTACGGCTGCCGGAATTACAATCAAAGCTTACTATCGCCCGCGTGAACGGCACATACAGTAAGGTAATTCAGTAATCCAAGAATACCATACACTACCATGTACGCAGCTATGAAGGATAATCAAGAAGGCTGTTTGCCAAGAAACCGAGATACAGCTTTCATTATACCCTGATACGGAACAGCGCAAAGTATGTTTCCTACAATGACATAAAGGTGCTCGTTGCCGATGCAAAACCGATCTGCGGTGCAGTCGATGAGCAGGCGGAGCTCTATGCGCTCAATGGATTCGCCGCAAAATGGGACTCCAAACACCCCAAGAAAACCAAATCCTGGCGTGCGCATCAGCCTGAGCTTTCGACCTATTTCAAGCATCCGCAGTAGATACGGACAATAATCCACACCTCTAATGCCATTGAAAACTTCAATCGGCAGTTGAGAAAAGTGACGGAAAACAAGGATGCTTTTCACAAATGACTACGCGCTTTTGAAGCTGCTCTGCCTTTGCGTAATTGAAGTCACCCGCAATTGGACGGGCAAGTGCAAGGATTGTGCGAAGATACATGCCCAGCTTGAAGATTTCTTTGGAGATCGAATGCTGCTTTGACGAGCTATGCGCCTTTTTATTTGGCAAAACCCGCTATATCGCGGGCTTTGTCAGTAGTCGTAACCTGTGACCCGCGGGTACGGTTACGACTACTCTTTCTGCATGCTCAACACCAACTATTGACATTGAGCCCGGTTATGAAGTACGGCATCGTTTTCTTGCACTTAACCGCAAAAATTTAAGCTATTTGAGTTGAGAGACAAAGATGCTCCAAGCGTGGCATTCGCCGGGAACTTCGTTTGCCTGCTATTCGGCGTATTTGCCGTACATCTCAAGCCCGTTCTTAAGGCATTGTGATCCTTTGTGCGTTCCTTTTTGCTCCTTGAAACGCGGATATGTTCGGCGGTTACTTTGCCGCCGTTTTGCGTAAATATGCGAAGCATAGCCATCTTGCCGAGCCCTTCTTTGCTCCAAGCAGGAGGGTTTCGGGAAAGGCGCTCCGAAAGCAGATGGCTTACGAGGCACTCCGTGCAGCTTCCGATATGCTCTCCGCTCATGCGCTCCACGACGGAACCCCAATTATTCGTGAAATAGTTCACAATCTCGCAAAGAGTTTTCTTGCCTTTGCCGTCCTGCTTTTCGTTTATTGCATCGCAGTATTTAACTAAAGCTTCAAGATCGTTGCGCCTGATCGCTTTCTTTACGACCCCTGCGTAATGCTCGGCACCTTCGAGGGAGAGCAGCTTTTTGAAGTGTTTTTTGAGATGAAAGCCGTCCATCACAAACACGGCATTGGGCATATGTGCGCCGAGCTTGCCGATCCATTTTCCTCCGTCCGCATGGATAAAAGCATTCCTTACCCTATCAATATCATATCGCTCATATATGGCGGCAACAGCATCTTCAATGAACGCATCGTTGCTCATTCCGAAGCCTTGAAAATATACCTGCACAATAGTTTTAGGCCCTTTATGCGCTTATATATTTTTCGTTCCATAGTGACAAATGAGCCGCTATATGCTATAATACGCTTTGTGCCAATGTGGCTCAGTTGGTAGAGCAGCGCATTCGTAATGCGCGGGTCAAGGGTTCGAGTCCCTTCATTGGCTCCATTCGGGGCGTAGCGCAGTTTGGTAGCGCGTTTGGTTCGGGACCAAAAGGCCGTGGGTTCAAATCC
>JAFWVQ010000041.1 GCA_017523925.1 Clostridia bacterium
CTTCGCGCCCGCGACCAGCGCGCCCATGTCGAGCGCGAAGAGCTTGCGGTCCTTGAGGTTATCCGGCACGTCGCCGCGCACGATCCTCTGCGCCAGCCCCTCCGCGATGGCCGTTTTGCCCACGCCGGGTTCGCCGATCAAGCAGGGGTTGTTCTTGGTTTTCCTCGAAAGAATGCGGATAACGCTTCTTATCTCGTTATCCCTGCCGATAACGGGGTCGAGCTTCTGCTTTTTCGCAAGCTCGGTCAGATCCTGCCCGTATTTATTGAGCACGTCGTAGGTGCTCTCGGGGTTGTCGCTGTTTATGCGCGTGTTGCCGCGCACCTGCCTCAGCACGGTCAGATAGGCGTTTCTTTCGATATTGAAGCGCTTGAACAGCGGCTTCAGCACGCCGTCCGCCTTCTCGATAAGGCCGAGCATGATGTGCTCCACCGAGATATAGCTGTCGCCCATCGCCTTGGCCTCGTCCTCGGCGCGGTTCAATGCGGAATTCAGCTCGCCCGTGATATAGAGCTGCCCGCCGCTCCCGCCGCCGTAGCTCGCCTGCTTCTTGAGCTCGGCTTCAACGGCTGCGCGGAAATCCGCGAGCTTAACGCCCATTGCGGTCAAGAGCTGCGCGTTCAGATCGTCCGCATCGTTCGTCAGCGCGTACAGGGCGTGTATCTGCCCCACCTGCGTATGCCTGCGCTCCTCGGCGACCCGCTGCGCCTGATTCAAAGTTTCAAGCGTCTTCTGTGTCATTTTCTCTGCGTTCATATCTATCACCTCACAAAAGGTTATTTTGACGTATTCATCGGAAAGCTATGCTTTTCGGCTCGGTTTTTCGATATTCTCAACTTCGCACATCGCCGCGCCGTTGTTAGCACTCGTTCTCCTTGAGTGCTAACATTATAACTCTTTTGGTTCGATTTGTGTATGATGTTCACAGCTTTGTTTATAAAAGTACATATTTTTGACACAATCCATCCGTTTCGCAAAGGGTGTTCGGTTCCGCCGCTTTTCCGCTGCAAACCGGCGCAAAACCCGCCCCCGACATATCGCGGTATCCTCGGGGTATAAAAAAGGACCGTCCGTGGGGACGGCCCTTGGTCATGTGGTCCTTTACTTAGCAAGCATCTTCTTTGCATCGGAGAGCAGGGAGATGTAGATAAGATGGTAAACGACGGTCAGGATCGCGGCGATGATGCCGATGATGCCGGGGATAACGGGATTGAGCTTTGCAACGGTGAAGATCGCGCCGAGAAGCCTTGCGCCGATGCCAATGCCCTGAACGATAACGATTATCTTGAGAAGCCTGTTGCCCTTTGTCTCAACAGGGGTGTTTTTAAGCTGCTTGGCAAGGCTGACGATGCCGTAAACGATGAACATGGTCGCAAGCAGGTAAGCAAGCTCGACGCCGGTGTTGAGGAAAGAAACAACGTTTTCGTTTTTGCTGAGGATGCTGGAAAGGATGGAAACAACGATTCCGGCAATAGTCAGCATAAGCGCAGTGTTGAAGTTTGCATCATCCTTCCTTGCCTTAACAAGACCGACAAGGTTGAGGATGAACGCAACGAGCGCACAGATACCGAAGGCAATCGCAACTATACCGAGGATCGCAACGCCGGCGGTTATAGAAGCCTCGTTGGGATTGTTGAGAGCATCTTTGACTGCGTTGGAATCCGCCGTAATGGTGACGATCGCACCGACGAAGGTCACGATGCTCGCGATGAGCATGATGATCTCGGCGGTGAAGATCTTTTTGATGCCTTCATAAGCATTCTTGAACATAATGATTACCTCCTGAACTTTTGTAGGATATATATATTGTAGCACTTTACTTTATGCTTGTCAAGCGTTTTCCCGCCGTTTTCGTACCGCTGCTTTTTCATTACAGTGCATAGAAAAAGCGATGCGGATCGCTCCGCACCGCCATTTTTTCATATCAGCCGCCGATCGGCCTTTTCTTCTCCCAGGAATGGTCGTGCCTGTCCGGGTCGCGCCTGTTCGGGTCGCGTCTGTTCGGGCTTGCCTGTCCGGGTCGCGTCTGTCCGGGTCGCGTCTGTCCGGGTCGTGCCTGTCCGGGTCGCGTCTGTCCGGGTCGTGCCTGTCCGGGTCGTGCCTGTCCGGGTCGTGCCTGTTCGGGCTTGCCCGTTCGGGTCGTGCCTGTCCGGGTCGTGCCTGTTCGGGCTTGCCTGTTGGGCTTGCCGCCATCGGCGCTCCCCCGTTCCATCGGGTCGATGCGTTCTCCGCGCAGTTGTTAGCACTCTCTTTCATTGAGTGCTAATTTATAGCGCGTTTTCACCCGTTTGTGTATGCATTTCACAATTTTGTTCATATAAATACATATTTTTGCCATAATTTTGCGATTTAAAGCATCTCCGAGCCGCGCTTTGGGAGTTTGCCGGCGGAGATGCGGCTTCGGTTTGGCTTTCACTTCACCAAGCCGAGCCGCGCGGAAGTGTCGGGCGAGGGCGCGAAGCATTCCGAGCCCGAAGCGGAAGTGCGGCGCGGCGCATAGGGAGCGTGAAAAGCCGGGCGGAAGTGCGGCGCGGCGAAGAATGCGTGAAAAAGCCGCCCCCGATTAAGGGGCGGCCTCGATTCGATCGTATTCGGACGCTCGGCCCTTTTTCGCGCCCGCTTGGCGAACGGCAGGCTTGCAGCGGCAAGTGCGGCGCTTATGCGCCGCCGTTATGCTCGCTCTTATGCTGCTCCTGCTCCTGCGCGGGTTCCTTATGCTCATGCTCGGTCTTATCCGCGGGGTTGACCACCGGCGGACGCGGCGCACCGCCGCCGACCAGCTCGCTTGCGAAAACGCCCTTTTCCCTGCGCGCATCCTCGATCAGCTTCATCAGAAGATCCTTCACCTTGCGCGGCTTTTTGACGTGCACGATATGCGCCTCGGGCTGCGAAACGTCGGACGAGATCACGCAGAGCGTGCCGACCCCGTTCAGCCGTTCGCCGAGGGTCTGAAAGAAGGTCACGTCCGAAATGCGGTAGAGCAGCACGTCGTCCTCGTTTCTTTTCAAAAAGCCCTTGGATATGCGCAGCTTGGTCTCCGTCAGCTCATATCGCGTGAAGGTCCATGGAAGACCGAGGAACAGCCAGCGCTTGCGGTCGCGCCAGAGTATCTGTTCATCCGGGAGCTCGGTGGTGAAGGTTCCCGGTCTTATCTTTTTGCTCATGCTTTTATCCTCCGTTTCAAGGCGCCGCGAACCGCCGCCGGGCAAAGCATCCCGGCGGCGTGCGATGCACGGGATCGATTATTTCGAATGCTTCTCCGCCATGCCTTCCACAACGGGAATGGGGATATTCTTGCCAAGCAGCGCGAACAGCGCAAGCAGGAAGAACAGCACGGTGCGCAGGATGTCGAGCGAGTTGTTGAGGAAGGCTTTCACGCTGGAGATGAAGCCGAAGTTTACGTTTACCTTGAAGATATTGAGGAAGCTGTTGAGCAGCCCGAGCAGATCGGGCATGAAGGCGACGACGCACTGCAGCACGAGAATGACCAGATGAAGGATAATCGCCTTCAGCGCGCCCTTGCGCAGCCAAGCGTCATCCTCACGGATGAGCACGTAGCCCACCGCCACCACGAGCGCGACCGTGTTTGAAAACAGGCCGAGCAGATAGATTATCGCGGCAAGAAGGAAATTTGAGATACCGAGTTTGGTCTTGATCATGGCTTTTTACGCTGCGGCAGGCGATCTGCTGCCGCGCTCCTTTCGGCTTTATTCTTTGGGCGATTCCGCCTGCCTTGATTATATACCGCCGTTTCTCCGTTGTCAATATTTAATATCGCCTTGTCGGGCTTTTTCGTCGTTTTCCGCCTCTTTTCGGGCGTCCGCACGCCCCGCCGCGCCCCATCTGTTTTGAAAAAAGTCCGGGCTTCACTTGAACAGCCGTCCGGTTGATGGTATAATATACAGGTCCACGCCTCGCGTGCAGGGCAGGCGCCCGGGTAAACTGCTTCAAATGCAAAAACCGCGTTAAATCGGGAGGGAAACATGACACTTATCGAATTCTTTGAAGAAAGCGTTGCCGAAAACCTGTGCTCAAGTCTGCTGCATATGCCCGATCGGGTCATCTTCATCGGGCACAACAAAAAAACCATGCAGCGGCACGTCGAAAGATACCGCCGCTTCTTTTCGGACAAGGGCAAGGATATCGAGTTCATCATCAAAAGCGTCAGCAAAAACAGCGTTGAGTCAATCATCGCCGCCTTCGAATCGATCCTCAGCGAATACGACGACTGCGTTTTCGATCTCACCGGCGGGGACGATCTGTACATCTTCGGCGCGGGCATCATCAGCGAGCGTTATCGCGCGAAAAACATCCAGATGCACTATATAAATATCCGCACCGGCGTTATCTACGACTGCGATCTGGACGGCGAAAAGCCGCTCTCGGAGCATCCGCTCGCGTATTCCTTCGAGGACAATGTGCGCCTGTACGGCGGCAAGGTGCTCTTCGACGACAGCTCCGTGCTCGGCACCCATCACTGGGATATGAGCGCGGAATTCATAAAGGATCTTTGGGCGATGTGGGAGATCTGCCGCGCCGACTGCACCGAATGGAACACCCAGGCGGACGCCTTCGCCATCGCGGAAAGCAACCGCGAGCCCGGCGGGGATGCGCTTGTTACCTCGGCCTCGCGCTCCGCGATGAACTGGCACTGGCGGCAGGCGTCGAGATACTCCAAGCCCTTCAACTACCGCATAGTGAACAAGCTTTTGAACAAGGGGCTGCTTCGTCAGTTTGAATTCGACAATTCAAAGGATGTTTACATCGAATACAAGAGCGAGCAGGTGAAGGACTGCCTGCTCAAGAGCGGGCTTCTGCTCGAGCTGATCGTCTACGCGGCTGCGCTCGAGGCGCGGGAGGCGGACGGCACGCCCACCTACAACAGCGTTCTGACCGGCGTGCATATCGACTGGAACGGCGAGGACGACGGGGATGCCGATGAAGGAGCCGAAGCCGAAAAAGCGACCTACGCCTACGGCAACGAGGTCGACGCTGCGATGATGCACGGCATGGTGCCGGTGTTCGTTTCATGCAAGAACGGGCGAGTGCCGAGCGAGGAGCTGTATAAGCTGCAAAGCGTTGCCCAGAAATTCGGTGGAAAATATGCAAAAAAGGTGCTTATCGCACCGAGGATCGACGAAGTGGAAAACCTCGCACCCGTCGCCGCGTTCGCGGAACGCTGCAGGGAGATGGGCATTTCGCTGATCGTGGATATCGAGAATAGGGATCATGAGGCGGTGGTGAAGCTTGTGAAGGAGCTTTGGAACCATTCGTTTATTCCGAATATCGCGCTGAATTGAAGAAACGCCCTCGTGCATCTCAAACGATCATTAATTCGGAGAAACGCCCTCGGGAGTCTCAAACGATCATTAATTCGGAGAAACGCCCTCGGCGTTTCAACCTCAACTATTCACTATTCACTATTCATTATTCACTATTTAGCGCCTTGCGGCGAAGGCAAATAAAGATCCGAGGATACGGGCGGTATCCTCGGATCTGTTATGCTTTGAACTTATTTCTCGGGCGCGGCAACGAGGAAGCACATATCGTTCAGCTCGCCGCTCTCCTCATCGAAGAAATTGTAGAAGGTGAAGTTATAAAGGAACCTTTCGGCGGGGTAGATGCCGTAGCCGTCCTGGTTATGGTCGGTGGTGTCGTAGGGATCGGCAACGATAACAACGTCGTCCTGCTCGGTCTCGGTGCCCATGGTGTCATAGCCGATAAGAACCTGCCAATGTCCGCCCCAGTCGTTCCAGCCGATCATGATGGGGCTGTTGTTTTTGAGGGTCTGCTTGATAAAATCGAAGGTGAAAACCTCGTAAACGTCCTCGCCTGCCTCGGCAACGTCGATCGCGGAATAGCACTTGAAGCCGCCCACCTTATTGAAGATCTCCACCATTTCGCTGAGGGAGGTCGCGCCGGGCTTGAGGCCCTGGGGACGGAGCTCGCCGAGGCTCTCCTCGGTGTACTCGCCGCGCGCACCGAAATGCTCGAGCACCATCAGCGCGCTTGCAACGCCGCAGCTCCATTCGCTGGACTGCTGGATGGTCTTGAAATTCGGGATGATGGTCAGCGAATCGGTGGACTTCATGTTGTAGAAGTCGGGGTGAACGAAGTAGGGGCTCTTCTCGTGGTCGCCGTCGCGCTCAACGCTGTCCGCACCGTCCTCGGCGGAGAGGTCGGCCTTGTCGTCAAATTTCATGGCGTCGGTGTAGTTCTCCTTAGCGGCCTCGGAATTATTTTCCTTGGCGACGGGGGCGCAGGCTGCCGTGAACAGCAGAGCGGATGCGAGCAGGGAAACGATGAGTCTTTTCATTTTTCGATTGGATCCTCCTTGTGATTCGGATTATTTCGCCTTCGTCGGTGCGTGCCGATCGAAAAGCCGAAATGGTTTATAACATATAAGCATGGAAAAAGTCAATTGTTTTTAACGCTCTTTGCAGTTATATTTGTTTTTGCACCGTTCAAGCTCGGCTTCGAGTTTTTTAAAAACCGCCCTTCGGCGCTTTGACAGCGGCCCCGCGCCATGCTATAATCCGCTTGGGAGATATGTGAATGCTTGCGGCTGACGGCTTGCGCGCCGTTCAAAACGGCTCATCGGTCGCTCAATTGCCAAAATCGGGGGAATTGCTTTGAAAGAATCGTTAAAAGAACTCAAACGCCGCAGCTTGGCGTTTCTGTAATGGTCGTCGCTCGCGCTGCTCGTTGGCACAGTCTGCGGCCTAATAGGAACCGCCTTCCATTATTCCTTCCATATTGCGGGGGAGCTGCGCGAAGGTCATTCGTGGCTTATATTCCTTCTGCCGGCGGGCGGCACGGCGATAGTGCTTCTCTACTCGCTTTTGAAGCAGAGGATAACGCTCGACACGGATCAGCTTTTCCATTCGATACATACAAAAAATCCCGTCCCCCTTGCGATGGCGCCGCTCATCTATGCGGGAACTTTCATAACGCATCTTCTCGGCGGCTCGGCGGGCCGCGAGGGTGCGGCGCTTCAGCTCGGCGGAAGCATAGCAAGCCGCATCGGCGTTTCTTATCGCCGTCACCGCGCCGCACACAAGATAGCCCGAAGGATCGCCGAGCGGGCTTTCAAGCACCTTGACAGCGCGCTCCCCCTCGAAAAAGCCCAGCTCCACAAGCCGCCGCCTAAGCTCGCCCGAGGCTTGCAGCCCCGTTATCCTCGCCGAAGCGCCGAGCGCAAGCTCGCTCCTGCGCTGCTCGCCCGTTTTCGCGCCTTCTCCCCGTTTTTTGCCCATCTTCGCCCTCCAATGCCCGTTTCTGCCATAGTATGCGGGGAAAGCGGACGAGGTTGCAATATTAAAGAAAAAACGCTTCGACTTGCTCTCGTCCTTTTCATAGGGACATTTTGTGAACAGTCGTTTATAGCATTTTTGCCTTTCAGTTTTTCCGTTGGGCTGTGTTTGCACAGCCAACGGATGCATTATGTCACATTTGATTCTGTTATGCCACAACTATCCTTGCCCTTCTTTTTGTATGTTGAGCACATAAAGTTGTTATTGACGGCATCCATCGTGTGCGACCTATGAAGCCGCATCGTGCTTCCGCAATCCGCACAGTACACAAGCCCTGAGAGCATATTCTGCTCTGCGAATTTAGCTTTGCGGCGTTTGTGCTTGCGGATATCCTGAACGATCTCCCATGTCTGCTTGTCCACCAGCGGTTCGTGCGTGTTCTCGAAACGAAGTTGTTCAGATTCGGGACGCATGATCCTCTGCTTATTCTTGTATGAGATCGTTGTGTACCGCAGATTGATCGTATGTCCGAGGTAGGTTTCATTTTCAAGGATCGAAGCGACGGTTGCCGAAGTCCAACGGTATGGTCTGCTTGTATCGAGCCCGGTCATAGCTTTACCGTACTTACGGTAATAATGATTTGACGGGTTCACGATCTGTTCCCGTTTCAACTGCTTTGCTATCTGCGCCGGTCCGCTGCCTTGAGCGCACAGCGCGAAGATATGCTTCACTACCCATGCGGTTTCTTCATCGGGAACGATATGCCTTTTCGGATCATCGGGATCCTTCATGTACCCGTAGCAAGGTCGGGATGCTATTCGCGCGCCTGTTTCCGCTTTCACTCGCGCGGATGTTCTGCCTTTCTTGCTGCAGTCCTTGGCATAGAACTCGTTGATGATGTTCCTGAACGGTGTGAAGTCGTTCGTGGTCTCGTACAGACTGTCTACGCCGTCGTTTATCGCTATGAAGCGAATGCCGTAGCTCGGGAAGATAAGCTCGGTGTACTGACCGACCTGCAGATACTCCCTGCCGAGGCGGGACATATCCTTGACTATGATCGTCGATACTTGGTTCGATTCGACCAGTTCCATTACCTCCTGCCAGCCCGGACGGTTGAAGTTCGTTCCGGTGTAGCCGTCGTCGGATATGAATCTTGTGTTGCCGAAGCCATGGTTCGCGGCGTACTTTTCAAGCAGCAGCCTTTGGTTCTGGATGCCAAGCTCTTTCCTGACCCTTGTTTTGATGTCCCTGTTGCAAATCAATGTACTACATTCGTATCAGTTGCGGATTGTTTTCTGTCGTCATGCGATACCCCTTTCATAGTTCTTTCGATCAGCCAATCGTCCTGCTTTGCTTTCTTTGCCCTCTACCCTGTATTCCACACTTTTTTCGGGTTTGAAAACCGCAATTCAGAAGTATATTTCAAGCACCTTTCACCTCGTCCAACTCTAAGGTTGCATTTAGTACTAGCAAAATAGCTCCTTCCGTATGTATAGGGGACGAAATTTACAATTTGGGGAGTCTGATTCGGAAGTATATTTCAAAATCGGCTTGCCGAGCAAAAGCACAAACTTCGATATTCAGAATGATGCCGCCGCATTAAAACCTCAGCGCTTTTCATTGATGCCAATCATTTCTCCTATTTGTATAGGAATGGATTTGGCATTTCGAGGGGGCTGTAGCAAGAAACTTTTGAATCCGATTCATCTCTCGGCAAACATCTTTCCCGACCTTCCGAACGCCAGGCTGACATATGATTCCTCGCGTGTCACTCATGCTGCGAAATAATCCCCCTATATGTATTGGAATGAAAATCGGCGTTTGTTCAACTTTAACCGTTCTCACGAGATCGATCATTACCTATGCGCTTGAACAACTATCCCCATATGTATAGGGGGGAAACGACGATTATTGAAACCATGATCAGTATATTTTTAAGAAATATATGACCGATACACGGAACACCGATTTATTCAAGCACACTCTTAGCATAGAGAGCATTCGCAGTTTTCTCATGATGATTGGCTATACGAACTCATCCGCATTGCCCTTCACCCTGTATTCCACACTTTTTTGAAGTTTTAGCGTTCACTTTCCAAAATATATTAGCATCACTTAAAAACCGACCTCCCCAACTCTTGAACGGAACATCGTTCCATACCATGAGTTATACCGATCGGCTTCTGAATCAATGTTATTATTGGCGATAAAAAAGCGTACTGGTTTTAGTTTGTTTATTACTTGATTTGCAAAATCAACTTAACAGAGTAATTATTTGTTTTATTGTTGAACGAATCGCATTAAGCATTGCAATCAAATATAATTAACAATCGCAATTTGGATCAGGTCCTATAAACCAACGCGCCCCGTTTGTTCTCCCCCTACAATGAATTCGCCCTTCTTTACGAAGAGAGCGAAGCAGCACTTGGATTTGGCTTCTATTTTGTCCTGGCAGTACTTGCTGCAACTCCATAAAAGAGGTCCCTTCTGGGCTATTCTCCCGAATATGCTTTAGTAAAAGCTCTTTATTTGTCTCGCGATCCAATCCTACTATTCGCGTGTGAACGCCCGGTTTACCAGCGGCATTATACAAGCTGCGTGCAAGCACATATTTGTTCCGTCCAATATGTTCAACGATGCCAATATCAGCCAAGTATTTCAGTCGCTGTCGCAAGCTGTCATTCATTGTTTTATCATGATACAATGCATCAATAGCAAGAAAATCTGCGGTTGTAAGGAACCCCAAACGTTCATTGCCTATTTTATTAATCAGTGACAACATTTTCTTATCTAATACCAAACCGTTCAATGTTAGACATACAAAGCTATCATCCGTCCCAGAAAAGTCTGGCAAAGACTTTGCTTCTTTGATGCTCGTTTCAAACATAATATTCATTCCTTGCCCGGAGCGTTCAACAAGACCACATAGAGATAGTATTTCGGCGATACGCCTATTCCTAGGTACCTGACGGTCTAAAATGTTATCAATTGAAATACCGTTCGGGAAACCGCCAGGACTCTCAACACGGAGCTTATCAGGATACTGACGGATAAAAACACTTCCGGCCAATTGATAGTTCCTGTGGCTGACTGCATTCAGTATAGCTTCTCGCACTACACTTTCATTGAAGGTAGGAATATCAAAGATAAAGAATCCTTCTTGGTAATGTTGGGTATCATTTCTTAAGTTAACAAGCTCCCACAAACGATTGTAGCATGAAAAAAAACCTATGCGGTATTCTCCACGTTGATTCGCTGGGCCAGATGCGTTTGATGAACGGTATTCAAAAACGATCTCTGATTGAGGAAGATATTTTCCGAGTGCTTCTTTTTTTCCGAAGAGGATAAGTGCTGCATAAGTTATACCTTCATCAGTCAATGCTTCACAATCGTGCAACAACTGATTAACCGACAGGTTGTGCACGCGTTTATTACCACTCTTTTCCTCCCATTTTGCACGAAAAGACTCTATTGCTTCAATATCAAGATCGTCAACAGTAGCGGAATTACAGATACTACTTGAGAAATCAAATCCTGTTTCTTCATAGATTCGACGTCGAATCTCTTCTGGCATAGGAATTAAACTATCCCCTTCATACCACCAAGCAATACCATTAATTTGAATCGGTAGCCCAAGCGGGCGCCTTGCAACATCAAATACTAATACACGTTTCCCGTCGTAATCAAACAACTGAAAATCCACCGATATTTTTAGCTTATCGATAAGCCTTCTTCGCGTACGTTCTGGTTGTTCAAACGCATGACTCCCAACCACACTGCGAGGTCTCTTGTCTGTTATTCCAAAAACCAACCTGCCTCCGCCACAATTAGCCAAGGCGCAGCAACAACGCGCAGCTTCATCATAATCGAAATTATTCCTTGCCTCTTTAAACTGAACCCTCTCTCCTTCTTTGGCCTCTTAGAGTTCTTCTATCGTGTAAGAATGATCAAACATCATTAGCTATCCTCCTAGTTATTTCTTCTAAAGATTATTATATCATAAAAAGTGTTGGCCATAAACACTAAATTACTTCTGTTACGCCGCAACCCAGCCATATCCCTGAACTGCCATATCGATAAAGTGCGACAGCAGCAGCTCGATCTTGGAGGAGAAGGTATCCTTATCATACGAGATCGGAAGATCCGCGTCCAAAGATTCTTCTATCGCGGTTTTCACCTTCGCTCTCGGCTGTTCATCGCGGTACCAATCAACGACCATCAGCTCGGCTTTTTCCTCACTAAGTTTTTTGAACAGATTCTTTGCGGAGAGCTTGACCTTCTGTTCCTCTTCCTTTGTGAGCTTCTTTCCGGCTATCAGCATATCGTAGATCTCCAGCTCCTCCTCGGTTAGTCCTTCGGCATCGGCGCGCTTTTCCTCGGCTTTAAGATCCTCGATCAGCTCAAGAAGCTGCTCGTAATAATCCTCGTTCTCGGAGCCGCCTGCATTATATCGGTCAATGATATTGCGGAAACGCTGCGAGAACTGCTGGCGCATACAGTTTCTATTCAGCATCTGCTGCAGCGCCTTCTCGATAAACGCTTTCAGATCATCGATCTCGACCGCCTTATACTTTGCAAGCTTTATCTCCTTTTTCAGCTCCTCAACATCGACCTTGGAAAGATCGATCACCTTGCCTTGATGGATAACGAAGCCTTCATCGTTATCCTCGGCAACCTGCGACGAAACGCTCGTATCCAAAAGCTGCGCCATTCGGATGCGGGCTTGGTTTATCTTTTCATCATCGATCGTGTGACGGAACAGGCCGTACAGATACGCAAGCGGCGAAAACTTTTCGTTATTCCAGTTCCGTTCAAATATCTCCGGACGCGATGCTTCGTAAAGATTCATCAGCGTATTGAGGATCACCTTGAACTTATCCTTGCCTTCATCTTTCGCAACAATGGTATCGTATGCCGCGCGCAGCTCGTCCAGCCTGTCGAAAGTCGATTCTTCAGCGGCGATCGCGCCAATATCTATACCGAGACCGAGCAGAAACTCATCCGCTTCGTCTATCGCGCTGTCGAGCAGCACTATAAGCCGATCGATATCCTTTGCGGGAAACTCGCTGCCGTCATCGCCTGTGGCGTACTCGGTCAGCGCACGCTGCATATATTTGAAAACATTTACATAATCAACGATTATTCCGCAGGGCTTGTTCGGATAATTGCGATTTGCGCGGGCGATGGCCTGCATAAGCGTATGCCCTTTCATCGGCTTATCGAGATACAGCGTGGAAAGGTTTTCAACATCGAAGCCCGTGAGCCACATCGCGCAAACGAACACAAGCTGCAGCGGATCATCGGAATCCTTGAACCTATCCTCGATATCCGCGCCCTCCGGCGTGATCTCGTTCATCTTTTGGCGGTGCTTTGTTATATCAAGCTCCTGCTTCCTGAATTTCTCTACCTCGTCGGCTTCTTCCGAGATTATGACCGCCATTTCAACGCGGTTCATATAATCGAGAATGCGTTTCAGCTCGTCGCGCTCCTCCTTGGTCGCTGCGGCGTTGCGCTCCTGCATTATCTTCTGCTTTTCGATGCTCCAATAATGCTGAACCTTATCGTACATCTTGACCGTGGTGTACTTATCCACGGAAACCACCATGCCTTTTCCGAGGAAGCCGCGGCGCGGGAAATGATGCGCAATATCCTGCGCGATCTTATCCAAGCGATTTTCGCGCTTTATAACTTCAAGTATGCGCGAAGCTGAGTTTTCGAGCAGGCGCGTTTCATCCGCGTTCAAATTCTCCTCCTCGATTATATCGAGCACATCGTCATCGAGAAAATCGTTTTCAAGCCCGACCTCCGGCACGCGGCGGGAATAGAACAGCGGCACGGTCGAGCCGTCCTCTATCGACTGCGCGAAATTGTATTCGGAAACATAGCTGCCGAACCATTGATTGGTCAATCGCTTGCTGCCGAGCAGGGGCGTTCCGGTAAAGGCGATATAGTTTGCGTTCGGAAGCGCGGTGCGCATATTCTCTGCAAGATCCTTATACTGCGTGCGGTGCGCTTCATCAACAAGCACTATAATATCATCCCTTGTGGAGAGCACTGGATACTTCTTGCCCTTATCGTAGCGGAACTTATGGATAAGCGTGAAGATAAAGCCCTTATTCGTTTGAAGATATTCCCGAAGCTGCTTTCCGTCCTTGGGCTGGCACTCCTCCTTTGCGCCGATGACCTCGGTTTTAACAAAGTTTTTATGTATCTGCTCATCGAGATCGGCTCGGTCGGTGATAACAAGGAATGTGAAATTGCCGGGTATCTTGCGGCGAACCTTTCTTGCGAAAAAGACCATTGAAAACGATTTGCCCGAGCCCTGCGTATGCCAAAATACGCCGAGCTTACCCTGCAGCTCCGCACGGTTTCTCACCGATTCCATAAGATTATTCACGCCGAGATACTGGTGGTTCTTTGCAATGATCTTATTCTTCTGATTGCGGAACACTATGAAGTTTTCGATATAGTCTATCAGCCTGTCCTTTCTTAAAAGACCGTCTATAAAGTATTTCACGGAGCTTTCGCCGATGCTTGCCGCACTTCTTATCTCTTTTCTGTTCGGGTGCTCCTTTTCCGAATCCACCTTGAGCCATTCAAAAAAATGGTTATAGCTTGCGCTCCAAGCGCCTAGCCTTGTTTCAAGCCCGTTTGATAGCACGCAGATCTGATTAAAGGCGAAAAGATTCGGAATATCGCGCTTATAATTGCTCAGATTATCGTTGAACGCTTCCTCGACCTTAACTATGCTGTTTTTAAGCTCGATGAACACCATCGGAAGGCCGTTTATAAAGATGATAACATCCGGCCGCCGCCAGTAAACGCGCCCCTGTATCCACATCTGCGAAACGGCGGTAAAGCTGTTGTTTTCGGGGTTCTCAAAATCCACGAGCTTCACAAAATCAAAATCGTCCCTGCCGTTTCTGCGGAAGGAAACCTTGATGCCGTTTCGGATACGGTTATAGAGCGTATAGTTTGTGGCGATCATATCCGTTCCCGTGTAGTCGCGGCAAAGCTCCTTATAGACCTCCGCAAGCTTTTCGCTTGGAATACCCGGATTCAGCCGCGCCAAAGCCGCGCGCAGCACCTCCGGCAGCACGCATTCCTTTTTGCTCGACCGCCCCGTGCCGTCCGGCAGCGCTTCGCGCTTATCCGGCGAAGCATCGCAGCGCAGAACTCCGTATCTGAAAGGCTCAGCTTCAAGCTTTTGAAGTATTGCCCGTTCTATATCGTCTTCGGAAATGAAGTTGCGCATAATAAAACCTCGTCTCTATTATTTTCCCTTGATTTCTTCTTTAAGTCGTTGTATTTTCGTTTTTCGTTCAACGTTGTCCAACTCAAGGAAAGCGAGTAGACAGAGTTGGTATGTATCATCATACAGTTTTTCCAATTCATCCTGTTGCATAGCTGCGATTGTCGAGTTATAGTAGCCGCCATTGGGATCAGAATTATTATGCCGAATATTAGCATTGTTAAATAGAAAGAAGACTGCGTCTTCAAGCTTAGAATTGATTCCCTTTAGCTTTGGTCTTTGGGGTTCAAGAGCATCTGCCAATTTATGTAAAACAGCTTTTTTTCGTTCAAGATCGCCTTTCATGGAGTGATGATTATACTCGATCACTCTATATGATAAGCTCGGATCGACAATTTCAGAAACGGAAATGGCGGTCTGATCCTTTGGCACAAATATCGTAATTCCATCTTGATTGATAGGCATATAGCCAATGGTTTCTATGACCTTCATAACTTGCAGCATATAGAACTGTAACGGTTGGCCATAACCATATGCTACAAGTTGCATTGCCCCATCATAAGAAAAGCCTTGACTATACTGAACGAGATTGTATGAATACTCGCAAAAATCAACGAGATAATCCATATCAACACTACGAGGGGACTTTTCGAAATGACGATCATAAACATCGTCGAAGTCATCCAGTGTTATGCAGGTTCCGCGAAATGGCATGTTGATAAAACAGCTCTCACAGCATTCCTTTATTGTAGCTGATGTTCCGTTGATCCCTGGGTTTTTGAACACGGCAAACATAGCATACAACCGGTCATATTCTCTGCGCAAATCAATCCTGGCATTCTTCAGAACCTGAGAAAACGGTATTCTGCTCATCGTCAGCCCCTCCTCTTAGTAATATAACAATAATCTTTCTTTTCTTTGCTATAAACAGCGCATGTCTCAACAACGCTGTCGTTGGCTATGAAGTCAATGTACGCCAACCAATCTTTGATTTCAACGTAGCAGAGGAAATTGTTGCGTTCACGGTCAGAAGCGACAAAAAAGCCTTCAACTGTTCCCTCTTCATTGTAACCGAAAAAGAATACATAGGAATGAATCAACCAATTACAAATATCCCTTCCCTTGACTGTTTCACTTTCTGAATGCTCAAAGTCGTGGTTTTGAATATCCGGCCACTTTCGATTCCGGTTTATTTCTCGAAGCGGCTTATGCTTTTTTACTGCAATCGCATAATTATCCGCATCGTCACTGAGCTTGCTTTTGCAATCAATTAACTTACGAATGATAAAAGCAGAATAGAAAATGGCTTTTTCCAATGCAGTATAAGCAGCAGCGTTCCTGTTTTCAAGTTGCTCAACCGTGTTGTATTTTATAAACATACGCTTTCTGCGAAGCAGATCTTGTTTCCAAGGATAGCTTTCAAAAATCATTGCTCACACCTCCAGTTTTCCGCTCATCAGGCGCGGCAGAAGCAGGTCGCGCAAAACCTCCGGCAGCACGCATTCCTTTTTGCTCGACCGCCCCGTGCCGTCCGGCAGCGCTTCGCGCTTATCCGGTGAAGCATCGCAGCGCAGAACGCAGTATTTGAAAGGCTCCGCTTCAAGCTTTTGAAGTATTGCCCGTTCTATATCGTCTTCGGAAATGAAGTTGCGCATTTTATACTCCTTGTTGTTCGGTTAAGAAATCTTGCTCCATTTTTCAATCAGGTAGTTAACAAAAGCAGAACAAGTAATCAGCATGTACCTTGCATCTTCTGCATTTGCGCCTGTGAAATCAATGCTTCCATGACGTATCCCATGCTCGTCGTTAGTATAACCATACAGTGCTGAAAAAGCCTTTTCCATAGAAGGATGAATATGTACTCCTCGATCCTTTAACTTCGTGATGGCCTTTCCCAATGTTGCAGAAGGCCCAGACTGGCCGGTAATAATACAGCATATTGCTTCAACAGCACTTATGGATTCCTTTATCGAATTCTCATAATCCGGCCTTTGTCTGTCAGCATATAGTGATAGAGCCTTAGAAATATGCGTGTTTACGCTATTGTATTTCGTCTGCTTTGTTTCGCGTATTGTTGCCAATTCGGATTCATTGGTGATCGGAACTACAGTATTATCAAGTATTCTATATGCGGAAACTTCTTCACGCAATATCTTGTTAAAACTCGTGCTTATGGATTCGGCTTTTTCATTGTCACAAATGCCTAAGTATTTCTCAATAAAGTCGAAAATAGTATACCACTTGCCGGACTTCAGAATAAACTCCTCAAGCCGTTTAGCATTTTTCTGCTTAATTATTTTGTTTTCTGGGAACTCATATGGTACTCCCATTTCAATCATCATATCCTCGATTCCTGTTGTATACCCTTTCCAATCAAGAACATCGTATATGTCAAATTCCTGTTGATAAAATCGAGTCCAAATGCGTCCGATAAGGTCTTTGCTAACGCATTCCAAATGAATCCCATCATCATTATATCCGTTTCTTCGTGAAAAGCAAGTCATATTTACACCTCCAGTTTTCCACTCATCAAGCGCGGCAGAAGCAGGTCGCGCTGACGTGTCAAGTTTTCTTGCTTGTTAATCAGCATAATGATATTCTTATGGATAAGTTCGATTATTTGATCGAAACGCTCCATTAAATCAGCATTGGGCTTAAGCGCCTTTGCATTTTTAATTGTGCCACGGTACAATTCCTGCTGATTAGTTGAACCAATACCCATATTCATAAACCAAGATTGCATTTCTTTAAGTGTCCAATAAAGATAGTGCTTGCCAACAGTTTCGGTTGCACGAATCAATGTAACGTGCGAATCAAAAGTAGTGTTGGAGTATTCTCCGTACACCTGCCCTACACGCCCCAAAGTCCCCGTGCCAGTTGAGCAAATAACGGTATCGCCGTCTTCAATGTTAAGTTCAGTTTTGAATTCCTTATTTTGCTTCCTCGCTTCACGAATATCCATAATGTTTTGGCGAATACATTTTTGGCTAATAACCGTCAGCTCGCCATCATCGTCATAGTCAGGAGAAATACCACGCTGCAAAACAGCAGAAAGTGATTCAACAGTACAGTATTCCCACCCCTTCGGGATGCCGTTTTCAAACTCGGCGGTTTCGTGACCGGGGAAGCGGAAGCGGACGAACCACTCCTTATACAGGTTTTCCGCCATCTGCTCCAGCACCTTGATCCGCTTATTGTTGACTTCAATTAGGTTATCGTAAGTGGAGAGGATTTGCGCAATCCTCTTTTGCATTTCATAGCTTACATAGGGAACTTCAAATCTGCCAAACGCCTTTGGGTTCATTCCCGGCTGTGCAGATCCACTTATATAGTTATTTACAAATCCGTAGTACTGCTGACTTTTAAGAACATGTTTCAAGTACTGCGGGAACAACTCATTCTGCCTGTAGTAATATCTAACGAGATATGATGCAAAAACATAGTTTGAAAACCCTTTTGGAACAACAAGGTTATATCCGGTTGTTGCTCCAGTACGGGCGATCAACAAATCGTTCTCGTTAACAAGGTATTGGGCTTTCTTCTCATCCGAAATAATGCAATATGGGACGCGATCTTTATCTACAAAGTATGGTACTATATCCGTTATGCGCAAGTATTTAGCATCACCTGTTTCTGGAGATGTCTCATCCGCTGTATAACCATATTGTGTCTTTTCGATAAACGTCGAGAACTTTCGATACTCCATACTCACTCCCCAAACAGCCCCTTTATATTCTCCGCGATCTGCGCTTCAAGCGCCCTTGCCTCGTCATTCAGCTTTTCAAGCTCGCTATTCAGCCCGAGCATGGTATCCCTGAACTCCGCCTCGGTCATGCCGTCATCCTCTATGACCACGCCCACATAGCGCCCGGCGTTCAGCGAGTAATCCTGATCGATTATGCCGTCCTCGCCCTCAAGCTTCGCCGCCTTGCAAAGCCCGATCACATCGCGGTAAACGCCGTTCGGAAAGCGCTCATTGAGCCAATCGAGCTGGCTCTGCCAATAGGCCTTCGTTTTTATCTCCTTATCATCGGTCGTTTCGGGCGCGGCTTCAAGCTCGGCCTCGTATTCCTTGACAAGCGCGACGAACGATTCCGTGTCGCCGTTATAAAGCCTTGTGATGATGCCGAGGTTCTTTATCTGCTCATCGCTGAATTTGCGGTGCGCGCGGTCGATCTGAGTGAACACATTTCGCGCATCTATAAAGAGTATCTCGTCCTTTTTATCCGTTTGCGGCTTGTTCCTATCAAAAAACCAAAGCGTTGCGGGCAGGGTAACGGAAGCGAACATATTCGAGGGCAGCGTTACCATTTGGCTGATTATGCCTTCCTCGATCAGCTTCTTTCTGATCTCATATTCGCTTTTGCCCGCATCGGAAGCGGAGTTTGCCATAACGAGCGCCGCCTTGCCGTGCTCATTCAGCGCAGTTGCAAAATAGCCTATCCAAAGATAGTTCGCATTGGGAACGGTCTCCTTTTTATCCGAAGCCTTCTTTGCGGATTTGGTGGCGTTTCGCGGAACGCCGTAGGTGTTGAAACGGGGATCGCCGCTCACGCGGTCGAAGGAAACCTCGTCCACATTGAAGGGCGGATTCGCCATAACGTAATCGAACGCGCCGAAAGCGTTGTATGGATCGGAATAGAAGGAGTTTGCCTCGGTTATGTCGCCGCGAACATTGTTCAAAAGCAGATTCATCTTCGCAAGCTTAACGGTGTCCGGCTCCTTCTCAACGCCGTAGCAGCGGAACTTCATTTGATCAGCCTTGCTCGCGTTGTGGTCGTGCATATAGCGCGCCGCCTGAACGAACATACCGCCCGAACCGCAGGCGGGATCGAGAAACTTTTTATCGCCGGGCTGGGGATCGAGCACTTCCACCATGTAGCGAACGACGGTTGCGGGCGTATAGAATGTGCCGCCGTCCTTGCCCTCCGCCAGCGCAAAATTGCCGATGAAGTATTCGTAGATCTCGCCGAAGATATCCACGGTGCAGTTTTCGGGAATATCCTTGAAAATGCGAACGATATTGGAAAGCAGCTCCGGCTCCTCCTCGGGAACGAGCTGGGCGTAAACCTCCTTGGGCAGAACGCCGTCCATCTTCGGATTCTCCGCTTCTATGGCAAGCATCGCTTTTTTAACAAGCTCCGCCTTTTCTGCGGTGTCCGGAGCATCGTTTATGAAGTCGTAATAAGCACATTCCGGCAGATAGAAGCCGCATTTTTCGATCGCGATCTCCTTGATCGGCTTTTCCATGCGCGTTCCGGAAAGGCGGGAGAATTCCGCATCGATCTCCGCCTTGTGCTGCTTGAAAAGAATGTCCGCATAGCGCAGGAAGATGAGGCCGAGGATCGGCTGCCCGTATTTGTTTGCCGCAAGATGCGCGCCGCTGCGAAGCACGTCCGCCGCGTGCCATAAGTTGGCTTTTAATGTTTTGAGTTCTTTGTCGGTCATGGTCGGGTCTCCTGAAAATCAAATGTAGTTCTCTGCAACCAGGCTGTCAAGCGTTTCTTTGAAGCCCGATTTCGTAATTTTCAAGTTCTTTCCTGCGGTTAAGCGGATTATTCGCGGATATAATTCGGAATGCTTTTCCATATCGGCGATGGCGCTTCCGCTGTCGTTTGTTCCCGCGGTGCTGTGCGGCATCGGGCCGACAAGCACAACGCGGTATTTATCGGAGTATTGAAGCTTACGAAAATTATACTTCTGAATCGCCTCATAATCAAGGCAGAATTCAAATCTGTTTTTATCAAGGCCGAGTTTGCCGGCGATAGCTAAAAGGTGATCCTCATGCACATCGGATGCGCCGAGAACAACGATCTTTCCATCACGGCTTCCGAATTGCGCTTGCGGCTCGATAAGATCGTGCATACCGAGCGAAGAAAGCAGTTTGTCAAGATCGCCCCTTCGGTTTGCTTCAAGCACACGGATTCGGATATCATCAAGAAGTTGCTCTATTTCTTCAATTCCGAGAATCTGCATATTCACCCCTTAATTATCGTAAATATGGCTCAGTTCCTCATAGGCGCGCTGCAGTTTTCTTTTATACAGCTCGATCTCATCGACCTTCGCGCGATAACGTACCGCAATTTCGCGCTGAATTTCAATCGGCAATCCGGGTATCATGATCTTTTTGAGCGATTCAATGCCGATGCTCGGTATCGTTGCGCCAACGGTGATGGATTTAAGCACCGCGATTCCTTTCTCGCTTTCAAGGAAGGCTTTAATAAAATACGGATCGGCCTTTTCTTCGTCTATCTCGATTATGTATAAATTGCCGTTTGCAAGAATCGTTTTCCCCTCCGGAACTTCGGCAACCGCGATTTTGAACGGAGCTCCGTTTTTGGAGAGAATAAGAGAGTGATTCTTAAGGCAATACTTTTGCTGATGCTCCTGTATCTCTTTTATGTACGGGAGATTCGCTTCGATCTGACCGTGCTGAATGTTTGCAAGCATCAGATATTGAAAGTCGGTCGGCTCTGCGGATACCATCTCGTCCAAGTCGCTCGCTTTGATTGGAGCGCCGCGTGTGATAGATTTGATCACAGATGCAAACGGAACTCCGTTTTCTATCTCGATGTTCTCGGTCAAATAGCGGGTGGGATTGATGACGTAATCATTTGATGCAAGTTCCTCGCTTGTTACGATCCTGCTGTATGCGGTTTCATGCGATACGGCATAAACGATACGCTCGATCTGCTGATCGGTGAAGGTATTGAGGCGACGGCCTTTATCACAAAGACCGGTTGCATCAACAAGCATTATATGTCCATTTCCTTCGCTGAGCACGATCATTGTGGTAGGAATGTTCGTGTTTTCAAACATTCTTTCGGGCAGGGCAATGACCGCCTCGATTTGCCCGTTTTCGATGAAATGCTTCCTCGCAGCTTTGTCAAGCGTATTCCAGGTGCTGCCGTTAGTCATTATGGCAATAGCTTTGCCATTCGCTTTTAAGCATTCGACCAAAACTGCGTTGAAGATCCAATCGGATGAAACGCCTTTTGTTATGGCGGGAGTTTGCTGCGCGATGCGCTTCACCATACTGTTTTTGTCAAAACCAAGCTCTTTGAGCCTCAAGCCGAATGGATAATTCGAAAAAATGTATTTATACTTATGCGTTGAAGGATCAATGTCAAGAATATTACCATGCTCAAGCGATGCATTGCATTCCAATATTTCGAGCCTTATTGAAGCGATCTCGAGGACTGATGCGTTGATATCAATTCCCGTGATTTCAACAGCGGGATTGCTGATGTAAGCCTCGATAGAAAACGCAGCGCTGCCGATGCCAAAATCTGCAACTTCATCATCAGTTGCAAAGTCAAACAGCTTGCAAGCAAGTTTTGAAAGCGAAGCCGGGGTGCTGTCATCGCCGCCAAAACGCATTTCGCGGTCTTCATAAAAAAGAATGATGGATTTCAAGGCATTGGCACTAAAGCGATGCCTGAGTCCTGCTGCCATTGGCCAAATATCTCCAATGTAAGTTTCAAGGAAAGCTTTGCGATTCTCCGTCGCATTTATGGACGAACAGAAAGCATCAAAGGTATCCATGCATATTTCGCTGTTTTCGGCTTTACACAAAACATAAGCAGCCGCCACCAAAGTGTTTTTATCCGCATGATATGTTCCGCGAAGAATGTTTGCAATATTCCACGCCAGATGTTGCCCTTCGATGGTAAACAATTCCTTCAAGCTCAAATACTCCTGTTGTTTCAAATCCATTACCTGCCTTTCGAGAGATAGCGGTCAACCGCTTGCATGGTTATTATAAGCCAAACCAGATCGACTTGTCAAGAGGTTTTGAGAAAATATTTTTTGGTTTTTAATAGTCTGTAAATATCGCTTGATGAAACGCCTTGTTGACGAAGGAAAGCTAGGAGCTAAAAACAAAGACCGTTACGCGAAACAGCGCATATGACAGCAAGAAACAAACACATATCTAAAACAAAACTCGGTACTATAAAGCTCCAGATTCACAGTACCGAGTTCGTATTAAATTGTTTCCCGTATCGACTTACCCACCTGTCACATAGTTTCCCTATGACACGGTGCGGCTACGCGTTTTTCTCATTCCATCAGTTCCTTGAATATCTCAGATATCTCTGCATATTCCCTTCGCGTTTTCTCAAGGTATTCGCGCCCCTCCCCTGTTATCGAATAATAGCTTCTTGCGCGCCCCTCGGCGACCTCGGTGGACGATATCTCGATATAGCCCTGCTCCTCAAGGCGGTACAGCACGGGGTAGAGTATGGATATTGTGTAGCGGCCTTCGCTTTTTTCCTTCAGCGCGGCGGATATCTCATAGCCGTACATCGGTCTTTCCGAAAGAAAGCGCAGCACGATGAGCGGGCTTGTGGCCCGCTTGAAATACGATATAAAGGAATGACCTGTATCGGGCATCCTCTAATCCTCCGTTTGCCGCCTCGCGGCATTTTTACATATTTTCAAGCCATATTATAGCACAAATTTTGATTTTATCAATATATAGCATTGACAAGTATAAAGGGTATGTGATAAACTTGAAGCAAACAAACGGTAAAAAAGGAGGTTCGCCCCTTGGATATTACAAAAAGACTGTTTAGAAGGCCCGTTTCAACGGCTGTTTGGGTCGCCGTGCTGACTCTTGCCGCGCTGCTTATCGGCGTTGGCGCATCGGTGCTGCACGCCGCGCACGCCATGAGTCGGGAGTTCGACTCCAAGCAAATGACCATCGCCGTTCACAGGCTCCCTCGTGAACAAAACGAAGACGGCACCTTTACCACCACCGGCGATCTTCAAAGCGGCCCGTTGTACGATGATGATATAGCCTATCTTCGTTCGCTGCCGCAGGTGAAGGATATCGATCTGCGCTATCTTTCGGGCGCATATATCGAGGGCGTTTACACGAAGCTCGGCCTCGCCGATTTCTATGGAAGGAAGCAAGACAACGGCTTGGGGGTGAACGACGGCAGCAACGGCGTGGTGCTGATCGGCGAAGTCGAAAGCGCCTTCACTCTGAATTTCGGCAGCGTAACACGCTACGATCTCTCCGCTTTCGGGCTCGGAAGCTCTGTTGGCGCAAGATACAACTGCGCCATTCTCCGCGTGGAGGATGCGATAGTTATGCACCCCGATTACCCGCTTTACTCGCGCTATGACGGCGATGAGGATTATACAGGCAGAGTTACGCTTATGTTCCCCGCCTTTGGCGACGGCAGGACCTCCTTCTTCAAGGTCGGCAAGCGCTACGCGGTGCGCGGCGCTTACGATCCGATGCCGTCGGGCTATGGTGAGGATTATCCCATCGGCAAGGAGCCTTTATGTCCGAACGTCAATCTTATCAGCGAGAGCCTTTTAAGCGCATTTATCGAGGGCGATTCCCTCGCCTGTTATCGCGTTATCGAAGCCGACTGGAATAATGTGATAGATCCTTTCACCGGCGAGATCGCCTTAGGCCATGCCACCCCCGTTCTATCAAGGGGCGATCGCGTACCCGTTGCCGTGGAGTGGAATGGCACCGCCGAGGAGCTTGCAAAGGACGAGGTTTGGGGGAAATTTATCGAAGAATACCGCATGGCGCAATGCTCCTTCCCCGTGCTCGGAACGAACCGCCTTGAAAGCATGTATTCCTTCGTTCAGAATGAGGCGAGCATAGTTCAGGGTCGAAGCTTCACCAAGGACGAATACGATACAGGCGCGAAGGTGCTGGTGATGGACGAAGGCGTGGCGAGCAGCGCCGGACTCTCCGTGGGCGACAAGGTTTCCATAAAGCAGTTCCGCCCCGCCATTGGCTACGATGAGGGCAATCAATCCTTCCATAACGACTTCTACTCTGCATCCGATGAATATAACAACCCAACGCTCGGCAGCAACGTGTTCTTCCACGGCCTGCCCGAGGGCGAGGCGGAGGAATTCACGATAGTCGGCCTTTACCGCATCGAAAACGAGTGGAAGGATGCCCTTTGCTCCTTCACGCCAAACACGCTTTTCATGCCCCGCGCGGCGCAGACGGAGCTTGCCTGCGGCGGCCCCTCGAAGAATCTCGGCACTGAGCCCATCTCCCAATTCGATGCGGAAGGAAACGAGACCCAAGTGATACTGCCCCGGCTGATACTGCCCCGGCTTGAGATGGGCGGAGTTTGCGGCGTTTATATGTCCATAATACTCAAAAACGGCAGTATGAACGAGTTTCTTGAAAGGCTCGAGGCCGACTGCGAATATGAGAATATTCCGTTTGGCGAGGATGGGTACTTTGTAAAGCGAGTAAAGGGGCTGAACAACAAAACCTTCTTCTGCTTCGATCAGGGCTACGAGGCGGTCAAAGCCTCCGTTGAGGGCGTTTGGGCATCCGCGCTGAAGCTGCTCGGTATGACGAGCGCGCTTGCGCTGCTGCTGTTCATCGCGTATCTGCTTTTGTATCAGGCGCCGGAGCGAAGAACGCTCGGCATAATGCGCTCGCTCGGCGCAAAGCCGCAGCGCACGAGGCGGTATCTTTTCATAAGCGGGCTTGTGCTCGCCGCTGTCGGAATAGCCATCGGCACGGCGCTTTCGGCGGCGTTTGCAAATCTGATAGCGGATAAGCTTGCGGGAGCCTTGATGGGCGAGAACGCCGAGCTTATGCGCGAATCGCTCGCCGGGGACAGGCTTCCCGCTTGGCTGTACGCGCTGATCGCGCTTATCGAGCTGATAATCGCCGCCGTTCTGCTCCATGCGCATGCGGCGCACCTGTCGAAAAAAGAGCCGAGAAAGCTGCTGGTGAAATGATATGAGTCCGTTCTTTTTCAACCGAATGAAGCGCGCGCCGCTGAAGCATATCTGCGCCGCGCTCGTGTCGCTTGCGCTATCCGCGCTGCTCTGCTTTCTTTCCGTTTACCGAAGCGATCAAAAGGCGAAGCTCGAAGACGCGATAGACAATTCCGAGGTGCTCTGCGTGGTCACGAATATCGGCGGAACGCAGTCCACCTCCCTGCGTATGGGCTGGGGCGCGGCGCAGGCGGTGACGCTTCGCGATTACTACCGGCTTCCCGAATTCGTTCGCGATCTTCGCATGACGAAGGAGCTTGAAGTAATGTGCGCTTTCGGCTCGGAGCTCAAGCTTATCGCGCTGACAAGCCCCAAGGGGATCGACGAGCTCGATCCCGCGCTCGGCGGCGAGGTTACGCTGTTTTATGAGGATTTCTACACATCCAAGGAGCCGCTTCTGATCGTTTCCGAGGAGGTTTTCAACAATCTTGGCGGCGAAACCGCCGTTTCCGCCATCGTGACCGATCCGCACGTGGATAAGCGCTACTTCCCCGATGAACCCGATAAGGGCGTTGGCAGTGCGGAATTCACCGTTGCGGGCTATTATAAGGGCCCGGGCGAAAGGCTGTTCATGCCGTTTGAGGCTGGGGAGCTGATAGTGGACCGCATAACGGGCTCGCGCACGCTCGATTCGCTGGCGTTTCTTGCAAGCGACAACCGCAGGCTGAATGAGCTTCGCGATGCCGCATCCGACGTTTTCGGAAGCGTTATCCCCGGCGGCGTTTCGGGCGAATACCGCTTCGCCCTCACCGTGCACGACGAGAACCTGAACTCCACCGTTGAGGCGCTGACGAGGAACATCGAGCGCACGAATATCTTTATCCCCATCGCCCTCGCGCTGACTCTTGCAGCGGGGCTGCTCATCGGCTTCATCTCAACGAGGAACGAGAAAAACACCTACGCGCTCTCGCGCAGCGCGGGCATGACGAAGAAAAGGCTTTTCGCCTCCGCCATGCTCGAGCAGCTTTTGCTGCCGCTTGCCGCCTGCATCATCGCGGGCGCAGCGCTCCGCTCGCCGCTTCCCGCGCTTGCGGTTTTCGCGCTGTATTCGCTCGGCTGCTTGATAGCCGTTATTCGCGCCCTGCGGGTATCCCCCTCAAGACTGCTCCGTGAACAGGAATAAGAAAGGACAGCATTATGGAAATATTGACCGCAAAAGAAGTTTCGTTTTCCTACATCAACCGTTTTCAGCGCGTGGATGCGCTCAAGGGCGTTTCCTGCGGCTTTGAAACGGGGAAGGCCTACGCGATAGTCGGCAAAAGCGGCAGCGGAAAAACCACGCTGCTCTCGCTGCTCGCAGGGCTTGAAACGCCCACGGAGGGCGAGGTGCTTTTCGAGGGAAGGTCGCTTTCCGCCCTCGATCGGGACGAGTACCGCCGCGATTCCGCCGCCGTGATCTATCAAAGCCTGAACCTCTTTCCCCTGCTCACCGCCGAGGAAAACGTTATGTTTCCGCTGAAGCTGATGAAGCTTGAAAAGGACGAGGCGATGCGCCGCGCAAGAGCTGCGCTTCTCTCTGTCGGCATAGGCGAGGACAAATTCAAGCGCCTTCCCTCCCGCCTTTCGGGCGGCGAGCAGCAGCGCGTTGCGATCGCCCGCGCGGTATCGGCGCAAAGCCGCATAATACTTGCCGACGAGCCGACGGGAAATTTAGACATCACAAACGGCAATCAGGTGGTTTCGATACTTCTGCGCCTTGCGCACGAGGAAGGCCGCTGCGTGATAATCGTTACCCACGATCTTGAGATCGCCGCTCAGACCGACGAGGTGTTTATGATGAAGGACGGCGTTCTTGAAAGAGGGCTTCAGGTATAAGGGTAGTCGCCTTTGGCGAGGTGAAATTCGGTTTTACCGAGTGAAATCTGCCTTCGGCAGGTGAAATTTGCCTGCGGTAAGTGAAATCCGGCTGCGCCGGGTTGAGGAAGAAATTCCAAGGGGATTTCAAATGATGTGCGCCTTGCGCATGATGCTTGCCTTGCGGCAAATGAAGCCGCTTCGCTAATGAAGCCGCTCGCCGCGGAGGCATTTACAGTGAAGCCGCCTTCGGCTAATGAAGAAATTGAGGAAGAAAGTCCTGCGGAATTTCAAATGTAATCCAAAAGAAACGCCGCCCAAAAGCCTTCCCCTTGAGGGGAAGGTGGCTGAGCGGGGCAAAGCCGCGCGAAGACGGATGAGGTGGAAATGATCAAAAGAAACGCCATCGGCGTTTCAACCGCAACTATTCACTATTCATTATTCACTATTCACTAAAAAGCGGCGCCCCGTTTCGGTATGCGCCGCTCTTGCGTCTATTCAGTTTACGCCTTCCTCAGCCTTTCCTTCTCATACTGGAGGGTATAGAGGTCGAAATACCTGCCCTTCTTCTCGAGCAGCTCGTGGTGATTGCCCTGCTCCACGATCTGCCCTTTTGAGAGCACGATGATATTATCCGCGTGCTGGATGGTTGAGAGCCTGTGGGCAACTATGAGCATAGTTCCGATATTCATCAGCTTTTCGAGCGAATCCTGGATAAGCACCTCGGTCTCGGTGTCGATATTCGCGGTGGCTTCATCGAGTATCATGACCGATGGCTTATGGATGATGGTTCGCGCAAAGCTCAGAAGCTGGCGCTGACCCGCCGAGAAATTGTTGCCGCGCTCGCGCACCACTTCATCAAGCCCGTTCTCGAGGCGGTTTATGAAGTGATCCGCGTTGACGTAGCGGCAGGCCTCGTTTACTTCATCGTCGCTCACGCCGTCCAGATCCAAGAGGATATTGCTTCTGATCGTGCCGGAGAACAGGAACACATCCTGGAGCATCTGCCCGAAATGCTTGCGAAGCGAGCTCATCTTGATCTTGCGAATGTCTATGCCGTCGATCAGTATCTCGCCCTTCTGGAACTCATAGTTGCGGCAGATCAGCGAAAGTATCGTCGTTTTGCCGCTGCCGGTCGCTCCGACGAACGCCACGGTGTCATTCGGCTTAACGTGGAACGAAACGCCCCTGAGCACCCATTCATCGGGAACGTAGCTGAACCAAACGTCGCGGAACTCGATCTCGCCGCGAACGTTTTCAAGCTCGATCGCGTCCTCTGCGTCCACAAGCGCGGGCTCGATATCCATGATGGTGAACACCTTCTCGGCTGAGGCGAACGCGCTTTGCAGCCAGTTGAACTGCTCCGCAAGGTTCTGGATCGGGTTGTAGAACTTATTGATGTACATATAGAAGCTGACGATAACGTCCGCCTCGAGCGCCTGCCCGAGCAGCTTTGCGCCGTCGAGATAGCCCTTGCCGCCAATGTAGAAAAGGCAGAGCACGGAGCTTATATAGAGCATATAGATGAGCGGGCGGAATATGCCGAAAACGAAGATCTGCTCACCCTTCGCCTTGCCGAGCCCGCGGCTCTTTTCCTCGAAATCGCGCAGCTTTTCGCCCTCGCGGTTGAAGATCTGGGTTATCTTGATGCCCGAAAGGTTCTCGGAAAGATAGGTGTTTATATCGGTGGTCCTATCCTTAACGCGCCTGTATGCACGCCTTGCGAACTTTCTGAATATGACCGAGAAAAGCACGATGAACGGAACGAAGCACAAAACCATCAGCGTCAGCGCCACGTTCAGCGCGAACATCGCGACCAAAACGCCCACCACGATGAACATATTCTTAACGAGGTTCACCAGCAGCGCCGTGAACATCAGCGAGATCGCGTTCGTATCGTTCGTGGTCCTCGTTACGAGCTTGCCCACGGGGATGGAGTTCATCTGCTCATGTGAAAGGCTCTCGATATGGGTGAAGAGGTCCTCGCGCATCTTGGAGATTATCTTCTGACCCACCCTTTGCAGGATTATCGCCTGCGAATAGGTGCAGATCATCGAAACCACGAGTATGCTTGCATAGAGCGCAACGAGCGTATAGAGCCTTGGCAGCTCGAAATCCGTTTTAACCAGCTTGGTTATCCTGCCGATTATGAGCGGGGAAACAATGTCGTAGGCGATGCCGAACAGCACTATGAAGCCAACGAGGATGAAGCTGCCGGCATAGGGCTTGGCGTAGCGGAGAAGGCGCTTGATTATCTCGCCGTCCTTCATATGCCTGTCGAAGCCGATCGCCTGCTTCTTGTCCTTCATCGTTGCAAAAGCGACGATGAGTACGGTTGAGATTATGCCGATTATCGCACCGACGAGCAGAAGAGGATAGTATTCGCGCATGGTTTTATCCCCCCTTACTTCACCGCGTCCTCAAGACGCTGCAGCTCGACCATCTTCGCGTACTCGGGGCAGCCCTTTATAAGCTCCGCGTGGCTGCCGACGGCGGTCACTTTGCCGTCCTCAACGAAGATTATCTTGTCCATGCCCTCGATGGTGGTTATGCGGTGGGCGATGAGGATCGTGGTCTTGCCCTTCCTGCTCCTTTCGAGGTTGCCGAGGATGATCTTCTCGGTGTCGGTATCGACGGCGGAAACGGAGTCGTCGAGTATCAGTATCGGCGCATTCTTCATCAAAGCGCGTGCGATCGAGATGCGCTGCTTCTGGCCGCCCGAGACGGTGACGCCCCTTTCGCCGAGTATCGTTTCATACTTATCCTTGAAATCGATGATGTTTCCGTGAACGTCCGCAAGGATCGCGGCTTCCTCGATGGCCTTTGCGTCCGCATCGTCGAACGCGAAATTGATGTTGTTGGTTATGGTATCGGAGAAAAGGAAATTATCCTGCGGAACGTAGGCGCAGCCCTCGCGCACCGAGCGGATCGTAACGTCGTTCACGTCCTGCCCGTCGATGAACAGCGTTCCCTTGGGAACGTTGTAGGTGCGCAGGATGAGGTCCACTATCGTGGTCTTGCCGCTGCCGGTCTTGCCGACTATGCCCACACTCTCGCCCGGGTTTATCTTGAAAGAAACATTCTCAAGCGCATCGAACTCGCCGTCCGGATAGCGGAAGGTGAGGTTCTTAAACTCGATGCCGCCCTTGACTTCCCCGATATCCACGGCGCCCGGCGCGTCCTTGACCGTTACCTCCGCTTCAAGAAGCTCGGCAACGCGCTTCATCGAGGCCTTGCCGCGCGCGGATTTCTCTATCAGCATCGAAACCGCCATAACGGGCCATACCACCGAGGTGAAATAGCCGATGTACTCAACGAGCAGACCCGCCGAGAAGCGCCCCTCGTGAACGAGGTAGCCGCCGTAGCCGAGGATGATGCAGATGACTGTTTCGACCAGCAGCACGATAAGCACGTGCATGAGATTGGAGATCTTGGTGTATTTTATGTTCGCTTCCTCGTTTTCGATGTTCAGCTTGCGGAACGAGAGAAGCTGCTTAAGCTCCTTGACGAACGCCTTTATGACCGCATAGCCCGAGAAGCTCTCCTGCGCGAAGTCGGAAAGGTTGGAGAACGCCTGCTGGCGCACCTCCCACTGCTTCATCATCGCCTTGCCCATGAGCGTTCCGATAAAGAGGATGAGCGCGAGCGGGATGAGCGTCAGAAGCGTCAGGGTAACGTCCATGCGCCACATATTGTAGAAGCCGAGCAGACCGAGGAACAGCGCATCGAAGAACATCAGAAGCCCGTCGCCGAAGCATTCCTGGATCGTGTCGAGGTCGTTTGTGAAAAGGCTCATCAGGTTGCCGACCTTGTTCACCTGGTAGTAATCCCTCGAAAGCTCCTTGCAGTGATCGAACATCTTTATGCGGATATTCGTTTCCACCCTGATCGCGGAGCCGAAGAAGCAGATGCGCCACAGGAAGCGCCCGAGCACCATCACCACAACGATGCCGATTATGGGCAGGCAGATCTTATCGAGCAGGAAATCGAGCGTAAACGCGGTCGGCACGCCGTTATAGTTGACCGTGCCCTTGTTTATGCCGTCGATAAGCATGCCGTATAGGTTGGGTATCTTGAGCTGAAAATAGTCCACCATTATCAGCGCGATCGCTCCGAGCAAAAGAAGCGGCGCATACTTCAAATAGTAGCGGTTGATGTGCTTTCCGAATATCAAGTTGTTCTCCTTCCTGCGCGGCGAAGGCAAAACTGCTCTCTTCCCGCGTTCAGCTTGTATCTTTGACCCCTATTATATCAGATTTGTCAAAAATAGCAATAGATTATCGGGCGTTGTTTGGGCAAAATGCGGCATTGGGGCAAAATAAGACGCCCGCGAGCTATCCGCGGGCGCCGTGCCGTTCGTTTGAGTGCGCCGAAGCGCAGCAGCCTTGATCAGTAATCCTTCCTTCCGCGCAACTCGCGCCTTATATAGGCGAAGGTCTTCTTCTCGCCCTCGTCGCGCAGCATCACGAGCAGCTTCTCAAGCAGCGCAGCGGTGTCCTCATGCATGCGTTTTTTCGCGCTGCCCCGGATAAAATATTCGTATGCGCAGCCGTCGTGATAGTCCTTGCCCTTATAGACCTTGCTTGCGGCGACGCGGTCGCAGAACATCTCTATAAGGAACTTCATCGGCATCTTGACCGGCGTCATCGCCTTCGTGACGGGGTGATAATCCGTCCAATACTCGAAATGATGGCGGTTGCGCCCCTTGTGATGCATCCAGGCATAGGAGAAGCCCTGCTTCTCGCGCTCGATCTCGTTCGGACTGCGGGTGCCGACGAAGTTCTTCGCGCTCGGTATGAACTCGGCAGGCGAATACTTGGAGAGATCGTGCAGCAGCCCCCGCAGCGGAATGCCCGCAAGGAAGCAATGCCTCATCACGGCGTGACGATGCTTTGTGACCACCCGAAAATGCTTGAAAGGATGCGCTTTTTGTTTTGCGGTGCCGCTCGGCTTCCCCGCCGGCACGAAGCTTGATTTATTCTTTTCCATCTTTATTTTCCATCTTCGGCGCCGCCGTCTTCATCGATATTTGCGCCGCCGTCCGCAGGCGTTTCATCGCCTGCTGCGCCGCCATCCGCGCCGGTATCCGCCACGGTATCTGCCGAGGCCCTTGCGTCCCTGCCGCTGAAAAAGAGTCGGTGCGGTCTGCGGTTTTTGCGCCCGCGCTTTTCAAGCTCCTGCGGCACCTCGTCCTCTATCGGCACGCCTCTGCTGCGCGCCCGCGCGTTCGTCCAATCGGCAACGAGGCGATAGAGCACCGCCGTTGTCGGCACCGAAACGAGCAGGCCCGGAATGCCGAACAGCCCGCCGAACACGATTATCGCAACGATGACCCACGCGCTCGACAGCCCGACCGCGCTGCCCACGACGTGCGGGTAGATCAGGTTGTTGTCAAGCTGCTGGATCACGACTATCATCACCACGAACCACACGGCGAGCATCGGGTTTTCGGGCGAGGCCATGAGGATGACCAGCGCGCTGGGGATCGTGCTTATCCACGGGCCGAGCACGGGTATGAGCGTGAAGGCGGCGATGAAAACCGAGATCATCTCGGGATAGGGCATATTGAAGATGCGCATGCCGAGGTAGCAGAGCCCGCCGATGATGCTGCTCGAGGCGAGCTGGCCGATGATATAGCCCCTGTATGCATCGTTTGCATAGGAGCAAACGTCGAGTATGCGCTCGGAGTTCTTTTCGCTGAACACGGCTCTGATGAAGCGCCGCGCATGCGCGAGCAGCTTGCGCTTATCTGCAAGCGCGTAGACGCTGAACGCGATGGCGAGCACCACGTTCGTGAGCCTGCCCACGGTGGAGAAGGTGAAGTTTATGACCTTCGGCAGAAACTCCATCGCAAAGCTTTCCGCGCGCGCCGCGAAATTCTGCGAGATCTCGATGGCGCGGGCCGTCAGCTCGTCGCTCAGATCGAGGCTGCGCCAGAAATCGCTCGCCCAGTTGACCACGGCGGTGTAATATGCGCCAATATTCGCAAAGAGCGTTCTAACGCCCTCCACCGCCTTCGGCACGATCAGGAACACGAGCAGCACGATGATCCCGAGCACGAAAAGATACGCGATAAGATTGCTGATGATGATCGCAAAGCGCTTGCCCTTTTGCTTTTTGAACAGCGTGCGCTGCAAAAAGGTGGAGGGGATGTTTACGATGTACGCGATCAAAAAGCCCGCGATCAGCGGCCGAAGCACGCCAAGCAGCCCGCCAAGGGCAGCCCTTGCCGCGTCGAAATGCTCCAGTAATTCATAGAATAGGATGCCCGCGAAAACTATCACGAGCCAGCGCCTTGCCCAGCGCCACGCCGCACGCCATCTGTTCATACTTTTTATCCCCGATCGAACCGTTGATTTGGGATGGATACCGCTTTTTCGCGGCGAAAGCTCGATCAAGCTCCGCGCGAAAAGTTCAACTCGCGGAAAGTCCCGTTTTGCGCGTCATTTGGCGCGCGCTTTCTTCTCCGCGTAGGCAACGATCATCTCCACCGCCACCTTATAGTCTCTGTTGTTATTGATGGAGATATCCGCCTTGGTCTCATAATTGCGGATGTATTTGTCGAAAGCGGGCTTAACCGTCTTTTCATATTGGGCAAGGATATTGTCCGTCGCCCTGCCCCTTTCGACGATATCGCGCCTTATCCTTCTGATAAGGCAGGTGTCCGCATCCACGCTGACGTAGATCTTCAGGTCCATGAGCTGCCGAAGCTTTTTGTCGTAAAGCGCATGGATCCCCTCGATTATAAGCACGTCCGGCGGAGCGATAAGCTCGTTTGTATCGGCTCGGCGGTGATTCTCGTAGTCGTAGCCCTTTCTGTTTATGCTCCGGCCCTCGATCAGCGCGCGCACGTCCTCAAGCAGGGCTTCGTGTTCAAAGATCTTGGGGTCGTCGTAGTCCACAAGGCGGCGCTCCTCAAAGGGCTTGCTGCCCTGATCGATATAGTAGCAGTCCTGCCCGAGTATCTCGCAGGAGCAGGAAATATCCTTTTTGATTTTTTGGGCAACGGAGCTCTTGCCGCTGCTCGTGCCGCCGCAGATGCCGATTATGACCATGATGCCGCCCTCCGCTTTTTTCTCGGCACGGGGCAAAGCGAAGGGTTATGACTTTGGAAAGGGAGAATGAAAAGAAGTTTTTGCCGCTTCGCCCCGAGCCAATTATATTATAACAAAAAAAACGCGCCTGCGCCATAGGAACGAGCAAATATCATGGGATAGAAATGCTTAGGCCGATCTGCCGGAAAATGCGATGCACACTGCAACGTGCGTTGTCCCTTGCTCCTCGGCTGCTTTTCGGATATTGACAAGCGCATCAAAACACGCTATTATATAATCATGCGATTAACGTCGCGATATTATTATTTCAAGCCGATAAAACAGGAGGTTTAAATGGGCATTTTCGATAGGTTTAAGCGTAAAAAGCAACGTCAACAAATGATCGATTCCTTGTTTTCGGATCCGCAGCTCCTTGACAACGCCGTTGCCGGCATGAGAATGGGCGGCATGTCGCAAGACCAGATAAAGCAAGCATTGCATTATTTTGCAGCCGATGGTTCTGCCCCCGAAGACAGCATGCGAGCTGCTGTTCAGCAAACTCGGCAAGCCAATATAAATATGGTGGACGATTTGCTTGAGTTTGCGCTGTCGAGCAATGTGCTGGATGCGTCGATATTCGAGCTTTTAAGCGATTATGCTATGCACACCGCTGCCATTTTTACATTGTTTGTTCCCCTTCAGGATCTGCCTTCATTTTCGCAAAGGACTGCTTCGGTTCTCAACAGTTGGTTTGCCGACTGCACAGGCAAGGGTATTTCCTCTCATGATGTATTATCAAAAGCTCGAATGCTGTCTTCATTCGGTTCTTTTCCCGCTCCGGTGCTCAAAAACGAAGATTATGCGCAAGTGCTTAAGGATATCCAATGTGTTCCGCAGTTCGTTTCCGCGCTCAATATTCAGGCGCAAAACGATCCCTCCATGGACGGTATTGCTAAACTGGTTTTCGAGCTTAATACCATTATTCTGCACGGATTGTGCAACCATTGCGAACAATGCAGGCCGATCAGTGCAATGGCTTACAAGGCAGTGTATGACCTCCTAACTTTTTCAACGTTTTATACCCCCAAGCAGTATCAGAGTGACGCATATTCTTATTACTTGCCGATTGCCAAAAGCTCTGCTGAGGATCGCGGCCGACTCGAAATGACTATAATTGTCGACAGCTGATCAACGATCAAGAGCAAAATGGAAACGCGCCTGCGCCATAGGAACGATCAAATATCATGGGATGTTTGCAAAGCTTCCGCATAGAGGCGCGGCGCATATGCCGAGGCAGCGAAAAGGCGCTCCCCCGCAGGAAAGCGCCCTTGCCGATATGGTACGGTTTTTCACCAAGCCGATTACTCGGCGAGCATGGTGTTGATGCGCTCAACGAGCTCATCGCAGTTGATGCCGTGAACGCCGCAGGCCTGCTCGAGGTTCTCGCCGCTTGCCATGACGCAGCCGAGGCAGTGCATGCCGCTGGCCATGAGGACGTTTGCGATCCTCTTGTCCACGTTGATGATCTCTTCGATGGTCATCTTCTTGTTGATCTCCATGATTGTATCTCCTTTCGGTTTATCGTTGGTTTTTCGTTTTCGACCGTTACGGCCGATATTGTAGTATCGGGCTTTTTGTTTCCCGATATGTAACGAACGAGTTATCGTTTCGGTTGCCGCGGCGGGGGATAGTGAATAGTGAATAATGAATAGTTGTGGTTGAAACGCCACAGGCGTTTCTTCTGATCATTTCCACCTCATCCGTCTTCGCGGGGCGTAGCCCCGCTCAGCCACCTTCCCCTCAAGGGGAAGGCTTTTGGCGGCGTTTCTTCAAATTTTCATTTGAAATCCCTTTGGGATTTCTTCCTCAACCCGGCGCAGCCGGATTTCACTTGCCGCAGGCAAATTTCACCTGCCGCAGGCAGATTTCACTCGCCGCAAGGCGAATTTCACCGCGCCGCGAAGCGACTTCATTTCCGGAGGCTTGCCGCCACAAACCCTTTGAACAGCGGGTGCGCGTTATCGGGTCTGGACTTGAACTCGGGGTGGAACTGAACGCCCACGAACCACGGATGCTCGGGTATCTCGATTATCTCGGCAAGCCCGCGCCTCGGGTTCCAGCCCGCGAACAGAAGCCCGCCGCGCCTGAAATCCTCGGTGAATTCATTGTTGAATTCGTAGCGGTGACGATGGCGCTCGTGGATCTCCTCCGCGCCGTAATGCTCCATCGAGCGGCTGCCCTTTTCAAGGCGGCAGGTGTAGCTGCCGAGACGGAGCGTGCCGCCGATGCGGTCGAGATTATTGATTTGATCCTCCATCAGCGCAACCACGGGGTGCTTGGTGTTGAAATCCACCTCGGTGGAGTGCGCGTCCTTCCAGCCGAGCACGTTTCTTGCGAACTCAACGACCGCGATCTGCATGCCGAGGCAGATGCCGAAATACGGCACGCTGTGCTCGCGCGCATACCTTGCCGCGATCATCATGCCCTCAAGGCCCCTTTCGCCGAAGCCGCCCGGCACGAGTATGCCGTCCACGCCCGCAAGGATCTCGTTCGGGTCGCCGCTTTCAAGGCTCTCCGCCGCGATCCATTTGATGTTTACGCGGGCATTGTTCGCGATGCCGCTGTGGTGCAGCGCCTCCGCGACCGAAAGATAGGCGTCGTGCAGCTCAACGTATTTGCCCACAAGGCCGATCGTGCATTCCTTCTCGGGGGAGAGATCCGCCTCGACCATCGCTTTCCATTTGGCGAGATCGGGCTTGCGCTCCTCAATGCCGAGATGCTTTATAACGGCGGTGCAGAGTCCCTTTTCCTCAAGCATGAGGGGCACTTCATAAAGCGAGCGCGCGTTGAGGTTTTCAATAACGTTCTCCACGGCGGTGTTGCAGAAGAGGCCGATCTTGGCGCGGATGCTGCGATCGAGCGGATAGTCGCTTCTTAAAACGATGATATCGGGCTGGATGCCGATGCTTTGCAGCTCCTTGACCGAATGCTGCGTGGGCTTGGTCTTGAGCTCGCCCGAAGCGGAGAGGTACGGAACGAGGGTAACGTGGATAAAGCAGCACTCCCGGCTGCCGAGCTGCGTTTTGAGCTGACGGATCGCCTCAAGGAAGGGCTGGCTCTCGATATCGCCCACGGTGCCGCCGATCTCAACGAGCATGACGTCGGGCTTGAGCGTGGTCATGGCGCGGCGTATCCGAAGCTTTATCTCATCGGTAATATGCGGGATCACCTGCACCGTGCCGCCGTTGTAGCCGCCGCTGCGCTCGCGCTCGATAACGGCGGAATAGATCTGACCTGTGGTGGTGTTGTTCAGCTTGGTGAGCTCCTCGTTTATGAAGCGCTCGTAGTGGCCGATGTCAAGGTCGGTCTCCGCGCCGTCGTCGGTCACGAACACCTCGCCGTGCTGATAGGGGTTCATCGTGCCGGGGTCGACGTTGAGATACGGATCGAGCTTCATTATAGAAACGCTGTACCCCCTCGATTTGAGAAGCCTGCCGAGCGCGGCCGCCGTGATGCCCTTGCCGAGGCTCGAAACTACGCCTCCCGTGACGAAGATCAGTTTGGTATCCATGTTTTTCCTCCTCTGACGGCAGAAAGCCCTGTTTCGCCCGCTGCCTGATAGCATTTTGGTTTCCCTCATTAAAAACGCCGCATACGCCCTCGGACGACGGCCCGACGCGCTGCGCGAATAAACATAAATCTACAGTTTACATTATAGCAGGAACGGAGGAAAAAGTAAACAAGAAAAACGGCATGCTCGGGCAAAAACCGAGTATATCTCGCCCCGCCTCGGCAAATGCGAAAAAGAAAGCGCCCCGCACCGAAACGCTGCGGAGCGTAAACGCCGCTTTCCGCGCCGAAGCGTGAAAAGGCGCGCATAATTATCATTCTATCGGAACGGCAAACTCGGCGCTGTTTTTATAAGCATCATCGGGGAGAGAAAAGCTATCGAACATAACCTGCACCCGCGCCCAAACATACGGCGAGCCGCCTATGGTCGTTGCAGAAAACTCTCTGATCTCAAGCTCCGCATCTTCGCCGCTGTTGGTGCATAACTCGCGCGCCTTCATTTTGATCGCATCAAGATATGGCACAAAGTCGAAGCCCTCCGGAAGCTGCATCGGCTCCGCAGCGGGATCGTCCGCATTGATGCGGATCAGCTTTCCTTTCTGCGTTACGGTCGCCGTGACCCCGCAGGGCGGCTCCTCCCCGACCTTCTCATTGAACCAGTGCAGCTCATAATGACCCGATTCTCCGTCCTCGGTCGGAAACTGCCATTTTTGATAGGCGCTGTCGAAGCGCTCGAATTTTCCGAAGTCCAGCTCGCTTTCAAGCAGCTTTTCAACTGCGGCACGGGCGGAATCGGCATCCACACTGCCCTCGAAATCTAGCTTCAGCTCCGGCTCGAAGTCGTAGTTATTGATATACGCAAGAGCGCCGCTCGAATGAAACGCTATGGAGTATCGATCCATGTACGGATGCTCCCAGTAGTTGACATCGTCGCTGTTTGTTGTGTAATCATAATAACACGCGCCCCCAAGCGAAAAAGTGCGCGTTCTTTTATAAAACAGCTCGTATTCCTTCCCGCCGAAGCTGCATTTTCGCGTTGTTCCCTCTTTATCGCTCTCCCTTTCCACATTCACATACGCAATAATATCATAGGCGGCGGTATACACCGCGTTTACCAACGCCCGATCTCCCACGGTAAACACCTTTTCAAGCGGAATCTCAAGCGGCGCATCGGTCGTTTTCGCCGCCTCGGTCGGCGGGGCGGTGGGGGTGGGGCCCCAAGTCGTGGGCAGATCGCCCGCGCAGCCGGGCAGCAGCGTGCAGCCAATCAGCGCCGCAAGCGCAAGGGCGGCAAGCTTTTTCATATTATTCATTCGTTTTTCCTTCATAATTCGCACTCCGATACTTTGCTTTGGCATTTCGCCGGTTCAAGGGGCGATGGGCTTATCGCATATCCCCTCAACTATAAAGTTCCGTTTTTTCCGGCGATATTGGGATGGCACTGAAATATATTTGGTCTCCAATAAATTTCCCGCCCCCGAAGGAGCGGGAAAAAGGCGATATTCAAAACTTACTCAGCTTATGATGAGCGCATCGAGACTCGAAAGCTCACGTTATGAGGAAGAGTTTTTTCTTCCAAGCTTCGATCGTTTCGTAATCGGGAGCTCTTATGGCTCTTCAGCTCTCGCAGCTCACTGCTGCTCCATAACGGCACGCAGTATCAGCAGCGCATCAAACAGATCGACAACGCCGTTTGAGTCCATATCGCCGTTTTCAAGCAGCAGCTCGTTAGCTGAAATAACATCGATAATGTAGCGCATGATAAGCAGCGCATCGTCGAGTGTCACTTCGAAGTCCCCGTTCACGTCGCCCAGCGGCGGGAATATGCGCGGAGTGAACACGGCGCGTATCTCGTCGATCCCGTCGTACTCACCGCTAAAAAAGTCGAGCTCCGTATCGGTCGAAATCAGCTCCTGCCCGTTGTACCAGCCGATAAATTCGCTTCCGCGAAGGGGCTGCGCGTATGCGCTGTATATCTCCCGGTATTCATCGGTTTCGGGATTATAATCATCGTAGTAATCGAAGCCGACCGTGCCGCCGGGCAGCTCGCCCTGCTCCTCGCACTCCGCTGTAACCGCCTTCAAGCCCCAATCATTCGCATTCATTCTCAGCAGCTCAAGCGGGTTTCCGCTCGTTCTCAAGCTCCAAAGATTGGCATACGCACTAAGGTCGAGCCGGGTTATCAGATTGTTGCTTACATCAAGCTCCCCAAGCCACTCCGAATAGGGAAGGATCAGAGTGCTGCTGAGGCTGTTGCCCGAGCAGTCGAGCTTATAGAGATTGGTATACGCACTAAGGTCGAGATGGGTTAGCAGATTGTTGCTTACTTTAAGCTCCCCAAGCCACTCCGAATAGGGAAGGTACAGAGTGCTGCTGCTGAGGCTGTTGCCCGAGCAGTCGAGCGAAGAAAGATCTGTATGCCCGCGAAGATCAAGCTCCGTAAGCAGGCAGTTCGCGCAATTCAAGCTGGTAAGCGCATGCGCATACTCCGCCTCGGAAGGGTCTACGTATCCCAAATAGGGAAGATTCAGCTCGCTTATGGGGTTGTTTGAACAATCCAGATACATAAGTCGGGCTTCTTCACGGAATTTCAGCTCGGAAATATTGTTTTCGGCGCAATCAACCGACTCGATAGGATAGATCAGGCTCAAATCAAGCTCGGAAAGCTCGCAGCGGTTGCAATCGAGGTATTTAAGACCTGTGCACGCGGAAAGATCAAGGCTCTCGATGGGGTTATCGCCGCAGACCAGACTCTCGAGCGCGTTCATGCGCGAAAGATCGAGCTGCGTAAGCTCATTTTCGCTGCAATACAGCATTTTAAGCGGAAGGCTCTGCGAATCGGCAAAAATTATCCGCTCTATCCGGTTGGCATCGCAGTGCAGCTCCGCAAGCGCGGCGCAATCCGAAACATCCAACTCCGTAAGCTCGTTAAGCACAAGGTTCAGCGTTTGAAGATTTTCGCAGCCGTCAAGCGCTATGCCATTTATCCGGGTTGAATTAAAGCTTACGCTTTCAAGCCGCGGACATTGGGACAGATCGACCTGCTCAAACCGGCATCCGTAGTCGTAACTGTAGTCGCCGTAGCCGGCGATCGATTCGAGCATGGTGCATCCGGAAAAATCCACATCGCCGCGAAACTTAACGGCTTGCCATGATTCGATGTACTGCATGAAATTGAGCGTCTTCAGGTGATAGCGCTCATCGCCTCTTGTCCATACCGCAAACTGATACGAGGGAGCGCCCTCCGAGTCTATGCCGGTGTTCCATGTGGAAATATCGTTCGGATCGTAGTTTTCGTTCAGCTTTTCGCCGTTCTTAACTCCGTTTTCGTCCTCCTGCTCAAGGAAGGCGAGAAGCTTTGCCGTGTCGTGCTCATCGTATTCGGGTATGATCACGGGCGGTACGGGAGCAAAATGCGCTTCGATATCGTATTCCCCGTCTTCAAGGTAAAATATTTCGGACTCCCAGAGCTTCTCTCCGGTATTCGCATCGAACCAGCCTTCGAAGAGCTGATCCGAGCCGGTCGGCTCCGCCACCGCCACGCGTGAATATTCCGTTCCGTTCTGCGTCCACATACCGAGCGACACATAGCCGCTGCCGACGGCGCGCGCATGCGCCGCGGAGATCCTTTCGCTCTCGGGCAGGCTCATTTCAACCGTTTTATTGCCTTCGCTGTCCACGCTGTTAAGCACGGTGCAGCCCTCAAGGCTGATGCGGGTCAATTCGTTATTCATGCAGTTCAAATCGCTCAAATACTCGCAGCCGTCCAAAATAAGCTCGCCGCAAAGCCCGCTGTTCGGAAAATCCATTCGGGTAAGCCTTCTATCCTCGGTTATCGGAACGCTGCCTTCATATACGGTCTGAAGTATTATGGTCGGATACCAAAGCACGGGATCATCGAGCTTATCATCAAGCTCAAGCTTTTGCGCGTTTGTAACGCCCGCTTCATCCTGCTGCTCGAGAAACGTGATAACGGCATTGTAGTCGTGCTCGTTATAACCCTCCGGCACGGCGTGCACATCGTGGGAAACAGGGGATTCGGCCGAACCGAAGGCCGAAAATGGGATGGATGAGAAGATCATCGCAAAAACGATGACCGCCGCGATCGCGGCCTTAAAGCCTTTAGTCTTCATCATATTCTACTCCTCCTTGAGTGTATTATAATCAATGAAAGAATGAACGGGATAAGGCTGAAACACACGTGGCGATCTTGTGTCACGCGCTAAGTAGTATTAGGCTTTTTTTAATAATGAACTATCTGTCCTCTCTGAAATACGCAAGTCCGAGCGAGGACGGCGGCTGATCCTCCTTCTTTTTGCGGAGGGAGACGATGATCAGCACGATTATGGTTATCACGTAGGGCAGCATATTGAAAAGCTCCTGCGAGCGCCTGGTGAGCCCCGAGGCAAACATCAGATACGCCCAGAAGAGCACGCCGAAGAGGTACGAGCCCCAGATGCTTCTGATGGGCTTCCAGGTGGCGAAGATAACGAGCGCAACGGCGAGCCAGCCGAGGTTTTCGATCGTGCCGTCGTTCGCCCAGGTACCCTTGACGTAGTCCATAACGTAGTACAGGCCGCCAAGCCCCGTAACGCCCGCGCCGACGCAGGTGGCGAGGTATTTGTTCTTCGTAACGCTTATGCCCGCCGCATCCGCCGTGGCGGGGTTTTCGCCAACGGCGCGCAGGTTCAGACCCTTGCCCGTTTTATTCAGGAAGATATGCAGTGCGATGCCGGCGGCGACCGCAAGATAAGTCAGGAAACCGTAGTTAAAAAGCAGCTTCATAACGCTTTCCGGCAGGGGCATGAACGAGAACACCCCTGCGCGGTACACCTCGCTGGTGGCCGCAACGCTGATCTGACCAACGCCGCCCGCAAGCATGTTCAGCGAGCCGCCGAAGAAGTTTGCAAGACCCGCGCCGAAGATGGTCAGTGTTAGACCCGTCACGTTTTGATTGGTGCGCAGCGTAACGGTCAGAAAGCTGTATATGAGTCCTCCGAGCGCCGCGGCAAGGAAGGCGCAGACCATCGGTATAACGACCAGCAGCACGGGCGACGGCGCGACGCCGGCGCTTTGGCAGGCGCGCTCGTAGAAGAAGCTCGATGCAAGGCTCGCGATGCCGCCCATATACATCGTGCCGGGAACGCCGAGATTGAGATTGCCGCTCTTTTCGGTCAGTATCTCGCCCACCGCTCCGAACATTATGACCGTTCCGAACGATACGGCCGCCTGGATCAAGGTTATGAATACTTCCATACTTCCTCCGAGTCCAAAGGATTCTTTATTAGTGAATAGTGAATAATGAATAGTGAATAGTTGAGGATGAAACGCCACAGGCGTTTCTAAATTCTGTTTATTATTTTGAAATCCCTTTGGGATTTCTTCCTCAACTCGGCGCAGCCGGATTTCACTTGCCGAAGGCAAATTTCACCTGCCGAGGGCAGATTTCACTCGGCGCAAGGCGAATTTCACTGCGCCGCAGGCTCCCTCACGCCTGTTCAGTCTTCCCGGCGGAAAGCCGATAGTTTATAAAGAACTCGCTTCCGAGGATGAAGAACAGTATCACGCCCATTATCATCTTGGAAAGGTCATCGTTTATATTGAAGCGGGAGGCGATCTCCTTCGCGCCCTGTTCGAGGAAAACGAGCAGGAATGCGATAAGCATCATCACGAAGGTATTGAATTTTGCAAGCCACGCAACGATTATCGCAACGAAGCCCCTGCCGCCTGCGGTGCTGACGGAGATCGTGTGCCCCTGCCCCGCAACGGCGATGAAGCCCGCCACGCCGCAGATCGCGCCCGAAAGCGTGACGGTGCGCACGGTCACCCTCGGCACGCTTATTCCGGCGTATTTCGCGGTGCTCTCGCTGCCGCCCACGACCGCGATCTCATAGCCCTGCTTGGTGTAGCGCAGGTAGCAGAACACGAGCACCACCAGCAATAGCACGATCAGCACGTTCATGCCGTAGGCCATCCCGAAGAGCGGCGGGAACCAGCCCTTCATCGTGTCCGCATTTATGGTGCCGACGATGCCGGAGCCGTAGGAATTCTCCCAGAACGTAACGAAAAACGCGGTGAGGTGAATGGCGATATAGTTCATCATCAGCGTGAACAGCGTTTCGTTCGCGCCGAGCTTCGCCTTGGCGACCGCCGGAACGAAGCCCCATGCGCCGCCCGCGATCAGTGACGCGACGAACATGATGAAGAGCAGCAGCGCGTTCGGAAGCGAGTTCATATAGAGCATGCACGCCGCCGAAGCGAGGCCGCCCAGCAGTATCTGCCCCTCCGCGCCGATATTCCAGAACTTCATCTTGAACGCCGGAGCGAGGCCAACGCCGATGCACAGCAGCAGCATGAGCTCTCGGATGGAGTTCCAGATGCGCCTTTCGGAGCCGAAAACGCCCGTGAACATGGTTTCATACACCTTCAGCGGGTTCATCTTCGTCAGCGAATAGATTATGAGGCCGTTGATGACGAGCGCCGCGATTATCGCGGCTGCGCGCACAAGGATGCGCTGCCATAGCGGCATGAACGGCCTTTTGTGGATTCGGATCATAGCTTTTCCCCCACCTTGATCTTGGAGTTATAGTGAATAGTGAATAATGAATAGTGAATAGTTGTGGTTGAAACGCCACGGCGTTTCTACTATCCGCTTCGCGAGTGAAATCGCCTTACGGCGGTTGAGGTGGAAACGCCGAGGGCGGATCTAGTGAATAGTGGATAATGAATAGTGAATAGTTGTGGTTGAAACGCCGAGGGCGTTTCTTCTGATTTTATCCACCTCATCCGTCTTCGCGGAGCGCTGCTCCGCCTCAGCCACCTTCCCCTCAAGGGGAAGGCTTTTGGCGCGTTTCAAAATCTATTTGAAATTCCGCAGGAATTTCTTCCTCCATTTCTTCATTAGCCGAAGGCGCGCTTCATTCCTTCATTAGCGAAGCGACTTCATTTGCCGAAGGCTTCCCCTCGAGGGGAAGCTGTCAGCGAAGCTGACTGATGAGGTGGTACGAAAAATGCGCAGCGGAGCGAGCATTTTCGGATAGTTTCAGCTTAGCTTACCAGCCTGCTTGATGATCCTGCTGCTTGTGCTTCTCAAATCGGATTCAAATCCCTCGCGGGATTTGTGCAGGTGTCCACCTCATCCGCCGCTCGCCGCGGGGGCGTTAGAGTGAATAGTGAATAATGAATAGTGAATAGTTGTGGTAGAAACGCCACAGGCGTTTCTACTGATCATTTCCACCTCATCCGTCTTCGCGGAGCGCTGCTCCGCCTCAGCCACCTTCCCCTCAAGGGGAAGGCTTTTGGCGCGTTTCAAAATCTATTTGAAATTCCGCAGGAATTTCTTCCTCAATGTTCCGAAGGAACACTTCATTTGCCAAAGGCGCGCTTCATTCCTTCATTAGCGAAGCGACTTCATGCGCCGCAGGCGCTGCCGAAGGCAGATTTCACTCGCCGCAAGGCGAATTTCACTATGCGCCCAAGGCGCTTCTCAATGCACGTTCTTCCCGCCTTCCGGCGCCGCGCCGGTCATCATCAGGCCGACCTGCTCCTTCTTGGCGGTGCGTCCGTCCACTATGCCGCTGATCCTGCCGCCGCAGAGCACGAGTATCCTGTCGCAGAGCTCGAGCAGCACGTCCAGATCCTCGCCAACGTAGATCACCGCGCCGCCGTTCTGCTTGCGCTCATTGAGCAGGCGGTAGATCGCGTGGCTGGTGTTGATATCGAGCCCGCGCACGGCGTAGGCCGCCATCAGCAGCGAAGGGGACGAGGCAAGCTCGCGCCCAACGAGCACCTTCTGCACGTTGCCGCCGGAGAGCTTGCGAACGGGCGTGTTCAGGCTCGGGGTCACGACTCCAAGCTCCGAAACGACATGCTTTGCAAGATCGAGCGGCGCCTTCTGGTCCACAAAGCCGAAGCGGCCCTTGCGGTAGCTTCGAAGCAGCATATTATCGGGTATGTTCATATTGCCCACGAGGCCCATGCCGAGCCTGTCCTCCGGAACGAAGGCAAGGCTGATGCCAAGCTCGCGAATCTGCTCCGCATCGTATTTTTTGAGGTTCTCCTCCTTGCCCGTCCTCGGGTCGATATAGATCATGGAGGAGTTCGGCGCGGTGGGTATCAGCCCCGCCACCGCCTCAAGCAGCTCCTTCTGGCCGCTGCCCGCGATGCCCGCGATGCCGAGTATCTCGCCGCTGTACGCGGTGAAGCTGACGTCGTCGAGCCGAAGCACTCCCAGATTATCTCTGACCGAAAGATGGTCTATGCGCAGCCGCTCGTGCTTTTCTTCAACGAGCGGGCGGTCGATATTCAGCGAAACGGAACGGCCCACCATCAGATCGGAGAGGGTCTGCACGTCCGCCTCGGCGGTTTCGATATCGCCGATGTATTCGCCCTTGCGAAGGATCGCCACCCTGTCCGAAACGGCGAGCACCTCGTTGAGCTTGTGGGTGATTATGACCACGCTCTTGCCGTCCGCCTTCATATGGCGGATAACGGCGAACAGCGCCTCGGTCTCCTGCGGCGTAAGCACGGCGGTGGGCTCGTCGAGTATCAGAATATCCGCGCCGCGATACAGCGCCTTCACGATCTCGAGCGTCTGCTTCTCGGATACGGACATTTCGTAGACCTTTTTATCGGGGTCCACCGAAAAATGATAGCGCTTGCAGATATCGCGGATGGCCTGCTTCGCGCTGCGCAGAGGGGCCTTCATGCCGAGCTTAACGTTCTCGGCGGCCGTGAACACGTCCACAAGCTTGAAATGCTGATGGATCATGCCGATCTTGAGCTCGTGCGCGTCCTTGGGCGAGCGGATGCGAACGGGCTTGCCGTTCACGTAGATGCTGCCGCTGTCCGGAAAATAGATGCCGGAGAGCATATTCATAAGCGTGGTCTTGCCGCTGCCGTTTTCACCGAGCAGCGAGAGGATCTCGCCCCGCCTGATCTCGAGCGTAACGCCCTTATTGGCGTGGATCGTGCCGAAGCTCTTGTGAATGTCGACCATTTTAACGGCGCATTGACCGTTTGTAACCGTTTCCATTAACTTACTCCATTTTCGTAAAGAAGAGGTGCGAAATTTCGCGGTCCCTTTTCGGCGGATTGCGAGGCGCCGAATGAAAATAGAACCACAGCTTACATTATAACAGACGCGGGCGGGAATGTAAACCGAAAAAAGGAGAAATTCCGCGGCGAAATGCCCCGTGCGAGCGCTTTCACGCCGGGCAGCTTGAGCGCCCGCGTCCCTTCACCGTGCCAAAAGAAAGAGCGGCAGGAACGTATCCGTCCTGCCGCAGCATATGTCAATGCGCCGTTCGCCTCCCGCCGCTGCACGGCATGGGGCAAACGGGTACGCGCAGCGCTCCCATGGAGCCTGCCTTAATAGGCGGGGTCAAGTCAGCGAGCCTCCGCGCCTGTCTCCGCCGGCTTTTCCTCAAACAGCACGCCGTCGCGGATCCTATAGGTCATGTCGGCCTTGGCGGCGATCTCAAGATCGTGGGTAACGACCACCACGCAGTAACCGTCCTCATGGGCAAGCTTTGAAAGCAGCTCGATTATGCGCTGCCCGTTCTCGGTGTCCAGATTGCCGGTGGGCTCGTCCGCAAGCAGCAGCTTGGTGTCCATGCTCATGGCTCTTGCCACGGCAACGCGCTGCTGCTCGCCGCCCGAAAGCATCGAGGGATAGCGCTTGAGCACGGTTTCGGGCAGGCCGACCTTCTCTATCAGCTCGGCGGCCTTTTCGCGCGCCTTCTTGCCCTTGAAGCCGCGAAGCTCCATCGGATAGGTCACGTTTTCACTCACCGTCAAAAGCGGGAACAGGCGGAAGCTCTGATAGATGACGGCGGCGTTTTCGCGGCGATAGCGGGTCAGATTGATCTTGTTTGTGCTCTTGCCCATGTAGAGGATATCGCCGGTGGTAGGCACCATCAGCCCCGCCATCAGCGAAAGCAGGGTGCTCTTGCCCGAGCCGGATTTGCCGATCAGCGCGTACATCCTGCCCTCCTCGAACTTGCAGTTCACGCCCCGCAGCGCGTCCACGGTTTGATACTTGTTTACGTAACGATAGGTCACGTCCCTTGCTTCGATAACGGCCATTGGTTTTACCTCCAAATCTTAGTTAGTGAATAGTGAATAATGAATAGTTGCGGTGGAAACGCCGCGAGCGGATCCAGTGAATAGTGAATAGTTGTTGTTGAAACGCCGAGGGCGTTTCTTCAATCATTTCCACCTCATCCGCCGCTCGCCGCGGGGGCACTTTGCGTTGCTCCGCCTCAGCCACCTTCCCCTCAAAGGGGAAGGCTTTTGGGCGGCGTTTCTTCGATTTAATTTGAAATCCCTTTGGGATTTCTTCCTCAATTTCTTCATTAGCCGAAGGCGACTTCATTCCTTCATTAGCGAAGCGACTTCATTTGCCGCCGGCGTTGCTGCAAGGCGCACTCTCAAGGCTTCCCCTCGAGGGGAAGCTGTCAGCGCAGCTGACTGATGATGTGGCACGAAAAATGCGCAGCGAAGCGAGCATTTTCGGATAGTTTCAACTTGGTTTAC
>JAFWVQ010000042.1 GCA_017523925.1 Clostridia bacterium
CGCGCCGGACATATCAAGACCGAGATTGCTGAAAAGCTCAGTTGCCGCCGCTTTGATATCCGCGTCGATACGAACTTGGGTAGGTGTAGTAGCCATATAATCATCTCCTTAATGATCATTGTTTGTATTTAATTATATGCTATTCGGTTTACATTGTCAAGCAATTTAACGCCAGATGATTGATTTGCTGCAACGAACTTTTCGAACAACAGTTTTCTATTTCAGAAAAATGCATCTATCTGCAAAAATCTATTCTACAGCCAAGCCTATTATTTTATTTGTGCAACAGCTTGTTGCACAAATATTGGCACGCTTTTGGGAATTTCAGAGCCTAGTCTATTTTTCGTTTCACTTTACAGTTGTGCTATACTCTCACCGGAGGTGATTATATGAACCTAAAGCACACCGAAAGTGAGAAAACAAGCACCATCGCTCGCTATCATACCGGGGAAACAGTTGCCGCTATTTCAAGCGACACCGGCATCCCGCGCAGCACCATTTATGATTGGCTTAAAGATGAGAAATCCAAGGATACGGTCAAGAAAACGGTTTCAATAAACGGCTATCGTTTGCTTGAGAATAAGGTCTCTCGTTTACAGGGAATAATTGAGATCTTAAAAAGAGTTGAATGCTCAGCCAAGGATCCACTCGATGTAAGGCTTTCGGCACTTGAGGCGCTGCAAAGTCAATACAGCGTACGCATGCTCTGTGAAACATTGGATGTTCCAAGAGGAACATTTTACAACCACATTCTGCGCAACAAGCGTACGCATACTTGGTATGCTGAACGCCGCGAGGAGCTTCGTCTGGAAATACAGCGCATTTACGACGACAGCAATCAGATATTCGGCGCAGGAAAGATTTGCGCTGTAATGAGAGAAAACGGGATCCGTGTGTCCGAGAAAATGGTATCCGAGCTTATGCGGGATATGGGACTTACAAGTATTCGGCAGGATGCAAAGGATATGTATGATAAAGAGCAGCGCCGATATAAGAATCATCTTAATCAGCAGTTCACAGTCAACCGCCCGAACGAAGTTTGGGTCAGCGATGTTACCTGCTTCCGATTCAACAACAAGAATTACTTTATCTGCGCCATACTTGATCTGTATTCAAGAATGGTCGTAGGTTATCGCATTGGAAAAGTCAACAGCACGCAGCTTGTTCGCAGCACATTCCAATCTGTCTATGATTCACGCAAACCCGTTGAACCTCTGATATTTCATACCGATCGAGGCTCGAACTATCGATCGAGAACCTTTTGCAAACTGCTTAATACGCTTGGAGTCACGCAATCGTTTTCACGGGCGCATATCCCGTATGATAATTCCGTTATGGAATCGTTCTTTGCAAGCTTGAAACGAGAGGAACTCTATCGAACAAAATACCGCTCCGAAGGCGAATTCAGGACGGTGGTCGATAAGTATATTACATTTTATAACGAACAACGACCCCACGCAAAGAACGCATACCGGACACCTTTCAAAAAGGAGCTCGATTCTTATAGTAAATAAGCAGCTTTTTGAGCAAAACTAAATCGGACAACGGGGTTCGGATCGTAAAGGTTTTTCGTTTTCGATTTCTGTTTTGAACTTTTTTGATTCTTATGTCCGGTTTGAAATCAGAAAATGACAGTCGGAAAAGCCATATAGAACATGTAAAAACAAAGAATCACCGTTTGTTGTCCGATCCCAGGGGGTTCAGATCCCGAACGGTGATTCATATGGTACGAATCACGATAACGGATTATCCAAGCGGAGCACAAATATCCTTGCAGCTACTAAGAAAACACAACACCTAAAATCGGCACAAACCGAGAAACGGAGGACACTACTATAATGAACGCAAACGAAAGCTTCACCATCACTTACACCGAGAAGGACGGACTTCTCTATCCCGACCTTGAGTTGCCGGAGCAATCCGGCGAGGACATTGGCCGCTTCGGCAGAATGCGAAAGCGCTACCTCAAGGAGCATCGCAAAGCGTACTATTCGCTTCTTTGCATAAAGCTTGAACTCAACGACCATCTGCGCGAGATCAACAGGCAAGCGCTTGAACAAATCGAACTTATCACCGCCCAGCTCGCCAAAGCCGAAGGCATAACCGAGGAGCTAAAAGATCGCGACCAGCTCGGCTGGGTGCAGGCGATGAACTCTTGCAGGGCAAGAGCGGAGGAAATCGTTATCATAGAAATCGTTTTGGCGTAAACCTAATTACATAATCAACTACAAGCACCGCCGCTAAAATAACATACCGGCGGTGCTTTGCATATCGATTATGAAAAGCATTTGAGTTCATTTGATATCAACGAAGAAATTACTGCCTATAATCAAACGCTCGCTCCAATATCGTTACGATTTCTTTCGGAACGCAATCAGCACTCCCACGGCAAGACCTATCACCGCTATCGCAGAGCCGATGATTATCGGTGCCAAGGAGCCAGAGCCTCGGGCAGACTTGTCCGAAGGTTCGGAGGTCGTTTCAGCGGTGGATTCCGCAGTTTGTTCAGCTGCGGGCTCGGATGTTGGCTCTGTCGTGATCTCGGCGGTGGGTTCGGGCCTGATCTCGGCTGTCAGCTCGGGAGTGGGTTGTGGCGTTATTCCTGCTGGGGGTTCTGCCGTCGGTGCGCTCGTAGGCACGGCTGTCGGCGTTGCCGTCGGCTTGGGCGTGGGCGTTGCCGTCGGCTTGGGCGTGGGCGCTGCCGTCGGCTTGGGCGTAGGCGTTGCCGTCGGCTTGGGCGTGGGCGTTGCCGTCGGCTTTGGTGTGGGCGCTGAGCTGCAGAGAAAGCCGAATGTTTCAAAAACAAGATAATCCGAAGGCGGCGAGCCCATCACAAACGAATACGGATTTACGATGGTTGAATCACCGTTAAAACGCCCAAACACATTTTCCGCAAACGCATAGCCCTCATTTGCTTCAAGCCTAAATCTCAGGCAATAGTATTCGCCTGCAACGAAATTGCCATGGAAGTTTTCGTCTTGATTGCCCATTTCAAACCATGCCGCCGATTCAATGGTGTATTTCGCTCCTGCGGGCACCGAAAGATTGAGATTATCGTCCGCATCTTCGCCAGCGACGAGCGGAATATCGGCGCACCGTATCTCCACGACCGGTATTTCGGTCACGGAGGGCAATACCGCCTCCATCGTTGGAGTGTAGAAGATGATAACGCCATCAACCCACGAATTATACTGATCCACAAGCTGAGTTGAGCCGTTCAGACGAATTGTCGGATTTTCGGTAAATTCTCGCCCCGCATCCGGTTCAACGATCACGCGGCATTTATAATACCTACCCGTTTCAAATACGTCGGATTCCTCCAACTGAAGTGCGCCCCAGATATCTCTCCAAAAAACCGCAAGAATGCTGTAGCCGCAGTTCGCCGGAACGCTTGCGTTTTGCGTGCATTCACCCACGGTTTTACCTACAATCGGCGGGATGGTAAGCCCGTCCACACAAATCTCGGAGATCTTCGGCTGTCCTGCCGAAATGAAAGTGAAGGTCGATAGGATGCCGAGTGCGAGAACGGCGGCGAGAACAATGGAAATAATTCGTTTCATTTAGTTTCCTTCTTTTTTGATTGTAATATTTGCCCTAAACGGTAGTATCGATCCATATTGCAGCACCGCAGAGAAGCGTTTCACCCTCCGCAGACGCGCAAAAGGCATTAAACTGTTACGATTTCTTTCGTAGAGCTGTCAGCACGCCTGCGGCAAGGGATAACAGCGATCGCAGAGCCGACGATTATTCCTGCCGATGAACTTCTGCATCGTCTTCGCAAAATGAGCTCTTCATTCCGCGCGACAGCTACTATGGCTTGAAAGCGCCGTCAATAGGCATAAGATAAATTAATGGGCTTGCCTCCGAGCGAAACGCAAGGCAAGCCCTTAGTAATTATGCTATTTGCCGCTGCTGTTACACAGCTTATTCACAAGAGCCTACAGATCAGGAGATGATACCCATGGATTTTCTGAGTATCATGACCGCATCTGACATATTTACCGAGCCGTTGCCGTCGATATCGGCGCGCGGCATCTGATCGCTGGTTAGCGGCGTGATGCCCATCGCATGGCGCAGCGCAAGTATTGCATCCACCATATTCACGATGCCGTTGCCGTCAGTGTCGCCGGGAATGGCGATCGAGCCGCCTGCGCTGAGCTTGACCGCCATAATCTCCAAGCAGTCATCGCCGTTACTCGTGCTGCCGTCCTTTATATACTCCCAGCGGAAGGTGTAGCTGCCCGCGGAGGGCGCGGTCCAACGATAGATCCGGATGCCGATATCGCCCGAATCGCTGAACACCTGCTGACCGTTGACGTAAAACCTGAATAAATCATAGTTCTGTTCGCTGCTCAAATAATAGTAGAACTCAAGCTCTGTGTTCGCGGCAAGCGAAGCGGTCGCCTGCATATAGGAGGTGGTGTTGTTCGCGTTCATATTCGTGGAAGTAGCGTAGTAAGAGTCGCTGCCGCTCACTCTGCACTCAAACGGATAGCTGCCTCCGGTGGTGAAATGAAGCTCCTGCTGGGTATCGTCGCTGTTGATAAGGTCAAGGCTTAGCGTACCGAGCGTGATTTTAACGTTCCTGATTTGCACGGCATCGATACCGGCGCTCTGGCTGCCGTCCTTCTTGTACTTCCAATGGAAGGTATAGCCGTCCCGCGAGGGCACAGTGTATGTGTAGTGCTGATTGCCCGCATTGCCGGAATTGGAGTGCACCTTGGTACCGTTCACATAGAACTCAAACAGATCATAATTCGCCTCGCTGGTGATGAAGTAATCGAACTCGATCTTGCTGTTCGCGGTAAGCATCACGGTATCCGCAGTCATGAACGATTCACTGCTGTGAACGCCCGCGTTGGTGGAAGTGGCATAATAGTAGCCGTTATACTCCACCTCGAAGGGATAGGGATTATAGGTGTTGAAATGAAGCCGCTGCTGGGTATCCGAGGTATTCAACGCATCATCGAGTGAAGGCGTAGGCACCCTGACGAGCTCAACAAAGTAGATATAAGCGCGGTCCTCGTTGGAATTGACGGTGGCATCCTTTTCAAAAAACCATGAAGCACCCACTTGAGAAAGGTTCTGGGTGAAGATGTATTCATATGTATGCAGCATTCCGTCGTTGGTGCAGTTCATGGAGTGGATCTCGCTGTTATCGCTTCCGATCAAGGAAAACTTAAGCTTGTCGTAGCTTTCGGAGCTTACCCTGTACTCGAACCTGAGCTTATCGCCGATTCGAATATTGCTAAGATAGGTATAGAAGGAGCTCTGCGTTTCCTCATAGTATCTGTTGCAGGAAACCGCACATCTATTATTGGGGTAGTCGATCGCGCCAAATCTCTCGAACGGATCGCCGACGGGAGTTTGGAAATGTAGATTTCCGCCTGAAACGTTCAGTGCATCGTCAAGATCAAAGGTGTTGTTGCGGGTGCCGGTGTATTTCACGTTGAATATCGAGACCCTGTCACCACCCCAGGATGTGTTTGCATCCTTAACATACTCCCAGCGGAATGAATAGTTGCGCGTCGAGGGTGCGGTGAAGGTGTACGTCGGCAGAATGTTATTGTTGACTTCTGCGCTGGACCAGCCGGAAACCTCAAGCATCACTTCATTGTTTGCCCTGAATCTAAAGACATCCAAGGATTGGCTCGTTACACCGTAGGTGAACTCAAGCTTTTCGCCCGCCGCCATATTTACGGAGGTTTCCATATAGGCGGTGCTTGAATGAACGTTGTAATTGTTGCTTGCAACGATTCCGGCTCCATTGATGTTACCTACCATATCAAAGCCGTTCTGCCCCTTTGGGGTGCTGAAAATGAGCCTGCTCTGCGTGTTGGATGCGTTTATCGCATCGAGCGCATAAAATCTGTCCCTTGAAACATCGCTTTGAGTGAGGTGTATGTTTTTGATAGCAAGCTTATCCTCAAAATTGTCCACGCTACCGTCCTTGCGGTATTCAAAGATGATCTCATGCTGTATCACATCGTTGGTGTAATTGGACAGCTCGAATTCGTAATGCTGCCATGTATAGCCGCCGGATACGTTGCCGTTCTGAACGTAAATCTGATCGCCGTTGTGGAAGAGGTAGAATTTATCGTAGCTCTCCGCATTCAGCGCATAGTCGAAGGCAAACTTATAGGTTCCCCAATAGCCCTCGGGCAGGCAGAACAAGTAGCGGATCTTGGAGCTGCTGTTCGGGATGTGGTAGTTGGTGCTGTATATATGGGGGGTACTGGAGGTGGGATGCGCCATGAAGGGATGGACATTGCTTTGAGAACTTGAGCCGTTTTCTATTAGACCGACCGTTCCGCAGCCGGCCTTTATGGAGCTGCGCTCAATGTTCTCAAACTCATGCTTCGAGTAGGTCAGATTGGCAAGCTTGACGCAATCCTGCCCCACATGAGTGGAGCTGTCCTTCCGATAAATCCATTTGAACCAATACATGCCGTTCGAGGGCGCGGTCCATGTGTACCACTGCCAACCCTCCGAAGAGCCCGACCAGTTGAATTCCTCAACGCCGTTTACCTCAAATATGAATTTATCGTAATTCTGCTCGGTATCATAGAAATACTGGAAGGAAAGCGTTTCTCCTTCATGCATATAAAAGTTATACGTTTCCAGCCTTGCATTGGAGCTGTTGACTCCCGTGTTGCCGCTCTGCAAATAATCGCCGTCGCCTGGGAGATTTGGATTATTATGCTCGGTCCATCCGTGGGTGCCGTTGGCGCTTTGAAGCTCAATATAGGTTCCAGGGGCGTTAAAGCAGGTAAAGAGAGATTTTTCCCCGTCGGCAATGGGCGCTTTGACCACCACCGGCGCGGACTCGACAGCGGGCATTTCGCCGCCTTCGAGCTTTTCGGTTTCCTCGCTCCGCGCTTCTGCGCCCTCGGCGAGCGCGGCGGGAACGAGCGCAAGCAGCATCATTGCCGCAAGCAGGAGTGCAAGAAGTTTCTTCATGATTCATATCTCCTTTCGGTTTTTCTGTTTTGTCGGTTCGTGTCGTTCGTGTGGGTGCGGGTTAAAGCGTCTCTGTCGTTAACTCTTATCGATCACTTCCTTTGGGTTTTAACCGTTTGGGTTATTCTTTTTTACAATGCGCTTACGGCCATGCTCCCAAAAGCGCATTGCTTTGCTTTCGGCAGTGCCATTATAAAGTATTCTACCATAGTCTTTTGCGGATTGCCCCATCAAAAATGATAGTCTTTTGGAAGATCGGAAGTTTTTTTCTGCCTGTGGACTTCGGAGGCAAAAGGAATGCCGACGCGTTTCCGTGCCGGCATACCTTTTGTTATTCAATTGGAATCAACAGGTTAGTTTTCCTTTCTCCTAAAGAGCACGATGCCTGCGCCTGCTGCCAGCGCCGATATACCGATGCCTGCCAGAGCAACAGTGCCGGTGGGCGGTGTGGGCGGTGTGGTGGGTTCCTCGGTAGGCTCCTCGGTGGGTTCCTCGGTCGGCTCCTCGGTGGGTTCCTCGGTGGGTTCCTCGGTCGGCTCCTCGGTGGGCTCCTCGGTGGGCTGCTCCGTGGGCTGCTCGGTAGGCTGCTCGGTAGGCTCCTCGGTGGGCTCCTCGGTGGGTTCCTCGGTAGGCTCCTCGGTGGGCTCCTCGGTGGGTTCCTCGGTAGGCTCCTCGGTGGGCTCCTCGGTGGGATCCTCGGTCGGCTCCTCGGTGGGCTCCTCGGTGGGCTGCTCGGTGGGCTGCTCGGTGGGCTCCTCGGTGGGCTGCTCGGTGGGCTGCTCGGTCGGCTGTTCCGTGGGCTGCTCCGTGGGCTGCTCGGTCGGCTGTTCCGTGGGCTGTTCCGTGGGCTGCTCGGTCGGCTGCTCCGTGGGCTGTTCCGTGGGCTGCTCGGTCGGCTGTTCGGTTACGGGAGGCTCGGTTACCGGCGGTTCGGTTACCGGGGGCTCGGTTACGGGAGGTTCGGTTACGGGAGGCTCAGTTACGGGAGGTTCGGTCACGGGAGGTTCCGTCACAGTTTCAATAATCTCGATCTCGCCGGGGAAATCAATATGCGGGATGGGAGTCTCGCCGCCATCGAGCGGATAGTTGAAGAACTCAACGGCCTCGATATCAACGGGATAGATGCCGGGGGCTGCGGTCTCCTTGGTCTTGAGTGTCAGGGTGAACAAAACGCCTGCGCCGGTCATGGGCTCGCTGGGCATCAGAACGCCGAGGCGCGCACTGCCTTCGATGGTCTCGCCGTCGAGAACGATAAGACCGCCGAGGTTTGCCGCATTTACAATGATCGAGCCGATCTCCGCGGAAACGAACTCAAAGTTCGCGGTGTCGAAATCGACAACTAAGAAAAGCGCATGAGCTTCGTAATTGCCCTCTACACAGACGTCAACGGTCACGTTCTGACCGGCCAGAGTAATGGTGTGGTCGGGATCAACATAGAATGCGGCGCTTGCAGGAACGGGAGTCGCCGGTGCTTCGGTGGGCGCCTCGGTCGGCGCCTCGGTCGGAGCCTCGGTGGGCGCTTCGGTCGGAGCCTCGGTCGGGGCCTCGGTTGGCGCTTCGGTCGGAGCCTCGGTGGGCGCTTCGGTCGGAGCTTCGGTCGGAGCTTCGGTCGGAGCTTCGGTGGGCGCCTCGGTCGGTGCCTCGGTCGGTGCCTCGGTCGGTGCCTCGGTGGGATCACTGCCGCCAAGCACTATAGCACCGTCAACAGTGACGTAAGGGATGTCGACAGGAGAACCGTTAACAGGAAAGTTGGCGAACTCTTCGATGACCATGGTGAGCGGGATCGTGCCGGTCGCATCATCGCTGACGGTGAAGTTGACCGTCATAAGCACGCCGCTGCCGGTATAGCCGGTCATGGGGTACATCGCGCCGATCTTGGCCTTGCCGGGCTCGCTCGCGAAATCGGGAAGTACAATGGCGCCGTTGGCGTTCATGCCGCTGCCGACAGTGATCGCATTCACGGTCAGGGCGTTCGGATCAAAATGCAGATACGCATTCAGAATATGCATTTCATAGCTTCCGCAGTCGATCATAACGGTTACGTCCACCGTGTCACCGGGGGCGGCCTCTATGGTCGGGACGGTGAAAACAGCCTCGCCCTCCGCTGTTACGGGGATGGAGATGAGCGAGAGCATCATCATTACCGAAAGTAGTGTTGCAAAAAATCTTTTCATGTTTTCTCCTTACTAAAAACTATTTAGTCTAAAGCCTGCCGAAAGCAAGGCCGTAACTCCTTAATTAACAAATCTTTACGCGAAATCGATAAGCTCCATCGCCTTGCGGAGGATGAGCAGGCAGTCGACCATGGAAACATTACCTTCGCCGGTGACTTCGGCCTGAGCAAGCTGTTCTTCATTCAGCTCAACGAAGCCCATCACGTAGCGAAGCGCGAGAAGCGCGTCCGCGGTGTCCACGTCGCCATCCAGATCGACGTCGCCAAGAGTACCCGTCGCGGGCTCGCTCACGAAGAAATCGATGGTGTAGATATAATAGGTGGTCTCCGGCGGAACCCACGCGCAATACTCATCGTAAACGAACTCGGTGCCGCCGTTGATGGTGATGACGGTAGCATCGGAGAACGTATAGCCCTCGTTGGGGATCACCACAAACCATTGACAATATGCGCACTGCGGATCATCGAACACATCCTCCTCGGTCATATTGAAGGGCACGAAGAAGCTTTCGGGGAGGTAGCCGAACCAGCCGGTGTTGTGGATGGTGTAGGGAGCGCCCTCGGGCACGGTAACGCCGAAGAACGGATTTGCGCCCCAAACAGGCTCAACGAAGCCGAGTATCTCGATGGCTTCGATAACGGTGGGCTCTTCTGCGGGATCGCTCACGAAGAAATCGATGGTGTCGATAAGATAGGTGTTCTCCGGCGGAACCCACACGCAATACTCATCGTAAACGAACTCGGTGCCGCCGTTGATGGTGATGACGGTAGCATCGGAGAACGTATAGCCCTCGTTGGGGATCACCACAAACCTTTGAAAATATGCGCACTGCGGATCATCGAACACATCGTCCTCGGTCATATTGAAGCCCACCACGTCGCTTTCGGGGAGGTAGCCCATCCAGCCGATGTTTTGGATGGTGTAGGGAGCGCCTTCGGGAACGGTAACGCCGAAGAACGGATTTGCGCCCCAAACAGGCTCAACGAAGCCGAGTATCTCGATGGCTTCGATAACGGTGGGCTCTTCGCCGCCGCCCTCAGCAACGCAAGTCTGCAGCACGGACCAAATATAGAACTCGGTGTTGTCGGTTGCGTTGATCCTCGTGCGCGCCGTGTCCACAAGCGCCGCCTCGCCGTTGATATAGACCGTGGCGTCATCGGCAAAGTGATAACCCTCGGCGGTCTTTACGCTGCAGCAGATCAAGTAACCCTCGCCCTCAACGAACGGCCCGCTGAAGGTATTGACATTCTCGCCCTCAACAACGCACCACACGGGACTGTTGGAAAAAGCCGGATACCTTTCGATGATATAGTTCGCGCCATCGGGCACGGTGAAATCAAGATGATCCCCCGGATTCTCGCCCGCGATCGGCGGGAAATAAACGCCGTTTATGCGGATCTCATCGATCTCCATGCCGGAGGAGGTGGTGATGCGTACGGAAACGTCGTCGATATAGAACATATACCTGTCAACGCAGTTATAATGGCGGAAAGCGAGCTGAACCGAGTGACCGGCGTAGGCAAGCAGATCGGCGCTGCGCTGCTCGAACACCCTGCCCGATGCGGGCGAGGTGAGATCCTCCGTTATCGCAACGGCGTTTGCAAGCTCGGTTTCGCCGTCGAGCAGCACGTAAACGCAATAGGTTTCGGGCAACGAGCTCGCGTAGCTGGCGACCTGATAGTTAAGAGAAGCGCTGTCCGCATTTGCGGGAATCTCTACCGCGGGAGATATCGCCCAGTTGTCGGGAGTGAGCGCGCCGCCGAAGTACGAGCGCGACCTTATGGCATACTCGCCGCTGGTAGCGATGGGCGCGCCCGCATAGGTTTCGTTTGCCCACTGCCAGTTGTTGCCGTCGCCGTCGCTGTCGATGAACTGCCAGCCGTTCTCAAGGGGATCAACTTCAAAATCCCAAAGCTCGGTGGATTTTTCCGTCGCCGGGGATGATGCTTTCTCTGTCGCGGGGGATGACAGCATTGCCGCATCGCTCGCGAAGGCCGCCGCGGGGATGAGGCTCAATACCATCATAGCCGCAACGAAAAGGCTGAGAAGTTTCTTGGTCATAGTGTTTCCTCCAATCGGTTTTTCTGCTTGTATCGCAGTTTTGGTTTATCATAACAAAAAAGTTATGCAAAGTAGTATTCCCGCTGTATTTCGGGTACGGCCATGCTCCCAAAAACGCATTGCTTTGCTTTCGGCAGTGCCTTTATAAAGTATTCTACCATAGTCTTTTGCGGATTGCCCCATCAAAAATGATAGTTTTTTGGAAAACCGGTAATTATTTTCTCCGCGGACTTCAGAGCCCAAAAGGAATGCCGACACGGTTTCGTGCCTGCATCGGTATATCATAATCAAGTGTTATGAATAAGGAATACTCCTTACTTTATGCCGGGTATGGCGATGCCGCTGCGAACCGCGTTTACGGCGAGCTCAGTTCTTGAAGAAAGCCCGGATTTTGAAGTGAGGTTGTTTATATGGTAGCGCAGCGTTGAAACGCTGAGATGGAGCTTGTCCGCAATCTCCTTATCGGTCAGTCCCTCGGCAAGCAGCCGAAGCACCTCGATCTCACGGTCGGTAAAATCGGCGTTGCTCGCAAGACCGAGCTTCGCCTCTGGCGGTCGGTCGGGGAAGATATGCTCGCCCGCCATCGTCCTATCCATAACGTCGAGCATCGGCGCTTCCTGTACCTCCTTATACCAGAAGGAGTCCACGCCTATCTCCCGAGCGCGCTTTAAAAAGGCGCTGTCCGGCATGGAGGTCACGATTATTATCTTGATCCTCGGGTAGCTTGCTTTTATTCGCGCCGCGGCTTCAAGCCCGCTGCTGTCGTCGCTCATAACAACGTCCATCAGAACGAGATCAACGTTTCCAGCGCTGCAATAGACGTCTGCAACCTTTGCGGTGTCCACCGAGGCGGCAAGCTCATAGTTTTCGGACGATTCAACAAAGCTTTCGAAAAGCTGGCGCGGCATTATCTGATCGTCCACTATCAATACTCTATACGGCATTTTGCACCTCCTTTGGCAATTCAATACGAATGATGAATTCGGGCTCGAGAAGAACACGCATTCTTCCTTCCGCTCCTTCTATCAGCTCTCTTAACGAAGCCAATCCACCCCTTTCCGAAAGCTCGCCCTCGGGCGGCGTTCCATTGTTTGTAAAGTCGGCAACTATCATGCTGCCTTCTGTTGTTATGCGGATTTTGAGCTCGTTTCCGTGCGCGTGGCGAAGCGTATTTGTACAGCATTCGTGGATAGCAACGGAGATGATATGCTTCTGCGGCTCGCTCTCGGGCAGAACGCCATCGACGTTGACGGCAATGCCGAGTTTTTCTGCGGTTTCGATTATCAGCGCATATTCATCGCGCAATGAAGCTTCCTTTTCGCTGAGCAGGAATTCAACGCTTCGATGCAGGCTTGAAATGAGCTCGGCCTTGTTGCGGTCCGTTTCTTCATTCAGTATGAAGCGCTTTATCGCAAGCAGGTTGCTGCCCATTTCGTCGTGCATCTTCACTTTTGCGTTCAGCACCTCGCGCTCGGTGGTGAGCGCGACTATCTCTTGATTGACCTTGTTCAGCCTCGAGCCGAGTGCGGTAAGTTTCTCCTGCATCCGCTTCAATTCAACGCTCTTTTTGTAGCTTTCCGTTATGTTGTACGCAAGCAGAATGCGAACGCTGTGCTTTTCGTATTCGAGCTTCTGCTCGGCGATGCTCCATGCCGTGCCGTCCTCAAGCACGATTACCGGCTCACTTCCCACGGCTTCGGTTTTGCATTGGGGCAGAATGTCGCCCGCGCGAAGACGAGCAACGAAGGCTTCTCCGTTTATCAGCTCCGAGCCCGTTGTTTTTCGGCAGAAATCGCGCATGGCGTGGTTCACGAGCACGTTTCGCGCACCCGGCGCATAGCAGAGCAGGCCGACCGGCGGCTTGTCCATCGCTTCCTTGACGGACATCGAGGTGATCCTGTGCTTTTCACGCAGATGGATGTTTCGTATCAAAAGCGCCTCCACGAGCCCTATCGCAAGCAGAACTGCGATAATCATAATATCGGGGATCCTTGAAAAACGCTCAACGAGCATTAGGGCGATCCTGCTTTTTGCGTCCCCGATCCTGAAACAATCGATGAACTGCTCGAGAAAATAGGTCGCGATCGCCATTGGAACAAGAAGGATCAGCAGGCGGAAACGCTTTTGCCTGATAATCAGCATTATGATCACGGATGCCGTTAAAAAAAGCAGCAGAGCGAAGCAGCACATAACAGCAAGAAAAATGTTTTCGGAAGAGGGCGAATTCGCAAACAGCCTCATACGCACACACCTCCTTGAATAAAGGAGAACATTACGATAATGTCCTGATCCTCCTTAGTTACGGTAATGCGGCGCGAAAAGCCGACGTCCTTAGCGTTGCTGTCCTCGGAAAAGTATGAAAAGCTGTTTGCTCGGAGCATAACGCGAACGATCAGCTCATCCCCCGAGGCGCGAATAATGATCGCAATTTCCGAGAGCGAGTCCAAGCTCTGCTCAACGATGGAATGGATGCTCTCATAAGACGCGATTATCATTTCGGCCGGATATGCGCCGCTGCCGAGCGCGTTTGAAGCCGTTTCCACGCCGCAAAGCCGCAGATACTCGAGCTCTTCGGAAACGGCGGTGGCAAGCTCCGTGACCGTCAGCGATCCGCCCACCTTGAGAAGCTCCATATTGCCGCGCCGCTTGATATAGGCCTTGAGCACGGCAATCCGGGCAAGTTCCTTCTTTCCGCAGCCCTCCGGCGAGTCGAGAAGCGCTTCTATCCTCTCGAGCTGGGGCAAAACGATGCCGGATATGTTTTCATAAAGGCGGTTCTTCATTTCGATCTCGGCACGCTCCTTTTTGACACGCGTTTCCTCCGCAAGATATGCGTTTCGAGCCTCTATCTGTTGAGTGCGCTCTGCAAGCTGCCTGTTCAGCTCATTCACACGCCTCACATCTACAAGGTATTCCACGCTTCCGCCGCTGATCTTATGAGACACGATCTTATAATCATCGCTTTTAGTGAACGGATACACAGCGCCCTTAGTCATATATACCGGGTTTCCCGCTTCATCCAAAATCACGGCGGGAAGCTCCGCGTTGGAGAACAGGGCTTCGTAAGCGCTGTTTGCGGGTATCATACCAACAATGATGCAGGTCTCTATGGATGCGGCAACGATGAAAAAGATCGCTTCGTCAATATTCCAAATGTGGGTTTTGAAAACATCCTTCCAAAAATCGAACGGATAAAGCGCGAAGAAATAGATCATAGCTAATATAAACGGAACGAACACCGGCCAACGGTATTTCGCAGCAACGTAATGAAGGTTCTTCTTTAAAATGATCACTATGGAATGCGCGTAAAGCCCGTAAATAAAGATTTGGGCAGCATAGTACAGCCAGCCGCTCACCGCCTGTTTGTCAGACATTATGCCGCTCGGGAAGGAAGTGAAGAAGAAATGCAGATCGTTTGTCATAATGCCGAGAGCAAGCAACGAGCCGACCGCAATAATAAGTAAGCCCAAGCGCGGAATCGGCTCATCCTTCTTTCGATGGAGGCTATATGCGATATGGAAGCAGATTATCGGCTGCGCGACCATTGGGATATACATCGCGTACCAAAGATACCTTTTGAACTCTATATCGTTGTATGCGATTTCAAAACGCAAAAACTGGATGTAGAGCTGCAAAAGAAAGCTTGCGGCAAGCAGCAGCATCAGGAAACGCAATCGCTCGTCAACAATGCGCTTTTGGTTGGCTTCCGCCCATAGAAGCACCAGTATACTGCAAAAAAAAGTGGAGAAGCAATCAGCAAAATCAACGCTGTAAAGCGCAACGTGAAGAATGCCGCAAAGGAGAAAGGCGCAGCAAAAAAGGATGATGTTTCGTTTTGAAGCCTTTGAGATCAACATTTTTCTGCGCCTCCTTCCGCGGTTATGGAATGGACTCCTTCCATTCAATCCAATTATACTCTTTTTTGACCGCCTTGTCCCCGGCAAAAACAACAGTTTTAGCCATTAAAACGAAAATTGTTGCTTATTCGGTTTGCTCGTTATAAAAGCCTTGGCATTCCACCCGATCACCGCTTTCGCGAATCCTTTTATGTATACTATACCACATTTGAGTGGGGATCGCACCATTATTATCATTCCAACCGCAGTTTCTTCATTAACAGCATGTGTCTTCTTCGGAAAAGGCCCTCTTTCGAGAGCCTTTTCGCAACCCGTTCCCATCCTTCAGATCGGAGCGAATCTGAAGGATGGGAATGGGCTTCTGTTTATTAAGCTATACCCATGGACCTTCTGAGGATGGTGACCGCGTCAACCATATTGACCGTGCCGTTGCCGTCGATATCGGCGCGGGCTCTCTGCTCGGCGGTGAGCGTGGTAAGGCTCATCGCATGGCGCAGCGCCATTACCGCATCCACCATATTCACGGTGCCGTTGCCGTCCGTGTCGCCGGGAACGCCGCCGCCCGAGCCGCCGGAGCCGACGAGAACGTTCCAAATATGCACACAATCGCCGTCGACGGACGTGCTGCCGTCCTTATAGTATTCCCAGCGGAAGGTATAGGTGCCCGAGGATGGCGCCGTCCACGTGTAGGTGTCCGAAAAATAGCCGTGATCGGTATACACGAGGCTGTTGTTGACGTAGAACCTGAATAAGTCATAGTTCGTTTCGCTGTCCACCATATAGGAGAATGAGAGCGTTTTGCCCGCGGTAAGCGCGGCGGTGGCGGTCATATAGGAAACGCTGTTGTCCACGCCGTAGTTGGTGGAGTAGGCGGTATACCTGCCGTTGACGTACATACAGTCAAACGGATACTCCCCTCCGGTGGTGAATTGGAGCGGCTGCAGGGTGCCGGAGCCGTTGATAAGATTAAGATCGAGATGCTCGCTCGGACCGAACTCTATCTTCACGTCCCTTATCACAACGTTGTCGCCTCCCACATGGGTGCTGCCGTCCTTTGCGTACTCCCAGCGGAAGGTGTAGGTGCCGCTCGAAGGCGTGACCCATTCAAACGAGGTATGATCCTCGCCGGAGTCCCTATACACCTCTGTGCCGTTGACGTAGAACTTGAACCAATCGTAATCATCCTCGCTGTCGATATAATAAATGAAGTCGATCCTCGAATACGTGTTCAGTATTGCGGTCGCCTCCATATAGGCGATGCTGTTGTTGTAGCCGTCGTTGGTGGAGTAGGCGTAATAGCCGAAGCTGTCTAAACCGACGTCGAACCCTTGGTTGTCGATGCCGTTGCCGTCGCCGGTGGTGAAATGGAGCCGCCTGTCGGTATCATCGCTGTTGATAAGATCGAGGCTGAGCGGCGGTCCACTGGTAAAGCTGACGTTATCGATCATCACGTTGTCGGTTTCCAGGTTTACGGATCCGTCCTTTATGAACTTCCACGTCAGCTCGACCCTTCCGGAAGTTTGGAAGGTATAGGTGACGTCGCGCCAATCCCCGTAAAAGGACTCGGCGGGGGAGAAAACGGATTGACCGTTCACAAGGAAATAGAATTTATCGTAGGACTCCGCCGAAACGATATATTGGAATGAGATCTGATCGCCGGGCTTAACGTTCGTGATGGTGGTGCGGACCATCGAGGCGGAGTTCTCATAATACCTGTTGCCGGAAACCGCCGCATTATAGGATACGTTCGGGCAATCGTACGGGATGAAGCTTTTGCCAAACTGCGCCCCATCGCCCTCGAAATGGAGGTTGCCGCCGCTCACGTTCAAAACGTTGTCAAGCGTAAGCGTATTGTTGCGCGTGCCGGTGTATTTGATGCCGGAGATCAGCACCCTGTCCAATCCGCGGGTATAGCTTTGATCCTTCTTATACTCCCAGCGGAAAAGGTAGCCCTTCGTGGCGGGCGCGGTGAAGGTGTAGTGCTTGGTGGTGTAATCGTTGTCTATCCAGCCGCCGGTGCTGAGCTTTCGTTCGCCGTTTGCGTAGAAGTTGAATTTATCGTAGCCTTCGCTGTTTACGTTGTAATTGAATTCAAGCGTTTCGCCCGCCGCCATATTGACGTAGGTTTCAAAATAGGAGGTGCTGTTGTCGATGCCGTAGTTGTTGTTCACAACGATGCCTCCGAACTCGCCGAGATCCATAATCATATCGAAGCCCTCCGAGCCCTTCGGCGTGTTGAAGTTCAGCCTGCTCTGGGTGGTGGATGCGTTCACCGAGTTGATGCCATTCCATCTGTCGAAATAGTTGTCGCTCTGAACAAGCTCGATATTGTCGAGATAGAGCTTGTTTTCTACGCCGGGAACGACTGAGGTAGTACGGTATTCGAAAACGAATTCATGAACTCCGCCGGTCGTTATGTCACAAGAGACGGAGTGCCAGTCCATGTTCGGATGCGCGTCGCCGTACTTGTTATAGATTAGGATTCCGTTATCCTCAAGGTCGAAACGATGCAAAGGACCGGCGTTAAAGGCATAATCGAATTTGAGCTTATAGGTGCCGTTGAGCGTTTGGGGAAGCGTGCAGGTGAACTTTATTTTGCAGCTTGAATACTGCGCGTTATAATTCGAGCTCATCAGAAACAGCGGATGCCCTGCGGAGCCGTCCGTGCCGGGGAAAAACTGATAGTCGGCATTGGAGTAGTCGTCCGCCATAACCAGCAGACCGCTGCCGGGCTTCAGCGCCGCATACTCGCGGTAATAGCTCTTATGAAGGGAATACTCCAAATTTGAAAGGCGAACGCAGTCCGCGCCGTAGTTGCCGCTGCTGTTCTTAACGTACTGCCAAACGAGGTTGTAGGTGCCGTCCGAGGGCGCGGTCCAGGTGTACCAGATCCAGCCGCCGGAGGTGCCGGAGTAGTTGAATACCTGACTGCCGTTTACGGCGAAAATGAAAACGTCGCCGTTCGCCATCTCGTACCAGTACGAGAATATGATGGTTTCGCCAGCGGACATATTGAGGCTTTGCGCGTTAAGCTGCGCGTTGGAAGCGGGTTGGCCAATGTTGCCGCTCTCGATATAGGTGCCCTTATCTATCCACTGGCTGTACGGCATCGTGAAGTTGATATAGGTTCCGTCCTGGCAGAAGGCGCTCTGAACGGAGCGTTCTTCGCCCTTATCCTTCGGGGGATAGTCTTCGGGCAAACTGACTGCGTGCGCTTCGGGGAGAGCCTTTTCGATGGGCGCGTCCTCGGTGTGCGCGTCCTCGGTGTGCGCCCCGTCGGGCTCGGTGCTCGCTTCGGCATTGACCGCGGCGAAGGGGATGACGGCAAGCAGCATTACAGCCGCAAGCAACATGGCAAGAGTTTTTTTCATGCTATGCTCCTCCATTTTGTGTTTTTATGTTTAATATACGGTGCGTGAGGGCGTTCGCTGATGCCCTCGCACACAGCTCTTTAACATACTATAACACTTCTTAACAGGAATTGCCCCATCAAAAATGATAGTATTTTCCACTTTCCGCCGGAGTGTTGCGGGAATTGCTTCGACCTGCTCCAAAAAGACGCGCCCCCGACAACTGCCGAGGGCGTTCCATTTTGGATCCGCATTCGCTTATGCTTTTAGTCGAGCTCTCATCAATACTTTCCGCTCGAGCCGGACCATTCCGAGCCGGAGGACGAGGTGAAGCTGCCACTCGAGCTTGAGCTTGAGGAGCTACGGTCGTCGTCGCGAGTGATCTCGGTTTTAGTCACGTTGCTGTAAAGTAACACATCTCCCTTATCAACGATCTTAAGGCTGCCACTTTCAACGTAGTCCGATGCGCCGTACTTATGCCTAACGCTATTGAGCTTGCTCTCCATTCTTTTCGCTCTCGAGCCGCCGCCGATAAGTCCGACTATCGTCGCGACTATCGCCGCAAACGAGGTTGAGATAAGGTTTTCCTTGTAGGGCGGCTTACCGTTTTCAACGTTCGTCATAAACTCATCGCTCTTTTCTGCGAAAACGTTGAATGCTTCGGAGTATTCATCTTTTTTAAGGTGCTCCTGAACAACGACCTTCTTCAGATGGTAGGTTACCCAACTGTTTAGTGTAATATCGTAGCATTTGCCCGTTCCGACGAATGCGTAATCGCGCTCCTCGGGGCAGACCATCATCACCATGCCGCCGCTCATACTGTAGCCGCAGTACTCATAGTAATCCGCTGCAAAGAGCCTTGCTTCCTTGCTGCCGAGGCTCTTGACTGTGATTATCACAACATCGCAATCATGCTTGCGGCTGATTTCATCGAGCTTTTGTGCAAGCGCCGCCTCCTGTTCATCCGTCAAAAGATCGGCTGAATCCTCAACGCGGTTGCCGCTGATGATAGGAACCGCCGTTACTGGCACTTCCGTTACCGGCACTTCCGTTACAGACGATTCAGTCGGGTCGGTGGTATCGCGCGGAGTTTCGCCGCCCATCTTATGCTCATACAGCTTCGATGCAAGATCCAGATAAGCGATCACACCCGCGAAGTAGGTATCGGCGCTGTCGTACGCGCTCCAAAGGGTATCTATATCGTCTTTGGTGAGGGAGTCATACGCAATGCCGTTCCATTTTTTCTCAAGCTCGCTGAAGCCCATTATGAGCCCCTTTTCGCCACCTTGGTTTTCTTCGTACAGCCTCTCAAGATAGCTTTGGATGTTGCCGCCCGAATCCTCAATGATAGCAAACATCACGGTGATGCCCTGCTCGGCTTCGATAAGCCTCGCCTTTTCATTGAGCCGCTCCAACTGGCTCTCGGTAAGGTTACCGCATTCATCTATTATGTAGGCATTCTCGCCGCTTGAAGCGCGAACAATAGCCGGCATAACAAGGAACGCGATAAGCAATAAAAACGCAAAAACCCTTTTCTTCATCGTTTCGCCCTCTTTTAGACCAGCATATTTATTAGCATTGCGACACCGAATACGGCGGCCGCTATGATGGCAGTACTGATCAAGAACCATTTGGTCTTCGCCTTCTTATCCAAAGGAAGATCGCCAACGAATTTGCCGGTCTGCCCGTTCATCGCGAAGGTATAGGTTTTATCCTCCCATTTGGTATTCAAAAGCCAAACTGGATAGAGCGCATACTTCGCCTTGCCGTTATAGAGGCGAATACTGCTCGATTCAGGTGTTACCGAAGCATAGCCCTTCACCGAGCTTGCAACCACTTGCTCGGTGCTCGTCTTGATGCGCGCATTCGCCCTCTCGATGCTCTGCTTCGCATCCACATCGTATTTATCGGCAAGATAGCCCGCCAGATATGCGGTCTGGAAATCCACCGCCTCGGAAAGGTCGTATGGCTCGATGGACTCCATAAGGTCGTCCGGCATCTTGCTCGAGCCGTCCACGGGAACAGCGCGGAAATTGAGCGAGCCGATCCTTCTTATCGAATAATAGCTTGTTTCGGTGTAGTCATAGCGGCTGTCGCTCCAAGAGCGAACCTTTGTTCCGCGATAGCGGATATCCGCATCCGCCTCAGCATCGAAAAGCCAAAATGGAACGTAGATACCCTTTATCTCGTCGATATGTTTTTTGTCCTTGAAAACCTTCGGCGCGAGCCTTTTGCCTTGAACGTGCTTGCCGAGTGCCTCCTTAGCCGCCTCCTTGTCCAGCTTAAACGGGATAACGATATTCGGCTTCAAGATTCCCTTGAAATTGCCCATCACCACAACGGGGTTGTTGCAGAACGGGCATGAGGTCGCCGCCATGTTTTCATCGCCCACTATCTCACCGCCGCAGGAATTGCATACATAAACGCGCATCCCTTCTGTCTCGCCGCCCATCCACGAGGTTCCGGCGTTCGTATCCCAAGAAAAATCGTCAGCTTTTTCGCTGTTCAGTTGTTCATCGTAGCTTTGAAGCGATTCCATCTCAAATTCGGTGTCGCAAAACGGACACTTCATTTTCTGGAGCGTGCTGTCGAAGACTATCGCGCCGCCGCAGCATGGACATTTATATTCCTGTAGAGTTGTCACTCAATTCTCTCCTTTTTCCCGATTAGTGAATGCGGCAATGGCGGAACGGAGCTTCGGCGTACAATTGCCGCACGAATACTTATGTTTTTCAAGGTGAATCACCTTATCCCCGCTCACGCCGAATACCCGATGGAGGTCGCTGAAACCGATGCTTCAAGCGCCGCCTCCATCACAGCTGCAGAAAAGCGGAATCCTGCTACCCTTTTATCGCTCGCTCCTCTCATTTCGATAGGAGCAGAGCTGATCGGGCCGTTACTCGCTGATCAGATTACGCCCATTGACAGTCTGAGGATGGTGACTGCCGCGGCTTGCCGCAGAAGCCTCCCATGCTTTTTCAAGCTTGCATACACTATACCATACCAGTCCCCAAATTACCCTATCAAAAATAATAGTCTTTTGGAAAACAGCAAAAACTTTTCGAGTGGGATTGGCGGCTAAAATTTCTGGAGGAGCTGAAAAAAGATTGATTTATACGGTGTTTTTCATCGATTGCTGAAGAATGTCGGGGCTGTAATCAGGCAAAGATAACAGCAATCCAATTGCATGGATGTTATCTGCTACATAAACTCATCTGCACCCATTTCAATACCGTTTACTAAAAAGTATTCTGCAGTATGCGCTTCTTAACCGCGCCATGCTTTGCCGCCAAATAATTCGAGCGTTTGATAAAAAATAGAATGTTTGCTCCATTCTGCGTAGCCGTCTATCAATTCCTGTTTAGGCTTCGAGCGTATCGTTGAGAAAACCAAATCAGCATTTTGTTTGTCGTTTTATAACGCCGCTCAAAAGACCGTACATTGCATCTAAGAGTTTTCCATCTCTATGCACTCCATCTTGAAACAGACCTTCGCCATCCTTACGGATCGTATCTTTCAATGTGCCGAAAACCAACACTCTGCTATCTTTTGTGGAAAAGCTGTATTGCTTCTTCGCTTTCAGCCGCTAAATTTGGGTTTAATGGCATCGTTGCGCCAAGTATAAATATAGTTTGCACTTTGACACTTGAGCAAACTGGACGTAATACGCACCACGCTTGTCGCAAAGTCGCTCGACTCTTCTCGTGCAACACCTTTAAAACATAGCCTGATATTGCAATTCCGGACGAAGTGCATTGCCAAAATCTGGCATAGGGTTGTTAGGTGTACCCTGTATCCGAGATGGTATCAACATCCCATGCTTGCAAGGACGATTAACGGCATAGCGTATGGATAGGACAAACGAAAAGCCGTTCGGATCGAATTCTCTGCATTTTAGAAAATATTTTTAATTATTCTCTTGACAAGATAGTTTGCGCGGCGTATAATATCCAAACAAGAGAATTTGCGCTGCGTTAAGTCCGCATA
>JAFWVQ010000005.1 GCA_017523925.1 Clostridia bacterium
CAATCCTTCATTTCGCATGGTCTCTACGACCATCTGCTTGAACTCGCCGGTGTATTTCTTGTTTGGTATTCCTTTTGGCATATTAAATCACCCCACTTGTTAGTATTATACCACATGTCTAACAAATGGGGTGCAGTTCAGTTCGCCGGGGCATTTTTTTGCGCTTTGAGAGAAAAAACACTTGAATTCTTCGGTTTTTTCGGGTAAAATATAGGGTAAGTAAATACCGATCGACCCGAATGCCGCAGGGGGTGGCCCCGGCGGAGTTCGGGCTGTTGCCGTCCGCGGAGCACCGATTCGCGCTGCAAGGGCGCGGCGGATAACGCGGATAACGTCGAAATAAAGAGAGTTTGCGGCAAATGCCGAAGGAGGTTAAAGGATGCTCAGGATAACCGAGATAAAGAAGGAAAATATGCCCGTTTCGCATTGGAGCGGCGGCACCACGACCGAGATAATGATCTACCCCAAGGGCGCAAGCTATGCTTCGCGCGATTTCCTTTTCAGGATAAGCACCGCGAGCGTGGACGACGAAAGCTCGGATTTCACGCGCCTTGAGGATCATTTCCGCGCCATCGCGTCGCTCGAGGGAGAGATGCTGCTCATCCACGCGCTGCGCTGTGGCGAGCTCAAAAAGCGCATACTGCCGCTTGAGACCGTGCATTATTTCGATGGCGCGCTTTCAACGCATTGTGAGGGCCGCGCACGCGATCTGAACCTGATGACCCGCAAGGGCGCGGCGGAGGGCGAGCTGCGCTTCGTTTCGGACGGCGAAAGGGTCGTGCTGCCGCTTGATAAGGGTGAGTTTGCGCTCGTGTACTCGGTTGAAACGGGAAATGCGCGCTTTGCCGAGGCGGATGAGCCAGATCACCTCGTTTTCATGGCGGAGGGCATCTGCGCGCTGTTCACCGTAAAGCTGATCGAAGGATGATATGGAAGAAGCGAATAAAAAATCGAATAATAAAACGAATAATGGTTCGGATAATGGCGCCCCGTCGGCTCTCGAGCCCATTTATCGTGCGCTGAAAAGATCGGCGGAGTATGAAAAGCTGCTCGAGGAGCTCGATAAAAAACGCGGTCCCGTAAGCGTTTTCGGTCTGGGCGAGGCGCACAGGCCGAGTATTGCCGCAGCGCTGTATGCGCATCTTGATTCTCAAACGCTCGTTATCGCCCCTTCTTCGCAGGCGGCGGGCAGGCTGTTTGAGGAGCTGAGCTGCTACCATAAAAACGCGTTGCTCTTTCCCATACGCGAAATGCCGCTGAATGCGCGCAGCTACGTGCAGTCGCAGGAGCTCGAGTTCAGGCGGCTGAACGTGCTGACCCGCCTTGCCTTGGGCGAGCGCCTGCTCGTGATCGCGCCGATCGAGGCGGTGATGCAGCGGCTCGTGCCGAAGGAGCGCATACTCGGCTGCACCCATACCATCAGCATCGGCATGGAGGTGTCGCCCGATTCGCTTGTTAAAAAATTCATCGATGCGGGCTACGTGCGCGAGGAGGTCTGCGAGGGGCGCGGGCAGCTCGCGAGGCGCGGCGGCTACGTTGACATATTCCCCGTAACGGCGGAAAACCCCGTGCGCATCGAGTTTTTCGGCGATGAGATCGACACCATGCGCTTCTTCGACCCGCTTGATCAGCGCTCGATCGAGAATGCCGGCACGGTGATGGTTCCTCCCGCGACCGAGCTGCCGCTGGATCGGGATATGCGGCAGAAGGGCATCGCGGCGCTGCGCAATAAGGCGCATTACGCAGAGGAGACCGAGGTGCTTCGCGCGGGCGGCACGCCGAAAAACGCGCTTGCGCTGCTGCCCGTTTTCTCGGGTGAGGAGGTGACTCTGCTCGATTATTTCTCCGAGAACGCGCTGATGCTCATGGATGAGCCGGCGAGAGTGGAGGAGAGCGCGCGCTTTGCGTACACGCAGTTCATGGATGGGCTCGGAAGCCTTCTCAAAAACGGCGAGGGGCATGAAAAACAGGCCGAGCTGATCTTTGCGCCGAGCAGGATATTCTCCATGCTCGATCGCGGGCGAACGGCGATGCTCTTCGCGCTCACGCGGAGCTTTCCGCATATAAAAAGCAAGTCGCTCGTTAAGATCGAAACGCGCCCGGTGCCGCGCTATATCCCGGGCGACGGTGCGCTGGCGGAGGATATAAAGGTTTGGAAGCAAAAGCGCTTCTCGGTGCTCATCTATGCGGGCGAGCACGGCAAGCGCACGCAGGATATGCTTCTCGACATGGGCGTTGAGGCGGCGGTCGTTCCGAGCCTTTCCCGCGAGGAGGTACCCGGCGAGGTGCTGATAATCGAAAAGAGCCTGCCTCGCGGATATGAATACACCGAGCTGGCGTTCGTTGCGATATCCGAATTCGAGCTCTTCGGCGCGGGCATACGCCGCGAGAGCGCAAAGCCGAGGCGCAAGCATTCGCTCGATGCGGGCGAGCTTGAAACGGGCGATCTGATCGTTCACGAGGCGCACGGCATCGGCCGCTTCACAGGCGTGAAGACCCTGGTAGTGGACGGTAAGACCCGCGATTATATCGAGCTTGCCTATCATGGCGGCGATACGCTCTTCATTCCCACCGATCAGCTCGACCGCGTTCAGAAATACATCGGCGGCGAGCCCGAAAAGCAGAAGCTTTCGCGCCTTGGCTCGGGCGAATGGCAGCGCACAGTTGCAAGGACGCGCGCAAGCGTCAAGAAGCTGGCGTTCGACCTCGTGCGGCTCTACGGCGAAAGAACGCGGCGCAAGGGCTACCGCTTCTCGCCGGATACGGATTGGCAGCAGCGGCTCGAGCTGAGCTTCCCGTACAGGGAAACGCCCGATCAGCTCCGCTCAATCGATGAGATCAAGAAGGATATGGAGTCCGAGCGCATCATGGACCGTCTGCTTTGCGGCGACGTGGGCTACGGCAAAACCGAGGTCGCCCTGCGCGCGGCGTTCAAATGCGCGATGGACGGCAAGCAGTGCGCCGTACTCGTGCCAACCACCATCCTCGCCCAGCAGCATTACAACACGCTGAGCTCGCGCTATGCGGGCTTTCCGATAAAGGTGGAGCTGCTTTCGCGCTTTCGCACCCCAAAGGAGGCTCAGCTTGTGAAAAAGCAGCTTAAAGAGGGGACCGTCGACGTGATCGTCGGCACCCATGCGCTGCTTGCAAAGGACGTTGTGTTCAAGGATCTCGGGCTGCTGATCATCGACGAGGAGCAGCGCTTCGGCGTTAACCACAAGGAGCAGATCAAGGAGCTCAAGCGCAGTGTGGACGTGCTCACGCTCTCGGCAACGCCCATCCCGCGCACGCTGCATATGAGCATGAGCGGCATCCGCGATATGAGCGTTATCGAAACGCCGCCCGAGGCGCGCTATCCGGTGCAGACCTACGTGCTCGAATATTCCGATGCGCTCGTTCGCGAGGCGATACTCAAGGAGATCGGGCGCGGCGGGCAGGTCTATATCGTTTACAACAACGTGAAGAATATGGATGCCTTCACGGGCGGGCTTGCGGAGCTCGTGCCTGAGGCGCGCTTCAGCTACGCGCACGGGCAGATGAGCGAAAGGCAGCTTGAAAACACGATGCTCGACTTTCTCGAGGGCAAGTTCGACGTGCTCGTTTGCTCCACCATCATCGAGAGCGGGCTGGATATCACGAACGTGAACACGATGATCGTAGTGGATGCGGATAACTTCGGCCTCTCCCAGCTCTATCAGCTTCGCGGCAGGGTCGGGCGCGGGCAGCGCCTCGGCTACGCCTATCTGACCTTCCGCCCGTACAAGGTGCTCTCCGAGATAGCGGATAAGAGGCTCTCCGCGATACGCGAATTCACGCAGTTCGGCGCGGGCTTCCGCATCGCCATGCGCGATCTTGAGATACGCGGCGCGGGCGACATCCTCGGCGCGGAGCAGCACGGGCATATGGCGCAGGTCGGCTACGAGCTCTACTGCAAGCTGATCGACGTCGCGGTGCGCGAGGCGAGGGGCGAAACGATCAGGCCCACGTTCGACACCGTGATGGAGGTGCCGATCGACGCGAACATACCCAAGAAATACATCGCGCGCGAGATCGGCCGCATGGAGATGTATAAGCATATCGCCGCGATAACGGATATCGACTCCTTCCGCGACGTGCAGGACGAGCTCATAGACCGCTACGGCGAAATACCCAAATGCGTTCAGAACCTTCTCGATATCGCGCTGTATAAATCGCGCGCGTCCAGGCTCGGGATACTCAGCTTCACCGTCAAAACGGGCGAAGCAAGGCTCGTTTTCAGCGAAAAAGCGCCGATCGACGGCGCGAAGCTGTTTGAAAACATACGCCGCATAGAGGGCGCAAGCATGCTCGGCGGAGCAAGCGTTTCTATGGTGATAACCATGAAGCACGCCGAGCCAGAGGAGCTGTTCCTTCGAGCACAGCAGGCGGTGAACGTGCTGCTTTCGTGCGTGGAGGACGACGGGGGCGAGCAGTGAATATTGAATAGTGAATAGTGAATAGTGACTAGTTGTGGTGGAAATTCCTGCGGAATTTCATAAGATTTTTGGAAAATCCAAGTCAAGGAGCTTTGAAAGTGACGGATAATGCATTAAAGAATATCAGAAAAGCGGAGATTGGCGATGCCTTTCGCCTTGCGGAGATAGAGGTTTTCAACTACCGCCTGAACTTCTACCCGATATTCAAAACGGACGGCTACTTTTTCGGAGAGCTTTCCGTTCCCGTGCTGATCGGCGAGTATGAAAAAGACGGAGCGCTCACCGAGCGCTCCTTCGTTTACGACGACGGCATAGTGAAGGGCTTTATCCGCGTTCGCGACAGGCATATCGAAAAGCTTTTCGTTGAGCCGGTGTTTCAGCGCAAGGGCATAGGGGAGAGGCTGCTTCTTTTCGCCGTTTCCGAGCTTGGCGCGAACGAGCTCTTGGTGCTTGAAAAAAACGAAAAAGCCATTCGCTTCTATGAGCGGCACGGCTTTTGTTTGACAAGCGAAAAACAGCGCGTGGACGACACCGAGGAGAACCTCGTGCTGATGAAGCGCGCCTGAGGGAGCGGAGCCGTTTGCGGGATAACCCGAGCGGAAGAAGCGAAGAAGCCGCGATTACAGCCCGCTTTGAAAAGCGAAGCAAGATAAAGCCGCAGAATGAAAATGCAGAATGAAAAAGAGCCTCCCGCACAGGGAAGCTCTTTTTGCTTGCGTTAGCTTTGCATTAGCTCTGCGTTATATCCGCAAAAGCCGCGCCGCTCAGTCCGCGTAGGGAAGCCCGGGGATTAGCTCCATCGCCGCGCGGAGGATGAGCAGGGAGTCGATGATGGTAACGCTGCCGTCGCCGTCCGCATCCGCATTGGCGAGCTGCGCATCGGTTAGGTCAACAAGACCCATGACGTACCTGAGCGCGAGAAGCGCGTCCGCGGTGCCGATTTCGCCGTTGAGGTCGACGTCGCCGAGCAGCTCGCTCGCTTCAACGCATTCCATCTCGATGCTGTTCATGTAGCAGATCCAGTTGTCCTGCTCGTCCACACGGCACCACTGCATATCGAGGATCTCGGTGCCGCCGTCGGCATAGTAAACGCAGTCCTCGGCGAAGTAGTAGCCTTCATCGGCCCAGATCTGGCAGCCCTCGGTGTAGATATGGCCGGGGATGAACACGTGCTCTTCGCTCCACATCTGCTGCTGATCGGTCTCGTCGCGCCAGCCGCCGTAAACGATGAAGTACGGTGCGCCATCGGGGGTGGTGAGGAACATATGGTCGATACCGGCAACGCCCGCAGCGGGGGTGCCCCAGCCGTTCACGTAAACCTTGTGGATCGCGGCGGGATCGTCGTCGATGGGCTCGCCGCCCTCGCCGAAGAACTCGACCTGGTCGAGCCAGATCTCGTACATATCGTAGCAATGATCGTAGAAGCCGACGTAGACGGTCTGGCCGGCATAGTCGGAAAGGTCGATCTCATAATGAGTCCAGTTGTCCTCGGCGCCGGTGCTCGGCGAGATGTTGCTCTGAAGCAGCGTCATCTCGGAGTGCTCGGCGGAGGTGCCGATGTAAACGTCGAAGGACTCGGGATAATCGGGGTTCGCCTGGGTAGAATAGAAGCTCAGGCTTGCCGCGCCCTCGGGAAGCTCAACGGCAGGAGTGATCGCCCAGTTATCGGCCTGGAATGCGCCAACGTAATCCACGAAGGAGTAGGACATGATGAAGCCGCTGCCATCGTGCGCGTACGGAGTGTAGTCATAGCCGCCGGGGTTATTGTCGGAATGCACCCACTCGCTGTCGAAGGTGCCGACCCAGCTCCAGCCCTCGAGCTCGGCTTCGCTCTCGAAGTAGTAGCCGGCGATCAGGTTGCCTGCGGGGGGATCGGTCGGGTCGCCGCCGCCTTCGCCTGCAAGCACCTCAACGTCGTCGATGAAGAATCTCCACTGGTCGGTGCAGTTGTAGTGACGGAAGGCGATATAAACGTTCTGGCCCGCATAATCGGAAAGGTCAACGGTCTCGACCCTCCAGCTCTCGTTGGCGGGGCTGGTGAGATCGTCGGTAACGGGCTCCATCGCCTCGATATCGTCGGTGGTGCCGACGTAGATGCGGTAGGTCTCGGGATAGCTCGAGGAATAGGTCCTGACGGCGTAGGAAAGGGTGATGGTGCCCTCGGGAAGCGCGGTGAGAGGGGTCACCGCCCAGTTGTCGGGGGTGCGTGCGCCGCCGTCGTAGGACGAGGAAGCGATGGTGTAGCTGCCGCTGTGCGCGGTGATGACGGTGGAACGGTTCCAATTCAGGCCATCGCCGTCCGCATCGATGAACTGCCAGCCGTCCTCGAGGGGATCGGTCTCAAAGTCCCAAGCAGCGACGGTGGTTTGCGTCTTGACATGCGGAACGGCGCGAACGCCCTCCGCGAGTGCGCCTGCGGGCAGCACGGTAAGCAGCATCAGCGCCGCAACGAAAAGGCTTAGGAGTTTCTTGCTCATAACGTTTCCTCCTGAAACATTGTTTTTGTCCGCATGCGTCTTGCAGCGGCAACTATATTATATCATCAGCCGATGCGGTTTTCAAGCGGTGCGGGCATCCTTTTATCATCGCTTTGCTCCGCCGTTATCGCCGCTTCCCCCCGTTTATCGCCGTTTTATCGCCGGTTTTTACGCAAATAAAAAGCCGCGAAGGGCGTGTCCGCATAAGGAGATGCAGGTTTTCAGCCGAATATAACACTTTTTCCAATACAAGCGCTCCGGGAATACCGTTCGTATTCCCGGAGCCCATTCCAATTCAAGTTGTCGGCTGAAAACCGCGCAGCGCCTAAAAAGAGCAGATTTTCGTGTCAGACGAAGCGAAAAGCGGAGAAATACTCGGAGTGGTCTTTCGAGCATTTTCAACGAAGTATGGCGCGAAAAGATGCCTTTTGAGGCTGTTTATCCTTATGCGGATGCGCCCAAGGGCAAATGCGCTTCGCGGCCGGGGTCATGATCGATCATCAAAATCGCGGATAGGAATAGGGGAAGATCGGGAAATGGGGGATGGTGCCGATCGCGTAGCGCATGATCAGCAGCGCGTCGTCCATATTGACGCTGCCGTTGCCCTGCACCTCGGCGACCGCGAGCTGATCCTCGTTGAGCTCGTCCATTCCGACGAGCCAGCGCATGAGCATCAAGCCGTCCGTGATCTCAACGCTGCTGTTGAGATCGACGTCGCCGTAGTGCAGATCGGGCATGGGCGGCGCCACGGGCTCGGGGGGCTGATAACTGCCGCTGCCCCAAACCCTGAAATCGTCCACGCGGAGCAGGGTGCGGTCGCCGTTCTTATGATGGCGGATCGCTATATACACCGTTTCATAGGCATAATCGGAAAGATCGACCGTGTACATTTCATAATTCTGCCCGGTCACGACCTCCGAAAGCACCTCTTCCATAGTAGCCGGGTATGGGGCCCTGCCGACGTAGACCGAGAAGCACTCGTCATAGTAGTAATTCATGATTTCATCGGTGCCGGCGGCCCAAAAGGTGAGCTCGAGCCCCTCGTCGGGAAGGGAGATCTCGGGCGAGATCAGCCAGTTGTCGGGAACGAGGGGGGTGCTGCCGTTGAATGACCTGGAGCCCATGTAGCCGGCGCCTTCATAGGCGTAATAGGTGCTGCCTTCATCGCAGATGTGCATCCAGTTCAAGCCGTCCTCATTTTCATCCACGAGCGTCCATTCATTGATATTGAAATTGCTTTCGAAGGATTCGGAAAAGAGCAGATCTGCGGGCGGAAGCTCTGGCTCGCCGCCGCTTACGATAGAAACATCATCGAAAAAGAATTCGTACTGGTTATAGGAATTGCTGTGCCTGATCGCAAAATACACGGTCTGCCCGGCGAATTCCGAAACGTCGATGCGCTTCTGCTCATACTCGAGCCCTGTGAACGTCATTCTCGGGGTGATGGGCCTCATAACGGCGGGATCCTGCGAAAAGCCGACATATACCGCGAACATATCATAGCCCGTGGCCGTGCGGTTCCTGCCCCAAAAGGTGAGCTCGGTGTAGTCCTTGGGTATGCTTACGGCGGGGGTTATCGCCCAGTTATCGGGATTCACGCCGTAGTAATTGTAATACGAGTACGAAGCGATCGTGCCGCTGCCGCTGTATGCATGCTGCGCCGACTGCCTCCATTCCCAGTTGTGTCCGTCGCCGTCGCTGTCGATAAAAGTCCACCCGTCCCCGAGAGGATCGGTCTCAAAATCCCAGTGCGCAACGGTGTATTCTCCGTCCACAAGCGAGCTTGCATTCTCGGCTTCGGTGCGGCTTGCATCGGCTAAGATAGGCAGCGCGGAAACGAGCATAAGCACCGCCGTGATGATGCAGATGATTCTCTTGAACATCAATTTGACCTCCCTTTATTCAATTTGATTCCTGAACGAAATCATTATATCAAAGCTGCGCGCATTTTTCAATCCCGCAAAAGAACAAAGTCTGCGCGCGGCGCAGACCTTGATAAAACGAAAATGCAGCGAAAAAACCATGAAAACACAGCAGAATAAGAGGGAACGCGGCTATGCGTCCCCTCTTTCGGCGCCTCGCGGGCAGCTTATATTTTTAAAAAATGCTTTATCGTCAGCCGATCATGCCGCTCAAAAGCTCCACAGCCTTGTTGAACTGAACGTCCCGCTCCTTCATGTCGCGGCGGATGAAGTAGACCTCGAGCGCATCAAGCTCCGCGTCCTGCTCAAGCTCCACGTCCGGCGCAACGCCCTTCTCGTGGATCATCTCGCCGTTCGGCGTAAGATAAACGTCCGTGGTCAGCTTGAGATACCCTTCGCCCGGCAGCACCTCCCATGTGGTCTGCACGATGCCCTTGCCGAAGGTGTTCGTGCCGATCAGCGTGCCGGCCTTGTTGTCCTGCACGGCGGAGGCGAAGATCTCGCTTGCAGAGGCGGAGTAGCCGTTGATGAGCACGGCAAAGGGAATGTCGATGCTCTTTTCGCCGGTGGACTTATACACCTTGGGCGGATCCACGAGCCTGCCCGCGAGCGTGGTGATCGTGCATTCGGGCAGGATGCGGTCGCAGATGGTGACAACCGTGTTAAGATCGCCGCCGGGATTGTCGCGGATATCGAAGATGAGCGCCTTCGCGCCCGTGTTGAGCATATCGTCCACAGCCTGGGCGAACTCCTCCGCAGCCTTGCCGGTGAAGGAATCTATGCGGATATAGCCGATGCCGTTGTTGATGGGCTCGGTGTAGACCCTTTTAACGTACACGTCGCCGCGCGTCACAAGGCGCGTCAAAAGCTCGTTTCCGCGCAGTATCGTGAGCGTTACGTCGGTTCCGCCCTCGCCCGCGATAAGGTCGATCGCAGGCCCCGCTTCCATTTCGAGCACCGAAACGCCGTCCACCTTTGTGATAACGTCGTTGTCCTGCACGCCGGCCATCGCGGCGGGGCAGCCCTCGTAAACGCGCTTAACGAAGATGCCCTTGCCGTCCTCCTTGTAGACCTCGATGCCGATGCCCTTGTAGTTGCCGTTCATCGAGTTCTGGAAATCGTCGAATTCGTCCACGGTGAAGTATTCGGCATACGGGTCGCCGACCTTGCGAACGAGCTCATGTGCGGCGGAGCGCAGAAGCTCCTTGGATTCGGGCGCCTTGTCGGAAAAATAGTAGTAGTCCTTGATATCGGCAAGCAGCGTTGAGATGAGCGAAGCGTCCGTATCGCCGCCGCGCGCCGTGATGCCATATTTGCCCACGCCGGACAGCAGCGCGCCCACGACCACGACCGCCGACAAAAGCGCGCTGAGAAGCATGAGCACGAATACCTGCCATGCCTTGATGCCGTATCTTCCGTTGTTTTCCATACCGTTTCTCCCTTCTTGCTCCGAACAGAATATTTCGAAGAAATCCCCCACGGGGATTTCATCCTCAACTATTCACTATTCATTATTCACTGTTATCCGAGCTTATTCCTCATCATCCTGCGCATGCCCGCATCTTTTGCACTCCTCGGCATAGCCGCCGGTTTTGAGCAGCTTCGCAGGGTCGCCCTCGATGCCGGTGAAAACGCCGCCGGTCATGCGCGGGGGCAGCTTCATGCGATCCCACATGCCGTATTTATGCGTGTCCACCACGGCCTTCATGAGCTTGGTTTCCACGTCCGGCACGATATGGCGAAACTCCTGAAGCAGCAGGCGCATATCCTCGCGCTTGGTCTTTCCCGCAACGGGGCAGTTCGCCGGGATGACGGGCAGCTCCAGCCGCTTCGCCGCCGCGCGCGCATCCCATTCGGGGAAGAAAACGAGCGGGCGGATGACCGTTACGCCGCTTCTTCCAAGATAGGTTATCGGCGCGAAGGTGTTGAGCCGCGCCTCGAAAAAGAGGCTCAAAAGGAAGGTCTCGAGCACGTCCTCGCGGTTATGCCCGAGCGCAACGAGGTTGCAGCCCTTGCTGACCGCGATATCGTTCAGCGCGCCCCTTCTCATCTTGGCGCACATCGCGCAGGGGTTCTTTTCCTTGCGGATATTGAAAACCACGTCGCCGATATCGGTTTTGCGCACCTCGAAGTCTATGCCGTTTTTCTCGGCGAAGGCTTCGATGCCGCTCGTGTCCTGCTCAACTATGCCAAGATCGAGCATGACCGCGCAAAGATCGTATTTCTTCTTGGAAAACAGCTGATACAGCTTGAGTCCGTACATCAGAAGGAGCGAATCCTTGCCGCCGCTTACGCCAACGCAGATCTTGTCGCCATCCTGTATCATTCCGTAGCGCTCGTCGGCGCGGCGGATGCATCCGAGTACCTGTTTCATATTCTTTTTTCTCCGTTCGGTTTGAATTTGGGTTTGTGAACAGCGGTTCGTCTGAAAAGATGAAAGCTTTGGAATGATCGAGGAGATCCCGAAGGGATCTCGACCTCAACTATTCACTATTCATTATTCACTATTCACTATTGAGAAGCCTGCGTTCTCACACCCTTTTTCACCAATTCCATTTTCACCGAACGGTCAAAAAGCCGCAGTTTCGCCTTATACAGCTAAATTATACTGCAATTTTTCGATTTTGTATAGAGGAAGTCAAAAATTGGCGGCGGGGAGCGCGAAAAAAGCGAAAAAAGCAAAAAAGGGGGAAAGCGGGAACAAAAAGCGGCAGCCCCGCGCGAGACTGCCGTCATAGACAAGCTTTTCGATCAAACGACGTATTTGTTGACGATGGGCATCTTGTTGAGTATCGCGGAGATAAGCATTGAGACAGTGTAAACGATAATGCTCATCACGGGAATGCTGACGAAGTGGGAGAAGGAGTCCGTATAAAACCCGACCTTTCGCAAAACAATGATGATTAGCGGGTGGAGCAGATAAACTCCGAAGCTCCATTTGGATAGGTTTGAAGCGGCGGAGCTTGCCTTTGCGCCGAGCTCCCTGCGCTCAAACGCGCTCTTGAACATTATGAACACGAAAACTGCCTCGAGCATGACGTTGACTGTCAGATAGTTATAAAACAGCTCGTTTGCTTCGCCCTTCATCCTCGAAACGGCGAACGTTGCCGCGATCGTAAAGATGAAGCCGAGCGGACCGAGGATGAATAAGCATGTGCGCAGCTTTTTACCGAGAACGATATTGTCGAGATAATAGCCTAAAACGAAGTAGAAGCTGTATCCGAGAACGAAGCTCATCCGAAACTTGTTTACACCGGTGGCGAGATGCTTGCCAAGCGATTCGGAAAACAGTTCCGCTGTTGAAGCGATCTGAGGCAGCAGGATCCCGAAGATGAACGAAAGGACCAGGAAGTACGCCGCGCCGCCGGGCTTTGCGACAATGGGGCGCAGCAGGGGCGTTATCATGTACAGCCCGATCAGCGTGGGGATAAACCACATATGGTATTTTCCCACGTAAACGTTTTTCAGAAGGCTGAATATGCTGTTGCCGGGCTTGAATTTAATCAGAGCGTAGAGGAGCGACCAGATAAGATAGGCGATCACGAGGCGCAGGATGTATTTTGAATACATCTTGGATATCGGCTTGTCCGCCTTTAGAAACAGGGCGCCGCTTATCATGAAGAATACCGGAACTCCCCAGCGAACTATGGAGTCGTAAAGGTTCATAGCATTCCAGGCGGGAGAGTGAACGTCCGCCGCGCTCCAGCCGTTGGCCGCAACGTGCAGCACAACCACTGCAAAGGATGCAACGATGCGAAGCAAGTCAAAATACTGCTTACGTTCACCGTTCCGCTTGTACTGCGGAGCCGCAGCGCCCGCGTTCAAAAGTTCTTTTTCCATAGATCTCCTCCAAAATGATAAAGATAATGCGCTTCGCGGCATTCCGCCCGACCGGGAACGGGCGAGCCGCAGTTTTCACCTTATAAATTATACTTCAAAATACCGGCTTTGTATAGAGGCAGTCGGAAATCGGCGAAGCCTCGGAGCGAAAAAACGGGCTCCGTTCCATATATTTTCGTTTTTCGCCCGTTTTCCCCATTTTTAAGCGATTTTTATGCGTTTTCCCTGTTGACAAAATGCAAATTAACTGGCATAATGTGCTTTGGCGCCTCGCTCGCCGCATTTTTATTTTATAATGGAGAAAAAAATGAAAAAGATCGTTATCGCTCTTGGCGGAAACGCCCTTCAGGAGGCGGGTAAGCCCGCAACCGCCGAAAGCCAGCTTGAGGTGGTCGAGAAGACCTCCGAGTACATTGCCGACATCATCGAGAGCGGCTATGACGTAGTGCTTGCGCACGGCAACGGCCCCCAGGTCGGCCGCATCGTTATTCAGAATGAATACGCCTCGAGCCAGACCCCAGCAATGCCGTTCGACGTTTGCGGCGCCATGAGCCAGGGCTATATCGGCTACCATATCCAGCAGGGTCTTGAAAAGGTCCTGCGCGCTCGCGGAAACAAAAAGCGCGTTGCGACGGTCGTTACCCAGGTCGTGGTCGATAAGGACGACCCGAAGTTCAAGAATCCCTCTAAGCCCATCGGCCCCTTCTATTCCGAAGAGGAAGCCAAGCAGCTCGAGGCCGAGAAGGGCTACACCATGAAGGAGGATGCGGGCCGCGGCTGGCGCCGTGTCGTCGCTTCCCCGATGCCCGTTGAGATCGTTGAGCTGGACGCCGTTAAGTGCCTGATCGACGGCGGCTTCATCGCCGTTACCGTCTGCGGCGGCGGCATCCCCGTTGTTCGCGATGAAAACGGCAACCTTATCGGCACCGCTGCCGTTATCGATAAGGACCTTGCAAGCGAGAAGCTCGCCGAGGATATCGACGCCGATGCGCTCGTCATCCTCACCGCCGTTGAGACCGTTTGCATCAACTTCGGCAAGCCCGATGAGAAGAAGCTCTCCACTCTCACCATCCCCGAGGCGGAGCAGTACATCAAGGAAGGCCACTTCGCCCCCGGCTCCATGCTGCCCAAGGTCGAGGCCGCGATCAAGTTCGCCGCCAGCAAGCCCGGCAGGAAGGCTATCATCACCTCGCTCGATAAGGCGGTCGAGGCGCTTGCGGGCAAGGCCGGCACCACCGTCTGCTGAGCTCGGGCCGCGGATCTGCCCGTTTGCACAGCCGCTTGATACCGAAAGATCAGCTTAAAACCACTTTCATAACACTACAAATAGCCGGGCGCGGTAAGCCGCCCGGCTTTAATTTATCTGCTGTCATTTAAGCAACCGTTCCTGTGGTGCTTGCGTTAGTTGAGGCTGAACAACTGCACTCCGTCTGCGCTTCCCGCGAGCTGAACGCAATACATGGTTCCGTCTTGTGCTGCTTCCTTATCGGGCTGTACGTTGCAGTTCACGTTGTCGGAGTTGAATATGACGATCAATCCGGGTATGATCGGCATAGTGCCGTCTTCATTAACCAGAACGTCAACTTGGCAGCTTCCTGCGTTCACCCTCTGAGGGAACATGACCTCCGCCAGCATCTCAGGTTTACGATATGCTTTCTTCATTAAAAACTTCCTCCTATTTTAGCAGTTAAGCACTGCGTGCATGATAAGCAGTACGTCCAACATATCCACGACGCCGTCGCGGTTGAGGTCGGCGCAATAGCAGCCGTAGGCATCGAGCTGATCGGCGCCGAGCGCGTGACGCATGGCGGTGACCACGTCCAGAAGGGAGATCTCGCCGTCGCCGTCTGCATCGCCCATGGTGCCGTAAAGCATCGCTTCGGCGCACCTGAGCGTGTTCATCGTGGTGTTGATCGTCGTATGGTCAACGGGATCGATCAGCTTCATGTCAACGAGCGCAACGCGGTTTGAGCCGGTGTTTCTGATGAGCACCGTGCCGGTGGTGCCGTCGACGAGGTCGGTGATGTCGTAGAACATTTCGGTGCCGGATGCGATCGCGATCGCGGTTCCGTCGCTGCCGCCGACGGTGAGCTCTGCCGCTTCGCCGTCCAGCGATTTTGCGCTGATATAGAGCCTGGTGCCGTCTTCCTTGCTCCAGCCGTCCACGGTGAACGCAAGGCCCGCTTCAACTGCGGCATGGGGTGCGAGATACGCTTCAAACTCGGGTCCGAAGTCCACGTAGTCAGCGATATTCACGCTGCCGACGACGGTGGAATCGCCGTCCGGGGTGTCCCAGCATTCAACGTACAGAACGCTGCCGTTGATGCTGCCGCTAACGCCGTCCGCACCGTTGTTTATCAGGCTTCTGATGGAAATGTAGCGTGCGGGATGCTCGCTCGCCGCAGCGTATGCGCTTACGGCATCCGCGCCGGGCTCGGTTCCGAGGGGGTTATATACCCTGAAGCCGTCCACCCAAAGCTCATAGCTGCCGGAGCCACGCAGGCCGCGCTCGCCGCCGCCGAAGGAGTAGAACTCGATCTCGGTATCGCCGGTCCAGCCGAGCATATCGCGAAGCGCCTTCTCATGGGCCGCGATGGCATCCTCGGGTGTCGCCTTGGTCCTATCGAGCCAGGGGAGATAAACGGGACAGATGGTAACGGTGTAGGTATCCGCGCAGTTGGGCTGATAAGCGGAGCTCATCTTCTCGGAAAGGCGGTAGATGGGGGTCTGGGAAAGCTCGAGCCTGCTGTAAGTATCCACAAGCACGGTGGATGCGGTGTTGCCTGCGGAATCCACTACCGCGATGGCAAGCGTGCCCATCTTGAGGCCGACCTTGCCGAAAACGGTGACGTCCGTGCCGGTGAAGGTGAAGGTGGCGGTGGGCCAGCGTCCGGAGCCGCCCGCGCCGTACATTGCGCTGTACATTGCGTTTGAAACGCTTACTTTATAGGCGCTGCCATGGCTGTCGCTGTAGCAGCCTTCATATGCGCTGTCGTAGCCGTAGTCGAAGTTTTCGTAGGACTGCATGCTGCCGCCCGCGTTTGCGGGATCGTAAACGGCTTCCCAATCCGCGGTGAGTCCGCCGCTGAAGCTGCCGTTCACGGTGTTCATGAAGCTTTCCTCATAGAATACGGTGGTGGCGGGCAGGATGTCGATGCGGGTCCATTCGTAAACGGTCTTGCCTCCCGCGTTCCTTGAAACGAATGCGCCGATGGTGCGGAGCTGCGAATCGCCGGGCGTTTCGCCGAAGCCGAACAGGTCGCCGTCCGCGCTGAGCGTGAACTGCTCAGGTGCGGGGCGGGCCTTGCTGTAGCAATCGAAGAACTCAAGCGAGTCGATCGCGGAAGCATCGTGCAGCGCGTCGTAGTTGAAGTCGATATCCATGCCGAAGTCGTAAACGTACACGAGGCGGGGGATATCCACCGTGGGCTTCGGGAAGATCAGCTTGGGGTCGGGCTTGTCGGCAAGCTCGTTCGGATAGATGCCGGAGAGGTAGGGATCGTTCGTGAGAAGCTGCTCGCCGTAAACGCCGGGCTTCGCCTCAAGACCTCTGATCTCGACCTCGAGCTTTTTGCCATGAACGCCGGTGTCGTCACGCTTATAGCAGTAGTCTGCGGAGTAATCGAAGCCGTATACGCTCACGGTTTTGCCTTCGATCGAGATGCTATCGACGGGCGTCGCCTCCTCCTCCTCGTTGAAGGTGTAGCTGTAGGTGCCGGGGCCGTCGTTTTCATCGATCGCGATGCAGTTCACGGTGCGAGCGGTAACGTTGTTTTCAACGCTGAAATCATCGGGGATGATGAAGTAATCCGAGATAACATCCTTCATAATAGCGTCGTTATCGAGCGTTGTATTCGGCTCGCCGTTTATAATGCCCTGCGAGATGGATTCAAATGTATCCATGATATTGCCGATATGCTCATTGTATTCTTCTCCGTCCGCATGTGGCTGAACGAAGCCGAAGTATTTATGCTCCATATCGTCCTGGGGACCGAGGGTGAACTCTGTGCTGTAGGTATAGTAATAGAATGGAAAAACAAGGGAAAAATGCCTTTCGCGCTTTTGCACCGCATAGGAATGCGGATAATCGCTTGAAAGCGCCGCCATAAAGGTCCAGACCATGTCGCCCTCGTCAACGTGCTCCGCTTCAAACAGACCGACCGCGTAGATGATCGCGCCTGATTCCTTGATCTCCCTAGCGAGTCTAAGGGTTTCAACGGTTATCTCGGATGTATCCTCTGCTGTGAAATCAAAGCTCTGCTGATCGCCGGGCGTTCCGTCCGTGAACACAAGAACGACCCTCTTTCGTTCATGCACGTTGCCGTTTTGATCCGTGTACGTATGATCGCCGGCTTCCCAATACGCATCGAGTATGCCCTTTGCCATCTCAAGACCGTAGTTCGTGTGCGTACCGCCCTTTGAATGAAGCTTATCTATTGAGGCTTCGATAGCGACATGCGAATCAACAACGTGCATAAGCGCTTCGCCGTAATGCGTCTGAGCCGCCCCGGAATCGCCCGGAGTCAGATTCTGCTTGCGGTTGTTGTAATGATACTCCACGCCATCGATGATTATCTCGGTGTTAAGAAATGTGTCGGTGTTGTAGTTGTTGGCAAAGCCGACCATTGCCACCCTGTGGTCAACGTCGTTTGCGGCGGAATGATTGTAGATCTCGTCAGCGAAGCTGTGCAGCGCCGCCTTAAGGTCGGTAAGGGGCTGACCTTCCATGGAGCCGGACTGGTCGATGACCAGCACGATATCGGTCGGTATCTCCGTGGTGAATACCTGGCTTACCACCCTGCCGGTTGAATAGGCGCTCAGGTTGATAGTGTAGGTGCCGTCCTGCTGAAGCTCAGCTGTCTTATCGAGATATACGCCGGGGTGATCCGCACTGACTCCCGATTCCTCATCTTCGCCCTCCGCGCGGGCGGTGCTGAGGTCCGTCATGATAACGCCGGAAAATGCGGCGAAAGCAAGGGCCAATGAAAGTGTGAGTGAAAGTGCCTTCTTGATGCAATTCATGGTTCCATCCTCCTGAAACAAAGTATGTCTCGCCGGGCGATAGTGTTCAAATTCTAACGAATCGCTCTCTGTCTCGGTGGGATATATTCATCACACTTCTATTTTTTTAGTTGTCAATTCATTTTTCGGTATTTACACATTTTTGACAATATCTGTTCCGTTTAGTCCAAATTCTGACCCAAACTGCCACAAAACCCCGCTGTTTTATGGAAAATTGCCCTATTCGTGCCATGGCTATATAATATAATGCGGGTTCAGCCGGCAGCCCGAAAAACGGCCTCGACAGGCGGCGTGCGCCGTTCGCCGAAAACAAGGCGATTAGACAATCATCTAAAATGCGGGCTGCCAAAAACGGAAAGAGGCGGGAAACATCCCGCCCCGTTGTGATCACGTAAATATTAGGAAGCCTTACTTCAGCGGCTCGAAATCCTCCGCGCCGTGCTTGCAGAGCGGGCAGATGAAGTCCGCAGGCAGCTCGTCGCCCTCATAGATATAGCCGCAGATCTTGCAAACGAAGCCCTTCTTCTCGGAAGCGAGTGCGGGCTTGGGCTTGATATGCTCGAAATAGTAGCTGTACGTGACGGAGGGCGCGGTCTCGTCGAGCACCGCCGCCTCAACGATATCCGCGATGAACAGCGTGTGGGTGCCGTAATCGCGGCTCTCGATCACCTTGCAGGAGATGAAGGCGTTTGCGTTCTCGCTCAGGTATGCGATGCCGTTTGCGCTCCTTGCGGGTGCGCCGTCCTCAAACTTGTTTGCATCGCGGCCGCTCTGGAAGCCGAAATGCTTGAACACCTTGAAGGGAACGTTCTCGGTGAGCACGGAGAGATTGAAGGCGCCGGTCTTTCGTATCATCTCCTCGGTGAAGTTCGCCTTGTTCACGGCGATATTAAGCCTCTTGGGGTTATCTGTGAGCTGAACGGCGGTGTTTATGATGCAGCCGTTGTCCTTGTCGCCATCGCGCGCGGTGAGCACGTACAGGCCGTAGGAAAGCTTGAACATGGCGGAATTGTCGATCATGCTCTCGTTCACGGCGGGTGCTTCGGCCTCGGGCTCCCTCATCGAATCGGCGACCGCGTCCGCAAGCGCCTTTATCTGCTCGAGCTGAACGCCATGCACGGCGGAGCGGATGTCCACAAGGTTTTCAATGAAGGTCATGTCCTTCATCGGCTCGAGTATCTCGCGCATCAGCTTGCCGCTGGTGGGCGCCCAGGAGCCGTTCTGCATGAAGGCAACGGTGCGGTTCTGGATGTTGTGCTCCGCAAGATCGCGCAGCGCCTCCTCCATGCGAACGAAGATGCCCGCGTTGTAGGTGGTTGCGGCGAAGATGAGGTGGCTGTAACGGAAGCTCGCTGCGATGATCGCATCGGCAGGGGTGACCGAAACATCGAAAACCTTGACCTTCACGCCGCGAAGCCGCAGCTCGCTTGCAAGGATGTCCGCCGCGTTCGCGGTGTTGCCGTAGACCGAGGAATAGGCGAGCATAACGCCCTTCTCCTCGGGGGTGTAGGTGCTCCAAAGCATGTATTTATCGAGGAATTCGTTGAATTTCGTGCGCCAAACGAAGCCGTGCAACGGGCAGACCAGCGCGATCTCGACCGTGGCCGCCTTCTTGAGCAGCGCCTGCACCTGGTTGCCGTATTTGCCTACGATGTTGGTGTAGTACCTGCGCGCCTCGTCCATATAGTCGCGCTCGAAATCCACTTCATCGGCGAAGATCGCGCCGTCGAGTGCGCCGAAGGTGCCGAAAGCGTCCGCAGAGAAGAGGATCTTGTCGGTGCTGTCGTAGGTCACCATGACCTCGGGCCAATGCACCATGCGCGCGCAGAGGAAGTTCAGCTCGTGGCGGCCGGTGGAGAGCTTGTCGCCCTCCTTGATCTTCATGAAACGAACAGCGGAAACGCTGCCGAAATAATTGCCGATCATCTCGGCGGCAAGGGGGGAGCAGACGACGGTTGCGGCGGGATAGCGGCGAAGCAGCTCGCCGAGCGTCGCGGAATGGTCGGGCTCCATGTGCTGAACTATGATGTAATCGAGGCTTCTCTCGCCGAGCGCGTGCTCGAGATTCTCAAAGAAAAGCCCGGAGACCGAGGAATCCACCGTGTCGAAAAGCACGGTCTTTTCATCGGTGAGCAGGTAGGAGTTGTAGCTGACGCCGCGCGGCACCTCGTAAACGCCCTCGAAGAGCGAAAGACGGCGGTCGTTTGCGCCGAGCCATACAAGATCATCGGTGATCATTCTTGTGCAGTACATATTGCTTTTTCCTCCGTGTTGGTTATTTATTTATCGCTCGAATGATAACACTTGCCCATGGCGAATGTATGTGGCAAATGCAACAGAATGCAGGTATATTAAGGACGAGGGGCGGTGATGGCGCTTTCGCGATATTTGTGAATAGCGCGGATTTATTAGTGAATAGTGAATAATGAATAATGAATAGTTGCGGTTGCTTTGCCGCCGGCAAAGCGTACTATTCAAGCCGAGCCGCCGATAGCGCGGGGGAAAGGGGCTGCTACTGCCCGCCGCATGATCAGTGAATAGTGAATAATGAATAGTTGTGGTTGCTTTGCGCCGGCAAAGCGTACTATTCAAGCCGAGCCGCCGATAGCGATGGGAACAGGGGGCTATTCTTGCACGCCGCAGGAATAGTGAATAATGAATAATGAATAGTTGCGGTTGCTTTGCCGCCGGCAAAGCGTACTATTCAAGCCGTACCGCCGATCGCGCGGGGGGAAAGGGGCTGCTACTGCCCGCCGCATGATCAGTGAATAGTTGCGGTTGCTTTGCCGATGGCAAAGCGTACTATTCAAGCCGAGCCGCCGATCGCGCGGGGGAACAGGGGGCTATTCTTGCCCGCCGCATGATCAGTGAATAGTGAATAATGAATAGTTGCGGTCGCTTTGCGCCGGCTAAGCGTACTATTCAAGCCGGTAACGGGGCAACGCGGACTGACGGAGCTCATTTTTGCCCGTTTCTTGCGGTATTGATCGATGAAACGAGCATTCGCTTGAGATCGAGGCATTTTTCGATGAGCTCGGTCGCCGTCTGATCGCTCACGAGATCCGTAATTTTGAGAAGATTCAGCCAATAATCGGTTTCGGCGGTCTCTTTGAGCGCGACTTGCAGTTTGCTTATAAAATCAGCCCTGCTTTGGGCGTAGTTCGCCTCACTGGTATTCGCGCCGATGCTCGTTCCGCTGCGCACGAGCTGCTTTGACACTACATATTCCTTCTTTTCGCTGATCAGCGAGCGGTAAAGCTTTACTATATCCGCGGCAAAATGCAGCGATTTTTCAGAAAGCAATGAGTTTCCCATCTCTCCTCCACGCCGGATAGAATACATGACCACAGCGAACCGGCTTTGATCTATGGCCCCTCTTAGCCGAAATAACAATGATTTTACACTTTGCCGCAGGCAAAGTAACATCAACTATTCACTATTCACTATTCATTATTCACTAAACAGCCTCTCCCTCTCCGCATGCGTTCTCTCCACCTTTTCGATATACGTTGCGATATCCTTTGGGTTCGGAACGCGCTCGATGCGCTTTTCGCCGGAAAAAACGCGCTTATTCATTGCGCCTGCGCCGTGGGCGATTATGCTTAGCCGATCCTCCATCATGTCGATATTATAGAGGCAGATCCTGCTTGGCAGGGAGTAGCCCACGTTTTCCATATTGCCCGCCATGTACTTCTGGCGGTACATATAGTAGGGCAGCATGCCGAGCTCGAGCGCGCATTTTTCGCCGAGCGCGGTCATCTTTTCAACGGCGGAAACGGGGGGCAGCGTGTATTCCCCGAGCTTTTCGTGCAGGCGGCTCGAGCGCTTTATCGCAAGCGTATGCACGGTCAGCGAGTCCGGCGCAAGGAGCAAAACCTCGTTTAGCGTGCGCTCCATATGCTCGATCGTTTCGAGCGGAAGCCCCGCGATAAGGTCCATATTGATCGAGTCAAAGCCGAGGCTCCGCGCCATGCGGAAGCAGTCGCGCACGTCCGAAGCGGTGTGATCGCGCCCAACGAGGCGAAGCGTGTCGTCGTTCATCGTTTGCGGGTTTATCGAGATGCGGGTGGTGCCGTTTTTCTTCAAAATGCGGAGCTTTTCCTCGGTGATCGTATCGGGTCTGCCCGCCTCGGCGGTCAGCTCCGTTTCGGCGGAAAAGCCGTAGGCGTTCGCCGCGTGGTCGAGAAGCTCGTCCAGTTCCGAGCCGGTCAGCACCGTCGGAGTGCCGCCGCCGAGATACGCCGCTCGAACGGTGAGCCCGCGCTCCTTTGCAAGCGCCGCTCCGAGCGAAATATCCTTCTTGAGCGCGTCGAGATAGGCGCGCATATCGGTCTTCTTGGTGCGAAGCTCCGAGGCGAACGAGCAGTACAGGCAGCGCGTGCGGCAGAACGGGATGCCGATATACACGTCCACGTCGTTTGGACGGATCGAGGCTATGACCGGGCGCTGCACCGAAACTATGCGCGAAGCGAGGCCGAGCTTATCCTCGCTCACCTCGAATTCCTCGCGCATCATGGAGAGCGCGGCCTGCTCGCCATAGCGCTCGGTGAGGTCGCGCAGAAGGCTCGTCGGGCGTATCCCGGTCAGCGAGCCCCAGGGAAGGGGCGCATCGGGAAACGCTTTTTTCATCGCCCTGAAAACGGCGATCTTCAGGCAGCGCTTTTCAAGGCGCTTTTTTTCAAGCGCCGCGCCGCGTTCGCTCAGCGGGGCGCTCCCCTCGCTCGGGAGCGCGTCGAACCGCTCGTCGGGCAGCGTGTAGGCGTATGAAAAAACGGCGGCGCCGTCGAAATACTCGGCCACGGCGGAATAGGCGGGAACGTTTGCCGCTGCCGCCCCGTCCGCGCCGTCCGTGCCGGAAGAAAGCAGGGCGCGCAGCCCCGCTTCGCCCGCGCAAAAGCCCGCTTCGTCCGTCAGCTCAACGGAGGGAACGGGCGCAAACAGGCGTATGACCTCGCATATGTCGTTGTAGAATTCCTCACGGTTTGTTTGAAGCTTCATATTGGTTTTCGGCTTGGTTTTCGGCGGCTTTTCCGACCCGGGCTCAGAACGCTCCGCCGCTCCTCATGAAGGGATTGTGCTTGCGCTCGAAATCGAGCGTGGTCGGCTCCTCATGCCCCGGGAAAACGCGATAGTCGCCCGAAAGCGTGAAAAGGCGGTAGGCGATGGATTCGTAGAGCTGCATGCTGTCGCCGCCGCGAAGGTCGGTGCGCCCGACGCTGAGGCGGAAGAGCGTGTCGCCCGAGAAGATGACCTTCTCGCTCTCGATAACGTAGCAAACGCCGCCGGGAGTATGCCCGGGGGTGGCGATGACGCTGAACTCGAGCCCCGCCGCGGTGAAGGCGTCGCCATCCTCAAGGCGCTTATCCACCTCGCAGTTCGTTACGAAGGTGCCGGCCATATAGGCAAGGCTCGCTTCGCCGCCCTCGAGTGCGCCCGCGTCGGCATTGTGGATGAATACCTGCGCGCCCTCCTCCTCGCGGAGCTTGGCAACGCCCATGATATGGTCGAAATGCCCGTGCGTGAGCAGGATATGGGTGCAGTGCAGGCCGAGCTCGCGCAGCTTTTTCAAAACGGGCTTGGATGCCGCAGGGTCGATGACCACGCAGTCGGCCGGCTTTTCGGGCGTGCCGCTCTCGCGGTAAACGATATAGGTGTTGGTGCCGAGGACCCCGGTGGGTATGCAAAGGATATTCATGTTATTCTCCGATTTTTCTCCGAATTTCGTATGGTGTGGACCGCAGGACGGTGCAAGCGGCGTGTCAAAACAGCCTTTCGCTGTCCAAAAGTATCGTAACGGGGCCGTCGTTCACGAGCTCCACCTGCATATCCGCGCCGAAAATGCCGGTCTCGGTGGGGATGAGCTCGCGGAAGGCGGCGATCGTCTTTTCATAGAGCGGGATGGCGATATCGGGCGGCGCCGCCGAGGAAAAGCTCGGCCGAAAGCCCTTGCGCGCATCGCCGTGCAGCGTGAACTGCGAGATAAGCAGGATGCTGCCGCCGATATCCAATGCGCTGCGGTTCATCTTGCCCGCCTCGTCCTCAAATACGCGCAGTCCGGTGCATTTTTTAACGATATAGGCGATGTCGTCATCGGTATCCCCGGGCGCGATGCCGAGAAACACCAGCAGCCCTGCGCCGATCGATCCGACGGTTTTATTCTCAACCTCAACGCTTGCGCGCTTTACCCTTTGAACGACCGCTCTCATCAGCTCAACGCCCTCGTAACGCTGCGAACGCCGTCGATCTTCATGAGGCTGCGCGTGATGCTCTCAAGATGATCGGCGTTCTTGACCTCAAAGCCCATCGAAACCTCCACTCCGCGCCCGTCGTCGGTGGTCTTGGCGCTGAGCTTATGCAGGTTGATGTTCAGATTCAAAAGCATGGTGGTGATCTCCGCCATGAGTCCCGGGCGCTCCTCGCCGATGATATGGATGGAAACGGGGAACTTGGTGCTGTTCTCGTCCGCCCATTCAACGCTGATTATGCGCTCCGTGTCCGCGCGCAGGCTTGCGGCGTTCGGGCAGTTCTCGCTGTGGATCGAAACGCCCCTGCCCCTGGTGATGTAGCCGAAGATCGGGTCGCCCGGCAGCGGGGAGCAGCACTGAGCGAAGCGCACGACCATGTTTGCCTCGCCCTTTACGATGACGGATCGGCCCTGAGCGTCCGAGCTTTTGACGGGCGTTTCCTCGCCTGAATTCAGCTTCTCCGCCAGCTCCTGCTCGCGGCGCTCCTTGCGGTAGGCCTCCATGAGCTTGCTGAGCACCTGTCCGGTGGTGAGTCCGCCGTAGCCGATGGCGGCAAGCACGTCGTCAAACTCGTTCATATTGAGCTTGGTGAGCAGCGCCTGAACGTGGTCGGGCTTGGTGATGTCGGAAAGCTTATGCCCCTGGCGGCGCGTCGCCTCCGAGAGCATCTCCTTGCCCCTTGCGATATTCTCCTCGCGGTTCGCCTTCTTGAACCACTGCTTTATGCGGTTCTTCGCCTGCGAGGTCTTAACGAAGGTGAGCCAGTCGCGGTTCGGGGTGGCCTGCGGGCTCGTGGTGATCTCCACAACGTCGTGCGTGCGCAGCTTGTAATCGAGCTTCACCGGCACGCCGTTCACCTTGGCATGGTGGGTATGATCGCCCACTCCCGAATGGATGCGGTAGGCGAAGTCGATGGGCGTTGAGCCCACGGGCAGATCGAAGATCTCACCCTGCGGAGTGAGCACGAAAACGTAGTCCGTGAAGAAATCGTGGCGAACGTTCTCAACGTATTCCTTGGAGGTGCTCGCGTCGGAAGCGTAGCTGACGAGCTGATGCAGCCATTCGAGCTTCTTGTCGAGCTCGTCCTGCTGGCTGCGCCCCTCCTTGTACATCCAGTGCGCCGCGATGCCGTATTCCGCCATGCGGTGCATCTCCCAGGTGCGGATCTGCACCTCAAAGGGCGTGCCGAAATCGCTGAAGAGCGTGGTGTGCAGCGAGCTGTACATATTGGTTTTCGGCATCGCGATATAGTCCTTGAACCTGCCCGGGAAGGGGCGCCAGATGGAATGGATTATGCCGAGCGCGCCGTAGCAATCCTGAACGCTGTCCACGATAACGCGAAGCGCAACAAGGTCGTATATCTCGTTGATGCTGACTTTTTTATTGTTCAGCTTGCGATAGATGCTGTAGATATGCTTCCTTCTGCCGCCGACCTCGCATTTGATGCCCGCCTCGCCGAGCGCGGTCTCGATCCTGTGCATCGCCGTTTCAAGAAGCGACATCAGCCCCTCCTGCTTGGGCTTGATCTGCTCGAGCAGCTTGTTGCATTCCTCGGGCATCAGGTAGGCGAAGGCGCGGTCCTCAAGCTCCACCTTGATGGCGCCCATGCCGAAGCGTTCTGCAAGCGGCGCGTAGATATCCATCGTTTCCTGCGCCTTGCGAAGCTGCTTTTCGGGCTTGCAGTGCTCGAGGGTGCGCATATTGTGCAGCCTGTCCGCAAGCTTGATGATGACCACGCGAACGTCGTTTGCGATCGCAAGAAACATCTTGCGAAGGTTCTCCGCCTGGCGGTCCTCACGCGAGAGCATGCGGGTTATGTTGGTGTTGGTAAGCTTTGTAACGCCGTCCACCATGCGCGCTATGTCCTTGCCGAAAATGGAGGCCACCTGCTCCACGGTCACGTCCATGCCGTCCTCAACGGTGTCGTGAAGAAGGCCGGCGATGACCGTGTCCGCGTCCATCTCCATCTCCACAAGGATCATTGCTACGGCCTCCGGGTGCGTGTAGTAATCCTCGCCGGATTCGCGCTTCTGATCCGCGTGAACGGTTTTGGCAAAGTCAATGGCCTTTTTCAGCAATTCGATTTTTTCGGGTGAGAATTTTTTCTCGCATACGGCAAGCAGCTCGTCCATAGCGACCACACCTCCAAACGTTTTTTAGTGAACTGCGAACGGTGAAGAACGAATGATCGGGAGCGAAAAAACGCTCTCGGCGATCAAACGCGCTTCGCGGCTCGAAAGAAACTCGAAAGAAGCTCGAAAAAAAATAGTTATGCCAATAAATAAGTCGATTATTTATTGGCATAAAAGCAGAGTATTAGTAAGTCATCGCGGTTATCACGGGCACGCCGTCAAGCTTTTCGCGGCCGTTCAGGTCCGCAAGCTCGATGGCGAACGCGGCGGCCTCGACCGTTGCGCCCATGCTGCGCACAAGGTCTATGACCGCGCGCGCGGTGCCGCCGGTGGCGAGCAGGTCGTCCACCAGTGCAACGCGGGCGCCGGGCTTTATCGCGTCAACGTGGATCTCAAGGCAGTCGCTGCCGTACTCCAGCCCGTACTCCAGGCGCTTCACCTCGCAGGGAAGCTTGCCGGGCTTCCTCGCCAGCACGAAGCCGGCGCGAAGCGCGTAGGCGACGGCGGAGCCCACTACGAAGCCGCGGGCCTCGGGTCCGATCACGATGTCGATATCGTAGGGACGAAGCTCGTTTGCAAGCGTCGCGATCAGCGTGCCGTAGGCCTCGGGATCCTTCACGAGCGTGGTGATGTCGCGGAAAAGTATTCCCTCGGTCGGAAAATCGGGGATATCGCGGACGGTCTGTTTGAGCTTTGCTTCATTCATCATTGCTATTTACCTCGAAAGAAGAGTTTGATTGTTTGTTTTTTTGTTTATTTACAGTTAGTTTATTTATTCTCGGTTCGTTTGGCTTATTCTATCCGCCTGCTCGGCTGGCCGAGCCGTTATACGGCGGCTCATCTGCGCTGCAGGGCGATGACGGCGGAATACAGCCCGCTGTTTGAAAGGCAGGTCGGCACGATGCGGGCCGCCTCGAGCGAGCTTCGGCCGTTTATGCGAACGAAGCCGAGCTCGATGAACACGCGCAGAGCGAATCTTGCGCAGTATTTCGGCAGCTTCGTGTGATCGCAGAGCCTGCAAACGAGCTCCTCAAAGGCGCAGGGACCGTTTGAGAGCTGCGCCATGGTGATGCTGTAGCACTCGGTCAGAAAATCCCTGTCCGTGCAGAAATTCTTCGCAACCGGCACGAACGCCTTCTCCTTATCTGCGGGCTCGCAGCCGCCGATGCGCAGGAATTCCGCGCCGCTCAGCGCGGCTTCAAGCGCGGCAAGTGCGCCGTCGAAGGGAGGGTCGTCCAAAATGGCGACGGTGGTATAGCCGGAGGCGGGCATATGCGCGATCCTCGGCGCGATCACGAGCGCATTGTCGCAAACGCCGGATTCGGGCGGGCAGCCGAAGCATACGTCCACGCTCAGGCCGCAGCGCTTGAGCTGCTCAACGGCCTTCTTCGCGCTCTCGGGCGAGAACGCCAGCGCCATGATGCCCGAGAGCCTGCTTGAATACAGCTCGCAGAGCGTCATGGGGCTCGCCTTGGCCCGCGACGGGGCGGAGCGCTCGGCATGGCAGGAATTTTCAATGAAAGCATCGCAGAAATTCCACATCCCGTTTTCGATGAAGGCGTTCACGTCCTCGGGAAGCTGCGCCTGCGCCCATTTGACGCGAAGCTGTATGCCGCCGTTTCCGCACCAGGTGTTGATGGTCGGTGTATAGAGCAGGTCCAGCTTTTCGGCGCTCAAAAGCCCCTTGAAATAGGGCGCGGAGCCGAACCAGACCGTTTCAAGGCAGCCCTCGGGACCGAGCACGTCGAACTTGGTGTGCTGCGAGTCGTTGCCGAAGCGCCGTATCCTGCATATCTCCACTCCGGAGGAGCGGAAAACGGGGGAGGGGTTGCACTCGCCGAACGGTGCGAGCATGGAGATCTCGCGTATCAGCTCGGTCGTGACCGCGGAGGTCGGGATCTCGAATTCATAGTCCTTCCTTGCGGCAAAATCCGAGTCGGCAAAGCTTTTTTTAAGGTAGTCGTTGAGCCTGCGGTCGAATTCCTCAAGCCTTTCCGGCTCCATGGTTATGCCGGCCGCCTTCGCGTGCCCGCCGAACCTCAGGAAGCAGTCGCGCACGGAGAGCAGCGCGTCGTGGATGTTCACGCCGTCTATCGAGCGCGCCGAGCCCTTCAAAACGCCGCCCGATTCGCAGAGCAGTATCGTGGGCCTGTGGAACATCTCGAGTATCCTCGATGCGGCGATGCCGATAACGCCGCCGTTCCATTCGTTTTTGCAGAGCACGATCGCCCTCGTGTCCGAAAGATCGCGGCCGGAGAGCATATCGAGCGCGTCCACAAGGATGCCGGCCTCGTCCTTCTGGCGAAGCTCGTTGAGCCTGTTCAGCTCGCCGATCATGCGGTCGATCGCACGAAAATCGGCCGAAAGGAAGAGCTCCACGGAGAGCGAAGCGTCGCTCATGCGGCCGGAGGCATTGAGCCTCGGCGCAACGGCGAAGCCGAGATTGCAGGTGTTGTAGGGCTTTTTCGCGGCGGCGATGCTTTCGAGCAGGCGCGACAGGCCGTAGCAGCAGCGCCCCTCGTTTATCGCCTCAAGGCCGAGCTTCACAAGCACGCGGTTTTCATCCACAAGCGGCACAACGTCCGCAACCGAGGCAAGCCCCGCGAGCGAAACGTATTTCATCGCGGCGTCCAGCCCCGCAAGCGCATGCACCAGCTTGAACGCCGTTCCCGCGCCGCAGAGGATGGAGGCGGGGTATTTGCTGCCCGGCACCGTGTGGCTCACAACGGCGGCGCAGACGGGTATGCGCTCGGGCGGGATATGGTGATCCGTTACGATAACGTCGATCCCAAGCTCGGTGCAGCGCGCTATCTCGTCGGCAGCGGAGATGCCGTTATCCACCGTTATGATGAGCCCAACGCCCTGCGAATAGAGCTTGTCTATCGCGGCGGAGCTCATGCCGTAGCCCTCCTCGCTTCTTGAGGGGATGTGGTAGATAACGTCCGCGCCGATCGAGCGGAAATAATCGGTCAGCATCGCGGTGGAGCAGATGCCGTCCACGTCGTAATCGCCGAAGATGCAGATCCGCTCGCAGGTCTCGAGCGCGAGACGGATGCGGTCCACCGCCTTCTGCATGTCGTTCAAAAGGAAGGGGTCGTGGAAATGACGAACGGAAGGGGAAAGGAAGCGCTCCATCTCCTCCCTCGTTTCTGCGCCGCGGGCGCGAAGCGCGCGCTCAAGCAGCGGCGAGATCCCGGGAACGCCAGTGTTCTTGGGGTCCTTCTGCTCGGAATAGTATTTTGATTTGCGATAGATAACCAAATCGGCATCCCTCCGCCTGCGGGCGACGCGGACCGATCGCAGCGATCGGTCCGATGGCTGCGGGCGGAAGCGGGAAGCTCCGCCGCTCTGCGGCCGCCTGGCAACAATTATTCATTATAAATTATACTACAACAGCGGGGGATGGTTCAATAGCGCGGAACAAAGATTTGCGGCCGAGCGGGATTATATAATTTCGGTTTTTGCGCCTCGCCGCCCTTCATCGTGAAAGACTGCGGATGATGCCGCCGATCATTCCGGCAAGGGCGCACATGGCAAGGTCGACGAGGTTTGCGGAGCTAATTTGCAACTCGCCCGAAATCAGCCCGAAGCCAAGCGTGGTCAGCACGATATAGCCAATGCCGCAAACGGCGCCCAAAAGCCAGCGCATTCTTTCAAACCTTGCCGTGCCGATGAGCGCGGCTGCGAGCGCGCAGACGGATTTTATAACGGGATTCACTATCGAAACGCTCTCGAAGCCGAGCACCTGCTTTTGAAGCAGAAGCGCGCAGGCGGCAACGAGCAGGCAGCTTAAAAGCATGGAAACGATGATCCCTGCGGGGATGCCGAGGTACGGGTTTTTCTGTGTGCTCTTCATACGTTCTCCTTCCGTGCGGCGGTTTGAGATCCGAAAAAGCGGAAGCAAACGCTTGCGCACCGCCGTTTTGAAAAACTATATGCGTTTTCGGGAGAAATGATGAATGGGGGAAAGGAAAAAGGGAAAAGGAAAAAGCGAAACGCCGTTTCGCTTTTTAATTTACAAATATTCTATGTTTCTCACAACATGGCGCTTTCGAAAACGGGGCTGATCGCAAGATCGCGCGTCAGCGGCCGATCGGTCACGGCGGCGCGTGAAACCACCATCTTCCCCGCTTCGACCGAGTGCGTCAGAAAAACGCTGCCGCCTATAATGCAGTCGTTTCCGATATGAGTATTGCCGCCGAGCACCGTCGCGCCGGAGTAGATCACCACGCGGTCGCCCACGTTGGGGTGGCGCTTTATGCCCTTAACGAGGCTGCCGTCGGGCGAAACGTCGAAGCTCTTCGCGCCGAGCGTAACGTGCTGATATAGCTTAACGTTCCTGCCGATGGTCGTGGTCTCGCCGATCACCACGCCCGTGCCATGGTCGATGAAGAACGCTTCGCCGATCGTCGCGCCGGGGTGGATGTCGATGCCGGTGAGCCTGTGCGCGTATTCGCTCATAAGGCGCGGCAGCAGCGGCACGCCCTCGAGATAGAGGACGTGCGCAAGGCGGTGCGTGCTGATCGCGGTGAAGGCGGGGTAGCAGAGGATTATCTCGTCGAGCCCGGTCGCGGCGGGGTCGCCCCTGTACGCGGCCTCAAGGTCGGTCAAAAGCAGCCTTTTTACGGCGGGAAGCGCTTCAAACACCGCTTCGAGCACCGCTTCGGCGCGCTCGTCGTCGCCCGTTACGGCGGCGGCGCAGCAGCGTATCAGCACGGATGCCTGCGCAAGCGCCTCCTTCCTCGAAATCGAAAGCGAGGCGTATTTGGGAAACATGGCTTCGATGAGCAGATCGGTGTACCTTTCGACCCGCTCGCGAAAGGCGCGAAAATCGCGGCCGCCCGGCGTATCGGGGGTATCGGCGGCCTCATCCGCATCGAGCGAAAGCGCGGTTTTTTCTATTAGAGCAAGAGTGTTCATTTACTGTATTTTGCAATCGAAATTATGAGGAAATATTTTGGGTTTAGAATTAGTCCTCGCCGTAGAGTGCGGTGGACATATACCTTTCGCCGGTATCGGGCAGCAGCACGACCACGGTCTTTCCCGCGTTTTGTGCAAGCTTCGCCGTTTCGATGCCAGCCCAAAGCGCCGCGCCGGAGGATATGCCCGCGAGTATGCCCTCGCGACGCGCAAGCAGCCTTGCTGCGGCGAACGCATCCTCGGTCGAGGCGGTCATAACTTCGTCGATGACCGCCGTATTCAGGATCTTGGGAACGAAGCCCGCGCCGATGCCCTGAAGCTTGTGCGCGCCCGCCCTGCCGCCGCTCAGAACGGGGGAGGAAGCCGGCTCGACCGCGATGACCTGCACTTCGCGCTTCATCCCTTTAAGGTATTTGCCGGCGCCCGTGATGGTGCCGCCTGTGCCGACGCCTGCAACGAAGATATCCACCGTGCCGTCCGTATCCGCCCAGATCTCGGGGCCGGTGGTGCGATAATGCGCGGCGGGATTGGCGGGATTTACAAACTGACCGGGAATAAACGCATTGGGCATGGCGCTTTTCAGCTCATCCGCCTTCTCGATCGCGCCCTTCATTCCGAGCGCGCCGTCCGTCAAAACGAGCTCCGCGCCGTAGGCTTTTATAAGGTTTCTGCGCTCAACGCTCATGGTTTCGGGCATAACTATGATAACGCGATACCCCCTCGCCCCGGCGATGGCGGCGAGGGCAACACCCGTATTGCCGCTGGTGGGCTCGATAATGATTGAATCGGGGGTGAGTATGCCCCTTGCTTCCGCATCGTCGAGCATGGCCTTTGCGGCTCTGTCCTTCGCCGAGCCCGCGGGGTTCGCGCCCTCGAGCTTAACGATAAGCCTTGCTTTAAGCTCAAGCTCCTTTTCTATTCTTTTAAGCTCGACAAGCGGCGTTCTGCCGATGAGCTGTTCGTGCGAGGTGTGGATATTCATTGAAAGCTGCTCCTTGCTTTTGATAAGCGCGGCGGGCTCATTCCCTTGCATTCGGGCATGCGCCGATGCGCGGGCGAGCCGAAGCCTGTGCTCGTTTTCATATTATAGGTCAACGGCGATAATTGTCAAAGATGATATACGCTCCGTTTCCGATCGTTAATAATTTTGCCATAATTTGCTTATGAATTATAATTGGTAATCAATATTTGCCGTAAATCAAAATGAAACCGCCGCAGGTGATGCGGTGGTTCACAGGCGCGGAAAACGCCGCGAAAAACGGAAAACGGAGCAGACCGAGGTCTGCTCCGCTCAAAATTTCGTTGGTATTAAGATCAGAACTTCATTCCGTTGAACTTAACGCCGGGGCCCATGGTGGTGGAGAGTACGAGGCTCTTAATGTAGGTACCCTTCGCCGCAGCGGGCTTTGCCTTGATGATGGCGTCCATAAGCGTGGCGAGGTTCTCGCCGAGCTTTTCCTTGCCGAAGCTTACCTTGCCGACGGGGCAGTGGCAGATATTGGTCTTATCGACGCGATACTCAACCTTACCGGCCTTGATGTCGGAGATAGCTTTTGCAACTTCCATGGTAACGGTGCCGCTCTTGGGGTTGGGCATGAGGCCCTTGGGACCGAGAACGCGGCCGATGCGGCCTACGACGCCCATCATATCGGGGGTCGCGACGCAAACGTCGAAACCGAACCAGTTTTCCTTCTGGATCTTCTGAACCAGATCTTCATCGCCTACGAAATCGGCGCCCGCTTCCTGAGCTTCGCGGGCCTTGTCGCCCTTTGCGAAAACGAGAACGCGAACGGTTTTACCGGTGCCGTGGGGCAGAACAACCGCGCCGCGAACCTGCTGGTCTGCGTGGCGGGAGTCAACGCCAAGGCGGATATGAGCTTCAACGGTCTCATCGAACTTTGCCCTTGCGGTCGCAGGAACGGCCTCGAGGCCCTCTTCGGGATCATACAGCTTCTGCCTGTCGTAAACAGTGAGCTTTTCGTTATACTTTCTTCCATGCTTCATAATAAGTACCTCGCTTTTCGACTCAGTCGATGACGTCAACGCCCATGCTGCGCGCGGTGCCGGCAACCATGCTCATGGCAGCCTCTACGCTTGCCGCGTTAAGGTCGGGCATCTTGAGCTCGGCGATCTCACGAACCTGCGCCTTGGTGATCTTTGCAACCTTGGTCTTGCCGGGGGTGGGAGCGCCCTTTTCGATTCCGCAAGCCTTCTTGATGAGGATGGATGCGGGCGGGGTCTTGGTGACGAAAGAATACGAGCGATCCTGATAAACCGTGATAACAACGGGGATGATCAGACCTGCCTGCTTGGCGGTGCGCTCATTGAACTCTTTGCAGAAGCCCACGATGTTTACGCCGTGCTGACCCAGAGCGGGACCGACGGGCGGTGCAGGGGTGGCTTTACCTGCGGGGATCTGCAGCTTGACAAAGCCGGTAATCTTCTTTGCCATGATTTTTTCCTCCTAAAAATAATGTGGTGCGAGCGGTAAGGGCGGAGCCCTTCCTCCCACTATGCAAACCGCCCGTTAGAGCGGTAAACATACGGGGTGAAAACGGGATAAAGCCCCCGTCAAAGCTTCTGGATATCCACGAAATCCAGTTCGCAGGGCGTTTCCTTGCCAAACAGCGAGATGAGCACCGTTACGGTCTGCTTCTCGGGGTCGATGGCCTGTATCTCGCCCATGAAATTGGCGAACGCGCCGGAGATGATGCGAACGGTCTCGCCGATCTCAACGTTCATCTCGAGCTGGATGCGTTCGATGCCCATCGCGGTGACCTCCTCGTCGGTGAGGGGGATGGGCTTGCTTCCCGGGCCTACAAAGCCCGTAACGCCGGTCGTGTTGCGAACAACGTACCATGTGCGGTCCGTCATGACCATCTTGACCATCACGTAGCCGGGGTACACCTTGCGCTCCACTGTGCGGGGCTTCTTGGAGCCCTCCTTGAATTCGGTCACCTGCTCCGTGGGATACTTGACCTCAAGTATCAGGTCCTGAAGGTTGCGGTTCGCAACGGTTTTCTCCAGGTCCTCCTTGACCTTGTTCTCGTAGCCGGAGTAGGTGTGGACAACATACCATCGGGCATCCGTAGGGGTATCGTCCCCATAATGAGTCCTTACTTCATCCGTCATGCGAGGACCTCATTAGCCGCCGATCTTGATATTGGCAAGAGCGGAGATGGCGTTGCTGAAGATAAGGTCGAGAACCCAGATCAGAAGCGCCATGAACGCAACAAAAGCGATAACGGCGATGGTGTAGTTGATAAGCTCCTTCTTGGTGGGCCAGGTGAGCTTCTTGGTCTCGGAGAACACCTCTTTGAAATAGGTGCCGATGCCCTTGAACCAGTTCACTACCTTGCCGAAGAAGTTGGTTTCCTGCTTCTTTACGGCAGTTTCTGCATTCTTTGCCATGGATTGCTCCTTCCCTCCAATTACTTGGATTCCTTGTGGAGAGTGTGCTTGCGGCAGAAACGGCAATACTTGTTCATCTCGAGCCTGTCGGGATCGTTCTTCTTGTTCTTGAAGGTATTGTAGTTCCTCTGCTTGCATTCCGAGCATGAGAGTGTGATCTTGACGCGCATTTTAAGAGCCTCCTTGTATTTTTCAGTCTTGAGAGAAGCGGAGCCGAACTCTCAAAACTTCAACTCAAATAAAGCCCCCCATGCGGGGGCGTACTGTTTATTTTATCGCAGCCGAAAGCATTTGTCAATCCTCTTTTGGGCTTTTTCAAGGTTTTTTTGACCTAAAAAGCCGATATATTTATCGTCGGAACGCGAAAAGCGGCCGCAGGCGCGCCGCACGATCCCCTCAAGCAGACTTTATTCATGCAAACACGATCCGCAGCCTTGGCTGCAAAACAGGCCGCAAATTCGATCCGCAAACGGGGATCGTCCGAGCGGCGCAGAAACGAAAAACCCGAAAAAGCCCCCGAACGCGTTGCTTTGACGGGCAATCTGTGATATAATATTTAATATTACACACTGCGGAATCACGGTATTCTATAACTGCTTAATCAATCACAGGAGGACGAAATGAAGCGAACCCTTGCCATGACCCTTGCCTTTCTCATGCTTTTTGCCTGTCTGAGCGCCGGCATGAAGAGCTACGCTTCAAATAAAGCCGCTTCGCGCGAAGCTTCGGCGGCCGAGGCTTCCGCACTTGAGCGCGCAAACCGCGAGCTTATCGAATTCAACGGTGAGCTGATCGAGCTCATCAATGCTTACTCCGCGCTGCGCGTAAAGGACGGCGGCGCATACTCCACCGCGAGGATAATCGTGGGCGCAAGCGGCGCGCTCGACTACACCGGCTCGCTTGCGCACGTTTACGGCTGCGGGCGGCACGTGATCCAGTACGCCACCCCCGAGGAGGCGATGGCGGCAGCCGAAAGCTACCGGCTGCTTGGCGGCGTGGAGTACGCGGTGCCGGATGCGCCGTTCACCGCCCCCAAAACGGCCCCCTTCGAGCCGATTAGGCAGGCGCCGCATGTGGATTCCTTCAAATCCTGGGGCTTTGGCGCGAATTTTGTGAACGCCTTTGCGTATAACGAATGGCTGCTCGAATCGGTCGGCTCCGCGGACGAGCTGCCCGAGATCATCGTTGCGGTCATCGACACGGGGCTCGAGCACAACCACCCGTTCTTCGCGGGGCGCACCGTGCCGGGCTACGATTTCGGCGATAACGACAACGACACCGGCGGAGGCTTCTTCCACGGCACGCACGTCGCCGGCACCGTGGTGGACGGCACGCTGCCGAACGTGAAGGTGATGGGTCTCAAATGCACCGACGATTACGGCGGAGGCTTGACCTCTGCGATCGTGAACTGCATGCAGTACGCCTATCAGAACGGCGCTCACGTTGCGAACGTCAGCATCGGCGGCTATTATCCCGAGACCTACAACGCCTACAACAGCGTTATCAACCAGGGCTCGGACGCAGGCACGGTTTACACCATCGCCTCCGGAAACGACAGCATGAACGTTTCCAACTGCTACCCCGCGTGCATCGCCAGGGCGCTCACGGTGGCCGCGCACGATCAGAACAACACGATGTGGTCCGGCTCCAACTTCGGCAATCTGGTGGATATCACTGCGCCGGGCGTTGGCATAGTGAGCGCGATGCCGAGCGGCGGCTATCAGGCCCAGACCGGTACGAGCATGGCGGCGCCCCACGCGGCGGCGGCCTGCGCGATGCTCAAAAGCGGCGACCCGAGCATGAGCGCGGATGACGTGATGGACGCGCTGAAGGGCGCTGCGGTCGACCACGGCATCACGGGCGGCGGCACCGGCTGCCTGAGTATGACCGCGCTTGTCGGCTCGGGCTCCGTCACACCCGGGGACGTTGATTCGGACGGTAACGTGACCGTTGCGGACGCGCTGATGTGCCTGCGCATGGCGATGGGGCTGTTAACGCTTGACGGAAGCGCGCTCGACAGCGCCGATGTCGACGGAAGCGGCGCCGTTGCCGTTGCGGATGCGCTGATGATCCTGCGCATGGCGATGGGGCTGAACGGCTGACGCTGCGAAAGGCCGCCCGGTTTGAAAGCCTTTTGCGAGCAATAAAAGGTCCGATCATTATTGAGTAAAAAGCGTTGACGAACGTAAAAATCGGCCGAATACGAACGGAAGCCCCGTGCTGAGGCTTCCGTTTTCGTATTGGTATTGATTGAAGTTATCCCGTTATCATGCCGCGCGTCAATCGTTCAGCAATCCCATTGCCGAGCGCAGTATGGTGAGCGCGTCGGAGATGGCGATGCCGCCGTTTGCGTCCATATCGCAGCGCGCAATCTGCTCCTCTGTGAAGCTGAGAAGCCCCATAGCGGCGCGCAGGCAGAGCAGCGCATCCGCCACGTTTATCGTGCCGTTGCCGTCCGCGTCGCCGTCCGCAGCGGGTGCGGGCGGTTCGGTGGGCGTAACGGGCGGGACCTGAGCAAGCCATTGCTGGATCTCGCTGTTCAGCTCGTTATAGTTCTGATAGATTGCGAAATGATGGTAGCGCACGATGCCGTTGGAATCCACGAGGATCGTTTCGGGGAAGGCGAGCATACCGGGGAAGATCTCGGTCGCGTAAAACGCCTCGGCCAGCACGTCGTCCATGATCAGCTTGCCGAAGCTGTAGTCTTGAAGCAGCGTTATCGCCTCCGGCACGGTCGAGCTCTCGCCAACGTACAGCACGGTGTAGACCTGCACGTCAGCCTCGGGCGTTGCGCTGTAATGATCATGCGCCTGCTGGAAATACGGCATCTCCGAGATGCAGGGGCCGCAGCACGTTTCCCAGAAATTGATCACGGTGAGAGCGGCGTGGTGGAAGATCGAACCATCCACATGGTTCTGATCAAAATCGAGCGTGGAAAACCCGCTGATATCCATCCCAACGGGCGTGCAGACGGACTCCGCAGCGATCTGCGAGGCCGGAGCTGCGGCGCTGCAAACGAGCAGCGCAAGCGCGGTCACAGCCGCCAAAAGCTTTTTCATATTATTCTTCTCCTTATCATACGGGGCAATGGCCTTGGGTCGCTTTTACAGGCGGCCCTATCAGTTCAGGCCCATAGTGATGCGCAGCACCATCAGCGCGTCCGAAACCTCGATCGCGCCGCTTGCGTTAATGTCCGCAGCCGTCTGCTGCGCGGGGGTGAACTCGATAAGCCCCATCGCGGCGCGCAGGATCAGCAGCGCATCGGCAACGGTAACGCCGCCGTTTCCGTCCACGTCGCCCGGAAGCAGGGCTTGAGCGTCGCCGCTGTAGATAACGTTGTCCACATAGCCGCAGTCATCCAGCGCGTGAACGCTGGCATCCTTCTTATAGCGCCACTCGAAGGTGTAGCTGCCCGTGGCGGGCGCGGTGTAAACGATCGTTTCCCAATCGGGCGCGCCGAAGATCTGGCTGCCCTGGAGCTGATTGTTTGCATAGAAGCCGAGCTTATCGTAGTTTTCGCTCGAAACCTTCCAATCGAAGGTCAGGGTCTCGCCCGCCTCCATATCGAGCACGAGGCGCAGGGTGGAGGTGGAGTTGTTCACGGCCTTGTTGCCGCTCTTGGCTGCGAGCCTGCCGTCTATCAGCACGCTCTGCCACGGATGCTGCGTGGAGGTGAATTCAAGGCTGCCGCCATCGGTATTGAGCACATCGCTGATCGGCGGAAGAGGGATTATGTTCACGTCGCAGTACGCCCTGCCGATATTCGAGCCGTTCACGGCAACGTCGCAATACACGCGGGTCGTGCCGAGCTCAACGCCGGTTATGCGCACCACGTTGTCGTTGCCGATAACGGCGGCAACGGCCTCGTTCTCGCTGTGCCAGGTGAGGTCGTAGTTGTTCGCATTATCGGGAACCTTGTCAAAGCGCACGGCCGAGGAGGTGCCGACGTAGATGTCGATGCTTTCGGGAGCAAGGCTGCAGCTTTCAAGCTCAACGGGCTCGACGTCCGCGCCGAAAAGCTTCCAATCGCAATGAGCGTTCTGGTGGCTGTCCGGATTCGAGGGATAGGGATCGACCGGGCTCATGATCACGGGGAACGCGGAGCCGTTCGAGGAATCCATGAGCGGATCCCGGTTGCCGAGCTCGGCGGTCATCGCGTTGAACGCCTGCGCCACGGTGGTGTCGTTATACTTCATGTTGTTCCAGAAATGCGTTTCATAGCGGTATTCGCCGCCGAAGGTGACGGCCTGGGAATAACCGTAAACGCAGCCCGCGCCCGCGCGAAGGAAGGCCGCGCCGGTCTCACCGTGGTTGCTCCTGATCATGCCCTCGCAGAACGCCATCCAAACGATGCTGTTCGGAAGCTGGCGGGGAGCGTGATGCTCGATGTATCTGCCGTCGATATAGGCGGAATTCGCGCCCGAGCTCGTGGCCCAGCCGTTCTGATAGTCCACGCTCGTGATGCCCTCATTGGTGGTAAGCGCAAGATAACCGTCCGCACCGTGGGAATCCATGAGCACGACGCCCGCATCGGGGAATGCCGCCGCGATGTTCGGACCGGTCGCGTTCGAGGTGGAGAGCACGGTGTAGCTGCCGCCGGTCGCCTCGGCGATGGAGGAAGCCTCGTTGCGGTACTGGTTGGTGAAGTTCGCATCCTGACCGTAGAAGGGGCCGATCAGAAGAACGTCCATATCGGTGGAGCCATTCTTCTCACCGATGGTGCCTGCGATATCCGCAAGGAGCGCTCGTCCACGGAGGGGGTATGCTGCTCGTTGCGGCTCGTGTAGTTGTAGTTGCAGAGCATTCCGTTCACGCGGAAGGTGAAGCCGCCGTTGCGCACTGCGCTCACGCTGCCCTCGTCCACAAGCTCGTTTTCAAGCGCGGCAATGCGGACCGCGGATGCAACGTCGTTCTTTGCCGCATTCATGCTCAGGCTGTCCGCTTCCACCGCGTCCAGCTCCTTCCAAACCCTATCGAGCAGGCCGAGCATGGCCTTCTCGTTTGCGGCAAATGCGATGCGCTCAGCAAGCGAAGCCGGCATCTAGAGCGCGAGCATAAGTACGATCAAGATGATTGAAACAATGCGTCTGATCTTCATTTTAATAACCTCCGTTTATGCTATATTTAAGGCTTTGCCTGCCCATATTATAGCACTTTTTGACCGAAATTCAAGGGGAGGGATATAGCTGTCACGGGAAAGAAAGCGGTGGCTTGTATCAAGCGGGATAATGGAAAAAACTCTGAACATTGGCAACATTACCGTTTCTTTATCACCTTCCGGAAGCCCCATCTTTACTTCCGGCGCCTTATCGCAGCTTTCCCCTCTGCAGTCTGTTCAAGCACACACACCGGAATTGGATATGTCGTCTTAACTGTTGGTGTAGGTGGAACAGCAACGGTCTATGCTTCTACGACACAAGCAAAAGGGAAATTTGTTTCACCATACGGCTGGAAGAATATCAACAACTTGACAGCCCGGTGAGTTCATGTGTACAATTGAACCGAGATATCTCTTTAGCCCTGCGCGCCACAAAGCCCGCATTCCGTTGCGCAGGGCATCCGTTAGTCAATAATAAAGCATTGGAGATGTTCCATGTCTCAAAAAGGTCGAAATCTATTTCGCATCGGGTTGAAGCGCCGCGTCCGCGAGGTTCGCAGGATGCGCATTATAGTATGCCTTGCGGTCTTCTTCCTTGCGTTCACGCTGCTTTTGCAGGATAATCTCGGCGCGTTTCAGATGGAGCTGAATTACCGCAATTACGGCAAGTGGTTCGCGTTCTGCGATGACGGCGTTTTTTCAAGATATCCGTATCTTGAAAAGAACGGTCAAGCCTATGTCGGAAGCTTCGTTTACTCGCTGTACCCGATCAGCTATTCAAGCTCCGAGGGGATCGTCAACGATCTTGCTCCGACGGTCGAAGCCGTGGATGCAAACGGCGATCCGATCAAGGGAAAGCCCCCGATATCCGATGATCGGGGAAGCTACCTTCCTCCTGCTTCTCAAATAACGGTTGAAAGCTTCGGCGACAGGCGCAGTACGAACTGCCATATCGGCGCGTATTCCGAAGGTTTTGTCGATCAAAACGGCATAAGTCTTTATGAAGGGCGTATGCCGCAGGCGGACAGCGAGATAGTTATGGAGCTCGGCGTTCTTCACGCGCTCGGCGCAAGCTATGAGCTTGGGCAGCGGATAAGCTTCTACATATCCGAAACCGAGCCCCTGTTTGAGCATGACCCCAAAGCGGGAAATGCGGCGGTCGAGCGCTCCGAAGAGGATTATTATCTCGATCTTCACCTTGTGAGCTTCACCCTTGTCGGAACTCTCAAGCGCTACACCGCAAGATGGAGCGAAGGCTCGCGCCTTCCAGGAGCGATAATAACGAAAAATGCGTTTAGGGCGCTGCCTTCGTTTGAAAACACATACGATTTTTACAGCTTAAAGGACGGCGTCGGCGGGGATAAGGTTTGGGAATTCGCACAGTCCTCGTTTGAAGGCTTCAGAAGCTGGCGCGACGGGCTGTATGAGCGCATGGAACTGAAGGCGGATGAGAAGGGGCCTGTTGAAGCGTGGAACAGCAGCGCATACACCAATCCGCTTTGGGGAAGCTCAAGCGTTTACCGCTACGTGACGGTCATACTGCTCGTTATGAGCACCTGCATACTCGCCTACCTAATGGCATCGTATCTTTCCAAGCGCAGACAGTTCTTCATGCGAATGCGCGAGATCGGCGCGACCTCCGGCGAGGTTTTCGGCATGGCAGCGTATGAATGCGTTTTGAGTGCGCTTCCGTTTGCGGCGGCTGCGCTTATCGGCGCATATCTTGCCGGGCTTGCCGCTGCATTCATTGTTTCAAAATCACTGAATATAAGCTTTAATTTCAACGCAAACCATAAAACGCTTCTTGTTATCCTCGGCGCAGTCCTCGCCATGCTTGCAGTATCGCTTGCGGCTGCATTCATCATCTATTCGGGAAGGGGTATCACGGAAAAGAAAAAAGCGCTGTCAAAGCGCATGGCAACAGCGATCAGAAAGCGCGCCGCAAAAGAGCAGCGGAGCGCAAGGCGGTATCTTTCACTTTCCGAGACCCTCAAAAGAGACAGGCGCATCCACCCGCTGAAAACTGCGCTCGTGCGCATAGCCTGCATCCTGATCGGGGCAATGATACTGACTTCATTTATGTTCGTGTATGCCCAAACCCTCTACTATCTGCGATTGAAGAATTCGCCTTCCGATCTAACGGGCAGCTATTCCGATAAGTTTGACCGCAAAACTTACGGAACGGTCGATACCGAGCCGCATTGGAATGTTACCGGAAGCGTCCGAATAGATACGGACAAGGCGGATCTCTCAGTTTCCCATTCCGAATTCTCTTTTCAAAATCTGCTCCATGAAGCCTTTTTCGCCGAGCTTGAGGCTATACCCGGCGTAAAAAACATAATTCGCTGCGCTCTCGACGTCGATCATACGCTCTTTTGGTCAGGCAAGGAGAATGATGCGTTTATCGAGGAGAGCATAATGCGAGGGCTCGATTCCGCCTCCGCTAAATTGGGCTATAAGCTTGTTTATACCGGCAAAAACTTCGAGCGGATGCGCGAATACGTTGACAACTCGCTCTATATGCTTCAATGCTCCGATAATACGGATGCGGTTTGGAACGCCGCAAAGCCATACCTTTGCAAAGAGGCGAACAGGGACGCCTTCCTTCGCGGCGAACAGGCGATAGTCTTTGTGGATCAGCAGCTTTACTGCGTAGGTCCCGCAAGCGATCCGCAGTCAAGCGAGTATGCACTCAGAGAGGACTATGCTTCCGCGGGCAGGAATATCTGGAAGGAAGCTCCCTCCTTTTCGGCGGGAAATGTGATCCAAATAAACGATCTCGCGCAGAGCGGAAATCAAACGCCCGTAACGGTCGCGGCGGTGCTTCCGATGAGCGAATACGTGCCGAATGAGATCTGCCCGATATACGGCGATGAGGATATGCCCGTATTCATAACGGTGGGCTCGATGGAGCTTGCAAAAAGAGTTCAGGCGGCGGACGGAGCCGAATTCGGTGCAAACGCATTCGGCGTTAAGCTGGACTCGATTGCCGAAAGCGATAACGCCGTTAAATTCATTTCCGCGCTCTGCGTTAAAAACAACGTCAGATATATGGATACTATCGAGGATCGGATCGAATCGAGGAATTATTGGATCGATGCGCTGATGACCTACGGCTTCTTCACGGCGATACTGCTCGTGCTGTATGCGTTCATTTTTTCAAGCATCGCCAAGGAGGATGATTCCGTTCTCGCAAATAAGTACGCGCTCCTTCACCGCGCCGGAATGGAGCTGCCCTGCATGAAAACGCAAAAGCGCGTCGATGCGCTCATTCAAAGCCTCTGGCAGCTTCTGTCCGTGCCGCTGTATGCGCTTATACATTTCGCTCCAAACCTGATAAAGCTCGGCGAAAACGCTGCGCGTATGCGTCTGAGCCGCGGAGAATACCTAATGCAGCTTTTAAGAAACTGGTTCACGCATGAAACGACGGATCAAAGGGTCATCCTCGCCGTGATGCTCGCGCTGATGCTGCTGCTGTTTATAATAAACGGCAGGCTTGGTTACCCGGCCGAACGGAAGGAAACGCTCACACTTAACACGCGCAAAAGCAAAAGCTTCAAAAAGGAGTAAACGATATGGAAAAGAAATTCGTGCTCGAAGCAAAAGGCATCAGCCGCACTTACAAGGGAGAGGTTCCCGTTCCCGCGCTCAAAAAGACCGACATCGCCTTCAAAGAGGGCGAATTCGCAGCGATAATAGGGCGCTCGGGCTCCGGTAAATCGACTCTGCTTCGCATTCTTGCCGCGCTTGATATCCCAGACACCGGAGAGATCTATGTTGAGCAGAAAAAGATATCCGACCTCAATGATTCGGAGCTTGCGCGCTTCCGCAGAAGAAGGATCGGCTTCGTCTATCAGGATTACAACCTCTTTCCGGAGTACACGACATATGAAAACATAGTTTTCCCGATCCATCTCGACGGACGCACGGAGGATAAAGCCGCGATCGAAAAGCTGATGAGCGATCTCGGCATCCTGCATTGCCGCGATAAGTTCCCGCATGAGATGAGCGGCGGCGAGCAGCAGCGAACGAGTATCGCAAGAGCCCTTGCGACCGAGCCCGCCGTGATACTTGCCGACGAGCCGACGGGCAATCTGGACGCCGAGAACGCAGCAAAGGTCGTGGAGCTGCTCCGCTTCTGTTCCGAAAAGTACAGCCAAACCATCGTAATGGTCACGCACGATCAGAGTATGGCGAGCTATGCCGACCGCATTATCCGCATATCTGACGGAGTGGTTACGGAATAGGACTCTCCTTTCCACCGTAACACCTTTTCGGTTGGGTGCTTCACATTTTCTTATCGAAAAGGTTTTGTGGATTTTTGCGGTGGGAGTTGAACTCCTGCGAAGTCCGCAAAAGCAAATCGCTTCAAAAATGAAGCCCGGCTTTGCCGCGATGAAGTAAGCGCCGTATGCGCTTAATAAAGACGGCGGACAATGCCGCCTAATGAAGCAAAGTCGCCTGCCGGTTCAGCCATTCGTACTCCGAGCCGGAGCGCTTGAGCGTTTCTCCGCGCTGGCGGAGGAACTCGCAGAGATCTGCTTGACGAGCCCTTTGCCTCTGCTCGTCGGTTAAATTGATGTATTTTGTTGGCATAGAGAATTCCTTTCTTGTTATTTCGTGAAGATTCGAGGTCGTTTAACTCATTATTTCGTGAAAACAGGCGTAGTTTTAACTTGCTCTTTCGTGATAACGAGGGTATAATAAGCGTAAAGCAATAAAAAAACGTACGGAGGCTAACGATATGCTGAAGCGTAAGATCTACAACAGGCTTCTTGAATGGAAGCGAAGCAGCAAAGGAAGCACGGCGCTATTGATCGACGGTGCGCGCCGTGTCGGAAAAAGCTTCGTTGCGGAGCAGTTCGCAAAGAAGGAATACAAAAGCCATATCATAATCGACTTCGGTAACGCACCCAATGATATTCTCGATCTGTTTGAAAATGAAAGCTACGATCTCGATCTGTTCTTCGCAAAACTCGGCGCTTTCTATTCAACGGTGCTTCACAGGCACGAATCGCTCATCGTATTCGACGAGGTGCAGCAGTTCCCGCGAGCGCGTCAGCTTATAAAATACCTTGTTGCCGACGGTCGCTATGACTTTCTCGAAACCGGCTCGCTTATAAGGCTGAAAAAGAACACGGAGAATATCATTATCCCATCTGAAGAGGAGCATATCGAGATGTTCCCGTTGGATTTTGAAGAGTTCCTGTGGGCTATGGGTGATGAAGCAACGTTTCCTCTAATAAAGAAATGTTTCGATGAAAAGAAGCCTCTCGGTCAGGCGCTTCATCGAAAGATAATGAACGATTTCAGGCAGTATGTGCTTGTCGGCGGTATGCCGCAGTCGATACTCGCTTACATGAACGGTAAGGATTTTGCGGCATCGGATGAGGCCAAGCGCCGCATCCTTCGTCTGTACCGCGATGATGTTTCCAAATTCGCTTCGGGATATGAGGAAAAGGTGTATGCGGTAATAGACGGCATCCCCGCACAGCTTTCCAAGAAGGAAAAGAAGTATCAACTTTCCTCGATAAGCAAAAGCGCACGCTTCCGCGAGTACGAGGATTCCTTCATATGGCTGAATGAGGCTATGGTCGTGAATACCAGCTTCAACTCCACCGATCCCAACATCGGTCTTGCACTCAGCGCCGACCACGCCACGCAGAAATGCTACATGGCCGATACAGGACTTCTTGTTACGCAGACCTTTATGGATCGTGATTTCACGGATAACGAGTTGTATAAGGCGATCCTGTTTGACAAGCTCGATATCAACGAGGGCATGATCATGGAGAACATAGTTGCACAGATGCTCCGCAGCAGCGGACATAAGCTGTACTTTTACTCAAGAAGCGACACGGCAAACCGCGAAAACCATATGGAGATAGACTTCCTAATAACCGCAAACAAAAGGATATCCCCCATAGAGGTCAAATCCGCAAACTACCGCTCGCATTCTTCGCTCGATAAGTTTTTGAAGAAGTTTAATAAGACGACCGGCGCACCCTATATCCTCTATCCCAAGGACGTTATGGAGAAGGACGGGATCTGGCACCTGCCGCTGTACATGGCAATGCTTCTTTGATTCAAGCAAAGATTAAACCACCCGCTGCCCGCGATCGAGCGATAAGAGAGTTTCCGGCTGATTTAACATGCAAAGTTAGATCAGCCTTACTTCGTACATCAATCTTCCTCAAGCGCGGCTTTGAGCGCATCCATGTCGGTATGCCCTTTAACTGAAGGATCGGAAGAAATGCGCCTTGCCTCGGCCATCGCTTCAAGTGTTTTGGCAGAATAATTTGGCAGCTCAACGGCGAATGGCAGGCCTCCGCGAAGGACACACTGATGAAGAAACAGGTTTACCGCGCCGGACATATCAAGACCGAGATTGCTGAAAAGCTCAGTTGCCGCCGCTTTGATATCCGCGTCGATACGAACTTGGGTAGGTGTAGTAGCCATATAATCATCTCCTTAATGATCA
>JAFWVQ010000043.1 GCA_017523925.1 Clostridia bacterium
AATAGTGAATAGTTGTGGTAGAAACGCCACGGGCGTTTCTACTGATCATTTCCACCTCATCCGTCTTCGCGCGGCGTTGCCCCGCTCAGCCACCTTCCCCTCAAGGGGAAGGCTTTTGGGTGGCGTTTCTCAAACTTTTTTTGAAATTCCGCAGGAATTTCTTCATTAGCAAAGCGGCTTCATTTGAAATCCCTTTGGGATTTCTTCCTCAACCCGGCGCAGCCGGATTTCATTTGCCGCAGGCAAATTTCACTGCGCGCAATCGACGCGCATAATTCCTTCATTAGCCGCAGGAGACTTCATTTCTTCATTAGCAAAGCGACTTCATTTCCCTACCTTCCCGCCGCCTTGGGCATCTCGCCGCCCCGTCCGTCCTCGATTATCAGCTTGTCCGCAACGAGCGCGATGAATTCGCCGTTGGTTGGCTTGTCGTTCTTTCCGTAAACGCTGAAGCCGAAAAGCTTGTTCATATTCTCTATCTTCCCGCGCATCCAGCTCACCTCGATCGCGTGCCGTATCGCGCGCTCCACCTTGCTCGGCGTGGTGTTGAACCGCTTCGCAATGCCCGGGTAGAGCTCCTTGGTGATGCGGCTGATAAGCTCCGGATTGTAGTAAACCATGCGTATGGCCTCCCTGAGGAAGTGGTAGCCCTTGATATGCGCCGGTATCCCAACGGTCAGAAAGATCGAGGTTATCTTCTCATCCAGGCTCTTTACGGCCGGCGGCGCGAAGGAAAGCTCCCGCTCCGCAGCTTCGCCGCCGGTGGATTCGAGAAGGTCCTTCATACGGCGGTGCAGAAATTCCGGCTCGACCGGCTTGAGCATCACGTAGCTTGCGCCCTTGGAAAACGAGCGCTGAAGCAGGCTGTCGTTTCGCATATAGGAAACCATGATGATGAGCCCCGGGCGGCTCGAGCTCTCGCTGCGAAGCTGGTCCAATAGGTCCAGCCCGTCCAGCTTCGGCATCACAAGCTCGGTGATGAGCACGTCGAAGCGCTCCTCGCGCAGCTTCTCAAGCGCGGCCTGCCCGTCCGCAGCCTCCTCCACTCTGATAAGCTCCTTGTCCGTTCGAAAAAACTCGGCGGCGCGGCGGCGAAACTGCGCGTTGCCGTCCGCTATCAAAACTCGGTATTCTGCCATAAATATTCATCCTCCTTGGTGATTCCCCGTATTCGGTTGAAATAATTGTAACAGCGCAAATTTCGCATTTCCACAGCGAAGAAGCGCTCGTTTTGTCGCAGGCTGTTGAATGTGGCGGCGTGTTTTGGCGAAGTTTGTCAAGCGTCCTATTATTGTGAAGCTTTGTGCGCCGCTGTTCGGTATTCGGTGCGGGAAAAGCGCGGATAATGCCCGAGAACCCGCCGCGCCGACACGCGTTTTAGGGCGGCTCTACACCGCGCCGCAAGAGCCCCCGCAGGCGAACAAAATCGGAAAATGCGCGCGCGCTCGGGGTGCGGAAAACTCGGAAGCGCGAGGATAGTTTGTGGAAAAAACGCTTGAATAACGATATATCATGCGTTATAATGGAAGAAACCGCGCGGATACGGCGCGGAGAACGAGGTGAGATATGAAGGCGGTCAAATGCGCAAACGGGCATTCCTACGACGGCGAAAAATACGGCGCCTGTCCGCTCTGCGGCAGGCTTCCGCGCGGCAAGGAGACCTGCGCGGCGCTCAAGGGGATACGGAAAACCATCGCCGAAAAGAACGGCATACCGCTCGAAGTTGAGGAATGCAGCTACCATGGCGATTGCAGCGGCACCTGCCCGAGATGCGAGGCGGAGCTCGCCGCGCTCGAGCGCGCGCTCGATGAGAAGGAGGCGCGGGGCGAAACGGTGGACAGGACCGCCGAGCTCGAGCCGCCGAAGCCCTGCGAAGCGGGCGAATCATACCGGGAAACGGAGCCGCGCGCAAGGCGGATAAGACGGAATGCGGCGATCCGCGGAAAAATGCCTGCGCACGATATGGAATTTGAGCCCGAGCCGCTCGAGGGGGACGTGATCGTGCCGCCTCCGCTGAGCGGGCTTGTGATGCCGCCGCCCGAGGAGCCGAGGGGCGAACCGCGCGAGCGGGAGGAACGGGAGGAAAAGGCGCAAGCGGAGCAAGCAAAGCAAGCGAAGCCTTACGATGAACCCGAGCTGCTCGAGGGCGACGTGGAGGCGGAGCGCCCGCCCGAGGATGAGCTTCCCGAGCCGCTCGAGGGCGAGCCCGCCGTGGAATACCCGCCGGAGGATGGCGGGGAAGTGCTGATGGGCAGGCCTGCACCGATCAAGGCGGACAGCGGCACCGACTGGGACCCGCCGATCGACGATTTGCAGGGCTATATTCCCCCGTCGAAGATAATGAGATTTTTTGATAAGCTGCGGTCGCTATTCCGCCGCAGAAGATAATGCTTGGAAGTAAAAACAAACTTACAGAGCGTTTTAACGGGGACAAAGCCGAAGCCCCGACCTACCCTCTGCTTGCGCTTGCACGGCACAGGCTCTTTATCGACGGCAAGGGCGTTACCACGCTCGTTGCGGGCGCGGGCTGTCCGCTTTCGTGCGCCTACTGCATAAACCGCGAGCTGCTTACGCGAACGCCGAAGCCCGTTAGCCCGAAGGAGCTGATCGAGAAGGTGCGCGTGGATGATCTGTACTTTAGAGCCACGGGCGGCGGACTGACCTTCGGCGGCGGCGAGACGCTTCTTCATATGGATTTTTACGAGGAGCTGCGCCCGCTCTGCCAGAACTGGAGGCTGACCGCCGAAACCTGTTTAAACGTGCCGAGGGAAACCGCAGTCCGCGCGGCAAGCGTTTTCGATGCGTTCATCATCGATGTAAAATCGCTCGATCCCGATATCTACCTGCGCTACACGGGGCGCGAGATGGGCGAAACGCTCGGCAATCTTGAATACCTGATCGAAGCCGTGGGAGCACAAAGGCTTACCGTGCGCGTGCCGCTGATCCCAAATTTCAATGATGAAGCGGACAGGGAAAAAACGCGGAGAACGCTTGAAAAATTAGGCGTGAAGGATATGGATCTTTTTGAATACGCTGTAAAAAGATCAACCGATAAATGAGAGGACTATGAACAAAAAAGAATTTAAACGCGCAATGCTCTGCGGGCTTGGACGGTGCATACTTGCCTGCCGAAACGATCCCGAACGATACCGCGCCGAGGTGCTGTGGGGCTGCACCAATCAGCTTGCATACGATGCTCAATGCGAGGGCTCAAGAGCTTGGTTTTTGCATGAGCTTGTTTCCTGCTACCCCGATGCCGCGCCGTTCAGGGATGCTTTGACGGCGGCGCTCGGTCGAAAAAGCATCTGGGGCTGGCGGCTGCTTCAAATAGAGGAGCTGCTTATCTATATGGCGGACGATGGCGATGAGGAAGCCGAGAATGCGCTTTGGGATAGGTATGAGCAAACGTATTCGCAGCTTCGAGCGAGGAAACGCTTGCCGGATCATTATTTTTATCTGATAGATGATTTTGAGTTTTTGGCGACCGACCTTTGCCGCAATGAGGAGGATACGCTTCGCATACTTTCCGATATAGGGCGGCTGATACTCGAAAACCCCATCTATGATGCGCTGGATTTTGAGCAGCTTCATTCGCGTCTTACGGAGTGGGGCAGAAAGCGCACAGCCGTTCGCCGCAAATATGGAAATAAGGATGAGTACGCCGCGCATTTTTTCGCGGAACTTGAAAGGCTGCAAAGGGAAAGAGAGGCTTTATACGGGGGAAGCACCGAAAAGAACGAGCAGAGCAGGCAGCGATCCCCGTTTCTGTTTTCAAAAAATGCAGACAGCGAAGCCCTTCGCCTTCGCGCCGAAGCTTACTTAAACGAAACCGATGCGGAAAAGCGAGCGGAGCTTCTTCGGGCATTTTGGTGGCGGCGGTTCCCGCTTGAGCCCGATCCGATAATAAACGATGCGACAGCTGCGCATGAGCCGCTGCGGGATGCCGCGTGGGATGCGCTCGGCATCATCCGCAGCCCGAAGGTAAGGGCGTTTGCGCTAAGCGCGCTTGAAGCGGAGGCGGATAAGCTCATTCCCCTGCTCATCATGAATTATGAGGATGGGGATAGGGGGCTGATCGAAAAGCTGCTTGCAGAGGCTTTAGAAGAT
>JAFWVQ010000044.1 GCA_017523925.1 Clostridia bacterium
GACGCAACGCCGCCGGTATGGAAGGTACGCATGGTGAGCTGCGTGCCGGGTTCGCCGATCGCCTGAGCAGCGATGATGCCGACCGCCTCGCCGATGGTGACCTCCTGACCCGTGGCGCAGTTTCTGCCGTAGCACTTAGCGCAAACGCCGTGCTCGCTGCGGCAGGTGAAGACCGTTCTGCAGCGAACGCCGGTTATGCCCGAAGCCACGATGCGGTCGCAGATATCGTAGGTGATCATCTGATTGGCCGCAACGATCAGCTCGCCGCTCGCGGGATCGAACACGTCCTGCGCGGTGTAGCGGCCGAGGATCCTGTCGCCAAGAGGCTCGAGCACGCGGTCGCCGTCCACGATCGCCTCAAGGAGCATGCCGTCCACGGCCATGCCGCGCTCGGCGAAGCAATCCTCCTCGCGGATGATGACGTTATGCGAAACGTCAACAAGCCTTCTGGTGAGGTAGCCGGAGTCCGCAGTACGCAGCGCGGTGTCTGCAAGACCCTTGCGCGCGCCGTGGGAGCTGATGAAGAACTCGAGCACCGAGAGACCCTCGCGGAAGTTTGCGCGGATCGGCACCTCGATGATCTGGCCGCTGGGGTCGGTCATAAGACCGCGCATACCGGCGAGCTGGCGGATCTGGTTGGTGGAACCGCGCGCACCGGAGGTGGCCATCATGAAGATGGGGTTGATCGGGCTGAGACGCTTCATGAGCGCGCCGGTAACGGCGGTCTCGGTCTCCTTCCAAACCTCGATAACGCTCTTTCTTCTGCCCTCGCGGGAGAGAAGACCCATGCGGTAGAGGTTGTCGATCTCGCCGCACTTTTCATCGGCGGCGGAGAGGTAATCGCGCTTCTCCTCGGGAACGGTGATATCCTGGAAGCCGACGGTGACGCCGCCGCGCGTGGAGTATTTGTAGCCCATCGCCTTGATGCTGTCCGCAACCTCACTCGTCATGGTGGGGCCGTGCTTTCTGTAACAGCGGTCGATGATATTTGCAAGATCGCCCTTGACAACGAGCTTATTCACCTCGAGCTTGAACATATCGTCCAGCGATTCGCGCTTGACGTAGCCGAGATCCTGCGGGATGCCGTGGTTGAAGATGAGCCTGCCGATGGAGGTTTCCACAGTCCTGCGGGCGCTCTTATCCTCGAACCTGCGCTCAAGACGGATCTTGCAGAGCGCGTGCAGCGAAAGCTCGCCGGTCTGATAAGCCATCATGGCCTCGTCCTCGCTCGAGAACGCCTTGCCCTCGCCGTTGAAGATGCGAACGAGGCGGGAATCGTTGAGGTAACGCCTGAGAGCATCCTCATCGAAGCCGGGAGCCTCGATCAGCGCCTTGGCCACGAAGCCGTCGATAGCCTCCATATCCCTGAGCGCATAGATGCGGTGGATGAGCTCGTCGGTAACGTATGCATCAACGAACGCATTGTTCTTGATTATGGCGCGGATGGTGGTGCGCACCTCGGGATCGTACAGCTCGTCGCTGCGCATGGTGAGGTAGTAGCAGCCCATGACCATATCCTGGGAGGGGCTGATGACGGGCTTGCCGTCCTGCGGCTTGAGGATATTGTTCGCAGCAAGCATCAGGAAGCGCGCCTCGGCCTGCGCCTCAACGGAGAGAGGCACGTGCACCGCCATCTGGTCGCCGTCAAAGTCCGCATTATACGCGGTGCAGACGAGCGGATGGAGCTTGATCGCCCTACCCTCAACGAGCACGGGCTCGAAGGCCTGGATGCCAAGCCTGTGCAGCGTGGGAGCGCGGTTCAAAAGCACGGGATGATCGCGGATAACGTCCTCAAGAACGTCCCAAACCCTTGCGTCCACGCGCTCGACCATGCGCTTTGCGGCCTTGATGTTCTGCGCGATCTCGCGGCGGTTCAGCTCCTTCATAACGAAGGGCTTGAACAGCTCGAGCGCCATCTCCTTGGGCAGACCGCACTGATACATCTTGAGCTCGGGACCGACCACGATTACCGAACGGCCGGAGTAGTCCACGCGCTTGCCGAGAAGGTTCTGGCGGAAGCGGCCCTGCTTGCCGCGGAGCATATCGGAAAGGGATTTGAGCGGGCGGTTGCCGGGGCCGGTGACGGCCCTGCCGCGCCTGCCGTTGTCGATGAGCGCGTCAACGGCCTCCTGGAGCATGCGCTTCTCGTTGCGCACGATGATATCGGGGGCGTTGAGCTCGAGCAGCCTCTTGAGGCGGTTGTTGCGGTTGATGACCCTGCGATAGAGGTCGTTGAGGTCGCTGGTGGCGAACCTGCCGCCATCGAGCTGGACCATGGGGCGGATATCCGGGGGGATGACCGGAAGCGCTTCGAGGATGATCCACTCGGGCTTATTGCCGCTCTTGATGAAGGATTCCACGACCTCAAGGCGCTTTATCGCGTTTGAGCGCTTCTGGCCGCTTCCTTTTTCGATCTCCTCGCGGAGCTCCATCGCGGTTTTTTCAAGGTCGATCTGCGAAAGCAGCTCCTTGATCGCCTCGGCGCCCATGCCTGCCTTGAAGCTCTTTGCGCCGTAATCGCGCTGAGCGTTTCTGTATTCAACGTCCGAAAGAAGCTGCTTGTATTCGAGCGGAGTGTTGCCGGGATCGGTGACCACGAACGAAACGAAGTACAGCACCTTTTCGAGGTTGCGGGGGCTCATGTCCAGCAGCATCTTCATGCGGCAGGGGATGCCCTTGAAGTGCCAGATATGGGAAACGGGGGCGGCGAGCTCGATATGGCCCATGCGCTCGCGGCGCACCTTGGCCCTTGTTACCTCAACGCCGCATTTTTCGCACTTGATGCCCTTGTGCTTAACGCGCTTATACCTGCCGCAGTGGCACTCCCAGTCCTTGGTGGGTCCGAAAATGCGCTCGCAGAAGAGACCGTCGCGCTCGGGCTTGAGCGTTCTGTAGTTGATGGTCTCGGGTTTTTTGACTTCGCCGTGGGACCATTCGCGGATCTTTTCGGGGGATGCAAGCCCTATCTGGATGGCATCGAAATTTGCAAGATCAAACATAGTTTGTTTTTCTCCCTTCCGGCATTATTCGTCGTAGCCTTCGTCTTCTTCCTCAGCGGAGAAGTCGTAGAATTCATCGAGGGCTTCGTCCTCGAAGGTGTCGTCGTCCTCATCCTCGAAGCCGTCGTATTCGCTGTTGTCGTCGGTCCTGCGCTTGGAGTCGCCGTCGCCGATGCCGCTGAAGAAGCCGTCGAGCGCGCCTTCATCCTCGATATCGTCGGCGATCTCGCCGATCTGGATCTCCTCATGGTTCTCGCTGAGCACCTTGATATCCAGGCAGAGGGACTGCAGCTCCTTGATGAGTACCTTGAAGCTCTCGGGCACGCCGGGCTCCGGCACGTCCTCGCCGTTCACGATCGCCTCGTAGGTCTTTACGCGGCCCACGACGTCGTCGCTCTTAACGGTGAGGATCTCCTGGAGGGTGTTCGCGGCGCCGTAGGCTTCGAGCGCCCAAACCTCCATCTCACCGAAGCGCTGGCCGCCGAACTGCGCCTTGCCGCCGAGGGGCTGCTGGGTAACGAGCGAGTAGGGACCGATGCTCCTTGCATGGATCTTGTCGTCCACAAGGTGATGGAGCTTGAGGTAGTACATATAGCCGACGGAGATGCGGTTTTCGAACGGTTCGCCGCTCCTTCCGTCGTAAAGAATGGTTTTTCCGTCCTCGTTTTTATAGGCATGGCGAAGCTTTTCGGAGAGCTCCGTGTCGGTCTCCGCCTGCTCGATGAGCTTGAGCACGTCGCCCGCGGTCATCTGCATAAGGTCCTGCATCTCCTCGTTGTCCTTATTGGCCATAGCGAGAAGCATCTTGATATCCTCCTCGCCCGCGCCGTCGAGAACGGGAGTGGCAACGCTGATGCCAAGACCCTTCGCGGCCTTGCCGAGGTGCAGCTCGAGAACCTGACCGATGTTCATTCGGGAAGGAACGCCGAGGGGGTTCAGAACTATCTGAAGCGGAGTGCCGTCGGGAAGGAAGGGCATATCCTCCTCGGGAAGGATCCTGGAGATAACACCCTTGTTGCCGTGGCGGCCTGCCATCTTATCGCCCACGGAGATCTTGCGCTTCTGGGCGATGTAAACGCGCACGAGCTCGTGAACGCCGGGGGAAAGCTCATCGCGGTTCTCGCGGGTAAAGACCTTAACGTCCACAACGACGCCGCCCTCGCCATGGGGCACCTTGAGGGAGGTGTCGCGCACCTCGCGCGCCTTCTCGCCGAAGATCGCGCGCAGCAGGCGCTCCTCGGGGGTGGGGTCGGTCTCGCCCTTGGGGGTGACCTTACCAACGAGGATATCGCCGGAATGGACCTCCGCGCCGATGCGGATGATGCCGCGCTCGTCGAGATCCTTGAGCGCGTCCTCGCCAACGTTGGGGATATCCCTGGTGATCTCCTCTTCGCCGAGCTTGGTGTCCCTCGCCTCGGTCTCATGCTCCTCGATATGCAGGGAGGTGTAGACGTCGTCGCGCACGAGCTGCTCGCTGATCAGAACGGCGTCCTCGTAGTTATAGCCCTCCCAGGTCATGAAGCCGATGAGGATGTTTTTGCCGAGCGCGATCTCACCGTTCTTGGTGGATGCGCCGTCGGCGATCATATCGCCCTTTTTGAGATGCTCGCCGACCGATACCACGGGGCGCTGGTTGATGCAGGTGCCCTGGTTGGAGCGTTTGAACTTTATGAGGCGATATTCGCGGTTTTCATGGGTCGCGTCGGACTCCACGATGACCTTGCTTGCGGAAACGGAGCGAACGATGCCGTCCTCCTCGCAAAGCACGAGCACGCCGCTGTCGTAGGCGGCCTTGTATTCCATGCCGGTGCCGACGACGGGCGCTTCTGTCACGAGAAGCGGAACGGCCTGACGCTGCATGTTCGAGCCCATCAGAGCGCGGTTCGCGTCGTCGTTTTCAAGGAAGGGGATCATTGCGGTCGCAACGGAAACGAGCTGCTTGGCGGAAACGTCCATATAGTCGATATCCGTGGAGCGCACCTCGATGATCTGATCGAGCTGGCGAGCGACGACGCGCTCCTTGGCGAACCAGACGCTGCCGTTTTCATCGGTCACGGTGTCTTCGTTTGCCTGCGCGATGATGAGGTTGTTTTCCTCGGTTGCGGTAAGATAGACGATCTCATCGAGGATGCGGCGGTTCGCCTTGTCGACCCTCCTGTACGGAGCCTCGATGAAGCCGTATTCATTGATCCTTGCGTAGGTGGCAAGGGAGTTGATAAGACCGATGTTCGGACCTTCGGGAGTCTCGATCGGGCACATTCTGCCGTAGTGGGAATAGTGAACGTCGCGGACCTCGAAGGTTGCGCGGTCGCGGTTCAAACCGCCGGGACCGAGAGCGGAGAGCCTGCGCTTATGGGTCAGCTCCGCAAGGGGGTTGGTCTGATCCATGAACTGCGAGAGCTGGGAGGAGCCGAAGAACTCCTTGATCGCCGCGGTCACGGGGCGGATATTGATGAGGTTGGAGGGCATTGCGATGTCCAGATCCTGGATGCTCATGCGCTCGCGCACAACGCGCTCGAGCCTGGAAAGGCCGATGCGGATCTGGTTCTGGAGCAGCTCGCCCACGGAGCGAATGCGGCGGTTGCCGAGATGGTCGATATCGTCGCAGGTGCCGATGCCGTAGGGAAGACCCATGAGGTAGCTGATGGAAGCAACGATGTCGGCCGGGATGATGTGCTTGGGGATGAGCTCGAGGATGTTTGTGCGCATGAAGGCCTTGAACTCCTCGTCGCCGAGATTCTCGCGGGTGCGCTCATCGAGCATTTCCATGAGAGCGGGATAATAAACGCGCTCGTTGATGCCCACCTCGGCGGGATCGATATCGAGATACTTGCTCGCGTCCACAAAGCGGTTGCCCACTATGCGGATGCGCTTCTCGCCGATCAGCACGTAAACGCCCTCAACGCCGGAATCGGCGATCTCGTCCGCCTTATCGGCGGTGATGGTCTCGCCTTCCTCGATGAGGAGCTCGCCGGTGCGGGGGTCGATGACGTTCTCTGCGGCGATCCTGCCGATGAGCCTATCCCTGATGCCGAGCTTGTAGTTGAACTTATAGCGGCCGACGCGCGCAAGGTCGTAGCGGCGGTCGAAGAAGTTTGAGTTGAACAGGTTCCTCGCGCTCTCCTCGGTGGGGGGTTCGCCGGGGCGCCAGCGCTTGTAGATCTCGATAAGTGCGTTTACGCTTGCTTCAGAGGAATCGAGCGCGTCGCCCTTGTCGTTTTTATTGGTGGTGTCCTTCTCGAGCGTGGCAAGAAGGCGGTCCTCCTCGCCGAGCACCTCGAGGATCTGCTCGTTGGTGCCGTAGCCGAGGGCGCGCATGAGGATGCTTATCTGGATTTTGCGCTGACGGTCGACCTTGGCGTAGAGGATCTCGTTGCTGTCGGTCTCGTATTCGAGCCAAGCGCCCCTGTTCGGGATGACCTGGGATGAGAAAAGATGCCTGCCGACCTTGTCCACGGTGTCGGTATAATAGGCGCCGGGGGAACGGACGAGCTGGCTTACGATGACGCGCTCCGCACCGTTGATGATGAAGGTGCCCTGATCGGTCATCAGCGGGAAATCGCCCATGAAGACCTCCTGCTGCTTGACCTCGCCGGACTGGAGGTTGATGAGCCTTACAAGAACGCGAAGGGGCGCGGAATAGTTGACGTCCCTTTCCTTGCATTCGGCAACGCTGTACTTCGGGTGCTCCTTATCGATCGTGTAATCCACGAACTCGAGCACGAGCCTCTCCGAAAAGTCCTTGATCGGAGAGATGTCCGCAAGCGCCTCGCCGAAGCCGTGTTCAACGAACTGGCGATAGGAATCCTTCTGCACCTCGATAAGATCGGGCATATCGAGGATCTCGTTGATCTTGGAAAAGCTCCAGCGTGTCAGCTTCCCCGTCTTTGCTTCATGCAGCATTTTTCACCCCTGTCCCCGCGTGATGCGCGGAAAAATAATCGTAATTTGCCGTCATTCGTTCGCCGCCTGCGCAGCAAGCGAATTTTTGCTTGAAAAAGCTGGAAAAACAGCTCCTCAAGGCGCGGTCATTCGGGCAAAAAGCGGAAAATAACGCATTATACCCATAATAACACGATATAGTATTATAACAGTTCCCCGCAAGCCTGTCAAGCGGATTTTTCGCGATTTTTTAAAATATATTCGAACGCATTGCGCCTGCGGCAGCGCCTTGCGGCGAATGAAGTCGCTGCGCTAATGAAGGAATGAAGCCGCCTGCGGCTAATGAAGCAATTGAGGGGGAAATCCCACGGGGATTTCATGGGATTTCAAATAATTAAATCAAAAGAAACGCCGTCGGCGTTTCAACCACAACTATTCACTATTCACTGTAATAAAACCAAAGAGCCCGGCCGCCGCCGAGCTCTTATCAAGATATGCTTATTCGGTTTTACTATGCTTCTTTGCGATGCTTTTCGTGCCGCTGCGGAGCGATCTTACATTATCGCCGAGCGCAGCACCCTAATCGCGTCGGAAAGGTTCACAATGCCGTCGCCGTTGACGTCCGCCGCATCAAGCAGGATGCCGCCGTTCGAGGTGCCGATCGCATAGCGCAGTATCACAAGCGCATCCACCACGTTCACCGTGCCGTTGCCGTCCGCATCGCCGGGGGTGCTGACGCCGGAGGTGTAGACCGCTGTGAGCTGCAAGTTGGAATACACCCTCTGCCCCGCTCCGTTCCAATGCGAGAAGGTCATGCCCTCATGCTCTGGAGCGTCGATCAAAACGGGATAGAAGCCGTGCGCAACGGTCTGAGTTGCCACCGTTTCGCCCGCAATGGGGTCCACGAAGGAGACGGTGTGGGTCTGAAGTGCGCTCGTTCCGATCGAGAAGGGGCTGACGAATACAGCGCGGAACACCTTGGTCTGATTCGTCATATTGCTGTCCGCCGTGATCTCGGCGATCAGCTCGTAGTTGTAATGGCCCGCGGCAAGCTCGCCGAAGCGGAGCTGCGAGTTTATCTGGGAGCTTGAGACCGAGAAAGTGCCCCTCGTGTTCGGCTCGAGCGTAACGGATTTGATCACGTCGCCGTCGCTGTCGGTGAAGCGGCCGGTCACCTTGGTGATCCTGTGCCTTGATATCACGGTCTCGTTAAGCGGGTAGCCGCTTCCGATCGGAAGGCTTCCGGCGGGCGGCTGGAACGGGACGATCTGAAGATCGTTCACGAAGCCCGCGAACTCAACGCTCTGCAGGTTGATGAAGCTGCGCTGACCGTCCTCGCGCTCGACCTGGTACCAATTCTCGCCCGCCGTGTTCACCACCTGGGCGGAAACGTCGAGTATGCTGCCGCTCGTCGCGGTGCCGGTCGCGGAGGAGCCGTTGCCCGAGGTGCAGGGCTGGGAATAGAGCGTTGCGCTCTGCGCGGTGACCCTCGCCTGAACGCTGACGGTCTCATAATCGCACTGATCCACATAGTCCGGCGCGGGGGTCGGGGCCGGGGGCTGTGTCGGGTTCGGAGTCGGTGTGGGGCCGGGGCCCGGCGCGTTCAGCGAACCGCCGGTGTACAGGCAGATCCTGTAAACATAGGAGTATCTGCTCGTGAGGGCAACGTCCGCATTGCCGGAAACGTTGTTCAGCGAGTCCATGATATAGACCTGACCGGTCGCGAGGCTCTTTACATTGTCCACAGCGATCCAGTGGCCCGCGTTCTTGACATGGAGCACGATCCGGTAGCCGCCGCGAACATAGTTCATGATCCTGTTCTGCATGGCCGAGGAGGACGAGCTGCCCTGCGTGAAATCCATGCCGTGGAACTCAAGCCCGTCGATCATCTGCGCCGGCTTGGCCCAGATGAGGTTGCCCGCGCTGCTGATGCCGTCGTGGGAGTTGAGCCAGTTCACAAGCGTTGCCACGTTGAAGCTCGAGCTGCTTCTCAGGCCGCTTTGGATGATCAGCTTTGTAACGGAGGTCACGAGGCAGCCGATCCTTGCGACCGTTTTGCCGCTCGTGCCCATGGGGAGGGAACCCCAGCGCGAATCGCCCTGCGCCCACTTGCGGTAGTCCTCGCTCTTCTCTCCGAAATCCTTGCCGACGCGGCTTTCGGCGCTTATGCCAAGGTTCGCGAGACTCGAAAAAACGAAGCAAGCCGCAAGTATCAGCAGCGCCAATCGTTTGAGCCTCCTTGCTCTCGGTTTGTTATCGAAATGCATTTTTTGCAGTTCTCCTTGTTTTTTTTCGTATAATACCACGAGTAAACGGCGAATGCAAGACCCGATTTTCAAGATTCTGCCACATTTCGGTAACAATTAGTCCATATTGCATTTTGTGTTTTATTATCGTTTGTTTATTTTGTTTCGACCGTATATCCGTGAAAACAGCTTCGCCGCTCCGATATATTTCGCCTTCGAAAAAGGCAATTCGGAGCGGCATAAATATATTATTATTTCGTCACTTTTGAGGGTCTTTTTGATGATCCGTGCCGGGATCGGGGGTGAAGAACTGATACTGGTTCCACGCGTCGGTGGTCTTGTCGAACTTCCAGCTGCCGCCCTCGAATTTCAGCTCCACGCTGAAGCCGCTCGTATCGCGGTCGGACTTATAGCTCTTGACGTCCACCTTTACGCTGTCCGACGCGGTATCCTGATCCTCGGGGAGCGTGAAGGTAAAGATCTTGCCCTTGCCCTCGGCGTAGACGTTTTCATCGGTGCCGTAGAAGCCGCCGTCGCCCTTTTTGATGTAGCCCATCTGCTCGAGCACCGCATCATCGAACTGCAGCAGCACAGCCTTGCCGGAAACGCAGTAATCCGTTATGTATTTGTTGATCGCCTCTGGGATATCCTCGAAGCTCCAGCCCTCGAAGCGGAAGGTGAGGAACTCCGCCTTGGTGTTGTTGTCGCCCACGGGGCATACGGCGGCAAGCGCCACGTACAGCGCAGCCTCCTCCCTTGTGAGACCGTCCGGCACGCGAATGGTCCTATCCTTGGCGCAGGCGCCCGCCGCCGCAAGGGAAACGAGCATGCACGCGGCGAGGAAAATCGCGGCAAAACGGGAAAAAATGCTTGTTCTTTCAGTACTCATCCGGACCTCCGTAAGCTGCTCGAAGTTGGGGCTCCCCGCCCCTGTGCAGCTTTTCCGCTATTATACTACATTATGCTCCCGAACGCAATAAGCACCGCCGAACGCACCGTTTTTGCGGCGCGGCTCCTTCATCGACTTTGAAGCCCGTCTAAATGCTCATTCGAGCTTCCCCGAATGCTTCGCAGAGCTCTATGCGCCGCGTTTCAGCTCAGCGGCATTATAAGGCGAACTATGAGCACCGCCGCCGTCAGCGAGCAGACCGAGATCGCTGCGCCTGCGATAAGCTCGGACACCTTGTGCCGCTCGAGACGGATGGAGGATGCGAAGACCGGGATCAGCAGCAGCAGTCCGAGCAGCCAGCCCCAGCCGAATTTATACGCGAGCAGCGAGAACGGACCCGACACGCCGCAGCCGTGCCCGCTCGCCTTGAAGCGAAGCACGAACGAGAACAGGCCGAGCAGCACGCCCGAGAGCGCATAGGTGATATACAGCTCCAGCTCGGTTCGGCTTCCGTTTCCGAAAATTGCAAACAGTAAGCCCATAATATAGCCCAACATTGAAAAAATTATAGCAGTGTTCCGTTCGGCCTTCCTTCCGAGAGCCCTGAGGGACGGCACGGCCGCGCAGAGCGGATACGCGAGCAGCGGCAGCACGCACAGGGTGAAAACGGCTTCAAGATACCTCCACGGCGTTGCGAACGCCTCCTCTTTCAGACCGATATAGAGCGCAGTGACAAGCAGCAGCGCCATCAGCGGCGGCACGGTCAAAACGCGCAGCAGCTTGGCCGCGCGGCTCCCGATGCCCCTTGTCCCCTCCGAGGACTCCATCCTCCGAAGCGGCCCTTTTCCAGCGCGCTTTTTCGCGTGCGCGCTCTCCTTTCCTATTGAATATTTGCTGATAAGCTCCTCCATCTTCCGTGTCTCCTTTCCTATTAAATATGCGTATTATACGATCGTTTAATATGGGATCGTGCATCGCGGCGCAGCGGCACCTGCATTTACGCCCGCACCTGCTTTTACCGTTGCGCCGCGCCTCTGCTGCCTCCCTCTGTGCAGCGCCGTTTCCTTCGCCCAGCTCACGATATGCGCGGCCCGCTCATCGCGCGAGAGCGATGCATGTCGAATGGCGTTCGCGCTTATCCGGCGAAGCGGAAGGCAAGGGGCGAACTTCGTCCGCAGCACACGCGGCGAAGCGGCGGAGGCGGGAATGGTGCCGCATCGACTGCGCCAGTTCCGATCCCTCCGGCTCAAAGGCTTGAGCTTTTCCGGGGCCGTGACCAATGCGGCGAACCGCCGCCTGCCGCCCGCATCCTTTTTACCACATTTGCCGCCGAATTGCACGCTACCGGTGCGCTTTTGCGCTCTACCGGGCAGCCACGGCGGAGTAGAGCCGAAAAACGGCGATTCTACCGAGAGTAGAGCGGCGTTTTTTAACTATTTTGCATGGATTTGTCGTATCATATTTTGTCTACTTGAAAAAAGCGGGCTTATGTTGTAAAATAGGTGCATGATCGAACGGGATGACGAAAAGCTGCGGCAAACGATTGCCGCAAACATAGTTTACTACCGCAAGCAGTGCAATCTGACGCAGGATGAGCTGGCCGAGATGATCTACTATTCCGGCAAATCCGTCTCCAAATGGGAGCGCGGCGAGGGCGTGCCGGATATCTACGTGCTCGTGATGCTGGCCGAGATATTCGGCGTTACTGTGAACGATCTCATCTGCGAAAAGCACAGGAAGCACCGCCGCGCACAGCCGCAGCTCAAGCGCAGCATCATCACGCTGATGTCGCTCGGGCTCGTTTGGCTCGTGGCAACTTTGACGTACTTCTTCCTGCGCGTTGCCGCGCCGCAGCTTTCGGGCGCGTGGCTCGCGTTCATTGTTGCCGTTCCCGTGACCTTCATCGTGGCAACGGTGTTCACCTCGCTCTGGCATCCAAAGCTTTTGCGCTTCATCTGCATAAGCGGCATAGTTTGGAGCACGGCGATGGCGCTGCACGTGATATTCCGCATAGAGAATATGTTCCTTATATATGTGGTGGCAGGCATATTACAGCTTCTTATCGTGCTTTGGTATCTGCTTGAAAATACCGAGCTCTTCGCGGGCATCGCACCGAAGAAGCGGAAAATGCGCCGCTTGGACAGCTCGGAAGCCGCAAGCGAACCAATCGACGGCGGCGAAGCCGCGGAAAAAACAGATAACGAAGAAGAATAATAATGAATTGGAGACTTCACAATGCTCAGATCACTGAATGAAAATGAATTCGATCGCTATATCGACTTTGCCTACGAGCTTGCGCTCGACCCTACCCGCTCCGGCTACCCGACCTATACGGACGGCATCAAGACCAAGGCTGATTTCATCGAGCACTCGAAGCGCTCGCTTGCCGACGAGCGCGACGGCATCCTGCTTTACGAGCGGGACGGCAAAGTCTGCGGCTGGATACGGTATTTCACGGAGCCCGATGAAAAGTATATGCAAACTGATGCATTCAACATCGAAAGCGGCACCCGCGATGCGCTCCATGAATTCATCGCCTTCGCGCGCGAAAGGTTCCCCGGCTTCGATCTGCATCTTGGCTTCCCCGAAGAGAATACCGAGGCCGTTTCCGAGCTTGAAGCGCTCGGCTTTGAGCGGATCGAGGAAAGCTGTAACAACGCGCTCGATTATGAAAACTACGAGCTTCGCCCCGAGGATGAGCACGTTGTAGAGATCACCCGCGAAAACTATCCCCTTTTCGCCGCGCTTCACACTCAGGACGAGGACTATATGTACTGGACGGCGAAGCGCATCCTTGCAAAGCTCGACGATTGGAAGATATTTGCATATATTGAGGGCGGAAAAGCTCTCGGCGCGGTGTATTTCCGCTCCTTCCCCGAGCTCTCCGAGATAATCGGAATAGATTTTGAGGGCGACGTTTACAGCGGCGAAATGTTCCGCTTTCTGCTCACCTCCGCGCTCAACTACGATAAAAAGCACGGCGCGAAGCACATGGTCTTCTTCTGCGAGGAGCAGGAGCAGCCGGACGCCATCGCAGCCGGCTTCCGCTTGGTTGGCAAATACGTTTGCTATAAGAAAAAGCTGTAAGACGATGGATCGCTTGATATGATTCGTCCATTTGTCCGGTAATAAGTCAAAACGGGGCTCGACTGCGGTCAAGCCCCGTTTTTTTTGCGCTGTTTCTTCTATTATAATTATATCTGCGTGCGCGAAACGATCAGCCGTTCGCCTGAACCTCATCGCGCTCCGCATCGTAGGGGCGCAGGATGATGACGCGATCCTCGCCGAGGCTGGAGGGCATGACCGAGGCATCGCACTGATTCAGATAGTGGATACGGCAATCGCGTGCGGCGTCCACAAACGGAGCAAGCGTGCAAAGCTCGATCTTAAGCTTGGGAGTTTTATAATGCATCGGGATCACGACCTTGGGCTTGAAGATATTCGCAAGCTCACGCGCCTCAAAATCGTCGATCGTATAGATCGCGCCGATGGGTACCATCATTATGTCGATATGACCGATAGCCTTAATAACCTCCTCGCTCGGGATCGCGCCGAGATCGCCGCAATGGAGCATGCGCATACCGTCCATCTCGTAGACGAACATGATGTTTTTGCCACGAAGGGAACCGCCGCAGCGATCGTGGTCAGTCTCATAACCGAAGATGCGCACACCGCCGATCTCATACTCACCCGGAGTGCGAATTATCGTGGTGTTGCTCTTAACAACGCTGATATTATTGTGATCGTTGTGATCATGGCTGATAGTGACCGCGTTGGCATATATCTGCGGAAGATCATAGCCGATATACGGGTCGTATGGATCGGTCAGCACTGTTGTGCCGTTTGAATCGGTGAAAAGGAAACAAGAATGACCGTACCATCTGATATTCATAACAAAAAAAACTCCTTTACTTATTGGTATCTGAGGAACGAGCCTCGGCATATCTCAGCGCAGCCTGCATGGCTGCGGAGCATGAAGCGCCAAGCGGAGAGCCGGCGAGTGCAAAAAGCACCGCACGAACTGCTGCGGAATGCACGCTCTCAAGCTCCGCATCTGCGGCGGAGTAGAGCAGCAGGCAACGCAGCAGAGCATTGCGTGAAGCATCCGATCGACGCCACGGCACTCCAGAACGAACATAGGCATTGAGCAGCGAACGGGCATAGGGCGAAGCTTCACGATCGGGCGCGATCCCCGAAGGCGGCACACTCAGCTCATCCGGCAGTGAAAAACCGCTATCACGTATGGATGAGGCGGCTGCTTCGAGAAACGCATCGCCTATTGGGCAGATGGCGAAGCTCTCGCGGAGCACGATCTCGTCGAAGATCGCGGCAAGCGCCTGATCCGATGTATTCGCAGCGCCCGCAGTATCGGATGATGCAGTAAAAGCATCACGCTTGCGAAGATGCACGAGCACCGCCGCGCGGTCCGGCATTATTCGAGCGGAAACCGGCACGCTGTCCCCATCGCACAGTGGACTCACAGCTTCGATCGCAGCAGCCTCGAGCAGCTCGGGCATCTGCGCGACCGTCGCACCATCTAAAGCATATTTTTGCGAAGCATTCAACACGATAGAACATCCTCAAAATATACTATTGATTTTGACTCTTATATTATACCAATCTTTTTGTCCAATTTCAAATATATTATTTCTTTTGAACAAAGGCCGCGCTCCAAAACGGAAGCGGACCCCGCTATGGGGTCCGCTTCGCTTCAACGCTCGCTATGGAGCGTATGGATGATTAGTCTTCCTTCTTCCTGAAGAGCACGATGCCTGCACCGGCAACTACGGCCGCGATACCTGCACCGACCATAGCGATGGTACCGGTGGGAGGTGCGGGCGGAGTGGTGGGCTCGGGAGTGGGCTCGCCGGGCTCTACCGGAGGCTCGGTGGGCTCTACCGGAGGCTCAGTGGGCTCTACCGGAGGCTCGGTGGGCTCTACCGGAGGCTCGGTGGGCTCAACGGGCTCGCCATCGATGATGGTGATGCTGCCGTCCTCGGATTCCCAATCAACGTCGATCTCGTCGGAGTCGGGCATGTAGACCAGATCGGTCACATTGGCCTCGAGCACGTAAACGTCGCCAACCTGAGCTTCCTCGGAAACGCGGAAGTAAACGGTGAATACGGTGCCTTCGGTGGAGAAGGGCTGCTCGGGGACGGGAGCAACGGCCGCGAAGCGGATTGAGCCTTCAACGGTCTCGAAGTCGATAACGTTGAAGCCGCCAAGCTCGATAACCTCGTTCATGAGGTCGCCGTTCTCAATATCCTCAACGGTGAGCATCTCTGCATCGTAGTCAAGCCAGTAGGTGAGGCCGTGCGCAGCGTAGTCGCCCTCAACGTGAACGGTTACGGGAACCAGTGCGCCGGGAACCGCTTCGACGTGATCCACGGTGAAGCTCGCCATGTTGGTGGGCTCTACGGGAGGCTCGGTGGGCTCTACGGGAGGCTCGGTGGGATCTACGGGAGGCTCGGTGGGATCTACGGGAGGCTCGGTGGGCTCTACCGGGGGCTCGGTGGGCTCAACAACTTCGCCAACGGTTACGTAAGCGGGGTAAGCGATGTTGTCGATGGGGGTATTCTCGCCGCCGAGCGGGAAGTTGATGAACTCCTCAACAACGGGAACGAAGGCATACTGGCCCTCTGCGATGGACTCGCTCGCCTTGAAGGTGGCGGTGAAGATGATGCCGTTCGCGGTGAATGGATCGGTGGGCATCATGACGCCGAGGCGGATGGAGCCTGCGATGGTGGTGTAGTCGAGAAGAGCAAAGCCGTTGAGAGCGGTCATCTGATCCATGACCTCGCCGTTGGCAGTGCCGAGAACGGTGAAGTTCGCGTCGTCGTAGTTGAGCTGGAGGTTGAGACCATGAGCCTCGAACTCGCCCTCAACGCGGACGGTAACGTCGAATTCCTCGCCTGCCTCCACGTACTCGGGAGCTTCCACAGTGAACACTACCTGGCCGGGAGCGGGGGTAACGGGTTCGGGAGTGGGAGTTGCGGGAGCCGGAGTGGGCTCGGAGCTGCCGCCGCCGGTGACCTCGATGTAGTCAACGTTTGCGCGGAACATATCGGTCACGTTGTAGTGACGGATAGCAACCTTGATGGGGGTGCGGACGTTCGCATAAGCTGCGAGATCCACAGTGTACTGGGTGTCGCTGCCGGTGAGGGTGCAGCCGAAGATCTCGCTGGACCAGTTGCTGCCGCCGTCGGTGGATACGAACACGCCAAGGTACTCAGCCGCATAGGAGGGATCCTGACCTGCCGCCCAGAAGGTGAGCTGAGTGCCGGTGAACTCGGGGGTCACCATCCAGTTATCGGGAGTGAGAGCGCCAACATAGTTGATGTAGGACTCGGAGGCCATGAAGCCAAGGCCCTCGTGGTAGTTATGCTCGCCGTACTCAGCGCCATAGCACCACATCCAGTTGTTGCCGTCGCCATCCTGATCGAGGAATACGAAGCCCTGAGCCTCGGGATCCTGCTCGAAGTCCCAAATGATGCCGACTGCCGGCGGGTTGGTGGGATCTACGGGAGGATTGGTGGGAGGATTGGTCGGGGGATTGGTCGGGGGAACGGGGGTGGGCTCGGTGCTGCCGCCGCCGTTTACCTCGATGTAGTCAACATTCGCACGGAACATATCGGTCACATTGTAGTGACGGATAGCCGCCTTGATGTTCTGGCCTGCATATGCGGACAGATCAACGGTGTACTGGGTGTCGCTGCCGGTGAGGGTGCAGCCAAAGAGCTCGTTGGACCAAGTGCTGCCGCCGTCGGTGGATACGAATACGCCAATGTACTCAGCAGCATAGGAGGGATCCTGACCTGCGCCCCAGAAGGTGAGCTGAGTGCCGGTGAACTCGGGAGTTACCATCCAGTTATCGGGGGTAAGAGCGCCAACATAGTTGATGTAGGACTCGGAGGCCATGAAGCCAAGGCCCTCGTGGTGGGTATGCTCGCTGTATTCAGCGCCATAGCACCAGGTCCAGTTGTTGCCGTCGCCATCCTGATCGAGGAAGGTGAAGCCCTGAGCCACGGGATCCTGCTCGAAGTCCCAAATGATGCCGGTGCCGGGATCAACGGGAGCGGGAGTGGGGGTCGTGGGAGCCGGGGTCGGAGTCGCGGGAACCGGAGTGGGGGTCGCGGGAACCGGAGTCGGAGTTGCGGGGACCGGAGTGGGGGTCTCCTCAGCGGGATTGCCAACGGTTACGGTAGCGCCATTCGCGGTGTTCTCGATCGGAGTGTTGCTGCCGCCGATGGGCATGTTGAAGAACTCGAGGACCACGAGCTCGAGGTCATAGTTGCCGTCGGCCGCGCCTTCAAGAACGCGGAAGGTGACGGTGAAGATGACACCCTGCTCGGTGAAGCCGTTCGTGGGCATCATGACGCCGTAGCGTACGGAGCCGGCAACGGTGGTGTAGTCGAGGAGACCGAAGCCGCCGAGGCTCTGAATCTGAGCCATAACGGGGCCGTTGGTGGTGCTGACTACTTCAAACACCTCGGGATCGTAGTTGAACTGCAGGTTGAGACCGTGAGCCTCATAGCTGCCGCTGAGGCTGACCACAGCGTCAAAGGTTTCGCCTGCCTGAACGTTTTCGGGCGCTTCAGCAGAGAAGACAGCCGCGTCGGCAGGGGTAGCACCGGGCTTGCCCTCGTCGCCGTGGGGCAAGGTCTGCGTCATGGCAAATGCGGGAACAGCAAGGGAAAGAACCATCGCCACCGCAACTACCATTGCAAGAAATTTCTTCATGCGTAAATCTCCTTCCAAAGATTTTTTAAGTCTAATGCACGGCTTTACAAGCTTCACCCTCGGATGAAGCCGGCAAAGCCGGCAGTAGCTTCGGATAGTCCTGCATGGAACGCGCTCATTCAAACGTATCGAAAGAGCCCATATCCATACGATAGCAGTATATCAGAAATCAAACAATATTGCAATCATTTTTGCGGCTAAAAATAAAAAAATTTTTACCATTTCAGAGCGTATTTGTAAATCTTTTTTATTCCGTTAAGTTTTTTTTGCACGCTTTACCCGCCGCGGCTTTCACCGAGTGAAAAACCGTTCGGATCGGGAAAACGAGCCCATTTTGACCCGCAGATCTCGGCTCGGACGGCACGAAAACGAGAGCTTTGCCGCTCCCCTGTCCAAAGCCTCAAATGCGATATATCATATTCTATCCCGACTTTACCCGCGAGAAAAACAGCGCGGGTCGGAAGAATGGATTCTTCCGACCCGCAGCTCTCAGCTCGAGCGGCGCGAAAACACGGGGGCTTTTTGCGCTCTGTCGAAGCTTTGAATTTGATATATTATATGTGATTTACCCGTTTCAAGCGAGCCCCATCGCGCTGCGAAGCACGAGTATCGCATCGGCCGTGTTCACGCTGCCGCCGCCGTCAACGTCCGCAAGCGCGAGCGGCAGCCCTTCGAGCGTGCCGAGACCCATCGCGTGGCGAAGGATCAGTATCGCATCCGCAATGCTGATGCTGCCGTTCAGGTCCGCATCGCCCAAAAGCCCCGAATCGCTCACGCCCTCGGCGCTGATGTAGTCCAGGTTCAGACGGAACAGGCGCAGATCGGTGTAGTGGCGGAAGCCGACGCGGATGCTTCTGCCCGCGTATTCGGTGAGGTAGACCGTTTTTTCCGCGGGATCGCGCGGCGCGATGAAGTACGCAAGCTCCTCGCTCCATGTCTCGCCGCCGTCGGTGGAAACGTAAACGCCGAGTGGCTCGGTATAGCCGTCATAATCCTGCCCGTTCATCCAGAATTTGATGCTCGTGCCGGTGAATTCGGGCGTAATCAGCCAGTTGTCGGTGCCGAATTCGCCTGCGCCCTCGCCAAAGGAGAAGCTCGCCGCGCAGCCCATGCCCTCGTATAGATTTATATAGCTTTCGCCGCAGCTCCAGCGCCAGCTCAGCTCGTCGCCGTCGCGATCGACGAATTCAAAGCCCTGCGAAAGCGGCTCTGTCTCGAAATCCCAGATCAGCGCGTTCGGATCGCGGAATTTGGCGGTGATATCCGTATCCGTGTGGATCGGCATGCAGTTATAGTCCCAGCCTTGATACTCCCTGCCCTCATGCTCCGGCACTGCGGGGAAGGTCGCCTCGTCGAGCACTGTGCCGGGCGGAACAAGCCTTTCCTCGATAACTGAGCCGTTCACGCCGTCGATGAAGCGAACGTTCAGCTCCTCCCCCGCTATCGGCCCCATCGGAAGCTCGTCCACCGAGTACAGGCAGCAGAGCTCATGCCCGTGGGTGCCTATCGGCCCGATGAGGGTCGCGCTGCCGGTCTCGGGGTCGATCGTATAAAGCCCGTTGTCATAGCTGGCGGTGTACTGCGCCCAGAAGAGGCGGTTCGTGTTGTGATCCCACACCATATCCTGAGAATAGCGAAGCCCGACGCCCGTGCGCCCGATCGGGGTGCAGACGGCGGTATCAAGATCCACGCGCATCAGCAGGGAATCGGTCTGATCCGAGGTGAGGGCGTAGCAATTGCCGTTTCCGTCGATGGCGATGGTCATGATATGGCTGCTTGCGCCCGTGAATTCGGCAACGCGGCTGACGTTTCCGCTCGCAAGATCGACTATGCCGAGATAGCGCGGCTCATCGACCTCGGTCCTGCCGCAGAGCGCGTACATCCGATCGCTCGAATGGTCGTAGGCCATGGAGAAAACGCCGTCCGGGCAGGAGCCGCCCGGGAAAACGAGCTGATTCGTTTCGGGGTCGAGCACGTACATGCGCGTATCGTTGCCCATCGAGGCAAACATATAGCCGTACACCATGCCGCCCGCGAAAGCCGCCGCGAAGGTCTGGCCGTAGGGCTGAAGCATCTGCATCAGCGGCGTTACCGCCGAAGGGTCCGCGGAATCGAATGAGACCCAGTTTCCCGTGTACGGGCCGCTCAGATCGTAGATCGAGATGCCGCGAAGCTCGACCGAAGCGGGCTCGTCTTGGGTGGCTTCGGCCGCCTGCGCCCCGCGCCCGGCCGCGTTAATGCTTCCCGTGGCCGCCGCAGCAAGCGAAAGCGCCATCAGAAAAGCGAGCATGAGTGAGAGTATCCTTTTCATATTTCCTCCGTTTCCTCCTGATCCGTTTTTTCATCGAAACGAGCGGACCCGCCGTGCCGATACGCAGAGCGGGTCCCTTCGTTTTTCATCAGAAATTGTTTATAAGACCCATCGACTTGCGAAGGATCTGCACCGCATCCGCAACCGCAACGCTGCCGCTGCCGTCCACGTCGCCGTTTGCGAGCGCCTGACCCTCGAGCGTGATGAGGCCGAGCGCATGGCGGAGCGCGAGCACCGCGTCGGCAATCGTGACGCTGCCGTTCAGATCGATGTCTCCCGGCTCGCCGATGGGCTGCTGCGGGGTCGTGCCGCCGAGGGTGATCGTAAGATCGACCTTATCGGAGGTATGATATTCGGAAACCGTGAAGGTATAGGTTTTTCCCGCTTCAAAAACGAAATCGTTCGCGCGTCCGTCCGCATTGCCGTTGTCGGAGGCGATATAGACGCGGTCGTTCGGAACCGGGTTCACTATCACCCAGTCATAGGTTCCCGCGGGAATCTCTATGGAAATGCTGTTTTGAACAACTATATTCTGCGTCGTCAGCACTCCGTCGGCGTTTTCCGGGATCCTGTGCTCGAACGCAGCGTAAATCCAGCCGGGAACGTTTCCCGGCGCAGAAATCGCGCCGTTAGTCAGCGGTATCTCGTTGCCGTAGGCGGTCGCGTCCGCATCGATGAGCATCTGGTAGCCCGAGCCGTCGCCCCAGATATCGTTTGGAACGTTCAGAACCACCACCGCCGTCGTCGCCTGCGGATCGTAATACCTTGAGGTGATCGTCGTATCCCTGTGGATCGGCGTTCCGGCAATGTAGTTCCATCCTATGAAGGTGAAGCCGGTATGCGCGGGCGGCACCGGGAAGGTTTCCGGATCGAGCACGCTGCCCGACGGCACCGAGCGCGTTTCCACCACCAGATTTGTGATATTATCGAGGAAGGTGACGGTTACGTTCGGGTTCTGAATATCCACGGGGATATTGTTTTTGATGTAAAGACCTGTTAGCTCCATGCCTGCCGGGCCGATCTTGCCGCGCGGTTCGGTCTGCGCCGTCTGTGGGTCGATGACGTACAGTCCGGTTTTCTCCGTGTCATAATTCTGCGCCCAGTAGATCTTGTCGGTATTGAAATCATAAACCATGGACTGAATATATTTCATCGAAACGCCGGTGCCTCCGACCTCCGTGGCTTCGCCCGTTGCAAGGTCGAGCCGACAGAGCACGGCCTCGTTGTTGACCGATTCAAGGAAATATGCGTTGCCGTCAAGGTCGATCGCAAGCGTCATCGGCGTGCCGTTCATGCCGGTTATGGGCGCGATCTCGGTCACGATGCCGCTGAAGGTGTTTATCGAAACGAGCTTGGCGGGCGTTTCGGCGTTTATGCCGTACATCGTCTGATCCGCATGGTTGAACGCCATCGCGATCATGCCCGTTGCGTAGCTCGCGCCGGGATAGCTGATTTCATATGTCTGCGTATCCAAAGTGAAGAAGCGCGTGTCGGTGGCGTTGTGGTTGTAAAGATAGCCGTACACCTTGCCGCCCGCGTATGCGGAGGAATAGGTGGTTTCGCCAAGATCGAACACGTCCTCAATGTTTTCGGGCGAAGCCTCGTCGAAGCCAACGAGATGCCCCTCCATGCCGTTCATGCCAACGTCGAAAAGGCAGAAGCCGTAAAGATACGCATCGTTGAGCGGATCGAGCACGTGTACTGCGGCGGTTCCCGAAACAGTGGGATCGGCCACGCTCGTGACTGTGACCGTGGTCGTGCCCGCGCTTACGCCGTTCACAACACCGTTTACGTCCACCGTTGCGATCGAGGTGTCCGCAACGGAGAAAGTGACGCTTTTATCATAGGTTTCATCGGGCAGAACGGTATATGCAACGCTTTCGGTGCGCCCCGCGTGAACGTTCACCTGCTGCACGGCTATTGATGAGGGCGTAACGATCCTTCCGACGTACACATTGTCTATCTTCGCGAAGTCGCCCTCGCGGTCGATGCCGCCATCCTTCTTATAAGTAAATGTGAGCTCATGTGCGCCCGGCTCGAGCGTGGTTTGGAAGCGTTCCCAATCGGGATGACCCGCGCCCTTGTGCAGGATCTTCGTGCCGTCTAAATAGACGCGCAGACCGTCCCAATCCTGAAGATCCGGACCTTCGCCCATGCTGATCCAGTCGAACTGGAGCACGTCTCCCTGAACCGAGGTGAAATTCGTCCAAACCGAAGAGGTGGAGTTGGCCGCTCCCTCGTTGCTGCTCTTCGCCGCGTCGCCGTCAACCACCCAGGGATACTGCGAATCCGTCGAATAATTGAGGCTTACGCCCGCCGCGTTCAGCGCCTCATTGAGCGAAGCGGCGTCAGCGGCGTTTGCTTCCGCCCTTGTAACGCCTGAAGCAAACGGAAGCGAAACAAGCGCGAGGAGCGCAGCGGTAATAAATGCGAATAGTCTTTTCATAGTTCCTCCATTGTTTTTTATGCTTTTTGTGGTTTTAGCCCGAACGCCGCGCTTTTATTATGCAGATCTTAATGCTGCCGCGCTGCGTTTGGGCTGATAAAGCTTTTCCCTCCGCAAAAAAACTGCGGCGGGAAAAGCCAAGCATCAGAAATTATTTATAAGTCCGAGCGCATAGCGAAGGATTGCAACCGCATCCGCAACGGTAACGCTGCCATCGAAGTTCACGTCCGCCTGGATGAGTGCGCATCCGCTCAGCTCGTAGAGCCCGGTCGTATGGCGAAGCGCAAGCACCGCGTCCGCAACGGTGACGCTGCCGTTCAGATCGGCATCGCCGAGAATTCCGGCTTCATCGGGCTGCGCAACGGTATAAATGCCTGTGATCTCGGTGCCGTCGCCGATAACGCCGATGAACTCGACCTGCGCGGTTTCGGGATCAATGCAGAACAGACCGTGATCGGTCGTGGTGTTGATAACCTGCGCCCAGTAGAGCTTGCCGGTATAGTGATCGTAGGTCATGGACTGAAGATAAGCAAGCGCAACACCGGTTTCGCCAACAAGAGTGCATTCGGCGGTTTCGAGATCCACGCGGTAGAGCTTCGCGCTGTTCACGTCCATCGTAAGCCCGTAGCCCACGCCGTTTGCATCGATAGCGAAGGTCATCATCATCGGCGCGGTCAGCTCGCCGACGTACTCGATCTCGCCCGTTTCAAGATCGACAATGCCGAGATTTCGGGTCTGCATTTCACCGCACACGGCGTACATATTGCCGCGGGTATAGTCGTATGCCATCGCAAAAACGCCGGCATCGTGCATGAGGCTGTACTCCTCAAGCTGACGGGTCGCGTGATCCATCACGAAATAGTTCCTGATCGGCTCCTCGTTCGTGCCGTCGTAATAATAGCCGTAAACATTGCCGTCAAAGTATGCGGCGGCGGAAACGTTATGGGGCATCGTGTTGTACGCGGTCACGATATCCGGCTCCGCGTCCGTGAAGCCGACCCACTTCATATCATTGCTCTGATCCGCGCCGAAATCATAGGTCGCAAAGCCGAAAAACTCTGCGATCGGCAAACCTTCGGTCACGGTAACGGTTATATCCGTTGAAACGCTCGGCACCGCAGCGCTGGTAATGGTCACGGTGGTCATGCCCTCGGCCATGCCCTTGATCACGCCATCGGCCGTGACGGCAGCAACGGCGGGATTCGCGCTCATAAAGGTCACATTCTTATTGAATGCGTTCTCGGGCAGAACCTCGTATTCGATCTCGGTGCGGCGGCCCACGCTGACGCTGATATCGGCGGCTACGATCTGCTCCGCCATAACGGGGCTGACCACCTGCACGTTGTCAACGTAGGCGCAGTCCTCGCCGATATTGAGGCTGCCGTCCTTTTTGAAGGTGAAGGTCACCTCGTGCGAGCCGGCAGTAAGCTCATATTCAAAATGCGCCCACTCCGAATGCTCGCCCCATTTCGCTGCAAGCTCGCCGTCAACGTAGAGGTGAAGCCCGTCCCATGCGTTTGCATCCGAGCCTTCGCCGCAGGAAAGGAAATCGAAGCTCAAAAGCTGGCCCGCGTTGGCGGTAACGGTCGTTGAAACGGAGGAAGTGGAGCTTGAAACGCCGGAATTGGTGCTCTTCGCGGCATCGCCGGCAACGACCCAGGGGTAAGCTCCGCCTGTTGTGAAGCTGAGTGTGCCGCCCGGCACGTTCAGCGCCTCGTTCAAATCGGCTGCGTCGCGCGCGGCTTCACGCTCGGCAAGCGCGGGTACGTTTGCAAGCGAAAGCAGCAGCATAAGGGAAAGGGCAACTGCGATGATCTTTTTCATAAGGTTCTCCTTCTGTTCAGTAATTATATGCGTTTTCATTCGCGCTTTTATCAGTATACTAAACGGCGGCGGAATTTGCAATACGGATTTAAGAATTATTCCGATTATTTGCTATATTCTCCCCTAAAAGAACGGTTTGGGCGACCGATTCGCTTTAAAAAGCCCAAGCAGAGATTCCCGCGCAGGTTCTTTAACTATTCACTATTCACCAATAGTATAAAGCGCCCTTCCCCCGAAGGGAAAGGGCGCAGATAAGCTATTCAGCTATTGAGTGATAGTATCTTACAGCTCGATGAGGCCAAGAGCCGCACGGAGGATGAGGATACAATCCTCGATGGTGACGTTGCCGTCCTGGTTTGCATCAGCCTGCTCAAGAGCTTCGCCGGTCAGGGTGTCGAGACCCATGATGTGGCGCAGAGCAAGGATAGCGTCCGCAACGGTAACTTCGCCGTCAAGGTTGGTGTCGCCGATGATACCGGTTACCGGGGGCTGATCGCCGCCGCCAAGAACCTCGATGTAGTCCACGTTAGCGCGGAACATATCGGTCACGTTGTAGTGACGGATAGCAGCCTTGATGTTCTGGCCTGCGTAAGCGGACAGATCAACGGTGTACTGGGTGTCGCTGCCGGTGAGGGTGCAGCCGAAGATCTCGTTGGACCAGGTGCTGCCGCCGTCAGTGGAAACGAATACGCCAAGGTACTCAGCAGCGTAGGAGGGATCCTGGCCTGCTGCCCAGAAGGTGAGCTGAGTGCCGTTGAACTCGGGGGTTACCATCCAGTTGTCGGGAGTGAGAGCGCCAACATAGTTGATGTAGGACTCGGAAGCCATGAAGCCAAGGCCCTCGTGGTAGTTATGCTCGCTGTACTCAGCGCCATAGCACCACATCCAGTTGTTGCCGTCGCCATCCTGATCGAGGAAGATGAAGCCCTGAGCCTCGGGATCCTGCTCGAAGTCCCAGATGATGCCTTCGCCGGGATCAACGGGGGTGGGAGTGGGAGTGGGATCAACGGGGGTGGGGGTGGGATCGTCGGGAGTGGGAGTGGGATCCACGGGGGTGGTGCCGCCCTCGACCTCGAGGTTGACCTGGTCGTTCTGACCGCCGAAGGTTACGGTGAAGGTGTAGGTGTTGCCGCCCTCGAACTCGAAGTCGTCATAACGGCCGGGAACGTTACCATTGCTGGAAGCGATCCAGATACGGTCGCCGGGGGTGGGGTTGGTGATACACCAGTCATAGGTGCCAGCGGGGATCTCGATCGCGATCTCGCCGGTAACGATGATGTTCTGAGTGGTGCAGGAGCCGTCCGCATTAACGGGGATCTTGTACTCGAACTGATCGTAGGTGCCTGCGGGAGCATCGCCTGCGGAGGTAAGGCCGCCGGTCTCGGGGATGATCGTGCCATAAGCGGTAGCATCGGCATCGATGAGCATCTGATAGCCGGAGCCATCGCCCCAAACGTCCTGAGGAACGCTGAGAACTACGGTAGCGGTGGTGGCGTTGGGATCGCGATACTTCGCCTTAACGGTGAGGTCGCTCCAAACGGCTGCGCCGTTGTAATCCCAACCGGTGAACTCATAACCCTCATGGGTGGGAGCGGTGGGGAAGGTGCTCTCATCGAGAACGGTGCCCGCCTCAACGACCTGGGTGCCGATCACGGAGTTGTCGAGACCGTCAACGAAGGTAACGGTTACATCGGGAACCTCGATATCGTCGATGGGGAGGTTGTTCTTGATGTACATGGAAACGACTTCAACGCCGCCGGAGCCGATAACGCCGAGGCTCTCAGCAGCCGCGGTCTGGGGGTTAACAGCATAGAGGCCATGGCTGCTGGCATCAAAGATCTGTGCCCAGTAGATCATATCGGTGTCAAAGTCGTAGGTCATGGACTGAACGTAGTTCGCAGAGAGGCCGGTGGAGCCGATCACAGCGGTGGAACCGTTGGTGAGGTCGAGTGCCACAAGGTCGCCCGCGGTGGTCATGGTGTAGGCATTGCCCTCCTGATCGATGGCAAGAAGAAGGAGGACGTTTTCATTGTCTATGGGTGCCACAACGGTGGGGACGCCGGTTGCCAGATCAACGGTAACGATCTCGCGGTTGGTGCTCAGACCGTACATGGTCTGGTTCGCATGGTTATATGCCATACCGATGACACCGCCGACAGCATTCGCATTGTTGCCGGGATAGCTTACGGAGTAGGTGTTGGCATCCATGATGTAGAACTTATGATCCGCACCGTTGGAGTCGTAGATGTAGCCGTAGACGTTGCCGCCTGCGAATGCGCCTGCCCAAGCCTGCTGGCCGAGGGGAGCGAGAACGCTAACGGTGGAGGGATCGTAATCGGCGAAGCCGATCCAGTTGCCCTCAAGACCGGAGGAAGCGAGATCATAGGTCGCATAGCCCTCGAGGTTGACGGCGGGAAGAGCCTCGGTTACGGTGATGGTAGCAGTGCCGGAAACGGTGGGAACCGCAGCGCTGGTAACGGTGATGGTGGTGGTGCCCTCGGCAACGCCGGTCACAACGCCCGCGGCATTAACGGTCGCGATAGCGGCATCGGCGGTGGAGAAGGTAACGCTCTTGTCGTAAGCCGCAGCGGGAAGAACCTCGTAGGAAACGGAAGCCCTGCGGCCGGCGGGAACGGTAACGGGATCAACGTTGATGGTCTCAGCCATGACGGGCTGGCCAACGTAAACGTTGTCTACCATGAAGTAGTCGCCGTTGGGGTTGACGCTGCCGTCCTTAGTGTAGGACCAGGTCAGAGTGTGGGAACCGGCGGAAAGCTCGGTCGCGTAGGTTTCCCAATCAACGTTGTCGTAAGCGCCCTGGGTGAACATAACGCTGCCGTCGATCGCGAAGTCGCAGTGATCCCAGTAGGTGTAGGAGCCTTCGCCCCATGCCTTGAAATCAAACTGAACGATATCGCCTGCCGCCGCGGTAACGGTGGTGCTGACCTCGGAGGTGGAGCTCGCAACGCCTTCGTTGCTGCTCTTAGCCGCATCGCCTTCAACTACCCAAGGATACTGTCCCTCGGAGGTGAAAACGAGATTGCCGCCCGGAACGTTCAGCGCCTCGTCGAGGTTTGCTGCGTCGCGGGTGGATTCACGGGGCATAGCCATCGCCGCGGTGGACGGGGTGGCCGTGCGGGTCTCTGCGATCGCGGGAACGGTTACAAGGGAAAGAACCATTGCGATTGCGATCACGATTGCGAAGATTTTCTTCATGTGTGAATCTCCTTCCAAAGATTTTTTTAAGTCTAAAACCGCGGCCCGCTCCAAGCTTCGAAGCGGAAAGCACGGTTATAGCTTCGATGATTTTTGCGCAACGGAAAAACCTTCCCACAATGCGCATGTCTATTATATCAAAGTATTGCCGAAAATGTAAGGGGGTTTTTTCATTTTTTGAATCTCGCGCAGCGTTAGAAATTTATCTAATATTCTTTCATATCGGCGCGTTTTGCATTATTGCAACAGTCATTCATGATATATTATTTATTTCGACACTGTTTTCGCCCCGTTTCCCTCCCCGTGCCGCGCTTCAGTCCGGCGGCGCGTTTAAAAACTTATCGAATATTGGAGCGAGTTCTTCTGCGTCCCCGCTGGTGGTGAACGTCACCTCGCCGCGCCCGGAGGGATTCACAAGGCCGTTCCTTTCGAGCACCCTGCCGAGCTGGCGTGCGGTGGCGCGGTTGCCGTCAAAAAGCCTGCACTCGCCCTTCATTCGGCGCAGGAAGTATTCGCGTATCGCCTCGCCGATAAAAACGTAATGCGTGCAGCCGAGCACGATCGCATCCGCCGTTTCGCCGATATAGGGCTCAAGGCAGGCGTCGAGGATGTCGTCGTAAGCGCCGATCTCGGTGACGCCGCGCTCAACCCTCGCCACCATGCCGCTTATGCCGATATTGATGACCCTTGAGGGATCGGGCATGCGCTCGAGCAGCGCGCGGTATCTTGCAAGCCGCGTCGTGGCGGCGGTCGCGAGCATAAACACCTTGCCCTCCCCCGCTCTTTCACAGGCGGGCTTGATCGCCGGCTCGATGCTGACGACCGGCACGGCGAGTTTCTTCCTTAGTATATTGATGGATGCGCTCGTGGCGGTGTTGCAGGCAAGCACCAGCGCCTTCACGCCGTGCTCAACAAGGAAATCCGCCGCCGCCGAGGTGAGCGAAAGTATCTCCTCCTCGCTCCGATCGCCGTAGGGGGCGTTTTTGTTGTCGCCATAGAATATGAAGTTTTCATTTGGCAGCAGCAGGCGCGCATCCCGAAGGAGGCTCACGCCGCCCATGCCCGAATCGAAGATGCCGATGGGTCTTGTGTCCATGCCTTACACCTCAAAAAGCGTACTAAACAGTGTTTTAACAAACGAAGTTCCGCCGACTCCCGGCTCCCCCGATATCATAATGCTCTTTTTGCCTCGTTCTCGCTCCTCATTGAACACAGGTCGCTCAAGGGGCGCGCTCAGCGCATCGAGCCCATCCAAAAACAGCGCAAGGGCAAGCATATCGGCCGCGCCGCCGCAGCTTATGTTCCTTTCGATGAGCTCCGCGTCGAGCTCGAGCAGCGCCGAGTTGAATTCGCCCGGACCTGCGCGCATGGCGAGCGAGGCAAGCTCCGAAGCGCGCTTTTTCACGTAGTCCGCGCCCGCTCTTCCCCCGCGCTTGAGCGCGTTGTTGTCGTCCATCACAGCCATGACGCGGATCAGTGCATACACCCATGCAAGCTCCTCGTGCTCGCTGCCGTACCTATTATAATACTCCTCTTTCGCGGCTTTTGCAAGCAGTGCGAGCGGGAAGCCCTGCTGAGCCTGCTGAACGGGACCGTCCACGCCGTATTTTTTGCGCACGATCGCGCCGTTGGAGGCTTCGGCGCTGTTGTCGCCGAGCGCTCGCGCAAGCTCCGCCGCCGTGCGCGTGCAGTTTTTCGCAAGCCCGAGCCCGCCCACCTCCTTGAGCTCTCCAAGCCCAATGCCGCGCAGCCCGCTTTCATCCGCAGAGAAGACGCCGCGCGCAAGATCCAGCGCCGCCGCGCTCACGAGAAGCCCGAGCGAGTAGACCGCGCCGCGATGCGTGTTCACGCCGCCGGTCGCCTTGAGCATGGCTTTTTCCGCCTCCACGCCGAGCTTTTTCAGCTCGCCAACGTATGCTTCCAACACCGCCGCATCGTCCTGCTTTTCGGCGTATGCGATGCTGAGCTCCGCCATCCGAATAAAGAAATGCCGCAGCGCCATCGCGCTTATATGGAAGGTCTCCCTGTTCATATCCGGGTTTGCGCCGCTGTTGTTTGCGTCCACGAGGCCCGGCTTCGGGGTGATATTCACCTCCGATGAGAGCGCGGCCATTGCCGATCCCCCGAGGAAGTCGGCAAGCCAACGCTCGAGCAGCTCGTGCGTTCGCTTCTTAAGCTCCTCCACGCTGTGGGCGCGGCTCCTGGCGCAGACCGAGGCGTTTTCCGAGCAGATAAGGCATTTTCTCGGCTCGCTCCTGCCGAGCTTCGCGCCGTTTTTTGCGATAACGTCCATATCGAAAAGCCTTCCTGCGCGGTGCTTTTCCTCGATCTCAACGCAGATGCGCTTCAGCTCCGCCGCGTCCTCATCAAGCGATATCAGCGCCTCGATGCCGGTGTTTTCGTTTATAAAGCGCAACGCAACGCCGTTTTGCGCCGGTGAGCGCCGCTCGCGCAGCATCGCGAAAAAACAGTTTAAGGCATCAAGAAACGCCGCGTCGATAAGCCCGCCGCGCTTCTGCGGCCCCGCGATATTCATGCAGATGCACACCACGCAGCGCTGCTCTCCGCCGCCCGACAGCTTCTCGCGCTGTTCAGCGGCGCGCGCTTCGCGCCTTGCCGCCATCTGCTCCACGCTTGCCTGCGCAAACTCCGTTGTTTTTATGTGTTTTTCATTGTTCATCGCGTAATTCTCCAAGCATGGTCCGCCCGTCCTGCCGAATTGCGGAGCGCTGCCGTTTTCTAAAGAAAGCGGCTCTCCCCGTTAAAGGAGGGCCGCAGGGTAATGATCTTGGCCGATCAGCCGTTCGTTCTGCCGATAACGCGCATCGTGCCGTTTTCGAGGATCAGCACGGTATAGCTGCTTCCCGCTGCAACGGCGGCAACGCTTCTAAAGCTCGATATTGCGCATTCGCCGCTGTCGTTTCTGCCGCAGGCGACGAGAGTGCCGTCCGCACGCAGACCGACGGTGTGGTACGCGCCGGCCGAAACGAAGACGATATCGCTCCAGTGGGAAACGTCGCACTGACCATAGCTGTTGTCGCCGCAGGCAACGACCGTGCCGTCCTTCTTAAGACCGACCGCATGCTGCGTGCCGCCCGAGACCATGGTTATGTTTTCCCAGGAGGAAACGTCGCACTGACCGTAGCTGTTGTCGCCCGCCGCAAACACGATGCCGTTCTGCATCAGGCCGTAGCAGGCGTCCTTTCCCGCCGCGATAGCGGAGATGCCGCGCCAGGTGGAAACGCCGGTCCTGCCCGCCATCTCGGAGCCGGTGAACAGCACCGTGCCATCCGATCTGAGGCCGATCGTGTGGCTGCTGCCGCAGGCAATATCGATCACGTCGTTCCACGAGCCGACGTCGAGACAACCGTTTGTGTTCTTGCCCGAAGCAAGCACGGTGCCAACATCCGTTAAGCCGACGATGAAGGGCAGCTTGCCGACCGCGATCTGCTTGATATTCGCCCATTCGGACACGTCCGCATCCCACTCATCGCCGAACAGCTCTACAGTTCCGTCGGCATTGAGCATCGCGTAGGCCTGCTCTGCGCCGGCCTTGGGTGCGGAGCGCACCACTGCGGCTATTGCCGAGGCCATTGTACGGCTGTCCTTATAGTCGCCGAGCCTTCTGAACCTTGTGAGCGCCTCGAACAGGCTGCGGTTTGCATATAGCTTCAGCGCCTCCTGGTAGACCTCCTCCGCGTTCTCAAGCTGCGGAACGTAGCCGCTGATATCGAAGCATTTCTGGGCAAAAGCGTCCATGCCGCGCGCAAGCGCACGCTTGCCGGCTTCGGTCCATTCGTTGTTTATAGTTTCTATAAGCGCCGTGAGCTGCTCCTCATCGCAGAAGCGCTTTGCCGCCGCAAACAGGGTGTTTGCCGATTCCATATCGAAATTCTCAAGCGCGGTCTTTCCCCATCCGAGCAGGATATCCTTGATCTCCCCATTCGCATTTTCGCTGCATGCCTCGAATCTGTCGATCGCCTGATCGATATTTGCTTCGTCGAGCCCCGCGTTTATCGCAAGCTTCGCTGCGGTGATACGGACGTCATCCTTCTTTTTTTCGTTTCCCTCCGCATTCGAAACGCAGTTCAGATAGATCTCGCCGCGCGAGACCATGCCGTTCAGAAATGCGTTCTCTGCGAGGCGCAGATAGCATTCGTCCATCCTCGCCATGTCCTCCTCTTTGGAGCCCGCCTTGATGTAGCAGGCGGAGGCCATGTCGAACTTGCCCTCGTTGTACGCGCTGTCGCCCGCGAGCTTCCATGCCTGGGAGGCGAGCTTGCGCGAATCGGAATAACCGGGGATGGATCCGAGCTTGAGCGCAGCCTGCATATAGTTGCCTTCGTTATAAAGGCTCCTTGCCTGGGAGTAGGTTTCGGCCGGCGCTATGATCTTCGGATAGATATAGTTAACGTATATGAACGCCGCGCCGATCGTGAGCGCCGAAAGGATCAGCGCGATCACTATGCTTCTCTTTTTCAGCATCTATTTAAGCTCCTTTATCAGCAGTTTTCATCGTATGGCGCGTTCCCGCACGGGTCCGCACCTGTTTTTACGACGATCATACCCCTTATTATATCATAAGTCGAGGCGGGAACAAGCCTTTTTATCAAATTTGTATCGCCGTTTTTCATCGCTTCGCGCACCTTGCTCGCGCTTATGCCGTCCTTACGCTCGATCTCGATCACCTCTATGCCGAAGGCAGGCAGCATGCGCTTCATCGCCTCGTTGTAGGCGTTGGTCACCTCGCAAAAGGGCTCTGTGCCAACAAAACGCTTCTTTATATCAAGCGCCGGCGCGATTCTTTTCCCAAATAACGTAAGATCGAGCTCAACGTTCACGTCCTTCGCCTTCGCCGCGTCCTTGATGAAATAGGTCGGGAAGGTTGAATGCGATATCATGTAGTCCCCGCTTTGATGCAGGATAAGATTTTTTATATGCGCCGTGCCTCTTTTTACCATTTCATAGCGCAGGCCGAACGGAAACTCCGAAGCGTCCTCGCTGACCACGAAAACGTGCAGCGTGTCCACGAGCTCGGCGGCCGTTTCCATCAAGTATTTATGCCCGTTGGTGAACGGGTTGCAGTTTGCAACGATCGCGCCCTGCACGCCCTCGCCCTTTTCGAGCGAATCGAGATAATCGGCGAGTCCCCTGCGGCTGTTTTCCATATAGACCGCGCCCCTTGCCTCGGCAAGCGGGAAGAAGCCGAGGCTGCGGAACATGTATTCATTCTGCGGCTTTGTGAAGAGAAAAAGCTTCTTTCTTCCAAGCATATAGGCGCGCGAAACCAGGCGCGAAACTATCGCCGCCGCGCCGCCCTCGCCCTGCAGGCTGTCGTCCACCGCGATGTATTTGAGCACGCTCCCGCAGAGCGAGCCCGTGCCGAGCACGCCGCCGTCCTCATCCGTCAAAAAAACGGTGTGTTCCGCGCCGCCCTCGTATCTAAGCCCCATTTTTTCAAGGAAGCTTACTAATTTTTCAAGCTGCGGACCCCTTGGGTCCGCAGCTTCCGAGATGATGAAACTCAAATAAAACTTTCCTTTCGGTTATCGTCAGTCCTCTTTGATCTGGCGGATAACGTCGATAACGGTGTTGTTTCTATACATCAGAACGCCGACGATGCGGTCGGTGTACTGGATGGGCTCGGGCTTGCCGACCACCTTCTCGGCGCGCTCCTTGAGCTTCTCGATCGTGGTAACGGGCAGACCCGCCGCGATCAGCTTCTCCTTGAGCTCGGGGCGGTTCGGGTTGACCGCAACGCCCTGATCGGTAACGAGCACGTCGATGGTGCTGCCGGGGGTGCAGATGGTGTTTACCCTCTCGCAAACGGTGGGGATCCTGCCGCGAAGCAGCGGAGCCGTAACAACGGTCAGGCTCGCGCCCGCCGCGGTGTCGGGATGGCCGCCGACCGCGCCCCTGATAACGCCGTCCGAACCTGTCATGACGTTTACGTTGAAGTTAACGTCGATCTCCAGAGCCGAAAGGATGACGAAATCGAGCTGATTGACCGCCGCGCCCTTGTTTACGTAGCTTGCGTAGTAGGAAGCGTCGATCTGCTGATGGAAGCGGTTGTTTTTGAGGGAGTTCGCCGCGATGAGGTCGAAGGACTGAACGTCGAGGATCTTCTTAACGAGGCCCTCCTCGTGCATCTGAACGATCTGGCCGGTGATGCCGCCGAGTGCGAAACGGCACTTGATGTCCTTTGCGATCATCTTGTCGCGAAGGAATCTCGCGGTGGCAAGGCTTGCGCCGCCGGAGCCCATCTGCATGGAGAAATTATCCTCGAAATAGCCGCTCGCTTCGATAACTTCGGCAGCGGTCTTTGCGATAAGCAGCTCCTTGGGGTTCTTGGTGTAGCGGGTAGCGCCGCTCATGATGCCCTTGGGATCGCCGATATTATCGACCACGACCACCCAGTCAACGCGGGATTCGGGGATGCCGAAGGGCGCGTTGGGGAAGTTTACGAGATGATCGGTGATGATGATGCACTTATCCGCATGCTGCGCGTCGAGCTTTGCATAGCCCAGGGAGCCGCAGCAGGAGGAGTTCTCGTCGTCCCGGTTATAGCCGTTCGCGTTGCCGTAGGGGTCGCAGGAGGGTGCGCCGAGGAACGCAACGTCTATATGCAGCTCGCCGGTCTCGATGGCCGCCGCCCTGCCGCCGTGGGAGCGGAAGATGATCGGGAAATCCATGAGGCCCCTGGAGATCTCCTCGGCGAGCTTGCCGCGCAGACCGCTGGTCTCGATATGGGTGATAACGCCGTTCTTGATGTGCTCGATGAGCGGCCAATGGCAGTCGGTGGGGCTCGATGCGGCGAGGGTCAGGTTCTTGATGCCCATCTTGGCGATCTCGTCGATGACCATGTTCACAACGTAGTCGCCGTTTCTGAAATGATGGTGGAAGGAGATGGTCATGCCGTCCTTGAGGCCGGATCTTTTGATCGCTTCCTCGATGGAGGGCAGCACCTTCTTGCTGTTCTTCTGCCTCTCGTCGAAGCGGATGGTGCTTTTGGGCTCGCAATCCTTGGGATCATACTCGCCGTGGAAGGCGGATACTTCGTTTATATGCGGTATTTTCTTAACGTCCATTTTATTATACCTCCTCAACGGGCATTGCCTTGCTTCTCTCGTAAAGCTCAAGCAGGTACTGTGCGCGCGCAACGACCGGCTTGTCGATCATCTTGCCGTTCAGGCTCGCAACGCCGGAGCCCCTTGCGTTCGCCTCGGCGATGGCATCCATGATGGCCATGGCCTTCTTGAGATCGCGCTCGCTGGGGGTGAACACCGCATGGAGAGGAGCGACCTGGCGGGGGTTGATGATGGACTTGCCATCGAAGCCCATCTTGCGGATAAGCGTTGCTTCGGCAAGGA
>JAFWVQ010000045.1 GCA_017523925.1 Clostridia bacterium
CAACTTGGTTTACAAGCCTGTTCGACGATCCTGCCGCTTGTGTTTTTTCATCCGATAGGATTCAAATCCCTTGCAGGATTTGTGCAGGTGTCCACCTCATCCGCCGCTCGCCGCGGGGGCACTTTGCGTTGCTCCGCCTCAGCCACCTTCCCCTCAAAGGGGAAGGCTTTTGGGCGGCGTTTCTTCAATTTTACATTTGAAATCCCTTTGGGATTTCTTCCTCAACCCGGCGCAGCCGGATTTCACCTGCCGCAGGCAAATTTCACCTGCCACAGGCAGATTTCACTCGCCGCAAGGCGAATTTCACTGTGCGCCAACGGCGCACATCATTCCACCTCCACCAGTGCCGCCTGCGTCTTCTTCGCCAGTCCGAAAACGAGGCAGATAAATGTTGAGATACACCAGAGGATGAAGAACGCGGCGCAGAGCATGAAGCAGATCTTCTCCTGCGCGCCGAAGATGAGTATCGCCGCGCCGAGCCCTATGCCGAGACCCGCAAGGCACAATAGCGCGTGCTCAAACAGGAAATTGAGTATTATGCGGAAATTCGGCGTTCCGAGCGCGCGCATCAGCGCGATCTCCTTGCGCCTTGAAACCGTCAGCAGCCACGCCAGCGCGAAGCCTATAATGCCCGCGATTATGTACAGCGCGGCATAGAGCGTTGAAACGTACTGTATCTGCCGCTGCATCGAGCGCACGGTGCTCAGATACATCTCGTCCTCGATCACAAAGAAGGTTTTGCCGCGGTCGCTCATATTGCCTACGGTGCCGTAGCCCGCCTCCTTGAAAGCCTCGCGCAGCTCATCGAGCCTCGTCGCGTCCTTGAGGGTGAACAGGAAGCTCTTGTAGCTGATTCCCTTGTACCAGCTGAGTTCTCTGAACCAATCGTTATACCCGCTCGTTTCAATGCCGTTCGTAATGCGGTCCACGATGCGCTCATCGAGCGAATCGGCAAGATTCGGGGCAAAAAGGTTCGTGTATTCCTTCGCATAATAATCGTAATGATAGCTCTGCCGACCGTATTCCGTTGGAGCAAGCGGATACTCCGAAAACGGCACGAAAACCGTGCTTGAGGAGGTCGTTGCGGAGTAGCTTGCAACCACCTTGAACATGACTGTGCCGAGATAATTCCAGCTCGCAAGCTCAAAGGTGTGTTCAAAAACAACGCAGTCGCCAAGCTCGATCCCCTTCTCCTTCATAACGCTTTCGGGCAGCGCACAAACGGGGTTCGGGAACCAGAAATCCTTTTTATCGAAGCCCTCGAGCCAGGTTATGCTCTTGGATTTTGCGTATTTGAATGCGGGGCTCGATTCCACATCCGTGGTGGACACCCACTTCATTGCGCGGCTGATATTGTAAACGCGCGTTTCCTTCGCAAATTCGGATTGCGGCTCGTTGAACTGCACCGTTTGGCTTGTGCCGCTCGCCGTTCTTCCAACGCCGAGGATATCGATATAGCCGAGCTTCGTGGTGATGTTGTAGTCCTTAACGATCCCCTTCTCCATAAGCGCCTTGACTGCATCGGGTTTAATGCTCAGTCCATCCATCCAGCGGCCCTTCATATCGGTGGCGTAGCCCGTTATCTCGGCGCTGCGCTTATAGCTTTCGAGCTGATCGTTATAGCCGCGAAGCGATGCGGTCAGCCGCGAGAAGAACAGCGCTGCAACCGCCGCGAGCAGCAGCACGGCGAGCGTGCGAACGGGGCTTCTTATGATGGATAAAAGCGCGTATTTAACGGAGAATCTGCTCGTTTTGCCGCCGCGCTCCATGGCTCTTGCGCGCTCCTGTTTGCGCCTTTCGGTCACGGTGCGGCCTGCAAAGATTATGGTGGTGATAAGCGCGCCGAGAACGAGCGCCGCACCCGCCGCGATATAGGGGAAGTATCCCGCGTTCGGCGCGAAGTCGAGCGTTCTTGTGATCGAAGTGCTGCCAAGCGAATAATCGGTGTTTTCCTTTGCAAACTGCGCCCAGAAGCGCTGCATCGTTTCGAAAACGCGCCCCTCTATCGCCTTTGCGGCGAACATGCCGATGACCGCGCCAAGGATGGTTAGGATAAGCACGGCCGAAATGAAGTAAACTACGATATGCGCACGGGAGCTTCCGAGCGAATACATCGTGTTTGCCGCTTCCTTCTGCCTTGAAACGAAGATATGGCTCTGAAGGATAAGCGCAACTATCGCAAGCACCACGCAGACCGCGAGGAATACTATGGAAATGAACATCAATTCGCGCATCGGCTCGGTGGCGGCGGCATAGCCCTGGTCGTAGAGCGTGATGCGGAAGCCGTTGTGCGCAAGCTTTTCGGTTGCCGCGAGAAACTCGTCCGCACGGCTGTTCACAACGCGGAACTGCCCGAGGTTATAGCCCGTGGTGGCACGGAATCCGTCGCCCGAATCTCCCGGAAGGAAGATATAGAAGGGATAATCGGTATCCTCGTTCAGAATGCCGATGATCTCGTACTCTCCCCCGTCCTTTTCATAGAGCGTGTCGGTCTCAAAGATGCTGCCGTCCGAAACGCACACCGAAAGCGGGATGCGATCGCCCACGGAAAGTTCGAGGCGGCTCGCCAGATCGTTCATTATAAGGCAGACCTTCGCGCCGCTTTTCTGCTCCTGCTCGGTGAACAGCCTGCCGTCTTTTAGGCTCAGTATCTGCTGCTGGAAGGGGTAATAATCCTCTATCGCGGAGGTGTAGACCACGCGGCAGGCATCGTTTTGCTTTTCAAGCACCTTGGCGAGCCTGTAAAAAGCGTTCGTTTCGGCGATCTCGGTATTTGGTACGAGCTCAAATTCGGGCACTGTCACGGTTTCGCCGTTTTCAACGAAGCTCATGCTCTCCAAGCTGAACCAAACGCCGCTTACCTTGCCCGCAACGAATCTTCCGCTGACGAGGTAGCGCTTGCCCGGCGCTATTCCGGCGCCGCTGCCATGCTTATCCACGCTGAGAAACATCAGCTTGCCCGAATTGTCCTTTCGCGCATAGAGCGATTCTTCGAGCATCACCTGATACGCCTCGAGCGCGGGATCGTAGGTGTTTACCTTCACGATGAGCACGCCTGCACCGCCGTTGAAAACGCGGTCGTCCAGCCTGTGCATGCCCTCGATATAGCCGAGCGCGGGCGAAGCGGGCTCAAAGCCCATGACGGCGGGGTTCGCCCTCAGCGCTTCGAGCTCCTCCCTGCTCTCCTCCACCGCCTCCTGAACCTCGGGATCGTAGACCGACTGATCGGGATAGTCCCTGCCCACGTAGTCGATGGTGGCGATAGTGTGGAAATATTCGTCCGCCTCCTTGAGATAGCCGCGCACGGCGGAGAAAACGCAGAACGCGACCGCGAGAAGCGCCGCGAGCACCGCGAGGATAAGCGTGAACAGAAGCGCCTTGCCGGGCGTTCTGAGCGTACATTTGATTCCGTTTTTTATTGCCTGCATATATGAGCTCCTGTCGGATCCGTGTATATCGGTTCGGGCTGAAACAGCCTCGAACATTATACCATTAAATACAGGGAAAAGCAATGTATGCCGGCGCAGGGGCGGAGAATAGTGAATAGTTGCGGTTGAAACGCCGATGGCGTTTCTAACATCCGCTTTGCGGGTGAAATCCACTTCGTGGGTGAAATCCGTTTTACGGATGAAATCCGCTTCGCGGGTGAAACCGCCTTACGGCGGTTGCGGTGGAAACGCAGCAGGCGTTTCTTTTATCCACCTCATCCGTCTTCGCGCGGCGCTGCCCCGCTCAGCCACCTTCCCCTCAAAGGGGAAGGCTTTTGGCGCGTTTCTTCAATTATTCATTATTTGAAATTCCGCAGGAATTTCTTCCTCAACCCGGCGCAGCCGGATTTCACTTGCCGAAGGCAAATTTCACCTGCCGCAGGCAGATTTCACTCGCCGTAAGGCGAATTTCATCATGCGCCGCAGGCGCGCAGCTCTAATAATTATTTTGAAATTCCGCAGGAATTTCCACCTCAATGTTCCGAAGGAACACATCATGCGCCGAAGGCGCGCTTCATTCCTTCATTTGCGAAGCGGCTTCATTCGCCGCAGGCACTGCTGCAAGGCGCCCCATCAAGGCTTCTCCTTGAGGGGAAGCTGTCAGCGCAGCTGACTGATGAGGTGGCACGAAAAATGCGCAGCGAAGCGAGCATTTTCGGATAGTTTCAACTTGGTTTACAAGCCTGTTCGACGATCCTGCCGCTTATTTAGTGAATAGTGAATA
>JAFWVQ010000046.1 GCA_017523925.1 Clostridia bacterium
AACTGATCGAGTACCTTGACTACTACAATAACCGCCGTATTAAAGCTAAGCTAAAGGGCTTACCTCCTGCTGTTCACAGGAAGCAAGCCCTCGAAGCTGCCTGATTTAATTCTTTTGTCTAACTTTTTGGGTTCAGATCAACTTTTTCTCGAAAGGGCTTTTTCTTTATCCGAATTTCCTTACTCCTGCGCTTTAAGCGCCTCGACCATATCTATCTTTTTATTCTTGCGCGCTATCCTAAGCCCGACGGCGAGCGAAACGCCGAAAACGAGCGCGATGCTTATGATGAACGAGAACGTTGAAACGCTGATTCGCAATTCATATTCCTTTGCGAGCTTGACGATGAGGAATTTGAGCACGCCCAGCGCGGCGGGGATGCCGATGATAATGCCCGCAACGGTCAGAAGCATATTCTGCCCGATCAAAAGCTTGCCGATCTTTTTATCCTTGAAGCCGATGACCTTCAGCGTTGCCATCTCGCGGAAGCGCTCGGTGTAGCTCATAACGCCCAGATCGTACAGCACCACCACGCCGAGCACGGCGGCGGCGATGATCAGAAGCCAGATCATAACGGTCATTATCTTCATAAAGGTGTCGAACGAATCGATGATGCTCTTCTTGGTTTGTGTGTTGAGTATGCTTTCGCTCGGCTCGATCTCGGTTTGCTTCGAATAAAGCGTGTTTATCCTGTACTCAAGGCCGAGCTTTTCGGCGGCCTCCTCGCTCAAGGCTATGCTCTCGCTCAGCGAACGCACAAGCCCGGCGACCTTGACGTTATAGCTCTCGCTCGTGCCGAACGGGGAAAAGCTGAAGCTGTCGCCGACTTCGAGCCAGTGATCCTTCGCGATGCGCTCGCAGATAAGCGCGCCTTCATCCGGCAGCGCGGTGAACCCGTCCTTTTCGCCGATGAAGCGCAGCGTGTCGTTCTTGATGCTGTAAACCTCCAGCGCGTAGGACTCGCCGTTCACCTGAACGCTCGAAGCCGCGCAGGTATCGGCGGCGTATTTTTCCGCGATCCGCCGCGCTTCGTCGTTCGTCACGGTCTCTGAATCGAGGTTTATCCGCAGCTCGTAGCGGATCGCCTTCTCGTAGAAGGAGTCCATGAACTCGTTCATCGTGTCCTGCATGCCGAGCGCGGCAAGAATGAGTATCATGCAGCCCGCAACGCCGAAAAGCGTCATGCAGCTTCTCGTCTTGTGCCTGAAAATGTCGCGAAGATTCCACCTTTCGCCGAAATCCAGCACCTTCCAAAGCCCCGTTTTTTCAAGCGCTATGCTGCGCATCTTCTTCGGCGTGTAGGGGCGAAGCGCGTCGGCGGCCGTGCCGTGAAGCATCTTGCGGACCGACAGAAAGCCTATCAGAACGAGCAGAAGGTTTATGACGATGAGCACCACCCAGACGAACGGCGGCGCGGAGAGCTTCCACGACGGCATATCGAGATAGGTCCCCATTGCGCCGTTCGGGTTCATTATGAACCAGCCGAGCAGCCACCCGAGCAGCAGCCCGAAGAAGGTTCCGATAAGCCCGATCGCAAGCGCGTAGAATGAGTAGTGGCGAAGGATGCGCCTGTCCTTGAAGCCGAGGGATTTCAGCGTTCCGATCTGCGTTTTTTCAGCGGCGCAGAGGCGGTGCATCGTCGTTACCATCGTCAAAACCGCGATCGCAAGGAACAGCACGGGCAGGATAAGCCCCATCGTTTTGCCCTCCTCGCTCTCGCCCATCGCCTCGGAATACTGGATGGTATCTTCCTTTCCGATAACGAGTAGCGTTTCGCCGAGCGCTTCATCCGCTTTTTTTGCAAAGTCCTTTTTATCAATCCCTGTAAGCGCGTTTATATTCGTGTAAAACTCCGCGCCGAAGGCTTTTTTGAGCAGGGCGGGGGAGGCGTAGCCAAAGCCGTAGGTGCTGTAATCGGGCATGAGCTGCGTCACGTCCGGAACGCAGATAAGGTATTCGCCCGCCTTTACGAGCCCGCGCACCTCGCAGTCTATCTCAAGGTTTTTGTAAACGAGCGTGAGCTTGTCGCCGATGGAAAAAGCGTTTTCCTTCGCGTACCTGTCCGAGAGCCAGAGCCCGCTTTCATCCGCTTCGTCATAAGCTTCGCCCTCCGTCACGAGGAAGCCCGAGACCGCGAAATTCTCGGTGAAGTTCAGCGCGATAACGTCCGAGCTCTCCTTCTCAAGCGTGTTCACGGCAAGAAAGCGGCTTACTTCGTCCACACCGTCCATTGCGGCGATCTTCTCCGCTTCCTCCTTGGAAAAGCCGCTCTCGCGCACGATGCGCATATCGGCAAAGCCGGTATCCTTGAGGAAGGAAAGCGTGTCGTTTTCAAGCGAAAACCATTCGACGTTGAAGCCTACGAAGGTGCCGATGCCGATGGCGATCATTATCACCATCGAGATGAACTGCGCACGGTAAACGCCGAGCGTGCGCCAAAGCTTTCTAAGCAGCATTTACCATTCCACCTCCTCCACCGGGATCGGCGCCGGATTATCCTCGAAGGAAACGATTTTGCCGTTTTTAACGCGCACCACGGTGTCCGCGATCTTCGCGATATTCTGGTTATGCGTAACGATCACGATCGTTTTGCCGTACTGCTTCGCCATATCCATCAAAACGCGCAGCACCATAGCGCCCGTTTCCTGATCGAGCGCGCCTGTCGGTTCATCGCATAAGAGGATCTCGGGGTTCTTTGCAAGCGCACGCGCGATCGAAACGCGCTGCTGCTCGCCGCCCGAAAGCTCCGATGGGAACTTCTTCATATGATCCGCAAGCCCAACGGAAGCAAGCATCTCTTCGGGATCGAGCGCGTTCTTCGCGATCTCCCGAACGAGCGCCACGTTTTCATAGACCGTCAGCGTTGGGATAAGGTTGTAGGATTGGAAAACGAAGCCCACCTTCTCTGCGCGGTACTCCGCAAGCTGATCCGCCGTCAGATGCGAGATGTCCCCGCCGTCCACCACGATCCTGCCGCTCGTGGGGCTGTCGAGCCCGCCGAGAAGGTTCAGCATCGTGCTCTTGCCCGCGCCGCTTGGCCCGAGTATGACGATCAGCTTGCCTTTTTCAAGCGCAAGATCAACTTTATCGAGCGCTCTTTGCTCGTGGTCGCCCACCTTGTAAACGCGGCTCACCGCGTTGAATTCAACTATTTTCATAACTGCCTCCTGATAAAATACGATAGCGAAACCGCTTTTTTCGGCTTAGTTAGCCTCTGCTAACTATATTAGCACCGCAATCGCCGCTTTGCAATAGCGAGTGCAAGATCTTATAGATAAAGGTCAAGAAACTATAATAAAGACCGCTCCGATAAGCACGAAAAGAGCCGCGCGGACTCTTTTCATGAAGGAGGGTATATATGGATAATTGAAAAAGCTTTCTCAGGCTTCCTCGCTTATGGGCTTATCTTGAAAGCTCCGCGCCGAGAGCGTTCAGGCTTTTCACCGCGTCCGCATCGGGCTCGCCGGCGCAGATAACGGGCTCGCAGGCAAGCTGTGCGCCGAGCGCATTGCAGCTCTCCTCCCAGGTGCGCATCCATTCGCCGTCGCCCCAGCCGTAGGAGCCGAAAAGCGCGATCCTTTTGCCGGAAAGCTTGCTCTTCACGCCTTCAAACATCGGCGCAAACTCGCTCTCCTCCAGCTCCTCGCTGCCCATAGAGGGGCAGCCGAACGCCACCGCGTCGAATTCGTCCATCCTATCGGCGTTGAAATCGCCGCATACGATCAGCTCCGCCGCAGCTCCCGCCGCGTTCGCGCCGTCAATAACGGCATTCGCCATGGCCTCGGTGTTTCCGGTGCCGCTCCAATAAACAACTGCTATCTTACTCATTTTTATTCTCTCCTTTTTCTTTTCTTTTTATATGGCAGCGCCGCAGGCGACCGTCAGCCGCTCGAGCGTTATCCCCTCGTTAAAACACCGCTTATAGACCTCGGTGCATTTTTGAAACCTTGCAAAGAGCCGCTTTTTCTCGGCCTCGTTTGTGTAAACGCGCCAGCAGCCCGTGCATTTGCAGCCCTCCTTGGGGCCCTTGATAAAGCATTTCACGTCGTCGGGCGCATAGCCGAGAAAAAGCCCGATCTCATGCGGAAAATCCCCGCCCTGCCTGAGCTTTTCCATCAGCCTTCCAATGCATCTGCCGCAGGAGGCGCAGTCGTAGCCGCGCTCAGAAAGAAGCTGCCTTGAGGTCGGGTCGCAAAGATCGCTCTTGAGCTTTTCGGGGCGGTAAACGTAGATCAGCGCACGCTCCTCGCCGTACCGTATCGGCATAAGGCGCAGGCCCTTCTTGCCCAGCCTCTTGTTGAATGCGCGAATAGCTCCGTTCAGCGCATGCCTGTCCTCATAGCGGCAGTTGAACATATTCGCGGTCTTCAGCCCCGCAAGCGTTGGCGCGCAGTGCCGAATAAGCAGCTCCTCGCTCATCGGTTTTTCCTCCTTTCGCCCGAAATCATCCAAGCATCAGCACGTATGCGCTTCAAGTATCCCGCGAAGCGCCGCCATCGAGCTTGAATGCGAGCGCGCAACCTTGGTGGCGCTCGACTTTATCTCGCTCAAGGCGCATTTGACCATCTTGTGGCTAACGGTGCTTGTGAAAAGCACCAGAAGATCGGGCGAGCCGATGCTCTTTAATGCCGTCGTCATCTTGGGGTAGATCTTCGCCTTGAAATTGTATTCGCGGCAAAGCTCGCTGTACTGCCTCGTCATGCATTCGTTGCCGCCGACTATTACTACGCTCATATCGTCCGTCCTATATCTTAGTGGTTTGCTATGAGTTAGCAGGTGCTAACTACAAGCGGCATTATAGCATGCACGGCTTGAAAATGCTACCGTTATTATGCACAGTATCTATAAAATCTTGCTGCATGCGTTTTGCCCTATCGGCGCTTGAAATGCTGAAAATGCCTTGGTATGCTTTTTATGCTCATTCCTCCGCTTTGGGCGCCTCGCAAAGCCCGATCGCGCCGCGCCTGATTTGCGCGCTTGCCTGCGCTCTGTACGCCGCAGGCGCCTGTCCGATGCATTTTTTGAAAACGGTCGAAAAATAGTTCGGCGTGGAAAAGCCGCAGCGCTCCGAGACCTCGTCTATCGAGATCCTGCTTGAGCGAAGCAGCCTGCACGCAAGCGCCATGCGTTCATCGCGCACGTAGTCGCAGAAGGTCATTCCGGCTGCGGCAGAGAAGGTACGGCTCAGATAGCTCGGGCTTATGTTTATCGCGGCGGAAACCGATTCAAGCGTCAGCTTATCCGAAATATGCTCCCTGATATGGTTCCGCGCGCGCTCGAGATGATCGCATTCGCTTTGAAAGGCGGCATATGCGCGGCGATACGAGCGCAAGATGCCAATGCCGGCCGCCGCCACGTCCTCGCGCGAACGGAAAACGCCCGAGCGGATGCTCGCCCTGTTTTTGTGGCAGCACTCGGCAAAGCTTGCGCGGATGCAGAACTGATAATGATCGTACAGCGCATGGTTCAGCGAATCGAGCATGATCGCGCCGTCCTCACTAGCGAAAAGCCCGTGCGAAAGCGCGGCCGCCTCCTTAACGCGCTCGGTGAAGAGCGCGGCGGCTGCCTCCTCGCCGTCGTGCATCAGCGCCTCGCAGATCGAGCGCATATTGTAGATAAGCTCAAGCTTTTCGGTATTCAACTTGTTCGCCTCGCCATGCATTTTTCGGCCTTTCGTGAGGGATGGTGAATAGCCTTTGCGCGTTTTGCCTGCTTTTTTACGGAGCGCGCAGCCACCCCATAAGCGGTTAGCGGTTGCTAACCATACGCCCATTCTAACACCGCGCGCGGGATTTGTCAACCTTGGAGCGGCTGCGCCTGCGTGCGATCTTCTTTTTTAGCGCGATTGCTCTTGCAAGCGGCGAAAAAATCCGTATAATTTTCTTGTAACGTTTTTGGTCTTTCTCTATCAAATAAACGAAGGGCGGTGAAACTGTGGCGGACTTCGAGCGATTGTTCGATGAAAACAGGGAATACGTTTTCAAGTATCTTGTGAAGCTCTGCTCGAGCTGCGAGCTCGCCGAGGAGCTGACGCAGGAGGCGTTTTTCCGCGCCTACATGAATCTGAACCGCCTGCGGAACGAAGCTTCGGCGCGGACTTGGCTTTGCAGCATCGCAAAAAACGCCTATTTCGCCCGCCTGAGCGAGCAAAAGCGGCTGATGCCGCTTGACGATACCCTGCCTGCGGACGAGCAGGACGCTGCGGAGCAGGCTTCAAATAGGCAGCTTTCGCGTGCGGCGCAAAGGGCGCTTCACGCGCTCGAAGAGCCCTATCGCGAGGTGTTCACGCTTGCCGTTTTCGCGGAGCTGCCGCTCAAGCGGATAAGCGAGCGCTTCGGAAAAAGCGAGAGCTGGGCGCGCGTCACCTTCTACCGCGCAAGAAAAAAACTGATGGAGGAGCTTAAGGATCATGAACTGTAACGTAATAAAGGACCTTATGCCGCAGTATGCGGACGGCTGCGTGAGCGAAGAAAGCCGCGCGCTCATCGAGGAGCATATCAAAAGCTGCGAGAGCTGCAAAAGGGAGCTTGGCGAGGTGATCGCGCTTTTCGGCGAAGCGGCCGCCGAGCCGGAAAAAACCGTGCCGGAAAAAATCGAGCAGGAAAGAAACGTGCAGAGAAAAACCGCGCCGCAAAAAAGCTTTGAGCTGATAAACATCCGCAAAGCCGCGCTCATCCAATCCGCGCTGCTGTACGGCGCATTCCTTCTGATCGTTCTCGGCGTTTGGCGCGAGGCGTCCACGCCGTCGGGCGCGCTGAACGGGCTTTGGGGCATATCGCTGGTCGTTCCCGCAACGGCGTTTCTGCTCTCGCTTGTGAATTGGTACTTTGTGCGCTTCTACGCATCGAAAAAGGTGTTTTCTTGCTGCTCCCTCGGTATCTATCTTGCTTTTCTCGCCCTCTGCTTCATCTGGGCGGCGCTCCACTACGGCTCTGCGCTGAAAAACCTCTTCGCAGGCTCGCCGCTTTCCGCCGCGCTTCCAGTGATCGGCATTCTTCTTGCCGCCGCGCTCGGCGCGCTTTCGTACCTCGGCTCGGCGAAATACGCCGCGCTTCTCGGGAAGCAATAGCATGAAAAAGCTTATCGCCTTCATTTCATTCGCGCTCGCGCTTGCTTTGCTCGCTTCATGCGCCTCGTCCGGCTCGTTTTTTCAGGTGCGGGATCCGCGATCGCTGAGGAAGCGCGTATTCGACTACGTTCTCGAAAACGAAGCCCTCCTTATCGAATGTATCCGCGAAAATACCCTATCTCGGCTCGAAAACAGCGGGATCATCGAGGATATCTATGAGCACGAAACCTGCATAGAATTCTCCTGCGGCGCATCTGGCTTCGGGTCGAACACCTCATATTGGGGCTTCTATTATGCGCTTTCGGAGAACGCCGAAACAGCCGTCCGTGCGTTTTTCGATTACGCGGAGCTGACCGAGAGCGGCAGCGGCCTTGAAATGCGCGAGGAGGTCGGCGATAATTACTTCTACACCGAGAATATAACGGGACGCTTTTACTATTATTTTAAAAGGTATTAGCGTTCGGAAAGGGGCAAATTTGACCAAGAGGACGAAGCTTTTTATCGCCGTAACGTTTATCCTGTTTGCCGCCCTTTCGATATGTGCGCTCCTGCCGCTGTTTACGACTCTTGACGGCGGCTTTCGCGGCGCGGAGTACGAATACCTCATTCTCGATGGCGAAAAGTACGCGCTTTGCACCGATCACGAGCCGCTGATAAGGGGTGCGCTTCTCGGAACGCTTCCCTACGGGAGCGAAAAGGCGCTGATCTTCAAAGCGATGCCCCAAAGCGGGGAAACCGAAAGCGAATACGTTTACGCGCTCATCTTTAAGGACGGCGCATACTATAAAAGGCTTGATTCTAATGAATAATTCGGTTTACAAAACGAACGGGAGCGCAGAGGCACTCCCGTTCCCTTTTTTTGCTAATTCTATTGCGGTTCCCGCGCTTATTTCAAAACGAAGCCCGCGTATTTCTCCACAAGCTTTACAACAAGTTCGGTGCATTTCTCCATGCCCTCGACCGTAACATGCTCATACGGGCCGTGGCAGGCAAAATCGCCTGTGCCGAGGTTCGGGCAGGGCAGACCCATGAAGCTGAGCCTTGCGCCGTCCGTGCCGCCGCGGATGGGCTGAACGCGCGGTTCGATGCCGAGCTCCTTCGCCGCCGCTATCGCGTTTTCGATAAGGTGCATGCAGGGCTCGATCTTCTCCTTCATATTGCGGTACTGATCGCGGATGCCGAGCTCCACCGTGCCGGCGCCGTATTTCTCGTTCAGTATCTTCGCGGCGTGCTCCATAGTAGCCTTGCGCGCCGTCATGATCTCGCTCGAATGATCGCGCAGAATATAGCTCATCTCGCATTTCTCAACGCTGCCGCCCATATCGGTAAGGTGGAAAAAGCCCTCGTAGCCCTCGGTATTCGCGGGGGTCTCGGCGGGGAGCATCGCGTTGAACTCCATAGCCACGAGCAGCGCGTTTATCATCTTGTTCTTACTGTCGCCCGGGTGGATATTGAAGCCGTTTACAACAACCTTCGCGCCCGCTGCATTGAAGTTTTCGTATTCTATTTCGCCGTCGACGCCGCCGTCCACGGTGTACGCAAAATCCGCGCCGAACGCCGCAACGTCGAAATTATCCGCGCCGGAACCGACCTCCTCATCGGGCGTGAAGCCGATGCAGATCTTGCCGTGCGGGATGTTCTCCGAAAGGATGCGCTCCACGGCGGTGATTATCTCCGCTATGCCCGCCTTGTCGTCGCCGCCGAGCACGGTGGTGCCGTCGGTCACGATAAGCGTTTTGCCCTTGAGAGACGGCAGATGCGGCAGCTTCTCGGGGGAAAGCGTCCTGCCGCTATTGCCGAGCACGACCTCGCCGCCGTCGTAATTCTCGATGATGCGCGGCTGCACGTTCTCGCCCGAAAAATCGGGCACGGTGTCCATATGCGCGATAAAGCCGAGCGCGGGCGCATTTTCACAGCCCGCCGTGGCGGGGATGCTTGCGTAAACGTAGCATTTGTCGTCCACCCGCGCATTCTCGATGCCGAGCGCGTGAAGCTCCTCCACAAGCAGCTTCGCAAGGTCGAACTGCCGCGCCGTGGTCGGAACGGTCGTGGAATCCTCGCTGCTCGCGGTGTGGATGCGAACATAGTTTAAAAAGCGTTCATGGGTTTTCATTTTGATATTGACCTCCGTGGGGTTGGTTTCTTGGGTTGATTATACCATAATCGCTCGGGATTTAACAGTATGAAAACGCATATCGGGCGTTTTTGCGGCCGCAAGAAACGGAAAACCGCCTCGAAATGTCCGAAGCGGTTTGATTGCGGATAAAACGAGCTTTTCCGCTCATACAAAAGCCTTCTCATTGAGGAGAAGGTGGCTGAGGCGGAGCAAAATGCCCCCGCGGCGAGCGGCGGATGAGGTGAAAACCTTATGAACGCCGCACACGGCGTTCTATCCTTATTCGTTCCCGCAAGCATTATTGCCAAATAAGCTTGCTCTTTTAAAATATGTTTCAAATCCCTTTCGGGATTTGCGCAGGAGTCCACCTCACCCACCGCCTGCGGCGATCCCCCCTCCCCTCAAGGGGAGTGCTTTGGGCCGGAACGAGCTATTGAGTGAATACTCGGTCTTGTTCGATGTCCGACCGCCTCGGAGCATCCGAAGCGGTTTGAAGCTGCGCTCGATCATCCGATATAAGCGCGAAGATTCGAATGCAAAGCGTTCACTTCACCTTCAAAATAAATATCATCGGCGTCAGTCCGCCCGCCTCGGTGCGCCCTTGGGAAACGAGCTCGAGGTAGGCTCTTTCGCGGATAAGCTTCTTCAAAAGCGTGAACTCCATCGTGTAGAGGATGGCGGTGCCGCCGCTTCTAAGCAGCTTCGGCAGCTTATCGAGGAGCCCGGTATAGAGCTTTTCACAGCTCGAGTGATCGCCAACGCGGTTGCCGAAGGGCAGGTTGCAGACAAGCTCGTCATACGGACGCTTGACTTCGAAGCGCAGTATGTCGTTGCAGATAAATTTCGCTTGCTTTATGCCGTATTTAAGCGCAGCCGAATCCGCGTTCATCCGCGCCGCGTCTATCGCCTTATGCGCTATATCCACGCCCGTCAGCGAATCGCAGGGCGATAAAAGACCGCGCTCGATAAGCAACGTTCCGCTGCCGCAGCAGGGGTCGATAACCCGCGCGTTCACCGTTAGATGATCCTCCGCAAAGCGCAGCACCGCCGCAGCCGTGGCGGGGTTCATCGAGGCGGGTATGCTCTGCTTGCGGTAGGAAAAACGCTCGTCCCGCACGGTGAAAAGCTTCAGATAAAGCCTTGCACCCGAGGGGGAATCATCTATGCGAAGCTCGATCTCGTAATCCGAGGGGGAGTTGAGGAGCAGGCCGCCCTCATCGAGCGCATCGCGCAGCGCCTTTTTGAACGCCGTGGTGTCGCCATCCGCCTTTTTGTCGCTCCGAAGCTCGATTCGGTAGCGGTACGGCGGCTCGCCCGCATGGGTGCTCTTCATAAATTCGGGCACGAACGCGGCAAACGCCTTCGCCGCAGCCTCGGCGGTAAGGGTAAGCTTTTCGAGCGTGCCGACGGTGAAAAGCGCCTCGGAGAAGCAGCGCGCACGGAACAGGCCCACGTAATCATGCGTTTTCACCTTCAGGCTGGCGCGGCGCTCGTCGAAGCTTTCGATCCCGAGCTCGTCCAGCTCCTTTTTTAGCTGACTTGTGAGCCGATCCGGCGAAGCAAGCTCTATCTCATACTCGCGGCCAAGCCCCGCGAACTCGTGCTTTTCATGCTTCATGCAGGCGGCGCGGGCAAGCTTCAAAGCCTCGACCTCCTCATCGTAATGCTTCTTCTCGCTCTCGTCCGCAGGTGGCGCGGGGGAGTAGGCGGTCAGCGCCGCCTCCGCCTTTTCGCCGCCTATCGAGCCGAGCGCCAGCAGGAGCGACGGGCGCACAAAGCGCGTTTCCTCATCCTTCAGCCGCCCGATCACAAGCTCCGCATCGCTTTCACTTCTTGAAAACGCGCCGATAAGCCTTGCGGCGTTGCGCCGAAGCTTCGGGGATTCATGGCAAAGCGCCGCGCGAACCGCATCGGTCAAAGCAGCGTTTTCGCTCATTTTTATAAGCAGGGGCTTGCTTTTTGCAAGGCGAACGAGCAGCGCGCTTCCAAGCCCGCGCTCGATGAAAAGCTCGGCGGTGTCTTTTAAAAGCGCGTTTTTGTCTATGCGCTCGCTCGATGCAAGCTCCGCAGAGCCGTTCGGCTTTTCAAGCTCTTTCAGTATTTCTTCTTTGGTGAGTTTTTTCATTCTTTAACGCTCCCGAGTTATTATCTTGCTGTTTGTTTATTCAAGGCAGAAAACTATCCATTCGCCCGTTTTTTCGTCATAGCCCACTTCAACGGTTTTGCCGATGTAATCATCGAGCCTGTTGCTGCCTAAAGGCCCGGTGGTGAAAATATGCTTCGTTACCGTCCAATGATCCGTTCCGTCAATACGCACCTTTATGCGGAAGCCGACAAGGTTGCGCCAAACGGTGTCCGTTTGATCGAGCTTCACCCTTTGAACGTTCACAAGCTCGGCGCTTTTATAATGCCTGTATCGGAAAAATGCATACACAAGGCCCGGCAGACAAAGGAGGGGAAAAAGACCGAAAGCAAGCAGCCAAAACCATGCGTCGCCAAATATCACAGCGTTTGAACCGTCAGCGGAGAGAACGCGGAAAAAGACGATCACCGCTGCAATAAGATCATAAAAAAGCATGGCGATCAATAAAGCGTTCAAAGTATGCCGGTAATATCTCACGGCGGTGTTCTCTTTCCTCATATTCCTTATTCCTCGTCCTCACCCATCAGCCAGCGGAATTATTCCTCGGAATAGATGAGCTTCATATAGTAGTCGTTCGGCCTCGAAACGGTGTAATCGTTCTTTTCGTCCGTCGGGTCGTATTCGCTGATGGCGGCGGCGGAGTAGAGATCGCGGTATTCATCGGGGTATTCCATGAGCGTGGTCTTATCCTTTAAAAGCCTGTATGCGCTTATCGGTGCGGTGTCGTAAAAAACATAGCCGTGTATAAAGTCCACAACGCCCCACCGGTTTTCATAGTACGCCTCGCAAACAACGTGTCCGTTGTATGCCCGCGTTGTGTCGATAAGATGCACTATCCTGCACGGTATGCCGAGGCAGCCGAGCAGCACCGCACCCACGCGCGCCATATCCGCGCACCAATCGGTGCCGCGCTCGAGTATCTGCGCCTCCGTGCCGCCAAAGAGCATATCCTTGAAATCCACGTCGTAGGAATAGGCGATTTTCCGCGTGAACTCGGCGGCGTTTTGTATCGTTTCCCGCTCGCTGTGCCACGCGAATTGCTGCGAAAACTCAAACAGCTCGTGCTTTTGCATATCATAGCGGCGCACGCTCGAATAAAGATACGGCGCGGAATCATCATCAAGCAGCACCATCTCGCGCAGCAGCGCATGATCTATCGAGGCGGGGGAATGAAGATCGTTTTCGAGCATAACCTTGCACGCCTCGCCGAATATCCCGTAGCCCTTTTTGAGCGCGGGGGAGTGGGTTTCTTTTTCGATATGATCCTTCATTTTTTTATTCTCCTTATCAGCTTTAAGAAAAAAGTTTCGCGTTCTTGCTTTGGGTATTCCAAGAAAACGGTGTGCGGAACGCATATTTCGCCCCAAATTTCGATCACAAAATGCTCGTCCTCGATGCTCGTCATGGGGTGGGAATCGGTAACGGCTATTTCAAAGCCGCTCACGGATATCTTTTCAAAATCCGCGCCGCACCCAAGCAAAACATACTGCACGCCCATGAAATGCACGAGCCCGTTTTCCGCATACATAGGGAAGGTTTCAAACGGCTTTTCAATATCCGCGCCGAGCGATGCAAGATACGCGGCAAGCTCGGGATACGCCGCTTTGATATTTGCCGCATAGTTTTGGCAGTCCTCGCAGGTGCAGAGCTGACCCTGTGCGGCTTCGGCGTAGTATTCTTTTGTTTTTTCTATGTTTATCGGCATACCTCGAATTCCCTCTGCAAGCGCTGAAATCTTACGAAATTCCTTTGGAATTTCAACCTCAACTATTCGCTATTCACTATTCATTATTCACTAATGGCTCAGCATATCCCGCGCCTTTTCGCTTCCTCTATCAGCTTCGGCTGTATAAGCGGATAAGTCCAATCTCGGCTTTCGGGTAGCTCGTCGAAAAGGAAAACGCGCTCTATCTCGCTGTGCAGCTCGCTTTCAAATTCATCTATTTCCGCGTAGAAAAGCGCGCCGAAGGTCTCCTTGCCGTCGAATTTATCGGGCATTGTAACGGAATAGAAGCAAACGGGAGTGAGGCTGTACTTCACCGCGCCGGTTTCCTCGTAAAGCTCGCGCCGCGCGGTGTCGGCTATCTTCTCGCCTTCCTCGCGATGCCCGCCCGGCACCTCGAAGGTCTTGCGCTCGCGGTGCCTGCAAAACACCCATTTGCCGCCCGATCTTGCGATTATGACGGCAAATTTTAAGAGGTGATCTTCGATCTTATCGTAGAATTTTACAGTCATACGGCATGAAACCTCAATCGCGTTGCCCTTCGCTGTCAAGAAAAACCTTTGAGCCTGTAGCTCCGCGCTGCCCCTGATACTTTCCTCTATACGGATTAAGCGCGGCTTCGTCCATCTGCGCGAAAACAAGCTGTCCGACACGGCGGCCCGATCTAAGCTCGATCGCGCAGCGGTTGGCATTGAAAAGCTCAAGCGTTATTTCGCCCTTGAAGCCGGGATCGACCCAGCCCGCGTTTTGAATGAACAAGCCCATTCTTCCAAGGGAGCTGCGCCCTTCCACAAAGGCGGTAAGATCATCGGGCAGTTCAAAGTATTCCATCGTGGTTGCAAGCACAAACTGTCCCGGCATAATAAGATATGTGTCGGCTGTGATGGTTCGGTATTTTATCTCGTTGTTCAGCGTTATTATGCCGGACGGGGTGTCGTCAACAACGCTGAAGGTGCTGCCAAGCCTTATATCAACGCTCGCGGGCTGTATCTGCTCGGCGGCACAAGGCTCGATGATAAGCGATTTTTCATCAAGCATCCTTTTTATGGTTTTATCGGAAAGTATCATATAATCCTCCTGTGTATTCAAAAAGCCGTTTCCGCAGCGTTTCTCTCAAGCCATTTTGCAACGCCGTCCTCATCGTTAGAAAGTATGATGTCGGTTGCGAGCTTTTTCAGCTCATCATCGGCGTTGGCTGTGGCATAGCATTCATCGGCGGCCTTGAAAAGCTCAATATCGTTCTTTCCGTCGCCGAAGGCCACTATCCTGTCGCAGCCGAGCAGCTTTTGAAGCTGCTTCGCCGCGTTTGCCTTGGTTGCCGCCTTTGAGCTGATATCAAGCCATTGATAGTGAGTGTAGATGTCCCTTTGATAAACGCAGGAATAGCTTTCCCTGAATTCCTCGTAAAGCGGATAAAGCTTATCCGGCTCGTCGATGCAAATTATGTTGAAAATTCTTCCGCGCTTAAGTTCGTCCGTTTTATCAACGGTACGAATTCTGATATCGCCCTTTCTCATATCAAGAAAGGCATTCATCCCCTTGGTGCAAAGGCTCGGGCAATAGGAAAACCGCTCTCTGCCGTCGATAAAGGCATAGACAAGCGGAAAAACGTAGACTTCAAACATACTCTCGAGCATTGCCTGCGCGGAATCTCCGAGAAAATTCTCTATAAGCGGTTTTTTTGCTTCGTCCAAAATAAACGCGCCATTGTTGATGATAGGCGGAAGCCTCAGATTGAGTCCCTTCGTTACCTTTTCGGCGGTAACTATGGAGCGCGCCGTCGCGTATGAAAAAAGCAGACCTTTTTCAATGAGCGCATTTATAGTTCGAAGTGAGTATTCGGAAATGCGAATACTGCTTTGAAGCAGAGTGCCGTCCAGATCGGATAGATACAGAGTTTGCATTTTCACCTCATGGGAGCATTGATTTATCTGCTTTCCGCTCCCGTTTCCTCCTTAAATCGCTCGATAAACCCCAAGAGATAATAGTGCCGCTCCTTGGCGAGCCTTGCGGCCTCGGGCGTGTTCATCTCATCCTTCAAAAGCAGAAGCTTATCGTAGAAATGCTCAAGCGAAGCCTCGAGCGAGCGGCCGTGCTTGCCGCCGTAGGCGAAGGTTCGCGCGATCCCGACCGCGCCGAGCGCATCCAGCCTGTCCGCATCCTGAACGATCATCCCCTCAAGGCTTTCGGGGCGTTTGCCGCGATTTTTTGAAAACGAAACGCCGTTTATTATAGCGCATATCCGCTCGATGCCGCTGCTGCCCAGCCCTTGCGAAGCGAGAAACCGCCGCGCATTGGCGTTGTTCTCGGTGGCAAAAAGCTTGTGATCGTCCGCATCGTGCAGCAGCGCCGAAAGAGCCACCGCCTGCTCATCGCATTCGGGGTATGAGCGCGCGATCCGCAGGGCGTTTTTATAAACGCGCAGGGAATGAGCGGCATCGTGCCCGTCCGCATTTGCGCTGAAAAGCTCCTCTATATACGCTATTGCGTTTTGAACTGCTGAAGGATTCATATAAGACCTCGCGGCGTATTAAAAAATCATATCCTCTTTGCGATCTCAAGCGCGATCATCAGCTTGCCCATATTGTGGTTCGCGCCGCTGAGCCCGTCCTTTTCGTAGCCGCTCTCGGAGAGCACATCGCCGGATTCAAGGAAGTTATACAGCTCAAGCCCGTAGAAATCGCAACCGGCCTGAACGCCCGCAAGCTCCATCTCCACGGCGATGCAGCCCTCGCTCCTGCGCCTTTGAACGAGGCCGACGGTCTCGCGAAGCATCGAATCGGTCGTCCAAACCCTGCCCGAAACGCAGGGTAGCTCGAGCTCGCCGAAAATCTTTGCAACGCGCTCCGCATTCTTAACGCCGAGATAATCCGATGCGGGCGCGTAGAGGTAGGATGCGCCCTCGCCCCTGTAAGCTTCGGTCGGGATTATGAACTTTCCGTAGGTTTTATCGCGGTCAAGACTGCCGCAGGAGCCGAACATTATGAACTTGGTCGCGCCCGTGAGCCAATGCGCCACAAAGCAGCAGCCCGAAGCGCCCGCGGAGCCGATGACCGAAAGGTAGAACGCGATGCGCTCGCCCTCATGCTCGAAGGCGTAGATATTGATATAGCCGTTGCAGGCGTATATCTCGCCGATAACGGCGCAGTCGTAGGTATCGAGCATATAGTCGTGGATGACCTTTGAAAAGATGATAAGGCATTTATCGACTAAATGCTTCTTGGGGCCGTAAAAATGCTCGGGGGAGATGATGGGTTCGGTTTGGTCGTCAAAATCGTGGATTATCATATTGCCTCCTTATCTTGCGCATTAACTTACGCACAACCTACGCATTATCCTGCGCATATCCTTCATCTTTTGCTCCTTTTCACTTCGGGAAGCCTATTCACTCTGCTGCGCGAAAACGGAATCGCAGTATTCGTCCCATTCGACGACGTATTTTTCATGGGGCAGAAGAACCATATCCTTGGGCTCGAGAACGCCCCTTCGCTCCGCTTCCCGAACGAATTGAAACACCCATTCGTCGGTGTCGCTTACGACCGCCCGAACCGAACTGAACCCGCTTTGGACCGCGTGATACAGCCTTGTATGCCCGTCCAGCGATATGAATCTTTCGCCGTAGGGCTTGACCTGGATGATGATATCGTCTTCGCCGCGAATAAAGCTTTTGATTGCCGCAAGCTTGGTTTCATCTATGAAGAACTGCGATGGCTGAATATTTTCGAGCCGAACGCGCACAAGCTCGGGAGCGGGAAACTCCGCTATCATAGCGCCGCCCTCATCGAAGAAGCGGTGGATATGCGGCGCGTGAAAGCGAAAATACTCGATGAGCTCTTCGTATGCGGAAGGGGCCCTTCCGCGAACGAGCGCGGCGGTCTCGCTGATTATCTCTATTTCATACGGCTCGCCCTCGATAAGATACGCGCCGTGCTGATCGAGCACGGTCTTTGAAAATCTGCCGTCGTTATAGCCGTCTATCCGCTTTATATCCATTTTACCTCAAAGCCTTTCGCGCATAAACTCATCAAAACCGCGCTTTATCTCGGGAAGCCCGAAGCAAACAAGCTCATCGAACTCGGCGCGGCGCATAAGGAACCGCACAAACCGTGCGCCGAGGTAGTAGCCCGTGTCGCCCCGACCCTCAAAGAGCGCCCAATCGCCGAAATAGCGCTGGTTTTCGCTCGTCATATTGCTTAGATCATTGGAAAACGACTGCTTGATATGCTCGGCGTTTTCATCGCACCACGCCTTCCATTCGCCGTCGTACTGGTGGTAATACTCCGCGCCGTCCGCAAGCTCCTGCTCGAAAACCATCGCAACGCCCTCGGTAAAGAGCTGAAGGATGAACACGTCCGCGCCCGATTCGGGCTTATTGAGCCAACGTCCGTGCTGACGGTGGTAGAGATGCCCGAGCTCGTGCAGGATAAGCCCGTTCATCGCGTCCAAACTGCACCAGTCGAGCTCAATTATCTTCTCGATGCCGAAAAGCACGCTCTCCCTGCCGTTCACGGGCGTTACCCAGCCCGCGCCGTTTCCAAGGCCGAGATAGAGAATGAGGTCGGCATCAACGGTTTTATGAAAGCGGTTTTTCAGCCGTTCGTCAAGGTTTTCAGTAACGGCGTAAAACGAGCGAAGCGCCTCCTCGCGCTTTTCGGCGCACTCGAAAACGCCGTTCAAAACGGGCAGAAAGTCCTTCTCCCACGAAAAGCCCGCCGCAAGCGTTTCACGCATATCGTCCAGGCAGAGCTTTTTCGCGCCGGGGATATGCGAAGCCATGTAATCTTCCCATTTCGCAAGGCTGAAAGCGCCCGAATCGAAGCAGGAGAGCATGAAGGGGGTGGTGTCGATGATATTCATAAGGGTTTTTGCCTTCCTTTCCTTACCTTTCATTCGCCGGTATCCGAAGCCTTTTTATTGAGCTCCGCAAGCGTTTCCTTGTTGAGATAATGCGTTATGTCCTCGGGCTTTTCTATCGAGGCGTTGCCGATGAGCCTTTTTGCAAGCGCGGTGAACTTTTCCCGCTCATCGTAGGTTTCAAACAGCGCACTGCGCTCGATTGGGCGAATATCCATGCGCGGCCAGAGCGCCTTGGCGGTTTCGGCGAAATACATCAGCGCACCGTCGTAAAGCTTCTGCGAAAACAGCGCGGCTTCGCCCTCGGTTTCGGGCGGCTCGGCTTCGCGGCGCTCCATAAGCTTTATAAGCCTGTCCCGCAGCTCGGTATCCTTTTTCAGCGTGATGCCGATAAGCGCGTTTTCGGGCGTTCCGAGCGAAATTACGGTTTCCCCGCCGCCGTCAAGGGAGGTGAAGACCGCCTCCGCATTTTTGAGAAAGAACGCGATAAGCATATTTTTCTCAGAAGCCCACCTTTTTTTGAGCGCGGCGCTTGCTTCAAGGCAGCGGTCGATGATCGCTTCATCCTCGGTGAAAACCGCTTCGCCGTGCAGAGTCAGCACGCGGCGGCTTTTTGCGTCCGCAGCGCAGAGCATCGGAAGCGGAAAAAGGCTCAATTCGCCGTAAAACGCCTCGTATTTGGGCAGGGCGAAATACAGCCCGCCGTCCTGCTCGAAAAGGAACTTGATCGGATGCACCTTCGGAAGCTTATCGAGCCCCTTTGTTGCCGCATAGAGGATGCGGTTTTCGTCGAGAAACTCGAGCAGCTCGCTAATGCCGCCGTTTTCGGCTTTTTCAACTTTTTCGCCTTTTTTCATTGGGTTTCCCTTCCTCACTCGGCATTTTCCGAGCAAAGCCTTGCGCCGAGCTTGAACGCCGCTTCAAGATCGAGCGGGAACTGCTTTTCATGCACTTCCTTTTTATGCGCCTCGTTGAAGCCCGCCATATTGTACTTGGAGTAATCGTCCACCTGAAGCGTGTCGCAGCAGGGCAGAAGCTCGAAGCGCCCGTTCAGCGCACGGAAGGAGGCAAGCTGCCTTTCCATGCCCTTTTCATACCATTTTTCATAGATATCCCTGCCCGCGTTCATCGTAAGGACCACGCCGAAGTTGACCTTCCCCTTGAAGTAGCTTGAATAATCGTCGTAGCTGAGCGCGCAGAAATGCAGGCGCTCCATCAGCGAAAATACACAGCTTGTAACGTTTCCAAGGTAGATGGGCGAGCCGATTATAAGCGCATCCGCCTCGAAAATGCGCTCTATCAGCGGCGAAAGATCGTCCTTTATATAGCATTTGCACCTCTCTGCGCCCTTGCGCTTGCAGGCAAGGCAGCTTTTGCAGCCGGTGAAGCTAAGATCGAAAAGGTCGACGTACTCAACCTCCGAGCCGACCGAGCGCGCGCCCTCCGCGCATGAGCGCAGCATTTGGGCGGTGCTGCGGTTCTTTCTTGGGCTTGCGTTAAGAATTATCGTTTTCATGGTTTTTTTCTCCCTGTTGGCTTATTATTCGGTTCGGCGCTTTCGTAGTTTATCAAGCGCCTTTTCAAAGGTTTCCGGCAGGGGCGCGTGAAAAGTCATCTTTTCGCCCGTGCGGGGGTGGGTGAGGCGCAGCTCGGCGGCGTGGAGCGCCTGACCGCGAAAGCCCAGCTCGTTTTTCGCGCTGCCGTAGACCTCGTCGCCGACTATCGGGTGATTTATATACGCCATGTGTACCCTTATCTGATGCGTTCTGCCCGTTTCAAGCTCAACGCGCAAAAGCGTTCTCGTTCCAAAGCGTTCCTGCACCTGCCAATGCGTAACGGCGTTTCGCCCGCCCTGCACCACCGCCATACGCTTTCGGTCGGTTTTGTGCCGCGCGATAGGCGCATCCACGGTGCCGCTGTCCTCGCGGAGATTGCCTTCAACCAGCGCATAATAAACGCGGCTGACGGCGTGCGTTTTCATTTCGTTTGCAAGAAAATTATGCGCCGCATCGTTTTTTGCGATAACGAGCAGCCCCGAGGTATTCTTGTCGATCCGGTGAACTATGCCGGGACGTATCTCGCCGCCGATGCCCGAAAGATCCTTTATGTGAAACATTATCGCGTTCACAAGCGTGCCGCTCGGATTGCCCGCCGCGGGGTGGACCACCATGCCGACGGGCTTGTTTATGACCGCGATATCCGCATCCTGATACACGATATCTATCGGGATATCCTCCGGCGCAAGCTCCACGAGCTCGGGCGGCGGGGGAGTGATGCTGATAACGCTTCCTGCCTTGAGCGTGAATTTCGGCTTCTTAACTTCGCCGTCCACCGTCACCGCGTCCGATTCGATAAGCCGCTGCGCCGCCGAGCGCGTGAAGTCGGTATGCTCCGCTATGTACGCATCCAAGCGCGAGCCGCCCGCTTCAACGGTAAGAGTAAGGGTAAGCTCGATCACTGCCTGTTCCGCGCCTTCCGCATCGTCAAGCTCATATTCGGTTTTTTTATCGAGTTCGCTCATTCGATTTTATTTCTTTTTGCATATATACAGCAGATGGGAATTGCAGCCGAGCAGCTCCCGCTTTTCGGATAAAGCGAGCTGCCAAGCGGTGAATCTTTCAAAATCTTCATCCGAGAGCGCAAAATCCGCGCGCGGCTCAAGCGCCTCGAGCATTCCGTCCATTCCGGCGGTGGCGATATGCGAAACGGGCTTGGCGTTAAACAGCGCTTCGAATTCAGCTATATCGTAGCCTGTGAAAAGCTGCTCCTTGAAGTGCCGCACCGCGTATTCCTCGGTGAAATTCTCCTCCTGTCCCGCCGCCCAGTTGCCGGCAAGATAGTTTGAATACATGATGGCATAGACGGAAAGAAACGCGAAAAGGAGCGTGCCGCCCGTTTTTGTAACGCGGATGGCCTCGTCTATCGCCTTTTGGATCTCATCGCTCTCGTAAAGATGATACATCGGCCCGAAGGCGAGGGTGAGGTCGAAGGCATCGTCCTCAAAGCGGGAAAGATCTACCGCATCGCCCTGCATTGCGCGGATATTCTTCAGCTCGCGGCTGTTTTGCTTGAGCACGGCGAGATTGCTCTCGCTGAGCTCGAGCGCGGAAACATCGAAGCCCTCTTTGGCAAGCGCAATAGAATACCGCCCCGTGCCCGCACCTATCTCAAGCACCTTTGCGCCGGGGCTCAAAAAGCGGTGAATGTATGTCATGGTGGTTCGGTATTCAAGCCGGCCGTGAAGCGAACGGTCAAGCCGCCCGTCCTCGTTGTACTGCCCGTAAAAGCCCTTGACTATGTCGTAACGATGCTCCATTGTTTATTCCTTTCCGCGCATTATGCGCCCGAGTTCGCTCATTCGCCTTTTCCGTCCTCGGCGGGCGTTTTATCCGCTTTTTCCTTGGGTTTTCCCTCGAAAAGCTTCTCTAAATTCTTATAAAACTCTCTTCCGCCCTTGGTGAAGATAAGGGAAACTACGAGCAGTATGCCGCCAACGGTAACGCAGCTGTCCGCGAAGTTGAAGATCGGGAAATTCATAAAGTCGAACGCGATAAAATCGCGCACGTAGCCGAGAAAGATGCGGTCGTAAAGATTGCCAGCCGCGCCCGCGAGTATCAGAAGCAGCGCGAGGCGGATGGCGGTCGGCATCTTTTTCTGCATTTTGAAGATGAAAAAACCGAGCGCGATACAGGTAACGAGCGAGATTATGGTCAGTATCAGCGTGGAATTTGAGAGCATACCCCACGCCATGCCCGTGTTCTTCGTGAATTCAAAGCGAATGAGCCCGGGGATGAACGGTATATAGCCGCCCGCCTCGACTACGGCGGGGCAGATGACGGCCTTGGTGATAAGGTCGGCCGCAAAAAGGATGATGCAGATCAGAATGGATGAAATAAGCAAGGTTTTGCCTCCGTTTTCTTCGGGTTGCGCATGCGCTGCGTATAAACGCATCCATTATAAATAATACTATAATTTCGCCCCAAATGCAATAAAAACGAAGTATTGCGCGTTTTCATATTGAACGATCGCGCGAAACGGGGCGCGCAAGCCGCCTCTATCAAAGCAAATATACGGAAAAATCCTTGAAAAAGCGCGAAATTACTGCTATAATGGTATGCGTAGAGAAATGTGGATTATTAAGAGAAGTTAACAGGAGGTTAACAAGAAAATGACAATTGCCAATTGGACAGGCATAGCGGGAGGCATCGCGCTTTTCCTGTACGGTATCAGGCTGATGGGCGACGGCCTTCGCAGCCTTGCCGGCGCGAAGCTCAAGGGCGTGCTCGAAAGGCTGACGCGCAACCGCCTCATGGGCGCGCTGATAGGCGTGCTTGTAACGGCGATCATCCAGTCCTCAAACGCCACCACCGCTATGACCGTCGGCTTCGTTGACGCCGGGCTGATGGAGTTTTCGCGCGCCTCGGGCGTTATCGTGGGCGCAAACATCGGTACCACCGTGACCGGTATCCTTATCTCGCTGAAAATAGAATCGTTCGCCTCGATAATCGCGTTCGTGGGCGTTGCGGCGATAGTTTTTATCAAGAATAAAAACGTAAACCACTGCGGAAGCATCATCGCGGGTCTCGGCATCCTTTTCATCGGCATGACGCTGATGAAGGGCAATATGCAGCCCCTTGCGGCCGAACCGGCGTTCACCAATATGCTTCTCAGCTTTGAGAATAATTTCCTGCTTGCGATACTCGTCGGCGCGCTGTTTACCGCCGTGGTGCAGAGCGTTTCGGCTTCGGTCGGTATCCTTCAGGCGCTCGCGCTTGCCGGCGCGGTAACGAGCCTCGGGCAGGTCGTTTACCTGATCCTCGGCATGAACATCGGCTCCTGCGTAACGGCGGTCACCACCTCCATCGGCGGCAGCAAGGATGCAAAGCGCACTGCGGCGATACACGTGCTTTTCAACGTTTTTGCGGCGATCTTCTTCGTTATCACCTGGAAGCTGCTTCCGATCGAAAGCTGGTTTGAGGCGGCGTGGCCGGATATGGTCAGGCGCATAGCGATGTTCAATATGCTCGAGAAGGTGGCCGTTGCGATAATCATCTTCCCGTTCCTGCCCCTGCTTGAAAAGCTTGCGCGCTTCGTCATCCGCGGCGAGGACAAGAACAAAACGAACAGCCTCGTGCACATCAAATCGAGCGATTTTGCGACCCTCTCCGTGGCGATCGCGCAGGCGCAGAAGGAGGTTTCGCGCATGTACGAGCTTGCGCATAAGAACCTCTCGCTTGCTTGCAGGCTGCTGACGCAGGAGAAGGCGCCCTCGCATTACGATATGAACACGATCGAGAAAAACGAGGAGACCATCGACTATCTAAACCACGCGATAACAAACGCGCTTATCAAGATCACCGCCGCAGGGCATGGGCTCTCGCCCTCCGATGCGCGCATAGTGGACAGGATGCATCACGTTATCTGCGACTATGAGCGCATAGGCGACCATGCGGACAATATCGCGGGCTACGTAAACCATATCCGCGAGCAGGGGCTCGATTTCTCGGGCGGCGCGCGCGAGGAGCTTGCGGCGCTGACGGTCAAGGTGCTTGATTTCGTTCAAAACACGCAGGAATTCTACGACGGCCGCTCCGAGCTCACGATCGAGCAGATCGAGCAGATGGAGGACAGCGTGGACGACGACGTGGACCGCATCCAGGAGAACCATATCAAGAGGATGGAGCGCGGCGAATGCACGCCGGAGATCGGCATGATGTTCGTGGAGATCCTAACCGACCTCGAGCGCGTTTCCGACCATGCGCTGAACGTGGCGCAGGCGGCGACGAGGCAGGAGTTCTGATTCTCTAATAGTGAATAATGAATAGTTGAATAGTTGAGGTGCAAATACCGCCGGCGGGCGGTATTTGTTCTTTTTGGTATTGGTTAGAACGGGGAGGGGCATGATTTGATCCTTTGGGTATTGGCTGGGCGCGGAGAGCGGGGCGGGATTTGTTCCTTTGGGTATTGGTCGAGAGTGGCAGGCGGGGTGGTATTTGATCGATTTGCAGTGATTGAGGGTGGGCAGTGGGGGTGGTATTTGTTCCCTGTCGATGCTTGGCGACCCGAGAAGAAGGGGAATTTGTTGAGGGGCTTTGGCTCCGTTAGCCGAAGCTGACTCGGGCGCGATTTGGGCCGATTTCCGCCCGAAACGCGCCCCGAAAGCATAAAATCAAGCTTTTTTTCGCGGAATATTAGTAAAAACCGCATTATTTTCGTTTTTATGTGTTGACAAATATATAGAATATGTTTATAATGTTTGCACAGCACCATAGATAAAATGAAAGTGAGAGATACATATGCAGCTTAAAGACATTGCAGAGGAAATGCAGCAGCGGTCAATGGCGGCCCGTGACTGGGTCTTTCAGGTACTTCGCACTGCGATCATCCGCGGGGTACTTCCCGGCGGCATGCCCCTTCGTCAGGATGAGATCTCGGCGCAGCTTAGCGTCAGCCACATCCCCGTTCGTGAAGCCTTCCGTCAGCTCGACGCGCAGGGCCTCGTTCGCATCTATCCCAACCGCGGCGCGGTAGTTACCAAGCTCACCCGCGAGGAGCTTGAAAACGCGATGGATACCCGCATCATCCTCGAGATGGGCGCTATCCGCGCAGCCATCCCGCTGATGACAGAGGAATGCATCGAGAAGGCGGGCGAGATCCTCGCTCAGTGCGAGGTCGAGACCGACGCAAACAAGCTTGAGGATCTGAACCTCCAGTTCCACTTCGCGCTTTATGAGGCAACGGGAAATACCTTCCTGCTTCAGCTCATCGAGCAGCTCCATGCGAATGTGGACCGCTATATCCGCCCATATTACTCCGCCTCCGAGGTCAGCAGCCAGTCCCGCGGGGAGCATTATAAGCTCCTGGACGCCTGCAAGAGCGGCGACACCGAGTTTGCGGCGGCGATACTGCGCACCCATCTTGAAAAGACCAAGGTGCTCTCCCTCAACTCACCGATACTTCAGGCGTAAAGCTCAATACAAAAGTGCTTTTGCACAGAATGCGGGAAAACGGTTTCTTTCTCCTTCCGTTTTCCCGCTTTTGGTTTAGGCCGCTCTCTGCGCCGTAAGGGGCGAAGGTGCCGCGCCGCGCCGTATAGCTTGGCCGCATCGTTGAGCCCTTGAACTTCATATTCGATCCGATCGCCCCGCGCTCCGCCATCGGGCGCTTTTCTTTTTACCGTTTTTTACCGCATTTTCCGTTTTTCAAGAGAATTACTGTGAAGCCGCGTTCGCATTTTCGCCGTATATCCGCGCCGCTTTCGGGCAAACTAAATCCGATCGAAACGGGCAAACGCCCGAAAACGGACCGATAACGAAAGGATGGAAAACGGAAATATGGATAAACGATCCGAACGCAAATGGAGGATGCGCACCTTCTCGCTGCGCACCGCTGTCTTTTTCAGAAGAAACGGGCTGGTTCTCTCGGCCTTCGCCTGCCTTGCGGTGATCGGCATCACTGCGGCGGTGCTGTTTTCTCTGAATGGCGGGGATAAGCCCTCGCCCGTTGGCAGAAGCGACGACGAACGCCTTGCAGAGGTGATGCGCACCGCCACGCCCAAGCCGACCGGGACCCCGAGCGCGAATACCACCCCGAGCCCCGACCCGAAGCAAGCTCGCGCGACCCATGCACCCAAGCCGGGCTTCACCGTGGCGCCGCACGTGTTCAACACCACCCCCGCGCCGACTGCCGAGCCGCACGGCACCGCGGTGCCCGCCGATTCGCCCGTGCCGATACCGGATATCACGCCGCAGCCGGAGCTTACGGCCGATCCGCAGCTATCAAGGCTAGAGCCGCCCGTGGACGGCAGCGTGATCCGCGTTTTCGCGATGAATTCGCTGATCTATTCGGAAACGCTCAAGCAGTGGATGACGCATTCGGGCGTGGATATCGCCGCGAAGAAGGGCGATGAGGTGTACAGCGTGCTCGGCGGCACCGTGGAGAACGTTTACAGCGACGATATGCTCGGCGTAACGGTGGTCATTCGCCACGCAAACGGGCTTATAAGCTGCTATGCAAGCCTCAAGGATGAGCCGCCCGTGCGCGCGGGCGACCGCGTGGAGGCAAGGCAGGTGATCGGCTATGTGGGCGATACCGCGATAAGCGAATGCGCAGAAAGAAGCCACCTGCATTTCGAGCTGCACTACGAGGGAAGCCCGATCGACCCGCAGAGCATTATAACGTTTAATAAGGCGGGGGAATGAGTTTTGGTTAGAGAAATAGTGAATAATGAATAGTGAATGGTGAATAGTGAATAATGAATAATGAATAGTGAATAATGAATAGTTGAGGTAGAAACGCCCGCCAGCGGCGTTTCTTTTGATTGTTTTTTGGGGTTATATTTGAAATTACTTCAGAATTTCAAATGAAAATGCGGGCAGCTTTTTTCCTTTACCGCGCCGGAGAACGCGCCGCCGTCGAAATATATTGATTTTCGCACGGGCATATGATAAACTCGTATCAAGGAACAAAAAAACGGGGGAGTGCCATGCTTAAAAAGAGGATACTCGGAATAAACGAAAAGGACGCGATAATCGCATTCGATAAGCTGTGTTTCCCGACGGACCATTGGAAAACGGCCGACTGGGAGGAGCTTTTGGCCGACGAGAGGGCTGTTTATTACGCGATGACAGACGGAAACCGCATCGTTGGCGATGTTTTCATCTATGATTGGCAGGGAGAGAACGACTATATTAAGGTGATGAATCTTGCCGTGCATCCCGAATACCGCGGGCGCGGAATCGGCCGCAGGCTGCTTGAAAACGTGGTGGAGCGGATGCGCGAAGCGGGGCTCAAAAGGGTCATGGGCGAAACGCGCGAATCGAATGCCGCGATGAGGCATATCTTTGAAGAATGCGGCTATCGGCTGAATAGGATCGAGCAGGATTACTACCAAGACCCGACCGAAGCCGCCTGCAAATACGTTCTTTCGGAGTGAGCTCGGTATGCGTGCATTCGATACCTCATATCCGCAGGTGCTCGCCTTCATCACCGCCGCATGGATCGCCGTGCGCGCTCTTGCCGCGCTGAGAGCGGGGCGCGTGCTCTGGCGGCGCGAGCTGCTGCTTCTAACGGTCTATATCTGCCTTGCCGTGATAGCGCGGGTGGTGTATTTTCCGATGGCGCTTGAAAACGGGCGCATCGGGCTGCTGCGGTTCAATGCGTCGAGAATGCCGGGCGGCGTGAATCTCGTGCCGTTCAGGCATATGTTTATCCGCTATCCCGGGTGGAAGCTGAATATTATAGGCAACGTCGCCATGTTCATCCCCGTGGGCATTTTCTGGCCGCTCTGCTTCAAAAGGCTGAACGGCCCGTTCAAAACGGTGCTTGCGGGCTTCGGACTTTCGCTGATCATAGAACTGTCGCAGCTTCTTTTTTACGAAAGGCGGAGCGACGTGGACGATCTGATACTCAATACCGCAGGCGTGCTGATCGGCGCCGCGATCTATTTTGCGGCAAGAGCGGTTATATGGATGGCGAAAAAGCACGCGCGGAAAACGAGCGCGGAAGGAAAGCGCGTGAATTAATGCGGGCTCGGTCAAGGGAACGCCGCGAGGGAGAAAAGCATTGAAAATACTTGATCTTTTTGAAACCGAAAACAGCGGGCATTGGCTCGGGCTGATCGAAAAAAGCGATTGGCGCGCAGGTGCGTTCCTCGCCCGCATCGTTCGAAACGGCAGCTTCTATGAAACGCTCGGCGAGGGCTCGAAGGTGCTGCTTTTGACCGAGGGGGACGAGCTCATCTCCTACTGCACCTTCGCAAAATACGACGATATCAGGCCCACGGAGCTGACGCCATGGGTCGGCTTCGTGTACACCTTCCCCGCTTGGCGCGGTCGGGGCTGCATCGGCAGGCTCTTCGATGAGGTCGGGCGGCTCGCCGAAGAGCGTGGCGTTGAGGAAGTCTATCTTTCCACGAACCATGTTGGGCTGTATGAAAAATACGGCTTCGAATTCAAAACCATGCTCAACGATCTCGAGGGCATGCCTTCGCGCATCTATTCGCTGAAGATCGGGCAGGGCGGCTCCGACACCGATACGGACCCCGGCACCGGCACCGACACCTACTCCGGCACCGACACCGCCTTGGACGGGGAGGACAAGCCTGCCGCAGATATACGCGTGATCGAAGCGGATGAGCGCATGGCGGACGGCCTTGCCGAGCTCGCTGCCGAGTTTCGCTGCGTGCTTCGCTCATACAGGGGCGAGCGTATCGGGCCGGATATCGAGGCGGGGCGCGAGGAGCTGCTCGAGTACCTGCACGCGGGCTATCCGGTCTATGCCGCATTGGCGGGGGACGCGCTCGCGGGCTACGCCGTGTGCCGCGTCGACGGCGGCGTGGTGTGGGTGGAGCATCTGTACGTGCGCGAGGCTTGGCGCAGAAGGGGCGTTGCTTCGCTGCTCTACGATCGGGCGGAGGCGTTGTCCGAGAGCCTCGGCAACGATACGGCGTTCAACTGGGTGCATCCGAACAACGACGGCATCATCGCCTTTTTGCGCTCAAGGGGGTACACCGTGCTGAACCTGATCGAGATCCGCAAGCCCTTCGCGGGGGAAAAGCCCACTTCGAGCGTGCGGGTGGACAATCATCGCTTCGATTATTGAGCCGCTTGGCCGCGGACGAAGCGGAAAAGCGCGGCAGCTCGGGAAAAAACGCAAAGCCGCGCCGCGTGAAATGTTGACCGATATCGAATCGGATGATATAATCGGAAGGTATTCTTCTGCGCACTGCGCAGGAATTCGATACCCATAACAGTTTTTTGGAGGTTAAACAGATGAAAAAAACGGTAAAAACCGCTCTCGCGCTCGCCCTTGCGCTGGTGATGGCGCTTGTGAGCATCCCCGTTTCCGCCCTGCCGGCGATCGAGCAGAGGGGCGGAGCGACCCCCGAGTGGGTGGTGCCCGAAGGGTACAACGCCCATGACTACGACAAATGCGTCGGCTTCATGGAGCAGACCGATGCAAGCGGCGTTAAAAACGGCACCAAGCTCAGCTCGAGCTACGATCCGAACGATCCCGAGAGCTGGGGCAGCGACGCCTGGGGCGAGAGAACGTTTCAGTGGATCGGTGTGGACGGCGAGTTAAGGCTCATGATCGTGCATGTTGCGGGCAGAAACCTTGCCGGCGGGCTCGATCTTGCGGATTGCCCGATGCTCAGCCGCGTGGTCTGCTGGGAGAACAGCATCACCGAGATCAACGTTTCGGGCTGCCCCGCGCTGAGCGACCTTTATTTCAGCGGCAACCGCGTTTCTTCGATCGACGTTTCGGAGAACCCCGCGCTCGAGATCCTCTCCTGCGGCAGCAACCTGCTTTCGGAGGTGGACGTTTCAAATAATCCCGAGCTCTGGTATCTGTACTGCTACGACAACGCGCTGAGCGAGCTGGACCTTTCGAGCAACCCCGCGCTGCTGCATCTGAGCTTCAGCGACAATTTGTTCACCGAGATCGACCTCACCAACAACCCGCGCCTTGTGAGCCTGTACTGCACCGGAAACGAGCTGACTTCGCTCGATCTTTCGCAGAATCCCGCGCTTGAGACCATCAACTGCGAGGAGAACGCGCTCACCGCGCTGGATCTGAGCAACCACGCCTCGCTTGCGATACTGACCTGCTGGGAGAATCAGCTTGAGCAGCTCGTGCTCACCGGCTGCACCGCGCTCAATCAGCTGCATTGCGACACGAACAGGCTCACCGAGCTGGACGTTTCCACCTGCGTTTCGCTTGAGAATATCGACTGCTCCGCGAACCTGCTCGGTTCGCTCGATCTTTCGAACAATCCCTATCTTATGGCGCTCGGCTGCATGGCCAACCCCATGCGCTCGCTCGATCTTTCGAACTGCCCCAATCTTCCGCTCGATTCGATCACCGCGCGCGGAAGCGGCTATATCGGCTATTTCTCCAACCACGACTACTCCTCCGGCGCGAATAATCTCTACGTTTTCGCTTCGCCCGAGGAAGGCGAGCAGTTTGAGGGCTTCTACGATCAGGCCGATGCCTTCATCTCGAACGGCACCTGGTACAGCCTGTATAACGCCTACTACCATTATTACAGCGATGCGCCGACCGATATTACGGCCGTTTGCGCGCACTTCACCGGAAGCACCGTTCTGCCCGGCGATGCGGACGGAAACGGCAGCGTCACGGTCGCGGACGCGGTGCTTGCGATGCGCTGCGCGATGCAGCTCATCGGCACCGATGCGCTCAACCTCGCAAATGCCGATATCGACGGCAACGGCGCCGTGACCATCGCGGACGCGGTGGCGATTCTCAGGCTTGCGATCGGCATAGCGTAAGCGGCAAAAAAGAATACGCGGCGGCAGGAGCTTTTTCGCCCCTGCCGCGTTTTTTATCGGGTTAATAGGTTGTCCGTCCGCGCCGCCGGCGTTTGCCGTGCCGCCATCGAGCGCAGATGAGAGCAGATCGAACCATCCTCTTAAACGATCTTCTTCTCGGTCTTCCTGCCTGCAAAGGCCGATGCCTTGCCGCCTTCCACGCCGATCCTCGCCTCGGTGGTCTCGGTGCGCTCGCTCTCCACGCGGTCGCGAAGCCGCAGCATCAGTTGGCGCCCGCGATCGAGCAGGATATAGCCGCCGTCGCCGCTTTCGGCGATGAAGCTCCAGCGCAGAAGATACCCGATGGAGACCTTCGCCCTCGCCTCGGTCGAGTCGTTGTAAAGCGGCACTTCCCTTCCGTTTTCGCGCTCTGCGATGTTTTCGATCAGGTATGCGGCGAACCTTCCCGTGCAGGGGGGCAGCTCCGCTTCCTCGGGGATATCCCAGCGGCCGTTCGCCCTTTTGCCCGAGAGCGGGATGAGCCTTTCCTTGCAGCGCTCGCGGATCCAATCGGTCGTTTTTCCGTGCTTCCTTGCAAATTCTCTTGTGTTCATAGCTTGGACCTCCTTGGCTTTCTTATGTATTTATTATAACATAAAAAGCTCGAATTTTCAAGAAAAAATACGATTTTCATGTGCAAATAATTGCACATGAATGTGTAATCGCGGCATGCGGTCTGCTCCGCCTTGCACGCGCTCGGTATTGACGAAGGCGGCGGAATAGGGTAAAATCGTATAAAGTATTTTCTAATACGGAAGGAGCAAAAATGAATATCAAGGCATCCGGAAAAACGGATCAAAAAACGGTAAAGGCGATGTTTCACGCCGGAATGGGAAAGCTGAGCCTGATCGGGTTTTTATTGAGCGGGCTGATGATCGGCTTCTTCATCTATGAGTCGGTCCGCGGCGGCTCGGGGCCGTACAGCGCGTTTTGGCTCGTAATCGCACTGCCGCTGCTCGCGCTGACGGTGTTCGTGCATTTCTTCATTCCCAAGCTTGCATATGATCGCCTCGGGAATTACAGGGACTGCCGATACGATTACGAATTCCGCGATGAGCTCTTCACCATCCGTTCATCGCTCGAGGGTGAGGACGCGGTCGGCAGCCGCAGCTATGATTCCGTCGCAAGGGTGATCGAAACGAGCGAGTATTTCTTCATCTACCAGACTGCGAACAATGCGCTGGCCGTCGATAAATCCACGATCGAGGGCGGCACGGCGGAGGATATCCGCGCAAAGCTCGCGCCGGGGCTCGGGAAGAGCTACGTTTTAAGAAAGTGAAGCATTATCGAGAAAAAGGCTTGGTTTTTTGAGCCTGCGCGAGGTAAAAATGACGGATAAAAAAGGAAGAACTTATGAGACCGAGCTGCCCGAGGGCTATGAAGAGGTCATGCGGGTGGACGTTCAGGATAAGCGTTTTGCGGTGATCCTCAATATTGCGGCGATAGTGATAACCGCGCTGATCGTGGCTGCTGCGCTGCGGATAATGCGCCCGAGGGATTTCACCGATGATCTCACCCTAAGCGGCATGCTCGCTTTTTTCCTGCTGTTTGTCGTTTACATCGTTCTGCATGAGCTCGTGCACGGCGCCGCGTATAAGCTTCTGACGGGGCAAAAGCTCAAATTCGGGCTCACGCTCGGCGCGGCATACTGCGGAGTGCCGGATATCTACGTTTACAGGAGCGCAAGCCTGATCGCGCTGCTTGCTCCGTTCGTGGTTTTCAACGCCGTTTTCCTTGCGATGGCGCTCCTGCTGCCGGATCAATGGAGCCGCTTCTTTTCTGCGCTGCTGTTCGCCTTTCATTTCGGCGGCTGCGCGGGCGATCTTTATATGACGCTGCTTTTCATGACACGCTTCAGGGACGGGCGCACGCTGACGCGCGATTTCGGACCCGCCGCAGCATACTATCGCCCGAAGGAGAGGGGGGAGTAAGCCGAGCCGGAGGAAGCGCGGAGGAGGCGCGGAGGAAGCGCAAAAACCGCTTTGCCATGGATTTGTCACGCCCGCAGTATTGAATTGCCACGGCGAATATGTTATCATAACCACGTTCAAACACGGAAAACTCTAAAAGGAGGGAGAAATCATGAGCTATTACGATCAATTGAGCCAGGAATCGCCGATACTGTTTACTTTTTACCTGCTTCTGATGATCGCCGAGATAATCATCAGCTATGCGGCGCTATGGGCGATCTTTGAGAAGGCGGGCAAGCCCGGTTGGGCGGCGCTGATACCCTTTTACGGCAACTGGGTGCTCTATAAGATCGTTTGCGGCAGGGGCACCGCGATGTTCCGCCTGCTCATCCCGTTATACAATATCTATTGGATGATTCTGACGAACATCAAGCTCGCGCACGCCTTCGGAAGGACCACGGGCTTCGGTTTCGGACTCGCGTTCCTCTCGCCGGTATTCGAGTGCATACTCGGCTTCGGCAGGTCGCGCTACATCGGCCCGCAGCAGATGTGAGCCGCGAGCGAACTCGATTTACGATTGAAAGGGGGCCCTTAGGCGCATCCGCATAAGGATAAACAGCCTCAAAAGGCATCTTTTCGCGCCATACTTCGTTGAAAATGCTCGAAAGACCACTCCGAGTATTTCTCCGCTTTTCGCCTCGTCTGACACGAAAATCTGCTCTTTTGAGGCGCTGCGCGGTTTTCAGCCGAAATCTTGAATTAGAATGAGCTCCGGGAATGCGAACGGTATTCCCGGAGCGCTTGTATTGGAAAAAGTGTTATATTCTGCTGAAAACCTATATCTCCTTATGCGGACACGCCCTTCGGCCCCCTTTTTTCATGCCTTTTCCGGAGCTTTTCCCAAGCCTTTCCCGGGCTTTCTCCGGCTTTTCGGAGTTTTTCCCGAGCTTTCCCCGGCTTTTCCCCATCCCTCATCCCTTTTCTTCGCCGGCGCCGAACGCGCCAAATAGGGCGTGAAGCAAGGCCCGCGTGCGATCGGCGGAAGTGGGTACCGCGGTATTGACTTTTATTGTAATAGATGCTACAATATACACAACTGCACAGCGGCGAATATTATTTCCGTTAAGGGAGGGTCAAGTATGCTTCTCAACACCATCCTCGGGTACGACCTATGGCTACAATCCTCGTCCGACATATCTGCGGGCGCGCTGATCGCCTATCTGATCGTCTGCGGCATCATTTTCGCCGTTATGATCGCGGCATTGTGGAAGATCTTCACCAAAGCCGGCAGACCGGGCTGGAAATGCCTTATCCCCGGCTACAATATCTGGGTCCTCTTCGAGATCATCTGCGGCCAGGGCGCAAAAATGTTCCTTCTGCTGATCCCGATCTACGGCATCATCGTTGGCATCAAGAGCTGCATTAGGCTTGCCCATGCCTTCGGCAAAAGCACCGGCTTCGGCATCGGTCTCGTGTTCATTTCGTATATTTTCCTGTGCATCCTTGCATTCGGCCCCGCAAAGTACGTCGGCCCGCAGCAGATGTGAGCGCATGACCCCGAAGGGGCGTTCGCTTCGGAATAATTATTCAAAAACTTATCGAACAAAAAACTTATCGAATCAAAAGAAGCTGCATACCCGAAAAGGTTTGCAGCTTCTTATCTTTATCTCAAAAAATACGGTTTACTTCGTGATATACGCCATAAGCAGCTTATAGGTATTCTCAAGCCCCTTGATATGCGTGCGCTCGTAGCCGTGGCTGTTCGCGGTGCCGGGGCCGATGGCGGCATGGCGGATATCGTAGCCCGCGAGCACGCTCGGATCGCAGTCCGTGCCGTAATGGGGCGTGAAGATGTCCATAACGAAGTCCGCGCCCGAAGCCTTTGCCGCCTCGCGCAGCTCGTTCGTCATGCCCCAATGGTATGGGAAGCGCGAATCCTTGCAGAAGATGGAGACCTTCTTTTCGTCCGAATTCTGATCGGGGCCGGTGGGGGCGATGTCGATCGCAAGGATATCCTTCACGTCCTCGGGCAGATAAACCGTGCCGTGGCCGATCTCCTCATACATGGCGAAATACGCGTAAACCTTGCGGTTCAGCTTGATCCCCTGCTCCTTGATGCGCTTCATAGCGGAGAGCAGCACGGCGGCGCAGGCCTTGTCGTCGATAAAGCGGGATTTGATATAGCCCGATTTGGTGAACTCAAAGCGCGGATAGAGCGCGATCATATCGCCGGTGTCGATGCCGAGCGCATGGGTGTCTGCAGCGCATTTCACGTCCTCATCGAGCACCACGCAGACGTTCGTGCGGTAGTCGGGCAGTGCCACGCGCAGCTCCTCCTCGGTAACGTGAACGCTGTTCGGCGTGCGGCAGATGCTTCCGGTGTAGACCTTGCCGTCGCGCGTGTAGATGCGAACGTTCTCGGTTACGCAGTAGAACGGATACAGGCCGCCCACGGCGCAGACGTTCAGCGTGCCGTCCGCATTCACGTGGCGCACCATCAGGCCGATGTCGTCCAGATGCGCGGTAACGACCAGCGCATCGCCCTCGCCGCCGAGGTTCGCGATAACGCCGCCCTTGCGGGTGACCTCGTAGGGAACCTTGATCTCATCGAGCATCTCGCAGATGAGAGCCTGCACTTCCTCGTACTGACCGGTGGTGCTGTCCTTCTCAAGCAGGCGCTCGAAGGAATCCAAGCAGTATTTTTGATCGAAATTGTTCATGTTTTTCTCCTGTTAAGTATTGTATTTTCTGCCTTTCGGCATTTTAGCTGTTCAATTGTTCGGCGATGGCCGATATCGCCGCCTCTATCGCGCAAACTATGTCGTTTAAGTTCATGCTCGGCACGGTTGCACCCTTGCTTGCCGCCTGTTCGGGGATGAACGGAACGTGCATAAACCCGCCGACAGCGGACGGAAACTCGGTTTTCAGCGCATGAAGCACCGAGTACATTAGCTCGTTGCAAACGAAGGCTCCGGCGGTGTTCGACACCTCGGCGGGGATGCCTCTTTCGCGGATGGCTTCAACCATCTTTTTTATGGGCAGCGTGGAAAAATAGGCATCTGGCGCACCGGGTACGACAGGCTCATCCGCAGGCCGGTTTCCGGCGTTGTCGGCAATTCGCGCATCGGCAAGATTTATCGCCACGCGCTCGGGCGTAACGGCCGCCCTGCCGCCCGCCTGCCCGATGCAGAGAACCGCATCCGGCTTTTCGCGGCGCATCGCCTCGATGACTATGCGCGAAGCCTCGCCGAAAACGGTCGGCACGGTCAGCTTGACTGTTTCAATGCCGCCGCCCTCGCCGACGAGCGAGACCGCCCTTTGCGCGGGATTCACTTTTTCGCCGCCGAACGGGTCGAAGGCGGTAAGAAGCAATTTCATATGGGTTCACCTCATTTTTTCAAAAAAGCCGCCGTTTTCAAGCAGCGCGTGAAGCGTTTGCTCGGTCTTCATGGATGAAAGCGCTGCTTCGACCTCGGCGAGCGCCGCTTTTCTTTTTTCAAGCGGGATATTCGTTTTCCTTGCGCGGATCGCAAGGTTTTTCGGCGTGTGCGAAAGCTCCACGAATTCCATCACCCTTGAGGAATACCCAAGCGAATACAGCAGCTTTTGGCGAATGGAATCGGTCATAAGCGCACAAATGCGCTCCCTCAGAATGCCGCCGTCGTCGAAGAGCGGGAACGAAGAAAGCTCGGCAGTCTTATTCAGCTCGTGCTGGCAGCAGGGGGAGGAGAGGATGTATTTCGCGCCGAAGCGAACGGCGTTATAGAGCGCAAGATCGGTTGCGGTGTCGCAGGCGTGGAGAGAGAGCATAAGGTCGATCCTCCCGCCGTTTTCGCTCGCGTAGTCCGCTATGTCGCCGCAGTAGAAGCTGAGGTTTTTATAGCCGTATTTTTCGGAAAGCTTCGAGCAAAAATCTATCACGTCCCGCTTGAGATCGAGCCCCGTCATGATCACGGTGCGCTTTGCTATCTCGGTGAAATAGTAGTAAACTATGAAGGTAAGATAGCTCTTTCCGCAGCCGAAATCGACTATGCGCAGCGGCTTTTCCGGTGTGGAGGGCTCGTCCTTCACCAGCTCGTCGATCAGCTCCAAAAAGCGGTTGATCTGGCGAAACTTATCGTTCATGGACTTGATCACCCGCCCGTCCGCGCCCATAACGCCCATATCCACCAGCGGGGGGATTGCGCCGCGGTTTGAAAGAAGATAGCTCTTTTCGCGGTTTCGTGCGCTCTCCGCCTTGGGCGCGGCCTTTGCGGCGTGCTTTCCCGCCAAAAGCTTGCCCTTTTTGCTTATTTTGGCTGTGAATTCGTATTTTTCGCTCCATGCGTTGAGCTGCGAAAAATCCGAAAAAAGCTCCGCTATGCGGCTCTCGGCAGCTTCGAGCGGGATGCGCTCGTGAAACGCCTGCTTCTCGGTCAGCTTCTCGGCGAAGTATTCGCCGTCCGCGAGCTTCAGGCTTATGCGCCGAAAGTCGCCGCTTTTCGCGCCGCTGAGTATGATCTTATACGCCCCCGAGGCGATGAGCTCGGCCGCAAGCTTTTTTATCTCTGCATTTATCTCGCTGTTCATCTCAAAACCCAAATCGGCGGCGCATCAATACTCGGAATAGATGCGCAGCAGCTCGTTTTTATCGCTCTTGCCGCAGGCGAGCGCAAGGCGCAGCAGCACCGCCGCCTTCTGCGGGGAAAGATTGTTTGCCGCAACGCTGTTTTCACAGAGCACCGAATCCTGCGTTATGATGCCGCCGTCGATCCTCGAGCTGATGATGACGGGGATGTCGAGCGAGTCGATGACGCTCTTGAAGCTTTCGCTGAATTCGCCTGCGCCTGCGCCCGCGATGACTATGCCGCTTGAATGCTCGGCGGCGAAGCGGAGCAGCGCGGGATCCTGATCTACGGCGAAATAGATGATGGGCGTTTTCGGAAGCTCGCCAAGAGCGGAAACGTCGAACTCGGTATTCATCGTGTGCCGCTTTGTGGTGCTTTCGTAATAGAAAATTTCACGGTTGCGTATGATGCCGAGGCAGCCCGTTTCGTTTGCCGAGATGGCGGTAACGCTGTAGGTGCTCAGCTTTTCGACGGAGCGCGCGGCGAAGATGCGGTCCGAAAACACGGCGAGCACGCCGCGCCCGCGCGAAGCCTCAGAGGCGGCAACGCAAACGGACTGGTAGAGGTTGAGCGCGCCGTCGGACGAGATCGAGGTCGCCGGGCGCATGGAGCCGGTGACGACCACGGGTTTATCGGTTTTGACGGTCAGATTCAGAAAATATGCGGTCTCCTCGAGCGTGTCGGTGCCGTGCGTGATAACGAGGCCGCTTACGAGCTCGTTTTCGGCAAGCTCGTTTATCGCCGATGCGATCCGAAACCAGATGGACGCGGTGATATCATCGGAATTGATATTGCAGATCTGCACGGCGGCGATCGGCGCAAGCTCGCAAAGCTGCGGCACGGCGTCTATGAGCGCCTGAACGCTCAGCGTGCCGGAGGTATAGCCGGTCTGCATGCCGAACTCGCCGCTGCCCGCGATGGTGCCGCCGGTGGCGAGGATGACCACGGTGCCGCGCTCGGTGATGCTCGGATAATGGATCGGATCGGGTTTCGATGATGCGCTCATTGGGAAAATCCTTTCATATGGTGTATATTATGATTATATCACCAAAAAAACCAAAATTCAATCGTTGAAAAAGCCCAAAACGCCCTTGATTTTTTCAGCTTATGCGCTATAATGTATAATGATGGAATATGCGAACAACACAGAAAAAGCGAATACTGCGGAGGGCATCGAGGCGCGCCTGATGGGCGAAGCCTTCGCTATGACGGCCGACCCCGCGCAGCTTGCGCCGCTCTCGCTCGCCTATATGGGCGACACGGTGTACGATCTTTTCGTGCGCACGATGCTGCTTGAGACCACCACGCTCACCGTGCACGGCCTGCATCAGCGCGCGGCGAAGCTTGTTTGCGCCAAGGCGCAGGCGGCGGCGTTTCGGGCGATCGAGCCCCTTTTGAGCGAAAAGGAGCTCTCCGTGTATAAGCGCGGCAGAAACTCCCATATCGGCACGGTGCCGAAGAGCGCCTCCATAATGGATTACCGCACCGCGACGGGGCTTGAGGCGCTGATAGGTTTTCTTTACCTTTCGGGCGAAAACGAACGACTAAATGAAATTATGAGGCTGATCCTTTCGGAAAGCGCCGAGTAACATATAACAACACATAAAACGAAAACAAGGAGCAGAAAATGGCAGATTATAACAGGGATCTAAGGCGCTTTGGCGGCAAGGGCGGCAGAGGCGGTAATGAAGGCGGCAGGCGCGGCGAGCGCGGCAGGAGCTACGGCGACAAGCCCCGCTTTGACGGTGAACGCGGCGAGCGCGGCAGGAGCTACGGCGACAAGCCCCGTTTTGAGGGCGAACGCGGCAGAAGCTTTGGCGATAAGCCCCGCTTTGACGGTGAACGCGGCGAACGCGGCAGAAGCTACGGCGACAAGCCCCGCTTCGAGGGCGAACGCGGCGAGCGCGGCAGGAGCTACGGCGACAAGCCCCGCTTTGACGGTGAACGCGGCGAACGCGGCAGAAGCTATGGCGACAAGCCCCGCTTTGACGGCGAAAACGGCAGAGTCTTCGGCGGCAAGCCTCGCTTTGAGGAGCGGCCGCGCTATGATGCGCCCGAAGGCGCGAGGGAACAATCCGCCGTTGAGCCCGAGGAGCTGCCGAACATCATCATGGGCAGGAACCCCGTGCGCGAGGCGGTCAAGAGCGGCAGGAGCATCGACCGCATACTCGTTACCGCGGAGCACGACGGCTCGCTCGGCGAGATCGTGGCGATGGCGCGCGAAAAGAACCAGGTTATCCGCGAGGTGGACAGGCGCAGGCTCGATGAGATCTGCATGCCCTTTGGGCACGACGGCAGGCCGGGCAACCATCAGGGCATAGTGGCGGAGATACCGGGCGTTGAGTACAGCGAGCTTTCGGATATCCTTGCCTACGCCGAGGAAAAGGGCGAGAAGCCCTTCGTTATCCTGCTCGACGGCATCGAGGACCCCCATAATCTCGGCTCGATCATAAGAAGCGCCGAATGCGCGGGCGCGCACGGCGTTGTTATTCCCAAAAGGCGCTCCGCTCCCGTTACCGCAACCGTGGTAAAGACCTCGGCGGGCGCGGCGGAGCACATGCGCATAGCTCGCGTTGTGAATATCGTTGCCGCGATGGAGCAGCTCAAAGAAGCCGGTCTTTGGATCGCGGGCGCGGATATGGCGGGCGAGAGCATGTATAAAACCGATATGAAGGGCGGCTTTGCGCTCGTTATCGGCGGCGAGGGCGACGGCCTGGGCAAGCTCGTGAAGGAGAAATGCGATTTTCTCGTTTCGATACCGATCAAGGGCAGCATCGATTCGCTGAACGCGGCGGTCGCGGCGGCGATAATCATGTTTGAAAAGAACAGGCAGGATGCAGAATGAACGAGGAAAAAGCGCGGGAGCTCTTTGAAAAATATGTAAAAAAGCTTCGCATCTCACCGCAGTGGGACGTGAAGCTGGAGTTCGTGCGCGACACCGATTGGCGAAAGACCGGCGATTTCAAGATAGACTGCGACGATAGAAAGGCGATCCTGCTTTTGAACGCCGCGCGGCCGACGCAGACCAATATCGAGGAAGTGATAGTTCACGAGCTCATGCACATAAAGCTCTACCCGCTCGATCAGGTCACGGAATCGCTGATAACCGCAAGCTTTGATGAAGGCACGCCCGCCCGCGATTTTGCATACACGCAGTTCTTCACCGCGCTGGAGCAGACCGTGGAGGAGCTCACAAAATGCTTCCTTCTCGAATTCGGGGAGGACAGGGAGCTTTCGTTCGGGCGGTGCGCGAAGAATCGCTCGTTCAACGAGCTGTATGAGGGGCTTAAAAATATCGAATGACCGACAACGGCTCAAAACCGAATTATGAAGCGATGAGCGATGAGGCGCTTTCCGCGCTCGCAAAGCACGGCGACAAGGATGCGGAGCGCCTGCTCATCATGCGCTTCATGCCCCTCGTTCGCATGAAGGCGAGACCGTATTTCCTTATAGGAGCGGATAATGCCGACCTTCTGCAGGAGGGCTCGATCGGGCTTTTCGGCGCGATCCGCGATTTCGACAACGGGCGGGGAACGAGCTTCCGCTCGTTTGCGGAGGTCTGCATCAAAAACAGCATAATTGCGGCGGTCAAGAGCTCCACGAGGAAGAAGCATACCCCGATGAACAACTATATCTCGCTCGACAAGCCGCTTTCGGAGGAGGACGAGGCTTCCGCCACCTTCGGGGATATGCTCGGCGCCGCGGCAAAGAGCCCCGAGGAGCTTTTCATAAGCCGCGAGTCGGAGCGGCGGCTCGTGCAGAAGATCGCGCAGAAGCTGACCGATTTCGAGAAGCAGGTGCTTGCGCTGTTTTTGGAAGGCATGAGCTATAAGCAGATCGGGGAAGCGACCGGGCGCACGCCCAAGGCCGCCGATAACGCCCTTCAAAGGATCAAAAAGAAGGTGCTTGCGATACTCGAAAGCGAGAAGAATGACGAGGATGAGTGACGCTCCGCTTTCCGCGCCGGATCGCATTCGCCGCCGCCATATACACTCCTGCCCATTCACCGCCCGCCGCAATGGCGCGGCTTTATTCGTTTACGGCGGTTCGATTTGCGTTTAATCCGCAGCAAGCATGCGAAGAACGCTTATATTATGCGTTTTAATTGGAAATAAGCCGCCGTTGGGGTTGAAAAACACAAGAAAAAGGTATAAAATATCATTTGGTGCGTGCGGATGGGCAGCACAGGTTTTCCGCACGGCATAAAACAACAACCACAAAACGCTTTGGAGGTCATTATGAACATCATCACTACCGGCGTTGCGGGCACGATGGAGTCGAGCGACATCATCGTTACCATTGAGCCGAAGGCGAACGACGGCATCGAGCTTTCCCTTGAAAGCGACGTTATGCAGCAGTTCGGCAAGCAGATCGAAAAGGTCATCCGTGAAACGCTCGAGGAGCTCGGCGTCAAGGCCGCGAAGGTCACCGCCGTGGATAAGGGCGCTTTGGACTGCACCGTTGCCGCGCGCACTCTGGCAGCCGCCTACCGCGCCGCAGAGAGCACCGACTATGTGTTCAGCGAGGTAAAGGCAAAATGAGCGAAAGACTTAGAAGAAGCATGCTTTTCGTTCCGGGAAACAACCCCGGCATGATCCGAGACGCGCATATCTACGGCTCGGATTCCATTATGTTTGATTTAGAGGACAGCGTTGCCATAACCGAAAAGGATACGGCTCGCTTTCTTGTTTATAAGGCGCTCACCACGCTCAACTACGGCAAAAAGGAGCTGGTGGTTCGCATAAACGATCTTTCGAGCGGCATCGGCGTCATGGACCTTGAGGCGATCGTTCGCGCCAGGCCGGACGTTATCCGCCTTCCCAAGACCGAGACCGCGCAGGACGTTATCGACTGCGAAAGGGAGATCGAGCGCATCGAGCGCGAAGCGGGCATCCCCGTCGGCTCCACCGGCATGATGGCGGCTATCGAGAGCGCGATCGGCGTATTGAACGCGAAGGAGATCGCCTTCTCAAGTAAGCGCCTCATCGGCATCGCGCTTGGCGCGGAGGACTACGTAACCGACCTCAAGACCACCCGCTCCCCCGAGGGCGTTGAGCTGATGTTTGCGCGCGGCATGATCGTGAACGCCGCGAAGGCCGCAGGCATCATGGCGCTGGACACCGTTTATTCGGACGTCAATAATGAGGAGGGCTTCATCGCCGAGGCGACCCTCATCCGCAAGATGGGCTTCGACGGCAAGTCCATCATCAACCCCCGCCAGGTCGCTCCGCTTCACGCGGTGTTCACCCCCAGCGAGCGCGATCTCAAGAAGGCCATGGCGAT